>NC_014378.1:617399-1234798 GCF_000144695.1 Acetohalobium arabaticum DSM 5501
TTTGAGGGCTATCAGAAAGCTTAGAAATCTTTTTGCCAATCGGGATGATGAAGAAGCAGTATTATTGGAGGTACATCCACAGGTAGCAGCTCGTTTAATTGGTTTAGGTGGTAATAGCTTAAAGGAATTGGAAGCAGAGCTGGATCGCCATATCTATGTCAAAGGTTCTAAAAAGTTGCATATAGAAGAAATTGATATAGTAGAGACAGGAAGTAAGGAGACTATTGCAGAACTGGCTTCACCAGTAGAGGTGGGGGAAAGGAAGGTTCTGGAGATAGAAGAGACCCATGTAACTAATAAACAGGATGGAATTTCTCGAATTGAGGGCTTTATTATAGATGTTATTGAAGGCGGCCATCTAGTAGGAGAGCAGGTAGAGGTTGAAATTACTGAGGTTTACCGTACCTATGCTAAAGCAAAGGTGGTCAGAAAAGTTTAAACTTGACATTGGGTTTGAATTATGCTAGAATATGGAGTTGTAAGTGATAATTAATTGTGGTAGGATTCGTTGACTACCAAAACCGCTCGGTGCGGGTCTTAAAATAACGTAATGTTTACCTAGTTACCGGCGAGTCTGAGGTAGAGGAGGTGTCATAATAATGTATGCGATTATTGAAACAGGTGGTAAACAGTATAAAGTAGAAGAAGGACAGATAGTTGAAATTGAAAAATTAAATACAGAGGAAGATGAAGCTGTAGAATTTGAAACAATTAAAGCTGTTTCTAGTGAAGACGGTCTTCAGGTTGGTCAGCCTAATCTAGAAGATGCTAAAGTAACTGGCAAAGTTGTAGAACACGGAAAAGGCGATAAAATTATCGTTTTTAAATATAAGCCTAAGAATAATTATCGTAAGAAGATGGGCCATCGTCAGCCTTATACTAAAGTAATGATAGAAGATATTCAGGCGTAAAGATGGTTAAAGTAATTATTGAACGTAACCAGTCTGGCCAAGTTACTGAATTCAGGGCTGAAGGCCATGCAGAATATGGGGAATATGGTAGTGATATAGTCTGTGCTGCTGTATCAGCCATCCTCCAGACGGCTGTATTTGGGTTAACAGAGCATCTAGGGCTGTCAGTAGAGGTTGATACTTCAGGCGGCTGGCTGCAGTGTAATTTAGAAGATATTAATGCGACTAAAGAGATAAACGCGGTGTTAGAAACTATGGTTATAGGATTAGAGAAGACTGCTCAATCCTATCCGGATAATTTAAAAATATTGGAAGGAGGTAAAAAAGATGATTAAAGAAATGAATCTACAGCTATTTGCCCAAAAGAAGGCGGTTGGAAGTTCTAACAACGGACGAGACAGTATCTCTAAGCGCCTGGGAGTAAAAAGCCACGACGGTCAATTTATTCCTGCAGGCAGCATTATTGTTCGTCAGCGGGGAACTAAGTTTAAGCCGGGCTTAAATGTAGGCCGCGGTGGAGATGATACGCTGTTTGCCAAGGAAGACGGATATGTTACTTTTGAACGCAAAGGAAAGCAGACACGTCAGGTCAGCGTTTATACTGAAGATCAATTAGAAATGATGGCATAGATGAAGTGCTAACTCCCAGTGATTATTTGCTGGGAGTTTTTTATTAGTTAAGCTAGGGTATGATAAATAATAAGAACTGTACTTATAAGGATGGTGGTTTGATATGTTTGTAGATGAAGTAGCTATTGAAGTGGAAGCTGGCAGCGGCGGAGATGGAGTAACTAGCTTTCGCCGGGAGAAGTTTGTACCTGAAGGAGGTCCTGACGGAGGCGATGGAGGACCAGGTGGAGATGTTATTCTGACTGTAGATAAAGGATTAAATACTCTATTGGAGTTTAGAGAGCAGAAGATCTATAAAGCTGAAGATGGAGAGAATGGTCAGGAGAAAAATAAACACGGCAGCGGCGGAGATGATTTGATAATTGAAGTACCGCCGGGAACTGTAGTTTATGATAAACAGACCGATGAAGTGATGGCCGATATGACTGCTGAAGGGGATAAGTTGATAGTAGCTGAAGGAGGCCGCGGCGGCCGGGGTAATGCTCGCTTTAAGTCCTCTACCCGGCAGGCGCCGAAGTTTTCAGAAAATGGAGAACCGGGAGAGAAGAAGGAGCTTAAATTGGAATTAAAACTTTTAGCTGATGTAGGTTTAGTCGGCTTTCCTAATGTAGGTAAATCCACTTTAATCTCTAGTGTTTCTGCTGCTAAGCCGGAGATCGGTAATTATCACTTTACTACTGTTGAACCTAATTTAGGAGTAGTCAAGACAGGAGATTACAGCAGCTTTGTGATGGCAGATATTCCCGGTTTAATCGAAGGGGCCCATTCCGGCGTCGGTTTAGGCGATGATTTTCTGCGTCATCTAGAGCGGACAAAGGTAATTCTCCATGTTCTGGATGTATCTGGATTTGAAGGTCGGGATCCGATAGAAGATTTTGCAGTGATTAATGAGGAATTAGAAAAGTTTAATCCCCAATTAAGCCAACGGCCGCAGATAGTAGCTGCTAATAAGATGGATTTAACAGCAGCTAAGGAGAATATTGATCGGGTTAAGGAAGAGTTAGAAGATCAAGGCTATGAAGTCTTTCCTATTTCAGCTGTAACCGGACAGGGAGTAGATGAATTGATTCAAGCAGTAGATAAATTAGTTCAAACGTCAGAAGAGACTATAGAATCTGAAATAGAAGATGATGATAAAGAAGTAGTAATTAAAGGTCCGCAGCCTGCTGGAGAAGAAGATTTTGAAATCATTAAGCGGAATGGTCGGTATATAGTTCAAGGAGAAGAGATTGAACGGAAGGTTGCTATGGTGGATCTGACTAATGAGGAGTCTGCTTATCATTTTGCCCGCAGATTACAGGAGATGGGAATAGAAGATGCTCTAAAGGCCCATGGAATCAATGATGGAGATACAGTTAAGATCGGTGAGATAGAGTTTGAATACTTTGCAGAATAAAAAATAAAGGAGGGAATGCAGGATGTTGACCGGAAAACAGAGAAGTTATTTAAGAAAACAGGGGAACCAGCTAAACCCTGTAGTACAGATAGGCAAGAAGGGAATTACTCCTGATCTACTTAAGCAGGTAGAGGAAGTTTTGGAGGCCAAGGAGTTAATTAAGATCAGAGCTTTAAATAATTCACTCTATACTGCTCGAGAGATGGCTGAAGAGTTAGCTGAAGAATGTAATGCGGAGATTGTGCAGGTGATTGGGAATGTCTGTTTGATCTATCGTCAGAGTGAAGAAGATCCTTATTATAATCTACCAGGTTAAATTAGGTTGGTGATTCAGATGTCAATTGAGAGCAGGTTACGTCAGGCCGATCGAATAGTAATTAAGATAGGCAGCAGTACCTTAACACATTCTACATCAAAACTGGATTTAGGTCGAATCGAATCTTTAATCCGTCAGATAGTAGATCTTAAGAATCAAGGAAAAGAAGTAATTTTAGTTACCTCAGGGGCTATCAGTGCCGGTAGAGGTAAGCTTGATTTAACAGAGGTAGCCAATACCATACCTGAAAAGCAGGCTCTAGCAGCAGTAGGGCAGGGACTGTTAATGAAGATTTATGAGAAAATCTTTAGTGAATATGGTTCTACTTTGGCCCAGATTCTTCTGACTAAAGGTGATATTACCGAACGAAAGCGGTATCTCAATTCGCGGAATACGCTATTTAAATTACTCGATTATGGAATTATTCCTGTAATTAATGAAAATGATACAGTAGCAGTTGATGAAATAAAGTTCGGCGATAATGATACTCTATCTGCTTTAGTTGCTTCGCTGGTAGATGCTGATTTGTTGGTTATTCTATCGGATGTAGAAGGTATCTATACCAGTGATCCGCGCGAGGATGAAACGGCTCAGCTCATTTCAAAAATAGATAGAATTACTTCTGAATTAGAAAAGATAGCAGGCGGTGCCGGGACAGATAGAGGCACCGGCGGTATGGCAACCAAGATTGAAGCAGCTAAGATAGCAACACGGGCCGGAGTTATGATGATGATCGCTAACGGCAGCCAGGAATATATTCTCCAGGAGATTGTAAAAGGAGTCAATCCGGGTACTGTCTTTCTACCTGATGAGCAGAAACTTGCTAGCCGCAAAAAGTGGATTGCCTTTAATCTAGCAGTTCAGGGAAAGCTTATTGTAGATGCAGGAGCAGCCGAGGCACTTTTGAATCAGGGGACTAGCCTCTTACCCTGTGGAGTTATAGAGGTTAGAGGCGGTTTTGAAGCTGGTGATGTAGTTGATGTTCTGAATAAAGATGGAGAAGAGATCTGTAGGGGAATTGTGAATTATTCCAGTCAGGAAGTAGAAGCTATTCAGGGATTACAATCAACTGAAATTATTGATAATTTAGGCTATAAAGATTATGATGAGGTTATTCATAGGGATAATTTAGTCTGTCTAGAAACTGATTAAAGGGGTGAAAAGGAATGAGTATTAAAGAGAAAGTAGTAGATAAGGCTCAAGCAGCCAGCCAGGCGGCTAGAGGATTGGCCAATCTGGATACTACTACAAAGAATGAAGCGCTGCTGGCTATGGCTGATGCTTTAGAAGACAGCAGTGATTTTATTTTAAATGAGAATCAGAAGGATATGAAGCAGGGGCGAGAGAATGGACTGAATGATGCTTTGATGGATCGGCTGCTGTTGACTGAAGCAAGACTTGAAAAGATGGCTAACGGTCTGCGGGAGGTAGCCCAGTTTGATGATCCAATTGGAGAAGTTACAGGAATGAAGAAACGGCCTAACGGCCTACAGATTGGAAAGGTTAAGGTCCCCTTAGGAGTCATTGGAATGATCTATGAAGCACGGCCTAATGTAACTGCAGATGCTACTGGCCTCTGTCTGAAGGCAGGGAATGCTGTTTTACTGCGCGGCGGTTCGGAAGCGATTAATTCCAATCAGGCTGTGACTGAAGTAATAGCCAAGGCTGCTTATAAAAGTGGGATTCCAACAGGAGCAATCCAGTTGATTGAAACGACTGATAGGGAAGCAGTACAAGTTATGTTCGAACTGAATGAATACTTAGATGTCTTAATTCCCCGCGGCGGTCCCGGCTTAATTAATGCTGTTATTAATAATTCGACGGTACCTGTAATTGAGACCGGCGTTGGAAACTGTCATACTTATATAGATAATGAGGCAGACCAAGAGATGGCCCAAGAGATTGTAATGAATGCTAAAACTCAGCGTCCTGGCGTCTGTAATGCTATGGAGACATTATTGGTCCATTCAGAAATTGCAGAAGATTTTCTACCGGAGATGGTTACTAAATTACAGGAAGCAGATGTAGAGATCAGAGGAGATGAAACAGTACAGAGATTAGTTTCTGGAGTTCAGCCAGCAGATGAAGAAGACTGGTCTACGGAGTATCTGGATTATATTCTGGCTGTTAAAGTCATCGATGGATTTGAAGAAGCTGTCGATCATATTCATCAATATAATACTAAACATTCGGAAGCAATTATTACTGATAATTATCATAAAGCACGTAAGTTTTTAAATATTGTTGATGCTGCTGCTGTTTATGTTAATGCATCTACGAGATTTACCGATGGAGGACAGTTCGGTTTAGGATCTGAGATTGGAATCAGTACTCAAAAATTACATGCTCGGGGTCCAATGAGTGTCAATGAATTAACTACTACTAAGTTTGTTGGCTATGGTGATGGACAGATTCGTGAATAAGTAGTTGGTTAAAAATTAATTATTTTGGCCAATATGTCTTCGGGATTAAGGAGGCATATTGGCCTTTTTTATTATTAATTTTTTTCTAAGTATAATTAATACAAAATTTCAAATATAAAAAGGATTAATTTCATTTTTATAGAATATGATCATAGTAGGAAGTAAATATATTTCAATATTGAAGTGTATTTATAAACTTTATTTTAATTTTTTAAATTCAAATTTTTAAAATGTAATTATTTATAATTATTATTTATGATTTAAGAGGAGGAGATTTTAAGAATGGCAGAGAATTCATTAGAAGAATCCATTACTGATAAGGATGATTTTACAGTAACTTGGGAGTTGATACCAGGACGTGGAGCAAGAGAGACAAACCAGGAAGAGATCTTTACTAATGCAGAAAAGGCTGCTGAAAGTGACAAAGTGGACGGGGTGACTATAACTGAAAATCCCGGTGGTAATCCAGCTATTTCAGCTGAGTATTTAGGAATGAAGGTTCAAGAGTTGGGAATTGAGCCTATAGTCCACTTTACATGTAAAGATAAGAATCGAAATCAGATAGAAAGCTTCTTATACTCTCTAGAACGCGAAGAGGTATCTAATATTTTAGTAATGACTGGAGATTACCCGGTGGGAGGATATAAAGGGGCTTCTAAACCGGTCTATGATCTGGATCCGACACAGGCTTTGGACTTAATTACTGATTTAAATGAAGGTTTGGAGTATAAGGATCCTTTTGGACGGTCAGTAAGCTTAAAGGAAACAAATTTCTTTCCGGGGGCAGCAGTTTCTCCATTTAAGAGGTTAGAATCAGAACAGATGGTTCAGTATTATAAGTTGAAGAAGAAGATTGAAAAGGGAGCCCAGTTTATCATTCCCCAACTCGGTTATGATGCCCGTAAATTCCATGAACTAATCCAATTTGTAGAAATGAATGACTGGGATGTTCCGGTTATTGGAAATCTTTTTGTTCTACCTTACGGTGCTGGACGGGCTATGAATGCTAACCGAATTCCGGGCTGTGTAGTAACTGATGATTTATTAGAACAGCTAAAAAAAGAAAAAGAAGCGGAGGATAATGGGAAACAGGCTCGTTTAATGAGAGCAGCTAAGATGTATGCCTTTATGAAGGGAATGGGTTATGCTGGAGCCCATATAGGTGGACACGGTTTAGATTATGAGGGAGTTGAGTTTGTTATAGAAAAAGGAGAAGAGTTAGCTCCTAATTGGCGAGATTATATACATGAATTTGACTTTCCAATGGAAGACGGCTTCTATTATTTTGAAAAGGATGAAGAAACGGGCTTAAATACTGATCAACCTGCCCAAAGAAAGTCTAAGCCTAGCAAAGAAACAGCCCATCAGCTAATTAGAGTAGGACATAATTTACTTTTTGAACCAGATGGCCTTTTCTTTGGTCCGATGCAGTCGATTTGTAATGTTTCAGAAGATGGCTTATTAGAAGAACCATTCAACTTTATGGAACGGGTAATTAAGACTATTACTAATGAGTGTGAAGAATGTGGAGATTGTGCATTAGTCGATTTAGCTTACTTATGTCCAATGTCACAATGTCCTAAGAACCAAAGAAATGGTGCTTGTGGCGGCAGTAAAGACGGTTGGTGTGAAGTATATCCTGAGGAGCAGAAGTGTCTTTATGTAAGAGTCTATGATAGATTAAAGGCCTATGAAGAAGAAGAAAAGTTAAGAGATAATTGGGTTCCACCAGTTGATTGGGACTTAACCCATAATTCTCCTTGGCGCAATTATTTCTTAGGTAGAGATCATACAGCTAAGGAAATAGGAATTACTTCGCCAGGTAGTGAAGAAAGTAAAAAAGCATAGATTTATTTAATGATATGGCTCTATTCTGGTGTTAATCTACAGGATAGAGCTATTATTATGTTAAAGTTGTTTTATTTTAGTTTCTAAGTGGCTATTCAGAATTAAACGTTTGATAAAGTGGTGCTTCTCCCAAGGGATAGAAATACCTAAAGTAAGATAAACTGCATAGGCTCGTTTTGACTGCTGGTCAAGAAATGATTGGGTGATAAAATTCTGCAAATGGTTTAATATTTTTTCTTTTTTAGCTGTAGTTAGTAATTTATTTTTAATAAACTTCTGTATAAACTTATTGAATGATCTCTGGTTTAATTGATTACGAATTGGTTTTAATTTTTTTCTACAAAAGTAGAGATCATCAAAGTAGGCTAAATCTGCTAGAGGTTTGGCTTTAGATAAGTAATTAGATATATTTTCAATTACTTCTCTGTTATTGAATCCCCTATCAGCAATTTCAAATCTACGTTCAGCATAGGTATCAAATTGGTTTACATGTTTGAGTCCAGTTTTAATTTTAGCTTGAGTTTTTTGTGAAGCTTGGTTGTGGGTAATTTCTTCCTTTACTAAATCCTTTAATGTAGATCTTATTTTTCTAATAAACTGGCATAATTCTTTCTGTTGAGTAAAATTATTTAAAGCGGAGTTATATGGTTGTTCTAAATAAATTAAATAATTAAGAATAGGTAGTTTAATTTGGTCGGCTACTAACCTTAATCTTTTTATTACTGTCATTAACTCTAATTGATCAGATTGCCAGTAATAATCAAAGAATAATTGGTTAAAGAATTGTTGGGGATTCTTATCAATTAATTGTTTTAATCTTGATAAATAAAATTTATTTTCTTTTAATTTTGCTGGTGAATAGCTGCATAAGGAATCGAAAATCGAAAAACTGGATTTATTGTCAATATTCATATTATCCTCCTTTTCGATAGCTTTTTATTATTTTACCAAAAATACTGTTAATTATTCTTGAGAGATGGTATAGATTATTATATCATATTATAGTAGCGATACTAATAGTTATAGGGGTTGAAATTGATGTTAGATGATTTAATAGAAGATAACATTGATCGATTGGGGATTATGGGAGGGACCTTTGATCCGATTCATAACGGTCATTTAGTTACTGCTGAGGCAGCTGCTTATCAATATGAACTTGATAAAGTTGTTTTTGTGCCTTCAGCTAATCCTCCGCATAAGACTGAACAGAAGATTACTGATGCTGAAGACCGGTATATTATGACAATCTTGGCTACTATGAATAATTCTAAATTTGGTGTTTCCCGGCTTGAAATAGACCGTGGAGGTCTGTCCTATACTATAGATACAGTTCAAACCTTTAAAGAAATGCTGGATAACGTAGATTTATACTTTATTACTGGAGCTGATGCTATTTTAGAGATATTTACCTGGAAGAAGGCTGAACAGCTACTACAGGAGTGTAAATTTATTGCTGCTACTAGACCGGGTTATTCTTTATCCAAACTGGAGGAAGGGATTTATGAAGAATATAAGGAAAAGATATTCCAATTAAAGATTCCGGGATTGGCTATTTCTTCTACAGATATTCGGAATAGAGTCAAGATAGGAAGGCCGATTAAGTATCAATTACCCAATACAGTAGAAGCTTATATCAAAAAGCGAAAGCTTTATAAAGAAGAGTAAGAGGTGGTTTGATGACAGAAAGAGAGAAGATTCGGTTATTGCAAGAAATGATTTCTCAAAAGAGATTAAAGCACTCTTTAGCAGTAAGAGATGTAGCTGTAGATTTAGCTAAAGAATACGGAGCTGATATTAAGAAGGCTAGAACTGCCGGCCTATTACATGATTCTGCTAAGGGGATATCCAATGATAACCTGTTGCAAATGGCTCAAGAGTTTGGTATAGTAGTAGATGATGTAATAAGTACAGTGCCCAGTTTGTTACATGGACCAATAGGAGCAAAGTTAGTTCAAAAAGAATTCGGTATTGAAGATAAAGAGATATTAAATGCAATTAAGATCCATACTTTGGGTGCTGAAGAAATGACAATATTAGAGAAGATTATCTTTATTGCTGATTATATAGAACCTAACCGTACCTGTGCAGGCTTGGATGAGTTAAGAAAAAAGGCCCGGGTTAATTTAGACTCAGCCATTAGAATAGCCTGTGATCGAACTTTAAAGTATCATATAAGGAATGAAGACTTGATTCATCCCCAGACGCTAGCTACCCGAAATGCTTTCCTTAGAAAGGATGGATAGAGGTGGCAAAATATAATAAATATGAGCGGCACCGGCTGAAAAAGAAACAGGAGAAAGAAAAGAAACGGTCTAAAAAACGATTTATCTATAAGCTCATTGCTTTACTGGTATTATTGATTATTATTGCTAGCGCTGGTGTCTTTATGAAGGGTTGGCAGCTGGATAATGATGATAATGATCTACAGTCGGCTGTAGATACTGAACGAGAACAGATAAACTGTCTTATATTAGGATCTGATGCTTTAGATGATGGGACAACCAGAACTGATGTTGTAATTCTTGCCAGTTTTGATTTAAAAAGCAGAAAATTAGGTCTTTTTTCTCTGCCGCGGGATACCAGAGTGGAGATTCCGGGAAGGGATGGATACCATAAATTAAATGCTGCTTATGCCTATGGAGGTCCTAAGTTAGTTACTAAAACAGTAGAGGACTTATTAAAAGTACCAATTGATCACTATATAAGTACTGACTTTAATGGTTTTCGGGAAATAATCGATACCTTAGATGGGGTTAAAGTTAATGTAGAAAAGCATTTAAAATATATTGATCAGGCTGGTGGCTTATATATCGATATTCCGGCTGGTAGACAGACTTTATCTGGCCAGAAGGCCTTAGAGTATATTAGATTTAGGCATGATAAGTTAGGGGATATCGGTCGAATAGAAAGACAGCATAAATTTTTAGAAGCACTGCTGGAAAGGGTTTATAACCCTAAAGTTTTATTAAAAACTCCTAAATTATTAAGCCATATTAGGAATAATGTAGAAACAGATTTACCCTGGTTGGAGAGTCTGCAGGCAGCTCCGGAGTTAATTAAACTGATTACAGATTTGGATCAGAATAAGGTAGGGATGGCAACATTGCCAGGGGAACCTGAATATATTGATGGAATTAGCTATTGGATCCCTGATCAACTGTTAGTAGATAGAGTAGTAGATAGTCTAATTAATACTAAAGAGTATATACCCAACTCTAAACTGAATATATCGATTTTAAATGGTAATGGTAAGCAGGGGGCTGCTTACCAATTAGAGACTTTATTATCCAGTTCTGGGTATAATATAGTCCAGACGGCTAATGCCGATACCTTTAATTATGTTCAAACCTGTATTTATTTTAACCCTAACGTTTCGGATAAGGCTCAGGAATTAGCCGGTTATCTGAAAGGGCGTTTAATTGAGTGGGAAGATGTAGATACTAAAAAAGAAGTCGATATTAAGATTATCTTAGGAGAAAATTCAAATATCAGTTGAGCTAATTTGTTATTTTTAAAGGATTTTCTTCTTTAATAACGAATATTTTATATGAAGAATGGGAAATTTTATTAAATATAGAGATGGAGTATAGGAGGCTAAATTAGTAGTGATGGGAACTGAAGAATTAGCTGAATTGATTGCTGAAACAGCGGATGATAAGAAAGCCTTGGATATTACTATTTTAAATCTGCAGGGAATTTCCATTATAGCCGATTACTTTGTAATCTGTAGTGGAAAGACTGATATTCAGGTACAGGCTATAGCTCGAGGGATTGAAGACAAGCTATCCGATAATCCTGAGGTTGAATTACAAAGAAAGGAAGGTATGGATGATGCTAAGTGGGTATTGTTGGATTATGCTGATATAATTGTCCATATTTTTCACCGGCAAGAGCGTGAGTTTTATGAGTTAGAACGGCTGTGGGGCGATGCTGAAAGGGTAGACTGGCAATAAATTAAAAAAATCACTTGACAAATTAAATTATATAAATTATAATACTAATCGAGCTAAAATTGAACAAGTGATTTGTGGGGATATAGCTCAGTGGGAGAGCGCTTGTCTGGCAGACAAGAGGTCGAGGGTTCAAGTCCCTCTATCTCCACCAGAAATAATTTTTCATTTATAAATAAATGTTGCCCTGAAATTCCTCGTCCTAGCACTGGAGAGCAGTTGTTAGTGATGAGGATTTTTAATATTTAGAGGATTTACTAATTAAGAGAAGAAGTTAAGAGGAGGAAAACAGATGGGAGATAGTTATGATTTCACGAATATCGAAGAAAAATGGCAGCAATATTGGGAAGAGGAGCAATTATTTGAGACTGAATTAGATCCGGACAAGCCGAAGCATTATACACTGGAGATGTTTCCTTATCCATCTGGTAATCTACATATGGGACATGTTAGGGTTTATTCTATTGGAGACGTAATTGCCAGATTTAAACGGATGCAGGGCTATAATGTATTACATCCGATGGGCTGGGATTCCTTCGGACTACCTGCAGAGAATGCAGCTATCGAACGGGATATTCATCCTAACAGTTGGACTTGGGATAATATTGCTAATATGAAGAAGCAGTTAAAGAGTTTAGGGCTCAGTTATGATTGGAACCGTGAGGTAGCTACCTGTCATCCTGATTATTATAAATGGACGCAGTGGTTATTTTTACAGCTGTATAAGGAAGACTTAGCTTATAAACAGGAGTCTGCTGTTAACTGGTGTCCAGGCTGTGAAACTGTATTAGCCAATGAACAGGTAGTTAATGGAGGTTGTGAACGGTGTGATACAGAAGTAGAGGAGAAGAATTTAGCTCAGTGGTTTTTTAAAATTACTGAGTATGCTGATGAATTACTGGAGGACCATGAGTTACTGGATGACTGGCCTGATAGAGTTAAGACAATGCAGCAGAACTGGATTGGACGTAGTGAAGGTGTAGAGATTAAGTTTCCTATAGATGGACTGGATGAAGAGTTAGAGGTCTTTACAACTCGTCCGGATACAGTTTATGGAGCTACTTATATGGTATTAGCACCTGAACATCCCTTAGTAGAAGAATTAACTAGCGGAACTGAGCAGGAAGAAGAGGTTATGGACTTTGTATCAGAGATGAAGGAAAAGGATGATGAAGAGAGGACTTCTCAAGAATCTGAGAAGAGAGGAGTCTTTACTGGCGGTTATGCTGTAAATCCAATGACCGAGGAAAGGATTCCTATTTTAGTTGCTAATTATGTCTTAATGAGTTATGGAACGGGAGCTATTATGGCAGTGCCGGCCCATGATCAGCGAGACTTTGATTTTGCCAAAAAGTATGACCTGGATATTAGAGTAGTTGTGCAGCCAGAAGATGAAGAAATGAGCGGCGATACACTAGAGGAAGCCTATACTGATGATGGTGTGATTGTTAATTCCGGAATGTTAAATGGTCTCGATACTGATGAAGCCTTTGATAAGATAGCAGATTATATGGAAGAGAATAATATTGGTAATAAAGAGATTAATTATCGGCTGCGAGACTGGCTAGTCTCCCGGCAGAGATATTGGGGTACACCGATTCCAATCATTTATTGTGATGAATGTGGAGCTGTTCCAGTACCAGAAGAAGAGCTGCCGGTTGAACTGCCGACGGATGTAGAGATTACAGGACATGGCCAGTCGCCGTTAGCTCAGGTAGATGAGTTTGTGAATACTACCTGCCCCGAGTGTGGTAAGGCGGCCCAAAGAGAGACAGATACTATGGATACCTTTGTTGATTCCTCCTGGTACTTTTTAAGATATACTGATTCGGGAAATGAAGAAGAAATTTTTGATTCCAAGAAGGCAAATTACTGGATGAATGTTGACCAGTATGTCGGCGGTATTGAACATGCTATTTTACATCTTTTATATGCGCGGTTCTTTATGAAGTTTATTAGCGACTTGGGTATAGCTGATGCTAAAGAGCCTTTTGAGCGGCTTTTGGCCCAGGGAATGGTACTTAAAGATGGTGCTAAAATGTCTAAATCTAAAGGCAATGTAGTAGATCCATTGGAGATTATCGATAATTACGGTGCTGATACTGCAAGATTATTTATGCTCTTTGCTGCACCTCCCCAGAAGGATCTGGAATGGGATGATGAAGGTGTTAAGGGTGCATCCAGATTTTTAGATCGAGTCTGGAGGGTTACTGCTGAATATACTGATCAGATTAAGGAGATAGATTTAGATAATCTTCAGATAGATAATCTAGATAAATCAGAAAAAGAGCTTTACCGCAGTGTACATCTAGCTATTAAGGATGTAACTGAGGATTTAGATAATAGAAAGCAGTTCAATACTGCTATTAGTTCGATTATGGAGTTAATAAATAGTCTTTATCAATATCGAGATCAGGCAGCTGAAGAAAATATTGAGTTAATAGCTTTAGCTGTTAAGACAGCTATATTACTCTTATCTCCGTTTGCCCCTCATATAACTGAAGAATTATGGTCTAAATTAGGCCAGTCGGAAAGTGTTCATTGTCAGGAATGGCCTGAATATAAAGAAGAAGCATTAAAGAAGGATGAGATTACGATTGTTGTTCAGATTAATGGTAATGTAAGGGATCGAGTTGAAGTAGCTCCTAATATTGAAGAAGAGGAGTTAAAGGAATTAGTTTTAGCTCAAGATAAGGTTCAAGACTATCTAACAGAAGATAAAGAGTTAGTTAAGACAATTGTAGTACCTAAGAAACTGGTTAACTTAGTGATTCAGTAAAGAGTAGAATATAGAGTTTAAAAGCTCCCTTATTTAATCAATAAGGGAGCTTTTTTTATTTTATGCAGGAAATTTATGCTAATTGATTAAAAATAGAAAAAAGGGAGGGATATGAATGCTTAGGTTTACTAAACGGGAAGAAATGATTTTATTGGTAATTATAATTACCTTAGTAATCGGCAGCGGAATAATAGCAGTCAATTATTTTACAGATAAGAAATCAGAAAAGGCGTTTGTAGCAGATAATACCGCAAAGAAATCTGTAGAATCAAAAGAAGAGAAATTAGAACAGAAGCAGCAGTCGGAGGATAAAGAATTGGATGAAATTTTAGTTCAAGTTGGAGGTGAGATCAATCAGCCTGGGGTTTATAAATTAAGGGAGGGAAGTAGGATCTTTCAATTATTAGATAAGGCAGGTGGCATAACTTCAAAGGCCGATTTAGACCAGATGAATTTAGTTAAAGAATTAAAGGACGGGGAGAAGATAATTGTTCCTAAAGAGGTTACAACAGAGAAAAAGACAGCAATTCAAGGAGATAACCAAAAGAAAACTGAACAAGATAAAATTAATTTAAATACTGCAACTAAGAATGAATTACAGCAGTTATATCGAATTGGGCCTGCTTTATCTGATAGAATTATTGAGTATCGCAATCAACACGGCGGTTTCAATAAGATATCGGAATTAAAGGAAGTATCACGAATTGGTGAAAAGATTTTTCAAGAGAATAAGGAACGATTGACAGTCCGATGAGCTTAGGGAAAGAATTTAAAGCTCCTTTTTTGATTATATTATTTTCACTGGCAGCAGGAATAGGTTTAGGATTTATGCTTGATATTTCATTATTGATTTTGATAATCAGTCAAATAGGTTTAATAATCGGTATAATTATTTGTTGGTATTATGAGTTGGAGTTAAGTAAAGTATTAATTTTGATCTTTATTCTGCTGGCAGGCTTAACTCTAGTTCAGAATTTGGAGTATCAATACCAAAATTCTAAAGTAGTTACCGATTATGCTGGTGAATATATAAAAGTTAAAGGGAGGGTAGTTGAAAAATCTAAAGCCAAGAAGGAAACGAAGTATATTTTAGAGCCGGAAATGGTTATCCAGGAAGGTAAAGAGGATAGATTAAAGCACGGCAAGGTATTATTAAAGCTTAAAGATGAAGGATATAATTATGGTGATGTCTTAGAAGTTACTGGCCGACTACGGCTGCCGATGACCAATCGGAATCCAGGAGGATTTTCTTATCGTGATTATCTAAAGCAGCAGGGAGTCTACAGTCTATTATCGGATAGGAAAGTAGATAGGATTAGATTAATCGGTAATAAAGGAAATCCATTAATAAAATTAAGTTTACAGTTTAAGTCGCATGCTGGTAAGATACTGGATAAAACAGTAGATGAGCCTTATAATCTTTTATTAAGAGGATTATTATTGGGAGAAAAAGAATTACTTCCGAATGAAATTATGAATAAATTTGAACAGGTAGGGCTAAATCATTTGTTGGTAATTTCTGGATTTCATATTGGACTGTTAGTTTTGATTCTAAATAGTATCTGCCGCGGTTTGAAGCTGCCGGTTAAGTTGGCTGATTTGATGGCGATATTCTTAATTATAGGCTATATAATTATTACTTATGGACAGGCTTCAGTAGTTAGAGCAGGAACAGTAGTGATTCTTTATATCATAGGAAGATGGTTTAATCGTAAAGTAAATATCTATAATATTTTATCACTGGTTGCTGTGATTATATTAATTTATAATCCGTATTATCTGTTACGGCCTAGTTTTCAGCTGTCTTTTATGGTTGTGTATAGTATTATTTATTTAACTCCTGTACTGCAGAGGCGTCTGTTCTTCTTACCTAGCTTTGTAGCAAGAGTGTTAGCAGCTTCAATAGCAGCTCAGCTGGGTGCCTTTCCAATTCTGGTTTATCACTTTAATCGGATATCTTTTGGGCCGATAATAGGAAATATCTTAGTAATGCCGGTAGTAAGTCTGATTATTTTCTTGGGGTTTATCTCCTTATTAGTTGGAAATCTACATTTGATCTTTGCCCAGTTACTGAATAATATTAGTTATTTATTATCTACTTTTTTGTTAGAGTTAGTTGGTTACTTAATGAAGTTTGATTTTCTAACATTTAAGCTGCCTAGGCCTAATCTTTTAGTAATTGGTATCTATTATTTTTTATTTTTTCAATCCCGGGATCTCTTAGCTGAAGAAATTATTCCTAATTTTCAGCGGAAAAGAGAGAAGATTATCCTTGGTTTATTAATTATTCTACTCTGTATTTTAGTGTCAGAGTTCAGTTATATTCTTGATGATGGATTAGAAGCAGTATTTTTAGATGTTGGTCAGGGAAGTGCTTCTCTATTATCCTTACCGTCAGGGAAGAAAGTCTTGATTGATGGTGGGCCTGATAAGGATTTAGTAGCTGATTTTTTATACCAGAATGGGGTCTCTCAGTTGGAATTAATTATTCTTTCACATTTTCATAGTGATCATTACAAAGGGTTATTTAGAGTAATCAAGGAGTTTGAGGTGGATAGAGTATTGGTTCCAGAACCAGCAGTACAGAATGAAATAGTTAGTAGCTTCTTTCAGATGCTAAAGAAAAAAGGGATTGATTATAGAGAGATAAAAGGGGGAGGAAAGTATGATTTAGGAAAGGTGAAATTTAATTTTTATCATTATCCAGGTAGTATATCTGATCCTAATAATAATTCTTTGATTACAAGATTAAGTTATAATGATTTCCAGATATTATTTACTGGTGATGCAGAAAAGAAAGTAGAGGAGTATCTATTACAAAAGAAGGTTCCTGTGGATAGCGAAGTCTTAAAAGTAGGTCACCACGGTAGTGATTCCTCCAGTAAATTAGACTTTTTACAGCAGGTTAAGCCTAAGCTATCTGTAATTTCAGTGGGCAGATGGAATAGATATAATCTACCTGATGCAGGTGTGATTAATAGATTAGAAAGTATAGAAGCAGAAGTATTTGAAACAAAAGAAGAGGGAGCAGTTATTATCGAAAGTGATGGTGAAAAATATTGGCTACAACAGAGGTAAAGAAGGAATAATTAGTCTGTAGATCAAAATATATGAAGTAGGTGTAAAGGTGGGAGGAGATAGAATGAAACTAATAAATTTAATGGAGGATTTTTTACAGTGGATTGAAGTAGAAAAGGGTTATGCTGATTCTACTATTAAAGCCTATGAATATGATATTCTTCTCTTTTTAAGATGGTATGATGGCGGTGAAATAATACAGGGAGAGAATAAAGAAGATTTAAAGATTAAATTAAAAAGGATTGAATTGGAAAATGTAACCTTGGAAGAATTAAGAAAGTTTGTAGTGTATTTAGCCCAAGAATTGGATTATTCTAATACAACACGCTGCCGTAAGATAGCGTCTCTTAAGTCTTTCTGGAATTATTTATGTAAAGTTAGAAAGTTAACTGATAATATAGCATCTGACCTTTCACTGCCTAAAAAGGAACCGACAACAGAAATTTATTTAAAACAGAAAGAGATTAATCAACTATTTGTAGCTATTGATGAGATATCAAGGAATATTATTAGAGATAAATCTATTCTAGCTGTATTATTATATACCGGAATCCGGGTTAGTGAATGTATTAATCTGAATCTATCTGATATTGATCTGGAAAGTAGGATTCTCCGGATAGTAAAGGGCAAAGGCGGTAAGTCGCGGATGATAGGGATTAATAAGGAATTAATGCCGTATATTAAGGACTATCTACAGAAGCGGCAGCAAGTTTTGATAGAGGGAAATCCGTTATTTTTAAGCGAAAGAGGGAATCGTTTGAATAAAAGGACTCTGCAGTATCACTTCAAACGTTGGGTTGAAGAAGCAGGGCTGCCAGATGAAGTGACAGTTCATAAGTGTAGACATACTTTCTTAAGCCATCTATGCCAGAATGGAGCCTCGCTGGCAGAAATCAAACAGATCTCTGGCCATAAGAATCTTGCTAGTCTGCAGAGGTACTTACATAATGACCAAAAACGTCTTAATAAGATTGTAAATAAGGTCTCCTATAAATAGGAAACCTAGTCTTTAGGAAAGTAACATATAAATTCAGTTCCATAATCCGGTTTACTTTCTATTTCCAATCTCCCGCCGGCTTCTTTTACGAGTTCTTTAACAATATGCAGCCCATAACCTCGTTTGGCTCCTTTCGATGAAAAGCCGGCCTCAAGTATTTCTCCTACCAGTTTATCTTCGATTATCGGACCTGTATTGAAGACATTTAAGATGTATTCCTCACTTCCATTTCTTCCTTTAATTTCAATTCTACATTCTTCATTGAAGTCTTTAGTAGCATCTATTGCATTATCAACTAAATTGGATACTATGCGAAATATTTTATTAAGGGGTAGTTTTATATTTTCAATACCTTCATCAATTTGATAATTAAATTTAAGGCTTTCATTAGCTGCTTTTTCTTTTTTAGGAACTAGGATTGAGTCTAAAATGGTATTAGTAACTTCGGTTTGCTCATACTTGAGATTAGCCAGGTCTTTGCTTAAGGATTTAATATACTTCTGGGCTTTTTTATTCTTACCGAGCTGTACCATACCGTAAAGTGTCTGGAGATGATTGGCAAAGTCATGCTTCTGGCTTCTTAAGCTTTCGATTAATTTTTCTTTTTCTTCTAATTTAACTTTTTGTAGTTTGAATTTCATTTCATGGTTGATCAGTTTAATTGCTTCTTTAATCATAATAATTGATAGAAATGATAAGCAGATACTGATAAATAGAATGATATTTAATAATACGGATGGTAATTTAAAAGAAGTAATATGGCTTTTAATATTAAATATTAATAATAGGAATGACTGAGTTAATAGAATGATTATTATATATTTTATTCTTAAATTACTTTTCCATTTCATTGTTTATCACCAGTAGAATTATAGATTTTATGTAGAGATTCAAGATCAAAGAAGCTAAAGTCATAAAAATAAATCATAAATCCAGTAATTAATAATGGAAGTTTGGTTAAATAGAAGGCAATCCAATTTAAAATCAATTTATTATTGATAAGCTCTTGAATGTTAGTATTAAAATATTGAAAAATTAATGGAAAAACTAATGTTTCACCCAATAATAGGAGAATGTATCCTAATAGAGAAGCAATTATTGCCGAACTCCAGGTAATTTCAATAAATTTTTTGAATGATAAGGTTAAAATAAAATATAAAATTATTATATGAATACCATATAACTTAAGTATATTTCTCAATATAACCAAACTACAAATACAGCTAAGTGAAATCTTAATATGTTTTTTGATTGGAATTTTAATATTAATTAATCCTAAACCTACATAATTCATTAATAAACTTTCGGGTAGAACAAAAAATAAAATTTGACTGATTGATAGTTCCATTTTTAACCTCCTGTTCAGATAAAAAGACATCATTTTAAGGAGATTTGAGATAAAAGTAATAATTAATTAGCATTAGTAAAATTAAAAATATCATTTAAGTATTCAGAATTTAAAAGATGGAAATCAAAAATATCATTTAAGTATTCAGAATTTAAAAGATGGAAATCAAAAAAATAAATCATTAAACTCATGATTAATGATGGAAGTTTAGTTAAATAAAAAATAATTGAAAATAAAATTAAATCATTATTAATAAAAGTTTTAATATTAGTATTAAGATACTGAAAAACTAATGGAAACAGTACCAGTTCACTTAATAATAGAATAATAAATCCTAATAGAGAAGCTATTATTGCTAAATTCCAGCTAATTTCAATAAAAATTCTAAATAATAAAGTTAAAGATAAGAATAAAAATATTATGTGAAGGCCATATAAATTAAGAATGTCTCTTAATAATATTAAACAG
Source organism: Acetohalobium arabaticum DSM 5501 (assembly GCF_000144695.1). Classification (GTDB taxonomy): domain Bacteria; phylum Bacillota; class Halanaerobiia; order Halobacteroidales; family Acetohalobiaceae; genus Acetohalobium; species Acetohalobium arabaticum. The sequence continues at coordinate 637,544 of NC_014378.1, forward strand.
CAAGTATAAATAATTGTAATTTTTATATGCTGTTGAAGTTTGATTTTAATATTAATTAATCCTAAGCTTACATAAATTAGCAGGAAACTTTCAGGAACAATATGTAATAAGATTTGAATAGTAGATAAGTTCATTTGTACCTCCTTAGTTAGGGGGGAGAATGTAAAAAATGGTATGAAGCTATGTTACATTACTTAGAAATATTTTTTTATGTTTTTATATGTAAGTAGATTTAAATATTGAATCTATTATATTTTTCCTCCCACTTATAAATTATTATATATTTTTATCTGAATTCCTCCTTTTTTTAGAATGAAATACCAAAAATAATAAATTAGTTTTAAAAATTGACCCTTATTTTCGTGAAAAAATATTTTCATGTAAAGTTTTTTGTTTAAAGAAAGGAGGATAAAATGAGTGATAAAAAGGGAATTGAATTATTAAGTGAAAAATTAGTTCTTGGTTTATTTAAAGATTTATCTATGGAAGAAAAGGAAGTCTTAAGCTATGGAGCAACAATTCTATTATCAACTTTAGGTACTTATTTATTGTTAATATTTGTTTCTTCACTATTTAATGTTACAGTTTTAGCTTTAACAGCAGTAGCTACTTCTTCACTGTTAAGAATCTTTTCAGGTGGAGTTCATGCCTCTAGATTTAGAAATTGTGCTCTATCTGGAACTATTGTCTTTACTACATTGGGATTGATTGTGAGTAACTTTGGAAGCCAAATCAAAAATATAAATATATTAGTGTGTCTTCTTTTAATAACAGGTTCATTGATTATCTATCTTTATGCACCGGCAGAGATTAAAGAAAAGCCGATTACTAGTCAAGAAAAACGGGCAAGATTTAAGATTTATTCTTTCATTGTTTTAAGTAGTTTATTATTGATCTATTATATTATCAATTTAAGAACAGACTATAATTATTTTGTGCTGGCAGGATTGTTAGGTATTTCATGGCAGCTATTTACACTAACACCTATAGCTTATAAACTACTTGGTAGAAATGATAATATTTGAAAGATAAATGATTTTTAAATGGAGTTCTAATTATTTATGAAAAGGAGGTGAGAAAATGAAGGAAGCAATTGCTAAGTTATTAAAAAAGGCAACAAAGGCTAATGTAGCATCAGTAAGTGGTATTGCTTATTACCAACCAGAAGTACCACAGGCTGTAAAGAAAGAAGATAAGTAAATTACTTATTAAATAGCTAGGTAGGATTCTTATTCTACCTAGCTATTTTCATTTTAGGAGGGATTTCATGGGAAAAGAGAATGATTTAGATAAAATAGCTCAGACGGTGAATATCTGGTGTAAATCTTTGATACAGAAAGATGAAGCAAATTTAAAGTCTATAGTAAATCCTTATAATTTTAGAGATAAAGAGATAGCCTACAAGAACACTAAATTGATTCATCAAGAGGATATCCAGTATACTCATACTGAATATATTGAACATGTTCGCTTGTTATGGAAGAAACGGAAATATTTGCAGACTAGGACTAGAGATGCTGTTACTTATTTAATGAAAGAGTTTGCTATTTATAATGCTACTTTGCAAGCTAAGATAAAGAATAAGAATGATAATTCTGTTATTGAATATAATGATATGGATGCATCATTTGAATTATTAAAGATTGACAATCAATGGTATCTTTCAGGGCTAACAAATATTATCAGAATCAATAATTAACAGGCAGTGATAGTGTTGAATTTAAGTTGAGTTTTGATAAATTGCAGATGGAATTACAACTATATTGATATATTGTGTCACTTTCCATTTACAGCTAATATGATTTTATTCATGACATTGCAGATTATAGTCAACAAATCTCTTACGCTTGCCGTTCGTTCGACATCCTGTCTCACTCACTCTCAAAAAAGAACTTTCCGCCATAGCCAGCATACAAACCAATGGCTGGCTATGGGAGTAACCTTTAGAGCTAAATATGGTAGTATTGAGCAAATCTAAAGGACTAAGAACAAAAAGAAATTATTCTACAACCTCCATGGCTCCAAGTTCTTTTTAAGAGTCGCTCCAGAGAAATGTTGACTATGACCCTCCCCCAATTTGTTAGACACCCAGTTAAGCGATATAATAGAAGTAACGGAGGTGCTACAATTGGGAGAAAAACGAAGAACATATACAGAAGAATTCAAAAAAGATGCTGTTGAACTATCAAATAGATCAGATAAAACAGTTAAAAATGTATCTGAAAATCTTGACATACCTTATGGTACTTTAATTAGATGGCGTAGAGAGTACAAAGATAAAGGTGATCTTGCTTTTCCAGGCCATGGCAAACAGAAACTAACTCCTGAACAAAAAGAAATTCAAAGACTAAAAAAGAATTAAAAGATGCTAAAACAGAGCGTGATATTTTAAAAAGGCCGTAAGCATCTTCTCGAACGAAGCGAAGTAATTTACGGTTTTATCAGGGACCACAGTGATCAATTTACTGTGGTGAAGATGTGTCAGGTTTTAGAGGTGTCCCGCTCTGGATATTATAAATGGTTAAATAGAAAACCATCTCAAAGAGAAAAATAAATAAAAAATTAAAACTTAAAATAGCTGAAATTTACTGGCAGCATAATGGAACATATGGTAGCCCTAGAATTCATAGAGTGCTGCGAAAAGAGGGTTATACAGTGAACATTAAAAGAGTTGCTAGGTTAATGCGGATAATGGGTTTAAAAGCAATTCAAAAAAGAAAGTTTAAAAGAACTACCAATTCAAATCATGACTTACCTTTAAAAGAAAATCTCCTAAAAAGGGATTTTGATATAGATAAACCAGATAAAGTCTGGGTCTCTGATATTACTTATATATCAACTAAAAAGGGTTGGCTTTACCTGGCAGTTGTAATTGATCTCTATTCAAGAAAAGTAGTTGGCTATTCTATGAGTAAAAGAATAAATACAGATTTAATAATGTCAGCAACTAAGATGGCTATAAGTCGCCGCAACCCTGAAGCAGGACTTATATTCCACTCTGATAGAGGTAGCCAGTATGCAAGCCACAAAGTACAGAATTTATTTAAACAGCATAGTATTAGATCCTCAATGAGTCGTAAAGGTGACTGTTGGGATAATGCAGTTGCTGAAAGTTTCTTTGGTACTTTGAAGATTGAGTTAGTTTATCATAAAAAGTATTTAACCAGAAATCAAGCTAGGTTAGATATATTTGAATATATTGCTAGTTACTATAATAAAGTTAGGCTACATTCATATTTAGATTACATGAGTCCGAAAGACTACGAGAAAGAGAGAAAAATGGCTTAATATAGTGTCTAATTTAATGGGGGAACCTCAACTATTTGTAATAGATATATCGCTATGGTTATCACCAATGAAAGTTGCTGTAAGCACATATTGACTATTTGCGGTATTACAGAACAGAAATTTCATTGATCTGGTTTTAAACGCTTCCTCCGATAATTTTGCACAATTAGTTGATATCTTGCAACAAGCGACTTTAAAGCAGCCCCGTAAGAGAGAATAGTTAACATATAAAGCGTAATCTTTAAATAGTAGCTCTAGGGTTAATTTATTGCTAATTGATTAGGGCTGATTTTCGGAGCGTTTGCAAGATATCAACTCTAAACTGCAACAATATATCAATATAGTTCAAATAAAAAAGCTGCTTTTTCTACTAAGAGAAAAAGCAGCTTAATTACTTACTATTCAGTTAAAGCAGGATGAATCCAGAAATCATCAACTTTATTAGGAACTTCTTTTCTTGTAACTTCATCCCAATTAATAGATTCAAAAGTATCGCGGCTCATTTCGATAGTACATGCTTTGCCGCCTTGTTCGCCATCCTTCTTATCTACTAAGTAGAGATACCATACAAGAGTAAATTTATCAATATCTTGACGGTCAGTAAACACTTTGGAGAACAGTTTATTACTGGCGGCAAATAATTTTTCTTGGATTACATCTACAGTATAACTTTCATTACCATCAGCAGCCAAATTTAATACTAATTCTTCATCAGAATAATCATATTTTAACAGAATTTCATTTCCTTGTGATGTAGCATCACCTAAGGTAGAGGAAACAAGATGCTGGACGTACTCATCGATACTTAATTCAGCTGGATCAAACTCTTCTTTCTCTTCTTCGTTAGTTTTCTTCTTTTCAGCTGTATCTTCTGGTTCAGTTTGATCTTCAGTTTCATCTGGAGCTTGAGCTTCTTCTTCAAGCTCTGGTTCAGTCTGAGTCTGATTTATATCTTCGGATTCTGGTTCAGATTGATCTGTATCTGACCCAGTTTCTTTGGAGATATCTGCCTGTGACTGCTCAGTAGTATCTGCAGCCTGATCAGACGAAGGGGTACAGCCGACAAAAACAGAAAGACACAATATTGCTACTAGACTTAATACAAATATTTTTTTCATTTTAGTCACTCCTTTAAAATTAATTTTTGGTTATTTAATTACTAGGATAAATTTATTTAAATTTTTGGGAACTGCTTTTTTGGTAGTATCTTTTATAAGTAATAATAGGAAAATAGATAAACTGTAATTATAGTGTGATTTAGAATATCACCTCCGGTAAAATTATTTATTTTTATGTAGAAAAGGGATATTTTATTTTAGTAAGAATACAACATTATGATCACATTATATTATTTTTACATCAAAAAGTAAAGATAAATAGTATTTAATTTTATTTAAATCGGTACTTGAAAATAAATAACAGTCATGGAAGTAAAAATAAAAAAGCTTGATAGTAATCTTAATTCCCATACGGCTGCTAGCTATTGGCTTTGAATTCAAAGCCAATAGCTAGCTTATGAATAGGCGAAATTATGTATAAGGAGGGGGAGTGAGCGGATATAGTGACTATATCCGCTCACTGTTTTAATGTTATTGTTGAGGTTGGTAGTTGCCAGCTTTGTTGGCTAAATTATAATCCTGTTCTTGATCATTAGTCTGAGCAGAAATGTTAGCTCCGTTGGCTAATTGGTTTTCCATTTCTTCGATCATCTTTTTAACCATCTGTCCACCAACGGCTCCACATTCACGAGAAGTCATGTTACCCCAATAACCGGATTTATATTCATCAGAGACATTGAGTTCTTGGGCAGCTTCCTGCTTGAACTTATCCATAGCCTCCATGGCCATTGGGTTAACTAATTGATTACCGTTATTTCGAACACTCATTATTTTCACCTCCTTTATCTTCATTACTAGTATTTTAGTAATGAGATTCTTTGTATACTAGAATTAATTAGTAACTTAGTTAATACCGGAAAATTATAATCTATTGTTGAGGCTGGTAGTTGCCAGCTTTGTTGGCTAAATTATAATCCTGTTCTTGATCATTAGTCTGAGCAGAAATGTTAGTTCCGTTGGCTAATTGATTTTCCATTTCTTCGATCATCTTTTTAACCATCTGTCCACCAACGGCTCCACATTCACGAGAAGTCATGTTACCCCAATAACCGGATTTATATTCATCAGAGACATTGAGTTCTTGGGCAGCTTCCTGCTTGAACTTATCCATAGCCTCCATGGCCATTGGATTAACTAATTGATTACCGTTATTTCGAACACTCATTATTTTCACCTCCTTTATCTTCATTTATCTTCATTACTAGTATTGATTAGATGTTTTAGTGTTATACTAGTATTTATCGCCAGTTCACTAACTCAATTCTAAATTAAGCAGAGAATGGTATAACGACTTTATCAGATTTTTCGGAGGTGCTCTAACAATTTTTAGTATTAATAGTATTTAGTAAATCGGCAGATTAATATGTTAGTAATTACAGGCAGATAATAAAGTAAAAGAAAGGGATTCAAAATTTTATACAGAATAAGGAATTAGAGGTGACTAAAATGCAGTATCAAGATATTTTAGAACAGGACATAACTGATTTAGATAATCTATATTTATTAATTGGCGATGAGGAATACTTGATGAAAGAATTTATTGATCAGTTTATTACAGAGTTTGTCGAGGAAGAATTTAAGGATTTTAATTTGGATACGATAAATGATAGTAATGATGGCTTTTTAACTAAATTAAGCAATTCAGTTAATCAACTTCCATTTATGGTTGACAGGCGAATTACAATTTTGAACGGAGAGCGTCTATTTACCAATAGATTTAATAAAGATGAAACTGAAGACTTAAAAGAATTATTAAATGATTTTGCTGAAACTTCAATTTTATTAGTAAAGACTACCAATCAACCTGATAAACGAAGAAAGTTGTATAAAGCTTTTAAAGAATCAGGACAGATTTTAGATTTTGAAAATTTAAAGTATAAAGCTTTGGATGAATGGATTGAAACAAGGGCTAACGAGTTAGGTAATAAGATTGATTCCAAGGCAGTTAAATTATTAGAAAAGATGTTCAATAATAATTTACAGCGTTTAGACAGCGAATTACAGAAGATATCGACTTTTTTAGGTTCAAAAGAAATAATGACTTTTAAGAAGGTGCGCCAGATTATTAGCAAGGATAGACTATTAAAGGAGAATATTATTTTTGACTTCGTTGATGCTATCGGGGAACAGAATAATGAACAGGCTCTGCATTTACTAAATCAGATGATAAATAATGGGCAGTCTGAAATAGGTCTATTAATGATGATAGCCCGCCAGGTTAGATTAATTTTGCAGTGCAAAGAATTATATCAACAAGGGAAGAAGCCCCAACAGATTGCTAATAGATTAAATCAGCATCCTTATCCGATTAAGAAATGTATTAAACAGAGTAAGAATTTTTCCATTTCTGAACTAGAAGATATATTAGAACAGTTATTAGAAAGTAATATTAATTTAGTAACTGGAGAGGATAAAGAATTAGAGTTAGAACTTTTAATTTTAAAGCTAGGTCAGATAGTGAACAGTAATTAAATAAGAAGACCCTACATCTATTATATGATGTAGGGATTTTTTTAATTGATTAATTTATTAACTCTGCGTTCTAGCTTGGACTTTCTGCGAGCAGCAGTATTTTCATGTAAGATACCTTTAGTAACTGCTTTATCTATTGTCTGTTTAGCTTCTCTTAATTCTTCTTTAGCAGTTTCTACCTCTTCGGCTTCTAAAGCTTCTTCAACATTTTTAATTGCTTCTTTTAGTTGATCTTTAACTTTTCGATTTCTCTCTTCTTTCTTTTTGGCGACTCTTACTCGTTTAGTAGCTGATTTACTAGTTGGCATTTTCAGTCACCTCCTTTAATGTTAGCAATAACTAGCTATGTAAAATATGCTTACATTCCAGAGTAACAAGAAGAATTTTATCATAGAGAACATAAAATTGCAAGTTATAATCCAGTTTTGAATATAAAAAATAGAAATGGTTATTATAATAACTGAAATTAAGGAGGTGAAAAAATGCAAGGCTGGTTAGGAGCAATTATTAGATTTATAGTTTCAGCTTTTGTACTTTTAGCAGTAAGTTATTTTCTGCCGGGATTTGAGATTGTAGGCTTTGCTAATGCTTTGATTGCAGCAGTAGTAATCGCGCTTATAGGATATATCATTGAAAGCATTCTGGGTGATGATGTTTCACCCCAGAGTCGAGGTCTTGTCGGTTTTCTGACTTCGGCATCTGTAATTTATTTAACTCAGTTTGTAGTTGGTAATATGACAGTAACTATAATAGGAGCTTTACTGGCAGCATTAGTAATTGGAATTGTTGATGCTGTTGTTCCAACAGAATTAAGATAACTAATTAATTAGGGTAGGAGATACCAGTGTCAAAAGATAATATTAATCCTTATACTGATTTAGCAATTGAATCTCGGGATTTAGCTGTTGAACGGACTGGCGGTGAAGTCAAAGGCGTTAAGGTAGATGAACAGACAATAGATCATGCCAAGATAACTAGAATCGAAGTAATGAATAAGCAGGCAGCTGAAGCTCTTGGTAAAAAGCCTGGGCATTATATTACAATCCACTCTGATAAATTAAGAGAGAATAATCGCCAGATTCATGAATATTTAAGCGGAGTAATGGCAGCAGAATTAAATCAATTAGTAGATTATAATTCTTTAGCTAAAACTTTTGATCAAGAACCGACAATTTTAGTAATCGGTTTAGGTAATTGGAATGCTACTCCTGATGCCTTAGGCCCGCGGGTAATTCACAATTTATTAGTAACTAGACATCTGTATGATTCTTCACCAGAAGATGTGCGGGACGGTATGAGGCCTGTCTGTGCTCTGGCTCCAGGAGTATTGGGTTTAACAGGAATTGAAACAGCAGAGATTCTAAAAGGAGTTATCGATAGAGTTGATCCTGATTTAGTAGTTGCAGTCGATTCTTTAGTTGCTAAAGAAGCTAAACATCTTAATGCTACTATTCAAATCAGTAATACCGGTATTTATCCCGGATCTGGATTAGGAAAACAGCGGTTAGGGATTACTAAAGAAGACATGGAAGTTCCAGTGATTGCTTTAGGTATTCCAACTGTTGTTAATTCCGTAACTATAGTTAATGATACAATTGATGAATTAATGGAAAATAGAGGTTTAAGTAATACTAATTTACAGCAAGAACTAGGACAGGTTAATAATCAACAGAAACAGCAGTTGATCAAAAGAATACTACAGCCCTATTTGGGTGATTTAGTTGTAACTCCAAAGGGAATAGATGAATTAATTCGGGATGTAGGAAGGATAGTTGCTGGCGGTTTAAATGTTGCTTTTCATCCGGATATTAAAAAAGAAGATGTTTCACTCTATCTGCAGTAAAGAAAGCTCTGGCTTTTAGCCAGAGCTTTCTTAGTTATATTTTCTGGAATTCTGCATAGTTATCATAATAGAATGGAGTGAAACTATGGATTTAATTTCTAATAATTTAATTAAAGCAATTATTGTTTTTCTAGTTATATTATTGGGGCTTATTTCTGTTAACGCAGTTTATAATTCCGAAAGAAAGCCGGCAGCAGTATCAGTCTTTAATCCAGAGGAGCAATCTAAAGATAAATTGGACAAGGAAAATTTAATAAATCATTTACTACATTTTGATATTAGAAATTCTAAAGAGATCTTACAGAAAGCTATACCTATTTTAGGCAGCAGTCAGCAAAAAAATAGTTTTAAGGAAGTGTTGAATGACCCGATAGTTTTGATTAATCAAGCATCTGACTTTTTAATTGGAGTAAAAATGGATAATCCTGCTAGCATTCTGCAAGCAGAGCTTCCAAATTTATCAGTTGTAAATAGAAATATGGCAGAAAGAGAGGAAAGAAAGACAGAGGCTGACCAGAAAGAAACATTTAACCAAAAGAGACAAGCCCAGGATGAAGTCCAAGAGACAGAATTAAATTTCACCCAGACGGAACCATCTCAAAAGACAGAAAAGTTTGATGATAATAATTTAGTTGGAATTTATTATACCCATACTTCAGAAAGCTATGAAGAAAGTGTTAGTAACTTTCATTCCAAGCCGGGAACGAGAGGAGATGTTGTAGAAGTAGGAAGGAAATTGATTGAACGGCTTGAATCTAAACACGGCATTAATGCTCTTCATTCGACTCGGGTTAATGATAGTGTCTATAGAGAATCTTATATGGAATCACGAGAAACAGCCCGTCAGTTAATAGAGGATAATCCTAATTTACAGATGGTATTTGATATTCATCGTGATGCATTAGCTAAACAGGATAAAGAACTCTTTACTACAACAATTGATGGGCAGAAAGTAGCTAAAGTTATGATTGTAGTAGCCAAAGCTAATAAGAATTATGGATTAAGCCATCCAGAATGGAGAAAGAACTTAAGGTTTGCCTATAGATTGGCTGATGAGATAAACAGTATGTATCCTAATCTATTAAGAAAGGTTAAAGTGGTGGATAATAGACGGTATAATCAGGACCTTCATCCTCATTCTGTATTATTAGAGATTGGAGGCGTTAGCAATACTTCTGCAGAAGCCAAGCGGTCTACACGCTTAATGGCTGATGTAATTGCTTCTCTTCTGGATGATGAGCTAAATAATTAGCCCAGTCGATACCTAGTTTGATAAATTGAGAAATCGGTGTTATAATTGTAAAAGCAAGCTAGGGATAAAGGAGGAGCAGAAATTGAGTGGAGTTAATCAAGATAGAATTATTAACTTCTGTATTATAGCCCATGTTGATCATGGTAAGTCTACTTTGGCTGATAGATTATTAGAATATACTGATACTATTGAAGAACGTGATATGGAAGAACAGTTATTGGATACTATGGAGTTAGAACGAGAACGTGGAATTACAATTAAAGCACAAGCAGTACGGATGAATTATGAAGCTGATGATGGACAGAATTATATTTTGAATTTAATAGATACGCCAGGACATGTTGATTTTAATTATGAAGTATCGAGAAGTTTAGAAGCCTGTGAAGGAGCTCTGTTGGTTATTGATGCTGCTCAGGGGGTAGAAGCCCAGACTTTGGCCAATATTTACCTAGCTTTGGAAGCTGATTTAGAGATAATTCCTGTCATTAATAAGATAGATCTAGATAGCGCTCGGCCTGATTTAGTAAAAGAAGAATTGATTGATATCGGTATAGATCCGGATGAAGCTATTTTGACCAGTGCTAAAGAGGGAGTTGGAATTGGAGAAGTCTTAGATGCAGTGGTAGAAAGAGTCTCTTCTCCAGCAGGAGATATAGACAGACCGCTTAAGGCATTAATCTTTGATTCTGTATATGATCCTTATCAAGGAGTGATTGCCTATTATCGAGTAGTAGAAGGAAGCATCGAACCAGGAATGGAGATTGAGATGATGGCTACTGAAAAGACCTTTGAAGTAGAGGAAGTTGGTATCTTCACTCCGAATATGGAATCAGTTGACAGGTTGGTAGCAGGAGAAGTAGGCTATGTAATTGCTGGAATTAAAGATGTTAAGCATTCGCGGGTAGGAGATACAATTACTGAGGCTAATAATCCTACCGACGAGCCGCTGCCCGGCTATCAGAAAGCGAAGCCTATGGTATATTGTGGTCTATATCCGGTCGAAGGTGCAGATTATGACCTACTGCGTGATGCGTTAGAGAAGCTGCAGTTAAATGATGCTGCTTTAACCTTTGAACCAGAGACTTCGGAAGCTTTAGGATTTGGCTACCGCGGTGGATTCTTAGGACTGCTGCATATGGAGATTATTCAGGAACGTCTGGAACGAGAGTATGACCTGGATTTAATTACAACAGCTCCTAGTGTAGTCTATAAGGTTCATAAAGAAGATGGCGAAGTACTGGAGATTGAGAATCCAGCCAAGATGCCTGAACCTCAGGAAATAGATTTTATTGAAGAGCCGTTTGTGGAAGCGACAATTATGCTGCCTGATGATTATGTCGGGGACGGTATGGAACTGGCTCAGGATCGTCGGGGTGAATTTGAAGATATGCAGTATCTGGATGAAACCCGGGTTAAGCTAGTTTATGAGCTGCCGTTGAGTGAAATTATTCTTGATTTCTTTGATCAGCTTAAATCAGCAACGCGTGGTTATGCTACTTTGGATTATGAATTTGTCGGTTACCGCGAAGCAGACTTAGTTAAGCTGAATATTTTAGTCAATAAAGATCCGATAGATGCCCTCTCCTGTATTGTACATGAGGATAATGCTTATGAGATCGGTCAGAGCCTAACTAGAAAACTAAAAGAGTTTATTCCTGAACAGATGTTTGAAGTTCCTGTACAGGCAGCTATTGGTAATAACGTAATTGCCCGCCAGACTATTCGGGCTAAGCGGAAGAATGTGCTCCAGAAGTGTTATGGAGGAGATGTTTCCCGAAAAAGAAAACTGTTAGAGAAGCAGAAAGAAGGAAAGAAGAGAATGAAACAGGTAGGTAGTGTAGAGATTCCTCAGGAAGCATTTATGGCTATCTTGAGTATAGATGAATAAAGGGAGTAATTTAGATGGAAGAATATGGACTCTATATACATTTTCCCTTCTGTATCCAAAAATGTTATTACTGTGATTTTAATTCTGTAGCTTGGCAGGATGATTTGGCTGCAGAATTTTTTACGGCTTTATGTGAAGAAATAAAGCTGGTTGCTGCTGATTATGACTATCCACAGCTGAAGAGCATCTTTCTTGGCGGAGGTACTCCCAGCTGTTTTAGCGGTCAGACTATAGCTGAGTTATTATCAGTATTAGAAGATGAGTTTAGATTAAAAACAGAACTTGAAGTAACGATTGAAGCCAATCCAGGAACTGTTGATCAAAATAAGCTTGAGATTTTTAAAGAGGTTGGAATTAATCGTTTAAGCTTTGGAGTGCAGTCTTTTGATAATAGAATTTTGAATAAATTAGGTCGAATACATACAGCTCAGAAGGCTGAAAAGAATTATTATTTAGCTCGAGAGGTAGGATTTGCAAATATTAATCTGGATTTAATCTTTGCTATTCCTGGTCAGAAATTAAGCCAGTGGAAAGTAACTTTAGAATCTGCTCTACAGCTAGCTCCTGAGCATTTAGCTACTTATAATTTGAAAATTGAGCCGGGAACTAAGTTAGGGAAAGATCTAGCTCAGGGACGTATAGAGCCTGTTTGCCAGGATTTGGATTTAGAGATGTATCAGCTGACCAAGAAGTTATTGATTGATAATGGATACGAGCATTATGAGATTTCTAACTTTGCTAAGCCGGGTTATAGGTCTGAACATAATCAAATTTACTGGCAGAATGAACCGTATTTAGCTTTAGGACCGGGGGCTCATTTTTATGATGGAGAGTTTCGGGGGAATAATCTGGAATCGATCGGGGAATATATTAATGTAATTAAGGATGGAGAGAAACCTGTAGAAATAGAAGAATCTCTCAGTAGAGAAGATAAGATAATAGAGACTATGATTTTAGGATTGAGATTAAAAGAAGGGATTTCGACACTTGAATTTGAGGAACGATTTGGAGAGTCGGTTCATAATATATACAATGAAGAATTGAAAAAATTAAATAAACAGGGGTTGATAGAGATTAACTCTCAGCAGATAGCACTTACTGAAAAAGGAAGGGTCTTGGCTAATGATGTATTAGCTGAGTTTATTCTTTGACAATAATTAAAGTATAAACTAGTATTTTATGGTTTCAGTTAGTTAATTTGATTAAATCAAATCTTTGAATGTTTGACAAATAGTAAGGTAAGTGTTATCTTAATTATAGCTAATTATTAGCACTCATTAGCCTTGAGTGCTAACATTGAGAGGTGATGGTCAATGCTGGAGATGACGGACCGAAAAAAGGATGTTCTAAAAGCCATCATTAATGAGTATGTAATGACTGCTGAACCAGTAGGATCCCGTACTTTGGCCCGCAGATATGACTTTGGAGTTAGTTCTGCAACCATTAGAAATGAAATGGCTGATCTTGAGGAAATGGGTTATTTGGAGAAGCCGCATAAATCTGCAGGAAGGATTCCATCTGATAAGGGATATAGATTCTATGTCGATACATTGATGGAACTTAGAGATATTTCTAAACAGCAGCGTAAGAAAATAAAGGATAATTATGAATCAAAGGCTAAAGAGATTCATGATATTATTAAACAGACTTCAGATATGTTATCGGAATTGACGCATTATACTTCTTTGGTTTTAACTCCACAGGTGCAGGATAGTGTATTTCAGAAATTGAAGTTAATTCCGTTGGATAGTAGACATATGTTATTGATTCTGATGACGGATATTGGAGTAGTTCAAAATAAGGTAGTTGTGATGCCGGGGGAGCTAAGCAGGTCTGAATTACAGAAGATTTCTAGATATCTAAATGAAAACCTAGAGGGATTATCCTTAAGTGGGATAGATAAGGATCTGTTAAATAACCTGGAAAAGAATTTGATTAATCAATTGGATATTCTGGTGAGTGATTTAGGATTTCTGGCTGATGATCTGTTTAGAGTCAGTCTTGATGAGAAGATTTATCTAGGCGGTACGACAAATATTCTAGAACAGCCGGAATTTAATGATATTCGGAAAGTTAAAGCAGTATTAAGGGTTTTAGAAAAGGAAGAATTATTGTATAATATTTTAGGAAAGATCTATAATTCCTCCGAAGTAGAGGTAATTATAGGTCAAGAGAATGAGTTTGATGAAATCAAAGACTGCAGTATGGTAACAGCTACTTATCAGTTAGGCGATAAGGCGATAGGTAAGATTGGAGTTTTAGGACCTACCCGCATGGAATATCCTAATGTTGTTTCTAAAGTGAAGATTGTAGCCCAGATTTTGAGTAACATGTTAGATGAAACAGAAAGAAATAAATAGTAAGATTGGGTGGTGAGAGTAATGAGTCATAATCAAGCTGCTAAGAAAGAGTTTGACTTTGAAGAAGAGAAGAAAGAGAAAGAAGAAGCTGAACTGGAAGATGAAGCAGAATTAGAAAGTGAAGAAGTTACTGAAGATTCAGTTGATGAAGCGATGGATGAAGAATTAGAAGTATCCGATCTTAAAGAACAGATAGAAGATTTAGAGAAAGAGTTAGAAAGGAGTGAACAGGAGAAGGAAGAGTATATAAATAAATTACAGCGTCAGCGAGCTGACTTTTCCAATTATAAAAATCGAGTTAAGAAGGAAAAGGATAACTTAAAAGAGAATGCAACAAAAGAGTTAGTCAGTGAGTTATTACCGATTCTGGATAATTTTGAGAGAGCTCTTGCTTCTTCTGCTGAAGATGAAAATCTAGCAGATTTCATGGAAGGGATGGAGATGATTTCCCGGCAGTTAGTGAAGGTATTGCAACAAGAGGGATTAGAAGAAATTTCAACTGTCGGTGAAGAGTTTGATCCTAATCTGCATGAAGCTGTAGCCAAGGAGCCCAGTGAGGAGTATGAATCAGGTATTGTTATTGAGGAATTACAGAAAGGATACTCCTTTAACGGCCAGGTGCTTCGAGCAGCAATGATCAAGGTTGCAGAGTAGATTATAATAATCAAAACCAAAAAGTTCTTTTTACATAACCAGGGTAATTTATGCCCTGGATAGATTGTGATAATTATTCTGACACTTTAATTAAGGAGGATGATGTAGTATGGGTAAAAAAGAAAAAGTGATAGGTATTGACTTAGGAACTACTAATTCTTGTGTGGCAGTAATTGAAGGTGGTGATCCCACTGTTATTCCTAATGCGAAAGGAAATAGAACTACTCCTTCAGTAGTAGGATATTCTGATAAAGGTGAGCGACTAGTGGGAGAAGCTGCTAAGCGTCAGGCAATTACTAATCCTGACGATACAGTTGCTTCTATCAAGCGCCATATGGGATCTGATCATAAAGAAACTTTAGAAGGTGAAGAGTATACACCGCAAGAGATTTCTGCTATGACTCTGCAGAAGTTAAAGCAGGATGCTGAAGATTATATTGGTGAAGAAGTAGAGAAAGCAGTAATTACAGTACCTGCTTACTTCAGCGATTCTCAACGTCAAGCAACTAAAGATGCAGGAAAGATTGCCGGTCTGGAAGTAGAAAGAATTATCAATGAACCGACTGCTGCTTCTTTAGCTTATGGATTGGATGATGAAGAGGATCAGACTATTCTAGTTTATGATTTAGGCGGTGGAACCTTTGATGTTTCAATCCTTGAATTAGGCGGCGGAGTCTTTGAAGTTGTTGCTACTAGCGGTAATAATAAGTTAGGCGGAGATGACTTCGATCAGAAAATTATTGACTACTTAGCTGAAGAGTTTGAAAAAGAACACGGGATTGATCTACGTGAAGATAAAATGGCGCTGCAGCGTTTAAATGAAGCTGCCGAAGAAGCTAAGATTGAATTATCAGGTGTTGCTACTACTAATGTTAACCTACCGTTTATTACTCAGGATGAGAGCGGACCTAAGCATCTTGATATAGATATTAGTCGTTCCCAATTTGAAAAGATGACTTCTGATTTAGTAGAGAAGACAATGAAGCCAACGCGGCAGGCGCTATCTGATGCAGATTTGAGCAAGAATGAGATCGACCATGTGATCTTAGTAGGAGGTTCTACTCGAATTCCTGCTATTCGTGAAGCAGTAGAGAATGAATTGGGACAACAGCCCCATAAAGGTGTTAACCCTGATGAATGTGTTGCTGTCGGAGCAGCTATTCAGGGCGGAGTCTTAGCCGGCGAAGTTGATGATCTAGTACTATTAGATGTTACGCCGTTGTCCTTAGGTATTGAAACTATGGGTGGTGTCTTCACGAAGTTAATCGAGCGGAATACAACAATTCCAACAGAGAAGAGCAAGATCTTCTCTACTGCTGCTGATAATCAGACAACTGTAGACATTCATGTTCTACAGGGAGAACGGGAGATGGCCAAACATAATAAGACACTCGGCCGCTTCCAGTTAACCGGGATTCCTCCAGCCCCGCGTGGAGTACCTCAGATTGAAGTAACATTTGAGATTGATAAGAATGGTATTGTGCATGTGTCTGCTAAGGATAAAGGCAGCGGTAATGAGCAGCAAATCACAATTGAATCTGATACAGGTCTTTCTGATGAAGAGATTGAAGAGATGGTAAAAGAAGCCGAAGAAAATGCTGAAGAGGATAAGCGGCGCCGTGAAGCAGTAGAGACGGTTACAGAAGCTGATAGTCTAGTTCATCAGGTAGAGAAGACAATTGAAGAAGCAGGTGAAGCTGCTGATGATGCTACTGTCAGCCAGATTGAGACTGCTAAAGAAGAATTAGAAGATGTCTTAGAAGATATTGATATTAATAATATTGATCCGGATGAAGTTGATGTTGATTTAATTGAAGAGAAGAAAGAGAACTTAAGTAGCCAGCTCCATGAATTGACACAACAAATGTATTCTCAAGCCCAACAGCAGGCAGGAGCCCAAGCTGGAGCAGGAGCTGCAGGAGCGGGTGCTGCCGGAGCTCAGGGAACAGCTGGTCAAGAAGATGATGAAGATGTAGTTGATGTTGACTTTGAAGAAGTAGATGATGAAGAATAATAATTGATAGAATCAGGATATAGTGTTAAACTAGAGTCAAAGTCAAAGAAATTTTGGCTTTGGCTCTGTTTATATTTTCAGATTATTATTGATAGGGTGGTGAAAGTTAAGTTATGAGTAAAAAGGATTATTATGAAGTTTTAGGTGTTGACGAGGATGCCAGTCAGAAAGAGATTAAAAAGGCCTATCGAAAGATGGCTAAGAAATATCATCCTGATGTCAGCGATGAACCTAATGCGGAAGAGAAGTTTAAGGAAGCATCGGAGGCCTATGAAGTCTTAAGTGATGAAGAAAAGAGGGCCAAGTATGATCGGTTTGGCCATGCTGGTGTGGATCAAGATCAAGCTGGCTTCGGCCAGGGCGGTTTTGGTCAAGGTGATTTCGGCAGTTTTGATGATATATTTGATATGTTCTTTGGCGGCGGAGGCGGCCGTGGTAGGCGTAAAAATGCCCGCCGAAAAGGAGCAGATCTCAAATATAATCTGAGAATAGATTTTGAAGAAGCTGTTTTTGGAACCGAAAAAGAGATTACTGTACCTAGAACTGAAGAATGTGATAACTGTAACGGAACTGGAGCTAAATCAGATAGTGATGTAGAGACCTGTGCTAAATGTAATGGTTCAGGACAGATTAAATTCCAACAGAAGACTCCATTAGGACAGTTTGTGCAGACAAAGACCTGTGACCGCTGTAATGGAACCGGTAAATTTATCAAGGATCCTTGTCCAGCCTGTAATGGTAAAGGAAAAGTAAAACGGCGCAGAACAGTAACAGTAAATGTGCCAGCTGGAGTTGAAGACGGTTCCCGGCTGCGCATGCGTGGCGAAGGAGAAACAGGAGAAAATGGGGGACCGGCCGGTGATCTATTTGTAGTTATCAATGTTCGCTCCCATAAACTATTTGAACGCAGAGGTGACGATATTCTCTGTGAAGTGCCAATTAGCTTTGTACAGGCTATTTTAGGTGATGAGATCGAAGTGCCTACTCTTGATGGTAAGGTTAAATTCAAGATTCCTGAAGGTACTCAGCCGGGTACTTCCTTTAGACTTCAGGATAAAGGAGTTCCTCATCTGAAGGGCAGAGGCCGCGGAGATCAGCATATCAAGGTAAAAGTAGTAATTCCAGAAGAGCTGGGTGAAGAACAGAAAGAATTACTGCGGAAGTTTGCTGAAATAAGCGGCGAAGAAATCAATCCAGAGGAAAAAGGATTCTTCAGAAAGGTGAAGAAGGCCCTTGGTATGTAATAACAAAAAAACTAATAAGGAATGGATGGAAGCTAAAGTCTTTACTAAACAGAAAGCTCTGCCGGCTGTAAGCAGTATTTTAGATGATCTAGGAGTTGACGGCCTGATTAAAGAGAAGGTTAAAGATGAAGTAAGTGATGATAATTTGATGGTTAAATTCTATCTACCGGTTGATAAGTCATTAGAAGCTAAGTTATCTGTGCTGAAAAGCAAAATTAAACATCTACCGGATTATGATATCGATCTAGGTTCAGGTCGCATAGAATGTGAATCTATCTCTGATCAGGACTGGCGTGAAAGCTGGAAAGAGAACTTTAAGTCTAAGCAGGTAACTGATAAGTTAGTAATTAAGCCTACCTGGGAAGATTATCAGCCTAAGCCGGAAGAAAAGGTAATAGAGATAGATCCAGGAATGGCCTTTGGTACTGGCTCCCACGTGACGACAACTATGTGTCTAGAGGCAATTGAGGAATACAGCAGTCAGTACAGTGATCTATTAGATATTGGTACAGGTACTGGAATTTTATCTATTGGTGCTTATCTATTGGGGATTGAAGATATAACAGCTATTGATATCGATGAAACAGCTGTTAGAATAGCTAAAGAGAATTTAAAACTAAATGGAATTAGTCAGGGTGTCAAAGTAGAGCAGGGTAATCTAGCTGAAGAAGTAGATAACAGTTATGGATTAGTAGTCGCCAATCTACTGCCTCATATTATTCTGGATTTAATTCCTAATCTAAGACAGTTAATAGACCAGGAAGGTATCTTTATTCTGTCCGGGATTACTCAGGAGAAGAAAAAAAGAATTAAAGAAGAATTAAAAGAATTTTCATTAAAGGTTATAGAAGTAAAGGACAGCGGAGACTGGGTGACGCTTATAGGAGAGAGGTGTTAGTAGCATGCATCATTTTTTTGTAGAGCCTGACTATATAACTGAGGGCCAGGTAAGGATTACTGGTGATGATGTAAAACATATTACTAAGTCCTTGCGGTTAGGACCAGGTGATGAAATTAGTGTAGCTGACGGCAAAGGTAGAAGATATATGGTAGAGATAGCTGAGACGGGGAATGGTTTAGTTCTAGGCAATATTAAAGAAGAGTTTAGATCCAAAGTAGAACCGGAAGTAGAAGTAACCCTACTGCAGGGACTGCCTAAAAGCAGAAAGATGGATCTGATAGTAGAAAAATGTACTGAACTGGGAATAGATAAAGTTATTCCTGCAGAAACTAAAAGAAGTGTAGTTAAACTAAAACCAAGTAAAGCTAAACGGCGTCGAAAACGGTGGCAGAGGAAGGCAGAAGCTGCTGCTAAACAGTCAAAGCGGGCTCGGATTCCTGCTGTTGGTCAGCTAATGAATTTAACTGATTTATCTGAAATAGCTACTGATTATGATTTGATTCTTCTTCCCTGGGAGGAGGAATCAACCAGTAGTGTAAAAGAAGTATTGGGATCAGCTGCTGCAATAGAGAAGGTATTAATTATTATCGGGCCTGAGGGAGGCTTTACTGCCGAAGAAGTTGAGACAGCAAAACAGCTAGGGGCTAAATCGGTTAGTTTAGGCCCCCGAATCCTTAGAACAGAGACAGCAGGTCTGACTACTTTGAGTTTAGTTCTGTACGAATTAGGAGATTTAGGAGGCCAATAATGGAGCGAGTTGCATTCTATACCTTAGGTTGTAAGGTTAATCAATATGATACTGAAGCTATGATTAATCTCTTTACAGCAGCTGATTATGAATTGGTAGACTTTTCTGATGAGGCTGATGTCTATGTTATAAATACCTGTACTGTTACTCATCAAGGAGCCCGTAAGTCCCGCAAGATGGTTCGGAGGGCTAACCGGCGTAATCCCCAGGCTATAGTAGCAGTAGTAGGCTGTTATCCACAGGTATCACCAGCAGAGATTTTGGAGATTGATGGAGTGGATTTGATAGTAGGGACTGAAGGTCAGAGCAGGATAGTTGATTTAGTTGAACAGGCTAAACGTGCTGATGAATCCTTGAATTTTGTTCGGGATATAAGTGAAGCAGAAGATTTTGAAGAGATACCGCTTGATAAATTTGAAGAGCGGACCAGGGCTTCCTTGAAGGTGCAAGACGGCTGTGATAATTTCTGTGCCTACTGTATTATTCCGTATACCCGCGGTTCAGTTCGCAGTCGAAGAATAGAGGATGCTGTGGCTGAAGCTAAGCGGCTGGCTGCCAGCGGTTTTAAAGAGATTGTTCTAACCGGAATACACTTAGGGGCTTATGGTAAAGAAGTAGAGGAAGAGATTGATTTAGTTACTCTATTAAAGGAATTAATAGAAATTTCGGGGCTGGAACGGATAAGATTAAGTTCTATTGAAGCAACTGAAGTAACTTCAGATTTAATTGACCTAATAGCAACAGAAGAGAAGCTCTGCCGTCATCTGCATCTTCCTTTGCAGAACGGCAGTGATAAGATACTTGCAGCTATGAATCGGGACTATACTGTTCAGCAGTATGCCGATAAGGTAGCAGAAATTAGAAGTAATATTCCTCAAATTGCCCTTACTACTGATGTTATGGTCGGCTTTCCTGGGGAAACAGATGAGGATTTTGAAGCTACTTATCAGTTGATTGAAGAATTAGCTTTTAGTGATCTTCATGTTTTTAAGTATTCCAAACGAGAGGGTACTGCCGCAGCTAAATTTTCCAATCAGGTGCATTCGAAGTTAAAAAAAGAGCGGAGTGCTAAATTAAGAAAACTAGCAGATGACCTTGCGTCTCAGTACCGCAAGAAATTTTTAGGTGCGGAACTGGATGTTTTAATTGAAGAAGAGCGGGATGGAAGTACGGATCTGTTAACCGGTTTAACTGATAATTATCTACGGGTAATGATTGATGATCAGGATCAGTACCGAAAGGAATTAATAGAGGTTGAACTGAATAAGTTACAAGAAGATTACTTAATTGGAAAGATTACGAAGGGTTAAAAGAGGATTTTTCTCTATTGATCAAGAATATATTGAAAATGTAGGAGGAGGTGTTGGATTATGTCCAACTGTATCTTCTGTAAAATAGCTAATCATGAGATGGATAGCGATATTGTCTATGAAGATGAGAAGGTAGTTGCTTTTAGAGACCTTGAACCGCAGGCGCCAGTACATATTCTAATAGTACCGAAGAAGCATATTGCAACTGTTCTGGATCTGGCTGAAGAAGATAATGAATTGGTAGGCCATATTTATCAGGTAGCCAGTAAGATAGCTGAAGAAGAAGGAATTGCTGAAGATGGATTTAGAGTAGTTAATAATTGTAATGAAGCTGGGGGACAGACTGTCTTTCATCTACATTTTCATCTATTAGGCGGTAGAGATCTACAGTGGCCGCCGGGGTAAAATTTAAGTTAGTTTGTAAAAGAGCAGAGGAGGAAAAAAGATGTCTTTAAAAGATGAATTACTTGCTGATATGAAAGAAGCTATGAAGAACGGAGATAAGCAGAAACTGTCAGTTATCAGAATGACAAGAGCAGCTATTAAAAATGTAGAGATTGAGGAAAGTAAAGATTTATCTGATGACGAATTGATTGAGGTTTTAGCTAAAGAAGTAAAACAACGGAGAGAGTCGATTGAGGAATATAAGAAAGCAGGCCAGGAGGATACAGTCGAAGAATTAAAAGAAGAGATAAATATTTTAGAAGAATATCTTCCGGAGCAGCTTTCTGAGGAAGAGTTAGTTGATTTAGTTGAAGAAGTGATTGCTGATGTAGGAGCCGAAGATATGAGCGATATGGGCAAGGTTATGGGAGCTATCATGCCCAAGGTTAAGGGGAGAGCTGACGGCAGTAAAGTTAATGAGTTGGTTAGAGAAAGACTTCAGTAGTAAAATGAGATATGTTATTGATTATACTCGGTGCTGATGATAGGTGCCGGGTATTTTATATTAGAAAGGACTGAAGTAAAATGGTGGAGTATTTAAGGTTAAATCAGCGGTGGATGGCTTTAATATTAATCTTAGTGATAGGACTGTTACTTTCTTTTTCAGCCGTTGGTGAAGCTGAAGCAAAGACTATTTATGAGATTCCTGTTGAGGGAGAGATTAATCTAGGTTTGGCTAGATTTGTAGAACGCGGTATTGCTCAAGCTGAAAACAGTCAGGCTGAGGCTATTCTATTGACAGTGGATACCTTTGGCGGTTTAGTTAAGGCAGCTACTATGATTAGAGATGATATTTTGGGGACTGAGCTGCCGGTGGTTGCCTATGTTAAGAATAGAGCCTGGTCGGCTGGGGCATTAATAACTATAGCCAGCAGTGATATCTTTATGGATTCCGGCAGCAGTATAGGAGCAGCTGAAACTAGACCCCAAGAGGAGAAGATTATTTCTGCTTTTCGCAAGGAGTTTCAGACTACTGCTGAAAAGAGAGGAAGGGATTCAGGAATAGCTGCTGCTATGGTAGATGCTGATATAGAGATTGAAGGAGTAGTAGAGGAAGGAAAGATATTAACCTTAACAGCTAATGAAGCTGAAAAGTTAGACTTCATAACTGGAGTTGTAAATAGCAGACGGGAAGCTATAGCTGCTGCTGGTTATTCCCAGGCTGAAATTGAAAAGATAACTCCTAATCTGCGTGAGCAGCTGGCCCGGTTTGTTTCCAGTCCGGTAGTTAGCAGTATTCTATTAACTATTGGCTTTACAGCTTTAATTATTGAAGGAATCACTCTAGGTTGGGGTGGAGCCGGAACAGTTGGTATACTTTCTTTAGGACTATACTTTGGCGGTCGGTTAATGGCCGGCTCTGCTGGTTTAGGATTAATCTTCCTCTTTATAGTAGGAGTCTTTCTGCTAGGACTGGAAGTTTTAGTGGTGCCGGGGTTTGGCATAACAGGAATTGGCGGCCTTACAGCTGTTTTAACCAGTCTCTTCTTTACTTTTGAAAGTCAGCAGACAGCGGTCTATGTCTTAAGTATTTCTCTATTGACCAGTGTAGTAGGTTTAATAATAGCAGCCAAATACTTTCTAGAGAGTACTATCTGGAAGAAGATAGAATTAGGAACATCACAGACCAAAGATGAAGGTTACTCTAGCCATCAGGAAGCTAAAGAATTAGTCGGCAAACAGGGTAGAGCAGTTACTCCCCTTAGGCCGGCAGGAATAGCCAAAATAACAGGAAAAAGAAGGGATGTAGTTTCCCAAGGAGATTTTATTGCTGCTGGCGAAGATATAGAAGTAGTATCAGTTCGAGGTAGGCGGATAGTAGTTAAAAAAATTTAGATTAAGGAGTGAATTCTATGTTTGGAACTTTAATTATTGTAATTTTGGGATTGACTGGATTTGTATGGTTATTCAGCTATGTGATTCCGGTAGGACTCTGGTTGTCTGCTTTAGCTTCCGGGGTTAAAGTCAGTATCGGTACTTTAATTGGAATGCGCTTCAGACGAGTACCTCCAGCAGAGATAGTACGACCGATGATCAAATCACATAAAGCAGGTGTAGAGTTGGGAATTGACCGTCTGGAAGCCCACTATTTGGCTGGTGGAAATGTAGATCGGGTAGTTGATGCTTTAATTGCAGCCGAAAGAGCCGATATAGATCTTACTTTTGAGAGAGCAGCAGCTATTGATTTAGCCGGTAGAGATGTGTTAGAAGCAGTACAGATGAGTGTTAATCCTAAAGTAATTCAGACGCCGATGGTAACAGCTGTAGCTATGGATGGGATTCAGGTTCAGGCCAATGCTAGGGTTACAGTTAGAGCCAATATCGACCAGCTTGTCGGGGGAGCCGGTGAAGAGACCATTCTAGCCCGAGTAGGAGAGGGAATTGTTACTACAGTTGGTTCGGCCAATGCCCATACTAAGGTCTTGGAGAATCCTGATTCTATCTCCAAGACAGTATTGGAGAAAGGATTGGATTCCGGAACAGCTTTTGAGATTCTTTCGATTGATATCGCTGATGTTGATGTAGGTAAGAATATTGGAGCCCAGCTGCAGACAGATCAGGCTGAGGCAGATAAAGAGATTGCTCAGGCAAAGGCTGAGGAGCGCCGGGCTATGGCTGTAGCTCAGGAACAGGAGATGAAAGCAGAAGTACAGGAAAAGAGGGCCAAAGTAGTTGAAGCAGAAGCCGAAGTTCCACTAGCTATTTCTCAGGCACTGCGGGAAGGAAAGATGGGCGTTATGGATTATTTAAATTATCAAAATATCAAAGCTGACACTGAAATGAGAAACAGCATCTCCGGAGAAGAAGAGACTGTAATGACAGATGATGAAGAATAGATTAATAGGTAAGGAGGATTAGAATGGAGCTTTTAGTTCCAATTTTGATCTATTTTGGATACAGTATATTGGTAGCTGTAATAAAGAAATTAAAGAGTGAGTATCAGGAGTCTGATTTGGCTTCTTATACGCCTGATGAAATGCCGAAGTCAGAGAAACCTGAAGCTAACAAACAGCCTATTAATGGAGAAAAGAGTAAGGTTGAAGAAAGAAATAAAATTGAAGAGCCAGCAATAGAGATAAATAAAAAAGGAACAGCCCAGTTGGAATTGGAAGAAAAACGCCAGGAGCTGGAAGCCAGAAAGGCTGAAGCTGAAAAGAAGCAGCAGGAGGTAAGAGAAAAATTAAAATCTAAGCAGGAAAAGACTCCATCAGTAGCCAAACAGAATAATGGAAGATTAAATATAAAGAATCTGGACCGAAATATGCTGCGGCAGGGGGTTGTACTGGCTGAAATACTACAGCCTCCCCGTGCTAAGCGGCCTTATCAAGCAAAAGATTCTTCAGTCAGGGGGTTAAGTAAAGGGAAAGATGTTTCAGAACTTTATAAAGATGACTAAAGGTTATGGGCTGACAGATTTAAGAGATGATTTATTAGCTGGACTATCGGTGGCTACTATTGCTTTACCACAGAATATGGCTTATGCATTGATTGTAGGGGTTGATCCTGTTTATGGCCTTTATACTTCTATAGTGTCTATGATTGTTGCTACTTTTGTTGGAGTTTCCAATTATATGGTAGTTGGGCCGGCTAATATGATTGCATTGGCTATTGCCAGTAGTTTAGCTGCTTTTGAGGGGATTAATTACCTACAGGGAGTACTGTTGTTAACAATGATGGTAGGGTTGATTCAAATAATTTTAGGAGTTTTAAAGTTAGGTGACTTAGTTAAGTATGTTTCCCATTCAGTAATTGTGGGATTGACGACAGGAGTAGCCTTGATGATCGGTATTGGCCAACTAGGCAGTTTTTTGGGAGTAGCAGTAGAGAGCAGTACAAATATTTTTATAACAGTTTATCGATTGGGGATCAATCTTGACCAGCTCAATTATTATTCTGTAGCGATTGGTAGTTTAGCGATGATAATTATTATAATTAGTAAACAGATAGATTCCAGGCTGCCTTCATATCTATTAGCAGTTGTTGTTTCTATGTTAGTAACTTATTTCTTCAATTTAGATCAAGAATTAAAAGTAATTAATCAATTCTCATCTTCGCTACCTAGCTTTAGTCCGGTTAAGTTTGATTTAACTTTGGTACGGCAGTTATTTATTTCTGCATTATCCATTGCGATCTTAGGTTTTATTCAGGTGGTTTCAATAGTTAAGTCTTTAGAAAAAGAGACTGGCCAGGAAGTAGATCTAAACAGGGAGTTTATAGGTCAGGGAATTATCAATACTGTCTGTTCTTTCTTCAGTAGTTTTGCTATCTCTGGTTCATTTACAAATTCCTTTGCTAATTATGAGGCTGGAGCTAAAACCAGGTTTTCGGAATTGATTATTGCATTAGTTATGTTATTATTTATTCTTCTATTAAATTCTTTAGTGGAGTATATTCCTGTTGCTGCTTTAGCGGCAATAGTGATTATAGTAGCTTATAACATGATAGATATAACAGAGATAGTAAAGACCTTTAGAACTACCAAGTATGATGCAGTAGTTCTATCCACAACGCTGTTAACTACTATTTTAGCACCCCGTCTTGATTATGCTATCTATTTAGGTGTGCTAATTTCTACTATTATAGTTTTAAAGGATACAAGTGATATCAATTATTCTCATATCAGTTATGAGCAGGAAAAGAGCAAGTTTGTTGATCAGGACTTTGAAGAGGTTAAGAATGATGAATTGATAGTTATCAACTTGGCTGGAAATTTAAATTTCAATACATCGGAGAATTTAAAAGAGGAACTGGATGAAAGCTTTCAGGAGAATAAGATCTTTGTAATTAGAACTCGGGATGTAGAAAGTATTGACTTTACGACTATTAGAGAACTGGATAATTTCATTGATCGCGTTCAAAGATACGGCGGTGAGGTAATGATCTGTGGACTAGGAGATGATATCTTTGATCCGCTGGAAGAATCAGGTGTAATCGATAAAGTTAATCGCAGTAATGTCTTTAAGGCTGATGATTATATCTTTTCCTCAACTCAGGAAGCAATTAATGAAGCAGAAGACCGGCAGAACTGAAGTAAGGAGGGATAGCTGTGAATATTGGAATGATTATTGTCAGTATTCTGGTTTTACTGTTCTGGCTATGGGATGAACTTATTGAGCAAGGAGCTAAAATCAGTTTCCCTACAGCCTCCATGGCTTCGGATTAGTTTTAAGAGTCGCTCCAGAGAAATGTTGACTATTTGTAATAGATATATTGCTATGGTTATCATTAATGAAAGTTGCTGTAAGCACATATTAACTATT
The DNA here is from genome assembly GCF_000144695.1 of Acetohalobium arabaticum DSM 5501. Taxonomy (GTDB): domain Bacteria; phylum Bacillota; class Halanaerobiia; order Halobacteroidales; family Acetohalobiaceae; genus Acetohalobium; species Acetohalobium arabaticum. The sequence goes on from NC_014378.1 coordinate 664,341, forward strand.
TGCGGTATTATAGAACAGAAATTTCATTGATCTGTGGTTTTAAACGCTTCCTCCAATAATTTTTGCACAATTAGTTGATATCTTGCAACAAGCAACTTTAAAGCAGCCCCATAAGAGAGAATAATTACCATATAAGCTAGAGTTTTAAAGTGCAGTTATAAGAGTAATTTATTGCTAATTGATTAGGGCTGATTTTTGGAGCGTTTGCAAGATATCAACTCTAAACTGCAACAATATATCAATATTTTATAAAGAGGAGTGGCCGAAAGGCCATTTTTTTATATTTAGAAACTATATAAATTGCGGAAGAGATTTGTTACTTTTAGTGATGATTATCCTTTTTCCGGCATAAATTTAGTACAAGAAGCGGTAAGGAGGGGTTTAGTTGTCTCAAGATAGAGAGTTTATTGAAGAACTTAAGAATAAATTTGCTGAGCTGTTTGAGATGCCGAAGGATACAGTTTTAGATGCTCCTCGAATCTCTATGGTGGGTAATATGGAGTTAACCTTGGAAAATCACCGGGGAATTATTGAATATACAGAGGATCAGGTTCGAATTAGAATCAATAGCGGACAGGTTGTTATTTCTGGGGCAGAATTAATTATTGCAGATTTAACCAAACAGACAGTTAATATTAAAGGACAGATTATAGATATTAGTTTTAAATTTTAATTAAAGGAAGTGATAAGGATGATCTTTAGATTATTATGTTTAATACGGGGGTATGTGATAGTTCAAATTTCGGGCTATGGTAAGGAGAAGTTAATTAATTTTTTAATGCGTAGTGATTTTAGAGTTTGGAATGTGAAACATAAGAAAGATCATTTTGAAGCTAAATTGAAGATGAAGGATTTTAAACAAATTCGTCCTTATGTGAGGAGAGCAGACTGTAAGGTGCGGATTAAGTCTAAACACGGTCTGCCTTACTGGTTGAGAAAGTTAAAGGTTAGAAAGTCTTTATTGGTAGGTGTAGTAGTAGCGGTAATGATGCTTTATTTACTCTCTTCTTTTATCTGGTCAGTTGAGATTCACGGTTTATCTGAACTTTCTGAAGAAAAAATAGTAAATTTATTAAAGGATTCTGGTTTTGAATATGGAATGTTAAAGCATACAGTAGATATTGAAGAACTGGAAAAGAAGATTGAATCCCATCGTAAGATAGCCTGGGCTGATATTGAGCTACAGGGAACTAAATTGGATGTTGAGATTGTAGAAAAAGTATTAGTTGAAGAAAAGGATAGAACTGATAAAGTAGTTGATGTAGTAGCTAAAAAAACAGGTTTGATTGAGGAAATTATTGTTTTAAAGGGAAAACCGGTAGTTAAAGAAGGGGAATTAGTACAGGCAGGAGAAAGATTAATCAGTGGAACGAGAAAGTATTATCCACAGGTTCCACAGCAAGAAGAATTATCTACCGAAGAGAAGGAGGAGTTGGAACCGAAGATAGAAAAGATGGCAGCCGATGGAATAGTTAAGGCTAAGGTATGGTACAGGAGCTATGCTGAAGCTAAGCTAGTTGATTATTATCAACAGGAAACTGCTGAGGTATTAGATAGTATTAGTGTTAGGTATAATAATTCTGAGTTCAATGTTTATGGACCGGATAAGCCTCCTTTTGCCCAGTTCAAGATTGAAATAGCGGTTAAATCTTTACCGTCATGGAGGAATATTGATTTTCCTATCGAATTAATTAGAAGGAGATATATTAAAGTCAAAGATTTTAAGGAAAGATTGAGTTTAGCTGAAGCAAAAGAACTGGCTAAGAAAAGAGCATTGGAGAAAGTACTGGATAGGGTCAGTGAAGATGCAGAGATAATTAATAAAAAGTTTGAGATAATATCTGAGAACCAAAAAGTGAATAATATAGTTAGAATTAAAGCATTAATTACAACTAAAGAGGATATTGCATTACAAAAAGTAAAAACTGTTCAGTAGGAGGTTAGGTTGGAATTGGATCAAGAAAAGATAGTACTACCTACTAATGAAGTAGCGAAGAAGATATTTGGACAACATGATCAGAATTTAAAATTGATTGAAGAAGAATTTGGGGTTGATGTTTTTGCTCGAGGTAACCAAGTACAAGTAGAAGGCGATAAAAGAGATGTTAAAAAAGTAGTTAAATTATTTGAAGAGTTAAATAAGATTACGGGTAAGAACCATACGTTGGACCAACAGGAAATGGAGTATGCAATTGAATTAGCTGTTGAAGATAAATTTGATTTAGAAGAGGTTTATTCTGATGTAGTTCAGGTTACTTATCAAGGGGAGAAGATAAAGCCTAAAACTTTAGGCCAGAAGATATATATCGATGCTATTCGCAACCATGATATTGTTTTTGGAATTGGACCAGCGGGCACCGGTAAGACTTATCTAGCAGTAGTAATGGCTGTTAATGCTTTGATGACTAATCAGGTAAGTAGAATTGTATTAACTAGACCTGCTATTGAGGCAGGAGAGAATCTCGGTTTTCTGCCTGGAGATTTACAGGAGAAGGTAGATCCTTATCTTAGGCCGTTGTATGATAGTCTGTATGATGTTTTGGGCACACAGAAAGTAACTGAACTTCTAGAACAGGATATTATAGAGATTGCTCCTTTAGCTTATATGCGGGGCAGAACGCTGAAGAATTCTTTTGTTATTTTGGATGAGGCCCAGAATACAACTTCAGCCCAGATGAAGATGTTTTTAACTAGGTTAGGAGTTAATTCAAAGGCTGTAATCAACGGGGATATTACGCAGGTTGATCTGCCTAGCCATAATGCTTCTGGTCTAGCAGAAGTACGTACAACTTTAAAGGATATTGAAGGAATTGAATTTGTATATTTGACTAATAAAGATGTAGTGCGGCACCGGTTGGTAAAGGAGATTATTGATGCGTATGAAACCCCATAGGGAGTGTAGCTAATGGGTTTGTTAGATGAATTTAAGGATAAGATCGAATCTGATGAATTACAGTTTACTCAGAATTCTACTGTTAGAAATTGGACCTGGGGAATTGTAGTTTTTCTTGTTTTAACTTTAATTTTAACGATAGATTTTATTCCTAATCAAGTTAATTTGGAAGTAGGACAAGTCAGTCCTAAAGATGTAGTTGCTCCTAAGACGATTGAATATGTTGATAAAGAGAAGACGGAAGAACTAAAGCAGAAGGCTGCCCAATCTGTTTCGAAGGTGTATATTGAGAAAGGGAATGTAATTAATAAAGTTCAGATTGAACTGAGCAATTTATTTCAGGTTGTTAGAAAGTATAATGATATTATTGCTGAGTCAAATAAGAATGAGGAAAATAAACAGAATAATGATGAAGAAACAGAAACCAGCAGTCAGAAGTTATCGAAAACTAAGAAGATAAAACAGATTAAAGAAGAAATCGAAATAGATGTTTCTGATCAGGTGATCGGCCGCCTTTTGGAAGTTGATCGGAATACATTTGATTATATCGAAGAAAAGACAAATAATATTGTAATTAAGTATGTAAAGCGCGGAATTAAAAGTGATGTTTTGAATGAGATTAGAGAGCAGATGAAGGCTGATGTGGAGTCGCTTTCGGCAAGTAGCCAGTATAAGTATGTTATTCAGGAATTAGTTCAGCAGGTGATTAGGCCTAATTTAATTCTAAATCAGGAAGAGACAGCCAAACGCAGGCAACAGGCCCGGAAATCGGTAAAGCCGGTTACAAAAAGGATTCAGAAGGGCGAAATAATTATTCGCCATGGAAAAGTAGTTACTGAAGAGGATATTAAGGTCTTAACAGAACTGGGATTGCGCCATAAGCAGATTAATTTCTTTGCGATTATAGGTTTGACTTTGACAGTAGCTACCTTTGTTATTATGTTTGTTGTTTATCTATTGCAGCATCAATCTAAAGCAGTAGATGATGAGGGAGTAGTAGCTTTATTAGGTATTCTACCGATTTTAACTCTGCTTTTAGCTAAAATTATGACCTTTTTTCCGATTGATAGACAGAGTTATTTAGTACCGGTAGCTGCCATGTCAATGCTGCTTACTGTATTGACTAATTATAACCTGGCTATTATGATAACAGTATTTGTAAGTTTCCTGGTTAGTTTAGTAACAGGAGGCGGTATATCAGGAGCGGCTGTTGGGGTAGTTGGTGGTTTAGCAGGAATCTACAGCGTTTCTAAGGTTAGTCAGCGTTCGGATTTGGTGCGGGCTGGATTCTACGTCAGCGGAGCCAGTGTAATGATGATTTTAGCTTTTGAGTTAAGCACTTCGCCGTTTAATCTATTGCATATATTGGAAATGATAGTCTGGGGGATCCTAAATGGAGTGTTAGCAGCAGTAATTACTAATGGATTTCTGCCTTATCTGGAGAATACTTTTGGAATTACTTCGGCTGTTAAGCTGCTAGAGCTTTCTAATCCAAATCAGCCGCTGTTAAAGAAGTTATTGGTAGAAGCACCGGGAACCTACCATCATAGTGTAATTGTAGGTAATTTAGCCGAGGCAGCAGCAGATGAAGTAGGAGCTGATTCTTTATTTGTTCGAGTAGGTTCTTACTATCATGATATCGGCAAGATTAAACGGCCGTATTTCTTTACTGAAAATCAGTTAGGTGATGAGAATCCACATGATAAATTATCGCCGACGCTGAGTACATTAATTATTACTTCCCATGTGAAGGATGGGATCGAACTGGCTAAGAAGTATAGACTACCGACAAAAGTGATTGATATCATAAAACAGCATCATGGAACCAGCTTGATTTCTTTCTTTTATCAAGAGGCCTGTCATGATGAGAAGTATGATAATATAGATGAGAAAGAATTTAGATATAATGGTCCTAAACCGCAGACTAAAGAAGCAGCTTTAATTATGCTGGCTGATATAGTAGAAGCGGCAACAAGATCGAAAGCGGAGGTGCAGAGTAATCCTGATAAATTAGAAGCATTAGTAAGAGGCTTAATTAGAAATAAACTGGATGATGGTGAGTTAGATGAATCGGACTTAACTCTTAAAGATTTAGATAAAATAGCTACTACTTTTGTTAAAGTATTAACAGGAATCTTCCATAGTCGAGTGGAATATCCCGATAATTTAGCTGAAGAGATTAAGGAGGAGAAGAATTTAAATGGAGGTTCAGATTAATAATCTACAGGATAAAATAGAGATTAATGATGGAGTAAGGGAGTTAATAACTGAAGTGGTTAGGGAAGTAGAGAAGAGTGAAGGAGTTAAGGCGCGAGAAGTCAGCATTGCCTTAGTAGATAATGAATATATTAAAGAGTTGAATGCTGAATACCGTGGATTAGATGAACCGACGGATGTTTTATCATTTCCATTAGGAGAAGAGATGTTAGGTGATATTATTATTTCATTAGAGCGGGCTGAGAGCCAGGCTGAAGAGTATAATCATTCGTTGGATAGAGAAATGGGCTTTCTAACTGTCCACGGCATGCTCCACCTTTTAGGCTATGACCATAAGGAAGAGGAAGCCAAAGAAGAGATGAGGAATAGAGAAGAGAAAGTATTAAACAAGCTTGATTTAGAAAGATAATAGGGGGTTAAATTTAGAGGAGGACTGAGATGGGGAATTTAACATCTATCTTAGAACTAGTAATGTTAGGATTTTTATTTATTCTGTCAGGCTTTTTCTCTGGTTCAGAGACGGCTTTGATGTCAGTTAATAGAGTTAAGATAAGACATTTAGCCCAAGAGGATGATTCTAAGGCTAAAATTGTAGATAAATTATTAGGGCAGCCAAATAAGTTATTGACTACCATTTTAGTAGGCAATAATCTAGTTAATGTTGCTGCTTCTTCGATTGCTACTGCTTTGGCTATTGAAATTTTTGGGACTAAAGGAGTAGGAATTGCTACTGCTGGAGTAACACTTTTTATTTTAGTCTTTGGTGAGATTACGCCTAAATCGTTTGCTACTCAGAATGCTGAACTGGCATCTAAGTGGGTAGCAGGCTATATTCGGATCTTTTCTTATCTATTCTTTCCTTTTATTAAGGTTTTAACCTTTGTAACTAACTTTATTATTAAGGCTTTAGGCGGTCAGCCGCAGAAGAATGAACCGTTTGTTACCGAAGAAGAGATTAAAAAGTTCGTTACTGTAGGAGAGAAAGAGGGCGTTATTGAATCTGATGAAAAAGAGATGATTAATAGCATTTTTGATTTTGATGATACGTTAGTTAAAGAGATTATGATTCCCCGGATAGATATGGTCTGTGTTGATATTGAGACTTCAATTGATGATTTAGTGGAGCTTATTATTGATTTGGGTTATTCCAGAATTCCGGTGTATAATGATACAGTGGATAATATAGTTGGAATTCTTTATGCTAAGGATCTGTTGACCTTTTTGAATACTGAAGAACCGACGGAGTTAAGAAAGATTATGCGACCGGCTTACTATGTACCGGAGACTAAAGAAGTAGATACGCTGCTTACTGAGCTGAGAAAAGAGAGAATTCATATGGCTATTGTACTGGATGAATATGGAGGGACTGCTGGATTAATAACAATTGAGGATCTTTTAGAAGAGATAGTCGGTGATATTCAGGATGAGTATGATGAGGAGGAAAACTTAATTGAGGTTATTTCAGATGATGAGATTCTAGTAGATGCTAGAATTGATATTGATGAAGTTAATGAAGTGCTTAATATACATCTACCGGAAGAAGATTATGAAACTGTCGGTGGATTTATTCTCAGTACTTTAGGTTATGTTCCGGAAACTGGCGAAGAATTGGAGTTTGAGAATCTAAAATTAATTATTGAAGAGACGATTCAGCGTAGAATTTCTGAAGTAAGAATCAAAACCAAAGTAGAAGAGGAAGCTCCAGAATCAGAAAAACAAGATTGATGGGTGTCTGTTGTAAAGTGGAGGCGAAAGGATAATGCTAAAAAATCTGCGTAATTATCTAATTACTGGATTGATAATTCTCCTACCTCTAGTAGTAACTATTTATATAGTAACCGTAATCTTTAGTGCAGTAGATGGGTTTTTAAGGCCGGTAATCGAGCTAGTAATCGGTAGATCGGTTTATGGTTTAGGCTTTATATTGACTTTAGCTGTAATTTTAGGAGTAGGGATTATTGGTACTAATGTTTTAGGTAAACGGCTTATAGAAGTAGGAGAGAAGTTTTTAACTAAAATTCCTTTAGTTAAGAATATTTATGTAACAGTCCAGCAGATAATCAATGCTTTATTTTTGAAGAATAAGACTGCCTTTAGAAAGGTAGTAGTGATTGAATATCCGCGTAAGGGATTATACCAGTTGGGGTTTTTAACCAGTGATGGGGTAGGAGAAGTCCAGCAGAAGACTGACGCAGAAGTTGTTAATGTCTTTGTGCCGACTACTCCTAATCCTACTTCTGGAAAGCTGGTCTTAGTGCCTCATAAAGAGATTACATATTTGGATATGACAGTTGAAGAAGGATTGAAGTTTATCATTTCTGGCGGAACAGTAGTTCCCAAAAAGAATGATATTAATCTGTTAAATAGTAAAGACTAAAGAAAAGATAGGAAGGTGCAAAATTATGGAAGATAAGCTGCAGGACAAGTTAATCAAAGCAGCTATTAATGCTCGTAAGAATGCCTATGTACCTTATTCGGAATTTGCTGTAGGTGCAGCTGTTTTAACTGAAGAAGGAAAGATTTATGGCGGTTGTAATATTGAGAATATCTCTTATAGCATGACTAATTGTGCTGAAAGGACGGCTATTTTTAAGGCGGTTTCTAATGAAGAAGATACAAAGATTAGAGCAATTGCTATTGTAGCTGATACAAAACATCCCTGTGTTCCCTGTGGTGCCTGCCGGCAGGTAATGATTGAGTTTGGAGATCGGGACCTAGAGGTGATCATGGCTAATTTAGCCGGAGATACTTTAATTAAAGAACTGGATGAATTATTCTGGGGTAGTGTCAATGAGGAGATTTTAGGATAAACATGGATTATGAAATTAGAGTAATAACAGAGTATAGTCAACAACTTTTGGATGAATTGATTCAAATAGAAGTTGATGCTTTCGGTCGGGGTGGCTTGAATAAATGGCATTTAGTACCGATGATTAACCACGGTCGGGTTTTTGTAATCTATAATAAAGATAAACCGGTAGGTTTAGCTGAGGTGCTGCGTGATTTTGAGGATTCTGAACTGGTTTATCTATTTGGCCTTTCGATTCGCAGAGAGTATAGAAATCAGGGGTTGGGAAGTAAGCTGTTGGAATATATTCTCCAGCAGCTGAGAGAAGAAGGATTTGATAAACTGGAGCTTACTGTTGCCCCTGATAATCAATCCGCTTATAGTCTTTATAAAAGTAAGTTTGGATTTGAAAAAGAAGAATATAGACCAAAAGAATATGGTAGAGATGAACCTCGTTTTGTAATGAAAGTTGATTTATAATAAATGGAGTGTGATGAAACCTTGAATAAAGAAGAAAACTTTAAATCAGGATTTGTTACAGTAATAGGTCAGCCTAATGTAGGAAAGTCTACTTTAATTAATCATTTAATCGGACAGAAGATAGCTATTACTACTCCTAAAAAACAGACAACTCGCAATAAGCTCCAATGTATTTTAACTCGTGATAACGCCCAGCTTATTTTTATTGATACGCCGGGAGTTCACCGGCCTAAGGATAAGATGGGGGAATATATGGTAGATACTGCCTATAAAGCTTTAAAGAAAGTAGAGCTTATTTACTTTATGGTTGATGCCCAAAAAGGAATTACTGATTTAGAAAGAAAGATAAATAATCAGTTATCTGGGATACAGACACCTACGATTATAGTCTTAAATAAGATTGATCTTGTTTCTAAAGCTAAATTAAAGGATGTAATTGAGTCTTGCCGCCGGTTGGGTGATTATGCCGAACTTATTCCTGTGTCAGCTGAAACCGGTGAGAATACTAATACATTAATAGATAAAAGTATTGAACTCTTACCTGATGGTCCTAAGTATTATCCAGAGGATATGGTTACTGATCAGATTGAACAGTTTGTGATTACAGAATTGATTAGAGAAAAGATTATGTACTTAACCAGAGAGGAAGTACCCCATTCTGTAGCTTTAGAAGTAGTTCAGATGGGTGAGAGGGAAAATAAGGATTTAATTGATGTTAATGTTAATATCTATGTGGAACGGGAGTCACAGAAAGGGATTATTATCGGTAAAGGCGGCAAGAGGCTCAAAGAGATTGGAAGGAGAGCTAGAGAGGATATAGAAGCTCTGTTAGGAAGCCAGATCTATCTTGATCTATGGGTAAAAGTAAGGAAAGACTGGAGAGATAAGGAGGATGCCTTGAAGATGTTAGGCTATCGGGGGTGAGGTAGACTGTGGAAGAGATGACAGCTGAAATCAAGAAGTTAATTGCTAGAGAAGATGAAGCTTTACTACAGCAGAAAGTAGATGAATTATATCCAGCAGACTTAGCGGAAGTATTAGTGGATACAACAGAAGAAGAGACAGAAGTTTTAGTAGATTTAATTGAAGAAGAAAAATTGGCCCATATTCTAGCAGAAGTTGATTATGAAGTAGAGAAGAAGCTGCTTAAGTTCTTATCCAATAATCGGTTAACCTATATTCTTGACGAAATGTATTCTGATGATGTAGTTGACTTATTAGGTGCGCTTAATATAGGTCAGACTAAAGAGTTTTTGACTCTGATGAAGCAAGAGGAAGCAGAACAGATTCAGCATCTATTGGGTTATGATGAAGAGAGTGCCGGGGGTCGGATGACCACTGAATATATTGCTATGAAGCAGGATAAAACTGTTGCTGAATCTATTCAGAAGCTGCGGGATATTGCTCCTGAGGCAGAGATGATCTATTATATCTATGTAGTAGATGAGAAACAGGAGCTTACAGGTGTACTGTCGATGAGGGAATTGATTGCAGCTTCCCCGGAAAAGAAGGTCAAGGATATTATGCATGAACAGGTGATTACAGTAAATCTTAGTTTAGACCAGGAGGAAGTTGCTCAGATAATATCTAAGTATGACCTATTGGCGGTACCTGTAGTTAATAGACAAGGACTTTTATTAGGAATTATTACTTTTGATGATATTCTTGATGTTATAGAAGAAGAGGCTACCGAGGATATGCATAAGATGGCTGGAAATGTTGAGGTTGATGTTGAGCATGAAGGTGAAGTTATTAATGGAGTCATAAGGAGACTGCCCTGGCTGATTATTCTTCTGTTTGCCAGCTTATTATCGGCAAATGTACTTGAGTTTTTTGAAGATGTACTGAATACAGTTGTGATTTTAACCTTCTTTATGCCGACGTTAGCGGGTACAGGAGGAAATGCTGCTACTCAGTCTTTGGCAGTAGTTGTCCGTGGTTTAGCAATTGGAGATATAAAGTCAAAAGAGATTTTAGGGTATCTATGGAATGAACTGAAGGTAGGAGTTTTGATTGCTCTTTCCTGTGGATTGATTATTGGATTGGTAGCTTTTATCTGGCAGGGGAATTATATGTTAGGTACGGTTGTTGGCTTAGCAATGATAGGTAATATAATAACAGCAACTGTTATAGGTACAGCTATGCCTTTTATTATAAATTATTTTGGAGCTGATCCTGCGGTGGCAGCAGGCCCTTTTATTACGACTTTAATAGATGTATTTGGCTATTTTATTTACTTTAGTCTTGCTAAATTATTTATAAATTATTTATAAAAGATTATGTGGGGGAGTGAATTAGAATGGCAATTAAACCGAAAGATATGGCGAAGATGCTTGACCATACTATTCTGAAGCCTGATGCTACTATTCAGGAAGTAAAAAAGAAGTGCGAAGAAGCTAAGGAATATGACTTTGTTTCGGTCTGTGTCAATCCCTGTTATGTACCGCTAGCAACTAAATTATTAGAAGACAGTTCTGTTAAAGTCTGTACAGTAGTTGGTTTTCCTTTAGGCGGAAGTATCACAGAGGTTAAGGCTTTTGAGGCTAAGAATGCAATTAGAAATGGTGCTCAGGAAATAGATATGGTGGCTAATATCAGTGCAATTAAGTCGGGAGAGTTTGGAGTAGTACATGATGATATTAAGACAGTAGTAGATGCTACTAAAGTTTCTGGAGTTACAAGAGAAGTAATTACTAAGGTAATTATCGAAACCTGTTATCTGACTAAAGAAGAAATAATTAAGACCAGTGAGATAATTAAGGATATAGGCGCTGACTTTGTAAAGACTTCGACAGGCTTTGGACCTGAGGGAGCTACTAAGGAGAATGTTGGCTTGATCAGAAAGACTGTCGGCCGGCCTGTGGGTGTTAAGGCAGCCGGAGGTATCCGTAACTTTGATGATGCTTTGGATATGTTGGATGCAGGAGCTAACCGGATAGGTTCGAGCAGCGGAGTAGCAATTGTGACTGGTAAAAGAAGAGAAGAGGATGAGGAAGAAGAGGAAGAATAGAAGCTAATCAAATTAGAATTTAGGTTATAGAAGCTATATAGCTGACTACTTATTATTAGTAGTTAGTTATATAGCTTTTTATTTTACATAAAAATTCTATCTAAATTTACTTAACTTATGGGTTAAGTATTGATATACTAATTATGTCTTGTATAAGTTAGTATATTCAAAATTTTTCTAATTTGTAATGATTAAAATCACAAAGTTTAGGAGTGGACATAAGATAATTAATAACTAATTATTCATATATAAATTTCAAATGGGGGGTAAATAGGTTGAGGAAGCGCTTTGTTAACCGGATTCGGCGGGAGATTATAGGAGTTGGGACCAAAGTACCATTAAATAATGGACGCCATATTCAGTATATAAATTTTGATAATGCTGCCAGTACTCCAGCTTTTAGAAGAGTTAATCATAAAGTTGAAGAATTTTTGGCTTGGTATTCTAATGTTCACCGCGGTTCTGGGTTTAAGTCCCAGTTGGCTACTGAAGTCTATGATAAAGTACGTAGGCTGGTTGCTGATTTTGTAGGGGCTGATTTTGAAGAGAATAAAGTTATCTTTTTAAAGAATACTACGGAAGCAATTAATAAACTGGTTGCTGCTCTTGATTTATCCCAAGATGATGTAGTAATTACTACTGTAATGGAGCATCATTCTAATATGCTGCCCTGGCGCAGTCAGGCAGAAGTAGTCTATGCTGAGGTAGATAAGAATGGTAGATTAGATATTAATGATCTAGAAAAGAAATTAGCTACCTATCACTCTAGGGTGAAGTTAGTGGCAGTCTCTGGTGCGTCCAATGTTACTGGATATTTGAATCCAATTCATAAGATAGCCCGCCTGGCTCATCGGTATAATAGTCAAATTTTAGTTGATGGGGCTCAACTGATCCCCCATCGATCTGTAGAGATGAAGGCTAATTCAAATACTGAACATATTGATTACCTGGCTTTTTCGGCCCATAAGATGTATGCCCCGTTAGGCTGTGGGGTGTTAGTGGGGCCAAAAGAGTGCTTTGCTGGCCAAGAGCCGGATTACAGCGGTGGAGGAACGATTGAAGCTGTTACTCTTGATGATGTCGTCTGGGCTGAGTCTCCGGAAAAAGAGGAAGCAGGGACCCCTAACATTGTTGGTGCTGTAGCTTTAGGGGCCAGTATTAAGATGATCCAAAAAATAGACTGGGAGGCCTTAATCGAGCAGGAGGAGAGGTTAAGAAAGTATCTGTTAAAACAGCTACAGCAGTTAGAAGAGGTAAAACTGTATGGAGCAATGGCTAAAGGAGTTCCTGACAATCAGGTAGGAGTGATATCCTTTAACCTTGACTCCTTCCATCATTCATTAGTAGCTTCTATTCTTGGTAGGGAATGGGGAATTGGGGTAAGAAGCGGCTGTTTCTGTGCTCAGCCTTATCTACACCGGTTACTGGATTTAGCTAATAGGGAGATAGAAGAGTTTAAGGATAAATTAAGGAGAAATGAAGATGTTAAAAGACCGGGATTAGTCCGGGTTAGCTTCGGATGTTATAATACGATTAAGGAGATACAGCGGTTAATTAAGGGCCTACAGTCAATTATTGACCGCCAGAAGAAGGGAGCTGATTTTAATGATGAACAGGAGTATGATTTTGAGCAGTATTTTAAACTATAAGTACATAATTAATAGGGGGTTAAATAATTTAGTGCTATCATAGGCTGCATCAATTACTAGAAAGTGAGCAACTTTTCCTTTTTGAATTGGAAATATCTTTTATTCAACAACCTACTTTAAAACAAAAAAAGACAGCAACGATCTACGCTCCAGCTACTGCAGACTCTAAGGAACCTATAGCAATCTCTCGACTACTATAGATCCTTTCCGAGCCTACAATAACCTTTGCTCGAACATGATAGAGCTATCTTGAGACCATGGGCAGTCTCTTGACTGCTAACCATGATCTTTACAGACTCTATCATGTTCTCAGGTCGATCAACATAGATCTCTGACGAGCCTAGGCAATAACCTCTTCGGGCTAAATTGTAGACTCTTTCAAAACCTATGCTGATCTTCGCATTGGCCATTATAGACCATAACAGCCTATAATGACCGCTGCTCGATTGGTTCAGATCCTAAATAAGATTTAGAACCTGAACCAATCTTCCCTCGACCGTTGCTGACTTCTTTTTCACTAACTATAATGTGCTGTAAAATAAGAAATTATACAGGTAAATATTGTATTTTTTGCTATAAAATCAAAGATAAAGATTGAATTCTGTTGTAATGGAAGTTTTAGAAACAATTCAAGTATTGGAATTAAATTATCTTATAATAATTTATATATAATTTGACAATTACTTATGAAGTTGCTAAAATAATATGCGGTATGAGTTAAAAACTTCATAGTAATATTTTTTTGCTCTAGATATAAATAAATATTATATTCAAAATAATTTATTCTTTGATTTAGTGAGAAGGATTATTTTAATTACCATTACATAATCATGATTATGTATTAATTAGTAGTTATGAAGTTCAAATTGAATTAGTAATTGATTATAATTTAGCTATTAGAAAGGGGTGTAATAATCTCTTTAAATCGAGGCCGATATTATTATTGAAAAAATTATGTTAGGAGGAAGACAGTTGTTTAATTATATTATTAAACGGCTAATTTTTTTGATTCCTGTGGTTATAATAGTGGCAATTGTTGCGTTTCTAATTACGCATGTAATACCCGGAGATCCAGTTAGAGTTATGTTGGGTAATTTTGCTAGCGAGGATCAAGTTATGCAGTTAAAGAGTCAGTTAGGAATGAATAAGCCGTTACATCTTCAGTTTATGCAGTGGATTACAAGGATAGTTAAGGGGGATTTTGGAAAGTCTTTATTTTTGAATATACCAGTAACTGAAGCTATATTAAGTAGAATAGAACCTACATTTATACTTGCTATAATAGGAGAAATTTTAGGCATAGGTATAGGGGTTCCAATGGGAGTTATTGCTGCGGTTAATCATAAAAGTTGGATTGATCAATTATCAATAACTGTGTCTTTGGCAGGAGTATCAATTCCGAGTTTTTGGCTATCATTGATGCTTATTTTAGTTTTTGGTGTAAAATTAAGGTGGTTTCCTGTATGTGGTTACGAACCGTTAGCAAAAGCAGGTTTAGGTTCAATAAAGTATTTAATATTGCCAGGAGTAACTTTAGGTTTTATGCAGAGTGGATTAATTGCAAGGATGACAAGAAGTGCTATGTTAGATGTTTTGAAGCAGGATTATATTAGAACAGCCAGGAATAAAGGGCTTGCTGAAAGAGTTGTTATTGCTAGGCATGCTATGAAGAATGCTTTAATTCCTGTAGTAACAGTAATAGGGCTTAATTTAGCAGTCTTACTTGGCGGAACCTGGATTGTTGAAACTGTATTTAATATTCCCGGAACTGGTTCATTAGCAATAAATGCAATTATGAAGCGAGATCTACCTGTTATTCAAGGATGTATGATATTTATAGCAATATTATATGTATTGATGAATCTGTTTGTTGATATAAGTTATGCCTTCATAAATCCGAAAGTTAGATATAAAAATAAAGGGGGCGGAGCATGAAAGATATAAATGCCTTTCTTAAGGAAGTAAAGCAGCATCCCTACATAATAATAGGAGGGACAATAGTGATTGTAGCAATCTTGATGTCATTATTGGCCCCATTTCTTACTTCCTTTAATCCAACGAATGTAGATGCTAAGAACAGACTTCTTTCACCTTCAATTACCCATCCTATGGGAACTGATCAATACGGAAGAGATATTATGAGTAGAGTATTATTCGGAACAAGAAGTTCTATTGAAGTGGGGGTATCTGTTGTATTGCTGACTACGATTTTAGGTGGTATTGCAGGAATTGCAGCTGGATATTTTCCAAAATTGGATAATGTAATAATGAGAGTACTTGATGGATTCATGGCATTTCCAGGAATTATTATTGCCATTTGTCTAGCAGCTATCTGGGGAGCAGGAAAACTAAATATTATTTTGGCATTATCTTTTGCTTACTTTCCTAAAATGGCTAGAATAGTGCGTAGTTGTGTAATGACAGTAAAAGAGTCGGACTGTGTTGAATCCGCTAGATCAGTTGGAGCTAAAAATATGTATATAATTTTCAAATATATATTATTGAATTCATTATCGCCAATAATTGTACAAGCTACTTTTAGTTTTGCAATGGCTATATTAGATGAAGCAGCTTTGAGTTTCTTAGGAGTAGGTATCACTCCTCCTAATCCTAGTTTAGGTGGAATGATTACTGATGCTAGAGATTTTATGGCTGTTGCCCCATGGGGGATATTCTTTCCAGGATTTATGATAATAGTAATTGTTTTAGGATTGAATCTTTTAGGTGATGGACTGCGGGATGTATTAGATCCCCGGTTACAGGGAAAGTATTAGATAATAAAATGGAGGAGTTATAAGTGAAAAAAATTTCCCAGATAAAAAATAGAAGTGAAAAGTTAAAGAATATAATAGCACTTTCTATAGCTTTCTTTTCAATCATTATGCCTGTTGTGATTTTCAGTGTAAGTACAGTTTTTATATTTTTTATAATTATTAAAATATTAGTTTGAAAAAGAGGGATAAAATATGAAGTCAAGATTGCTTAAAGTAAATAATCTTAGGACATGTTTTCATACTAGTGAGGGAAAGGTTCCGGCTGTAGATGGTGTGAACTTTCATTTGAATAAAGGAGAGATTGTAGCTATAGTTGGAGAGTCGGGAAGTGGAAAAAGCGTAACTGCACTTAGTATAATGAATTCTATACCTAGTCCGCCTGGAAGTATAGAAGCGGGAGAAATAATATTCAATAATGAAGATATATTAGAAAAGTCCGAAAAAGAAATGAGAAAAATTAGAGGCAACGAAATTTCAATGATATTTCAGGATCCAGGGACTGCTTTGAATCCAGTCTTTACTATCGGACGACAGATTAGTGAGTCTCTTGAACTTCATAAAGGATTAAGTAGAAAAGAAGGGAAGAAGCAAGCTGTAGAACTTCTAAGAATGGTGGGGATTCCGTCGCCGAAAGAATGTATTAGTGAATATCCTCATCAGTTAAGTGGTGGAATGAAACAGCGGGTGATGATTGCGATGGCTTTATCATGTAAGCCAGAGTTGTTAATAGCAGATGAACCTACAACTGGACTTGATGTTACTATTCAGGCTCAGATCCTTGAGATAATGAAAGATTTGAAAGAAGAATTGGAGATGGCTATTCTTATAATCACCCATGATTTAGGTGTTGTTGCCGAGATGAGTGAAAGGGTTGTTGTTATGTATGCGGGAAAGGTTGTTGAAATAGCTGAAGTTAAGGATTTATTTAAGCATCCTAAACATCCTTATACTCGAGGATTATTGGCTTCAATACCAAGTTTAACTAAATCAGAAGATAGGCTTAATGTAATTGGGGGATCTATACCTGAACCTACTGAACTTTCCGAGGGATGTAGTTTCTATGAAAGATGTGAGTATGCTAAAGAAATATGTAAAAAAGAAGAACCTTCTCTTAGAAATATAGCAGATAATAGATATTTAAGCTGTTGGATAGATACAAAAGAGTATATAAGTGAGGTAGTAGTATGATAGATAAACAGCAAGATGATAATATTTTGAAAGTAAAAGATTTAGTTAAATATTTTACCGTTACCAGTGGTATTTTCTCCGAAGAAGATAGTGTTAAAGCTGTTAATGGAATTAGTTTTAATGTAAAAAGAGGAGAGACATTAGGGATAGTTGGAGAATCAGGCTGTGGAAAATCAACCGCTGGTAGAACTATCTTGAAATTACTTGAACCTACAGAGGGGAAGGTGATCTTTAATGGAAAAAATATATATGAAATGACTGATGAAGAATTGAGAAGATTAAGAAGGAATATGCAGATAATTTTTCAAGATCCGTTTGCTTCTTTGAATCCAAGAATGAAAGTAGGAGAATTAATAAAAGAGCCTTTAAGAGTTCATGGAATTGAAAGTAAAAAAGAAAGAATTAATAAAGTTAAAGATATCATTGAGGTTGTGGGGCTCAATGAATCCCATTTAAACAAGTATCCTCATGAATTTTCTGGGGGCCAAAGGCAGAGAATCTGTATTGCAAGGGCGCTTATACTGAATCCTAAATTCATTGTTTGTGATGAAGTAGTTTCGGCTTTGGATGTATCTATTCAGAGTCAAATTATAAATCTTTTAAAGGATCTCCAAGATCAGTTTGGACTGACTTATATATTTATTTCTCATGATCTTTCAGTTGTTAAACATATAAGTGATAGAATAGCAGTTATGTATTTAGGTGAAATAGTTGAGTTAGCTTCAATAGATGAACTTTTCAATAATCCAGTTCATCCATATACAAAGGCGTTGTTATCGGCTATTCCGGTTCCTGATCCTGAGGTGAATAAAGAAAGAATAATTCTTGAAGGTGATGTGCCTAGTTCTAGAAATATGCCTAGTGGATGTAGTTTCCATACTAGATGTCCTTATAATGAAGAGATTTGTTCTTTAGAAAAACCAAAACTTAAGGAAAAGGGAAATGAGCATTTTGTTTCGTGTCATTTAAAGTGTTCTTAAATGAAGCTTATTAAATTATAAAACTAGAGGAGGAATTTAAATGAAGAAAGTATCTAAAGTATTAATATGTATTTTAGTACTTGCGCTGACATGTACAGTAATAAGTGCATGTTCATCCAAACAAGCTGGTGTTAATGAAGCTGCAAAAAAATCTAGCCCCCAAGAAATGTCAAGTGAAGATAGCCGCTATGGTGGTACAATAACTGTAGCTAAAAAAATGTCAGTTCCTCATTTAGATAGTGATAAATCAACAGACTGGCAAATTTCATCAATAATGAATCATGTTTATGAAGGCCTTTTTGAATTTGATAGTAACTTCAAAGCTCAGCCCCATTTGGCTAAAAGCTATAAAATATCTGATAATGGAAAGGTTTATAATATTAAGTTAAGAAAAGGAGTTCTATTTCATAATGGAAAGGAAATGACAGCCGAGGATATATCAGCTTCTTTTAATAGATGGCTTAAGAATAATGGTGCTGGGAAGATGGTTGCTCCGTATTTTGATAAGGTTAAGATACTTGGAAAATACGAAATTGTTTTTAAATTCAATGAACCGTATGCTCCCTTTATAAATATATTAGCATCTCCTGTTTCAAATCAAAAATTGGTAATTAGACCACAAGAAATTATAGAGAAGTTTGGAGATGAGGTAATTACAGAACATATTGGAACTGGTCCCTATAAGTTGGTTAAACGGATACCAGATCAAAAAGTTAAATTGACTCGATTCGAAGATTATGTACCAAGTGAATTACATTCTTCTATGTATGCAGGAGAAAGAAAAGCATATGCCAAAAATATTGTATTTAAAATTGTTGATGAACAATCAGTAAGAGTAGCTGGAGTAAAGAGTGGTCGATTTCATTTTGCAGAGGAAGCACAACAGGATCAATATGAAATTTTTAAAAGTAATCCTGATGTAAAACCAATAGTAGTTAACCCTGATTTAATGGAGATGTTGATAATAAACTGTGGCAACCCTCCCTTTGATAATATAAATGCTAGGAGAGCATTAGTTCATGCTATAGATATGGAAGAACTAGGAAGTGCAATGATTGGTAATGAAGCATTCTGGGATACTGAAGCCTGTTTACATCCAAAAGGAACTATTTGGTATGATAAAAACGCAGGAAAAGGTATCTATAATAATTATGATTTAGAAAAAGCTAAAAAATTACTAGATAAAGCTAATTATGATGGGTCTCCAATTGTTATTTTAAGTGGTCGAGATGATAAAGTAGAAAAGCAGGGGGCAATAGCCTTAAAAGATCAGTTAGAAAAAGTTGGCTTTAAAGTAAATCTTAAATTGTTTGATAGACCAACTGTAGTTGAAAAACGTTCAAAAGAAAAGGGATGGAATCTTCATTTAACTATGTTTTCTAAAGCAGTTCCAGACCCCCAAATTCATGCTGCCTGGACTGGAACAGATAAATGGATTTCAAATTGGGATGATAAATATTCACATCAAATGGATAAAATATTTGCAAAGATGATAAGAGAAACTGATTATGAAAAAAGGTATAAAATTGTAAAAGAATTTTATGATAAATATTGGGAAACTGTTCCTTATATTAATTTAGTGGATTATAGTAGATTACATCTTATAAATAAATCACTTAAAAATTATAAAAGTAGTCCTCAAGCATTTTTCTGGAATACATGGATAAAAAAGAAACAATAACAGTTAATGATAAATAACACTAAAAAATGATGATCTGACTTACTAGTGTTGCATAGTTTTTTTATAAAAAATTCCTAAAAATAAATTTCCTTTGATTTTATGGATGAGTACTTCAATTACAAAATCCATGAAATCAAAGGAAATGTATAAATGATTAAATAGAAAACCATCTCAGAGAGGAAAATGGCTTAATATAGTGTCTAATTTAATGGGGAACCTCAAAGTGATATATTATCTTTAAAGGATGGTGTTGTGATTCATGGAAAAATTAACTACAAATGAAAGGTTGAGAAGATTATTTAAAGGAGATAAAATAGATAGAATACCGATTATACCATCTGCTAGTTTATATGCAGGTAATCTAGCAAAAGTAACATCAAGGGAGTATTTTTTGAATTATGAAAAGTCCTTTGAAATTAAAAAAATAGCAGCAGAAATATTCGGATATGATGAGAATCCTGAATTTAACTTACCTGGATATATTTCCTGGGATTTTGGAGGGGAATTACATATATCTAATAAATTTAACATTGTAGAACCACAAATCATAGAGTATCCTGTAAGTGATAAAAATGATTTAGATAATTTATTTTTACCAGATTTAGATGAAGCACCAGGGTTTCAAAATAGATTGAACTTTCATAGAATTGCAAGAAAAAACGATTTATCAGTATCTATATTTGCTGGTTCCCCATTAGAAGTAGTAGGAAATATAGTTGATATTAATACACTTATAAAATGGTTTTATAAAAAACCTGAAATTGTTCATAGCCTTTTAAAATTAGGTGTTGAGTATATTCTTGAATCTGCTGATTATTATATTGATGAGTTTGGTGTCGAAAATTGTATTGCTTTTTCAGCTTATCCATTAGAGTCAAATACTATAATGTCTGAAAAAATGTTTAAGAAATTTTGTTTGCCATATATAATGGAAATATTTGAAAAGTTAATTCAGAAACAAATAAAAAGTTTTGGTATTCATTTATGTGGAGATCATAGATTAAATTTAAAATATTTTAAAAATCTTCCATTGCCCGATAGAAGTTTTATTAGTGTAAGTGAAAAAATGGATATTGAACTTGTTGCACAAATGTTTGGTGACAAACACATTATTGGAGGTAATATTCCTACTTCTTTATTAATAAATGGTACTGCAAATGAGGTTTATAATAAAAGCACTGCAATTATTAATAAGATGAAAAACTATGCAGGGGGATTTGCTTTAATGCCTTCTTGTAATCTTCCTCCTGTAACTCCTCCATTAAATTTGTATGCAATGATTAAAGCGGTCAAAGAAAATGGTATAATTAGATAGTTAGTTATTTTTCTAGAATACATGGGTAAAAGAAGAGTAATTTATGATATTTTAAAGGAGTAGAAAGATGGAAGAAATTATAACTACCTATTGTCGTATGTGTTTAGAAGAATGTTGTATAAATGTTCATATCAAGGACGGAAAAATAATTGATATTAAAGGAAATAAAAATCATCCTTGGAATGAAGGAAAGGTCTGTGTAAAAGGTAAAGCAGCAATGGACTGGGTTTATTCTGAAAACAGAATAAAAAAACCATTAAAGAAGACTGAAGCTGGTTGGAAAGAAGTATCATTAGAAAAAGCTCTAGATGAAATAGCAGAAAAGATGAAGGGATTAAAAGAAAGATATGGTGCTGAATCTGTTAGTTTTTGGAAAGGTGAGGCTATAGGGTTTGGACAGCAAGAGGAATATATACGAAGATTTTGTCACGCCTTTGGAACCCCAAATTATTTTTCCTGTGATTCATTATGTTTTGCTTCACGCTATATGGGGTATTCTTTAGTTGAAGGTAAGATGTCGACACCTGATTTTCAAAATTCAAATTATATTGTCATTTGGGGAAATAATCCGGTAATTACTCATATAAATACAGCAGCTAGAATTAGAAAGGCTAGAAAGAATGGAGCAAAACTTGTTGTTATAGATCCAAGAGAAACAGAAACTGCTTCGCTTGCAGATTTACATATTCAAATTAATCCGGGGACTGATGGGGCACTTGCATTAGGAATAATAAATTTAATAGTAAAAAATAATTGGTATGATAAAGAGTTTGTCAGTGAATATACTATTGGATTTGAAAAATTAAAAAATTATGCTAAAAAGTTTTCTCCTGATTATGTTAAAGAAGAAACAGGAGTATCTAAGGATAGATTATATAGTCTTGCCAGGGATTTTTCTAAACATGCTCCCAAAGCTATAAATCATTCTGGAAATGGTTTAGAACATCATGAAAACGGAGTTAATAATATAAGAGCAATTGCTTCTATAGGAGCTCTTTGCGGGTGTATAGATAAAAAAGGAGGCGAACTTTTGTTGGAAGGATTGGAGACTCGATCATTAACATTGTATGATGAGCTTCCTTTAGAAGATATTCAACCTATTGGAGCACAAAAGTTTCCGCTTCTTTATCAATATCGTAGGGAATGTAATACAATGCTTGGGATGGAAGCAATTTTAAATGGTGATCCTTATCATATACGAGGAATGATTATAACTGCGGCAAATCCAGCTCTTACAAATCCTAATTCTAATAAAGTTAAGAATTCCTTGAAGAATTTGGAATTACTAGTAGTAAGAGATTTATTTATGACTGAAACAGCAGAGTTTGCAGATTATGTACTTCCTGCTGCTTCATTTTTTGAAAGGTCTGAACTTGTGTTGAATTCGAACATTAAAAGGGTTGGACTTAGAAAGGAAATATTTACTTATAAAGACTGTCAGGATGAATATGAATTTTTAGAAAGTATAGCAAAGAGAGTTGGAATTAAAGAATATTTTCCCTGGGATAATGAAGATGAGGTAAACAAATGGCTTTTAGAAGGAACAGAAGTATCTTATAAAGATTTAAAAGAAGCAGAATTAGGAGTTAAATACGGAGATATTAAATATAGAAAATATAAAGAACAGCCCTTTAACACTCTTTCCGGTAAAATTGAGTTTGCAGCTAGACATTTAAAGAATATGGGATTTAGTGCACTTCCTAAATATAAGCTTCCTTCATATGCTGGTGCTTTGAAACAGGAGTATCCATATGTTCTGATTACTGGAGCAAGAAAGATGTATCATGTGCATTCAAGAAATGGGACTATGCCTGATTACTTAAAGGACAAAGTACGACCGGAAGTTGAGATTCATCCAAAAGATGGAAAGAAGTTAGGAGTCAAAGATGGGGATATAGTAGAATTAAGTAGTAAAATAGGAAGTATAGAAATTTCTGCAAAAATTGTTGGCGAGGAAGATATAATGCCGAAAGTTTTACAGATTACTCATGGCTGGAGAAATTTTAATGTTAATGAAATTACGGATGATTTTATGAATGATCCGCTTAGCGGATTTCCTGCGGTAAGGTCTTTGCCAGTAAAGGTTAAAAAAGTGAAAGGAAATTAATTATATTAATTTTAAAATTTATAGAGGTGAGGTTATTCAACAACCTATATAACTACATAATTAAGAATTAATTTCTTCATACTATTGACAAGAGCTAAAAAAGTTGTTATAATCTTCTTTAAATAATCAAATAAAATCAAAGGTGATGATAGGGAGGGAAATAATCACTTCTGGATTACAGAGAATCGGGGTAGCTGAGAACCGATGTCCAAAAGGATTATTTTTGTAGCCCTTGAACTGTGAAATTAAAAGGATCATTGGATTTGAGTAGATTTCGCCGGCTTCCTGGTCTTTCAGGAAAATGACATCCGTTATCATGTGTTGAAGTATGGGGGATACCTGTCTTCAGGTATGCTAGTACTTATTGAGGCTGCTATCGTAAGGTAGTAGCAAACTTGAGTGGTACCGCGTGAGTAAAACCTCTCGTCTCAGTTAATGGAATCATCCATTAATTGGGACGAGAGGTTTTTTATTTTAATTAAAAAATTAATTTTATAATGAGGAGTGAGTAGAATGGAGAAGTTAACTGGTGCTGAAATTGTTGTTGAGTCGTTTTATGAAGAAGATGTGGAGGTTATTTTTGGTTATCCCGGGGCTGCAGTAATTCCTATCTATGATGTGTTGTATGATTCTGATTTGGAACATATTCTGGTCCATCACGAGCAGGGAGGAGTCCACGCCGCCGATGGATATGCTCGTTCCACAGGTAAGGTAGGCGTCTGTCTTGCTACTTCTGGGCCGGGAGCAACTAATTTAGTTACTGGTCTGGCAACGGCTTATATGGATTCGGTACCGCTGGTAGCTATCACTGGTCAGGTGCCTCAATCGATGATCGGTACTGATTCGTTTCAAGAAGCTGATATTACTGGTATTACTCTGCCGATTACTAAACATAATTATTTAGTTCAGGATACCAAAGAGCTACCTCGAATTTTTAAGGAGGCCTTCCATATTGCCCGTACTGGCAGACCCGGTCCTGTTCTAATCGATATCACTAAAGATGTTTTAATGGATGAGGCTGAAGTTGATTATCCAAAAGAGGTGGAGCTACCAGGATATAATCCCACATATCAAGGCCATGAACTCCAGATTAAGGAGGCTGCCCAAGAGATTAATGCTGCTCAGAAACCGGTGATCTATGCTGGAGGAGGAGTTATTATCTCCGATGCTAGTTCTGAATTAAGAAAGTTGGCTCAGAAAGCTTCAATTCCAACAACTACAACGTTAACCGGTCTGGGAGCTATTGATGAACGGAATGAATTAAGCTTGGGAATGTTAGGCATGCATGGAACTGTTGAGGCTAATATGGCTATTTCCAATGCTGATTTAGTTATAGCCATCGGAGCCCGATTCGATGACCGGGCGACAGGTGAGATGGACGGCTTTGCACCGGAGGCTAAAGTTATTCATATCGATATTGATCCGGCTGAAGTAGGAAAGAGGGCTCCGGTTGATATACCGGTTGTAGGCGATGTCAAAGAGGTATTGACTGACTTACTTTCGTTAGTGGAAGAAAAAGAGACAGGCAGCTGGCAGGAGAAGATAGAGCAGTGGAAGAGAAGAGATGAAGATAATCAGGATTTAGAAGATGATAAGTTAACCCCCCGGCAGATTATTGAAGAGATAGATGATCTGACAGAGGGAGAGGCTCTAATTACTACGGAAGTTGGTCAGCATCAGATGTGGACTGCTCAATTTTATAACTTTTCTAAGCCGCGTAGCTTCATCACTTCCGGCGGTTTAGGAACGATGGGTTATGGATTTCCTGCTGCTGGCGGTGTCCAGATTGGTAATCCGGAGGAGACGGTCTTTGTTCTGGCAGGCGACGGGAGCTTTCAGATGAACCAACAGGAGTTGGCGACAGTTGTTAAGAATAAACTGCCGATTAATATTGTGATCTTTAATAATCAGTATCTGGGCATGGTAAGACAGTGGCAGGAGTTATTCAGTGATAAGAGATATGCTGCAACCTGTTTAGGAAAAATGACTGACTGTCCTCCGAACTGTTCTTCGCCTGGTGAGGACTGTCCAGAGATGGTTCCTGACTTTGTTAAGTTAGCAGCATCCTACGGTATTGAGGGCCGAAGAATTACTAAGAAAGAAGAGATTAGACCTGCTCTGCAGGAAGCAATCGAGAGCGACGAACCTTATTTATTAGATTTTATTATTGAAGAGGAAGAGAATGTATTTCCGATGGTACCTGCAGGTGGAAGTCTTGATCAGATGATTCTAAAGGAGGATGTGTAAAATGAAGCATACTCTATCAGTAACAGTAGCCAATGAAGCCGGTGTTTTAGTTAGAATTGCCGGTTTGTTTAGCAGGCGGGGATTTAATATTAATAGTTTAGCAGTAGGTAAGACGGAATCTGATGATATTTCTAGAATTACTCTAGTTGTTGAGGGTACTGATGAGACTTTAGAACAGGTAGTTAAGCAGCTTAATAAATTAATTGTTGTTCATAAGATAAGTGATCTGACTAATGTTTCAGCTATTGACAGGGGGTTAGCGCTGATTAAGGTTAAGGCTGATATTGATGATCGTTCGGAAGTTATGCAGATTGTGAATACCTTTAGAGGTAAGGTTGTTGATGTAGCACAGGACTCAGTTACTATCGAAATTACCGGTGAGAAAGAGAAGATTAATGCTTTAGAGGATTTATTACGGCCCTTTGGTATTTTAGAATTAGTAAGAACCGGTCAGATTGCTCTGGCAAGGGGAAAGAAATAATTGAAGAGAAGGCTGATTAAGACCGCGGATAACTCTGCGGTCTTTCTATTTTGAGGCAGGTAGAATCGGCCTATCTGCGGTATAATAATATATGGAGGGATAAGAATGACTGCAGAGATTGATATTTATCATTTATACCACAGTGGTATCTGTATTAAGACAGAGAATTACTGTCTGGTCTTTGATTACTGTAATGATCAGCCAGCAGGAGAGGAAAAAAGAATTGAGAATGGCGTTTTGACTACTGAAGAGTTGGCCGAACAAGAGAAGGGATTAGTCTTTGTTACTCATAACCACGGGGATCACTTTAATCCTGTAATTTTTGACTGGGCAGAAGAGTTAGATACTATAGAGTATATATTAAGTAATGATGTGCAGGTACAAGATCAAGAGAACCGACATAAAGTAGGTAAGTATCAGGAACTTAAGTTGGATGATGTTTATATTGAGACCTACGGTACGACGGACCAGGGAGTTTCGTTTTATGTGGAAGTGGACGGCTTTAATATCTTCCATTCTGGTGATCTCAACTGGTGGCACTGGAAGAAGTTTACGCTGGAGGAGCGAAAACAGGAGGAAGTGGAGTTTAAGCAGGAACTGGACAGACTAGAAGGTAAGGAGATTGATATTGCCTGTGTGCCAGTGGATCATAGGTTAGAAGAGCATTACTATTTAGCTGGGCGCTACTTTGCAGAAACTATTGAGCCGGAGATGATTGTACCGATTCACTTTCGGGATAATTATTATATAACCAGTGACTTTGTGGATGAGATTGCTGATTTACCAGTTAACGCTGTAGAGATAACAGAAAGAGGTCAAAAAATCATATTTAATTAAAAAATCACTTCTTCTAACTCGGATTTAAACCAGGTAATGAATTCTTTAGCTAATTGATTTTCATTTATTTTAGTGGGAAACTGATAATTAGCAAAAACATCTTCTACAGTCGCTAATATTACTTTTAACTTAAAGGGGCGTTCCTCTAGAGCTACTGAAATTTGTTCAATTAAGTCGCTATACATGGCATCAGAATAAATAGTTGCTTGTTCAATATAACCATTAGCTAACTTTAAATTTATTTCGACTTCTCCCCAGGTAAAGTGATTATCGATAGAAATATCACAGTCAGGAGTAGCTCCAAACCGCCAGTCCCAGTCAGAATATTTATCGTATAGTTCCTGTAGTTTCTCTTCTGTTGGGTCTATATTTATCTCAGTTAGCGGTTGCTCCTGATTGTAGCTTTCTTGAAAACTAGCCTGAATACTATCTTTAACTTGAGCTACTGTTAGGTTATTATCTATATCTGTTAAATTCATTACTCGAGATTTAACTGAATCAATTCCCTTTGATTTAATCTTCTCGGAGGAAACCTTTAGATAAGAAGTTAGTTTATCGAGGTCAGTATCTACTAATACTGTTCCATGGATATAAGCTCCTTTAGTTCCATAATAAAAAGCATTACCAGAAATCTTTTTTCCGCAACAGACTATATCATTTCGTCCAGAAAATTCAGCTTCTATACCTAAATTATTAAGGGCCCTTACAATTACAATTAGTTGTTCTTCCAGGTTATAAAATTTTTTCTTCATTAATAATGTGTAGTTTAGATTACCCAAATCATGAAATACTGCTCCTCCTCCGGATAATCTCCGGGCCAGCTTTCCACCGGCCCGCCTTAAGTCTTCAATATGGCATTCTTGCCATGCATTCTGATTGCGTCCAATTACTACAGTGTTATCATTCTGCCAGAGATAGAGAATTATATCCTGCTTACCAATATGTTTTATCAAATATTCTTCTACGGCTAAATTATACCAAGGATTATAACTGGTACCAAACACTAGCTTTGAATTCAAAGCTTTATTCGTCATAGTGGAGAGCACCTTCTGGCCGGACGGCTAGTGCAGCTTCGTGAATAGTTTCAGCGCTGGTAGGATGAGCATGGATTGTCTCGATTACTTCTTCGGTAGTTAATTGATTATTGACTGCTAGAGTTATTTCTGCAATTAAGTCAGTTGCATGTGGTCCGATAATGGCTCCTCCAAGAACTTGGTCTGTTTTGGCATCAGCAATGATTTTTACAAATCCGGTAGTTTCACCTAGAGTTAATGCTTTTCCGTTAGCTGCTACTGGGAATTTACCTATCTTAACTGTATGGTCTGCTTTAGCAGCTTCTTTTTCAGTCATGCCTACGGAAGCAATTTCTGGTTTTGTAAAGATGGCTGTAGGAATTGTATTGTAATCCATCTTTTCTGGTTGATCCATTATATTCTTGACTGCTACTATTCCTTGATGAGAAGCAGCGTGGGCTAACTGTGTCTTACCTGTTACATCACCAATAGCATAAATATTATCTATTGTTGTTTGCATTCTATCGTTCACCTGAATTCCATCTGTCTCTTTATCAAGTTCGATTCCTAATTTCTCAACTTCTAGACCACCTAAATCAGGTTTTCTACCTACTGCCATTAATGCCCGATCAGCTGTAATGTACTGTTCGCTATTTTGGTATTCAAATTTAACTAGACACTGATCATCTGCTGTAGATGTAATCTGTTTAGCTTGAGCAGAAGTATAAATATCAATTCCTTCTGTTTGTGCTGCTTGAGTAATTTCTTCTGTAATATCAGAGTCAAGGAAGGACAGTACTTCATCTAAGTATTCAATTACTGTTACTTCCACATCTAAGCGAGAGAAAATAAAGGCAAATTCCAGTCCGATAACTCCACCGCCGATGATCACCATTTTTTCAGGTAGTTCATCTAAATCTAGGGCCTGGCGGCTGTAAAGTAGATGGTCAACTGCCTTGTCATCTATTATCGGCAGCTGTACTGGCTGTGAACCAGTAGCAATAATCATCTGTTCGGTATTAACTATTACTTCTTCATCAGCAGTAGTAACTTCAACTGTTGTTTCATCTTTTAGTTGAGCAGTGCCGGAAATTACTTTTATTTCATGAGTAGTCAAGAGCTGTTCAATTCCCTGGGTTAGCTTAGTTACAATATTTTCTTTGCGTTCTAGTATTGATTCCCAGTTGAAATCTATATTTTCAGCTTGACAGCCGAATTCTTCTGCTTCTTTTAAATTAGTATATACTTGTGCTGATCGAACTAGCGCTTTAGTTGGGATACATCCCCAGTTTAAACAGGTGCCACCTAGCTTTTCTTTTTCAATTAATGTTACGTCAGCGCCTAATTTAGCTGCTTTGAGAGCTGCTACATAACCTCCAGGACCTCCGCCGATCACTGTGATTTCTGTTTCAGTTTCGCTAGAAGATGTAGACTTTATATCTTGTTTATCTTTAGTTTCTTGTTGAGCAGGAGTAATCGTCAACAAGGTTTCTCCCGTTTGGACTGTATCTTCTTCAGCTATTTTTATCTCGGCAATTGTGCCTGATTGTTTAGATTCCAGAGTAATAGTAGTTTTATCTGCTTCTAACTCACAGATCACTTCTCCGGCAGTTACTTTGTCGCCAGTTTTTAGAGGTAAATTAGTTACTTGGGCTTCTTCTGTATCGTTCGGTAACTGTTCGGTTGATAGCTTAATAGGAATTGGTTTAGAGGCAATTTTTACTAGTGGTTGTTGAACTTCTATTTCTTCATCTTCTGTAACTAAAATTTTCTTTATAGTTCCTGATTTTTTTGATGTTAGAGAAATACTAGTCTTATCTGCTTCTAGTTGCATGATTACCGTTTCTGGTTTTATGTTTTCTCCTGGTTGCACACAAATCTCTGTTATTTTTGCTTGATCAGCATCTTCAGGTAATTGTTCAGGATCAAGTTTAATAAGCATAATCTTCCTCCCCTTTATATAAACTCTAAAGTAATAAGTGAAGTTTTAAACATTTGCATTATCTCTCTAATTGTATCTAATTTTTACATTAACGTCAAGTTTACTAATCTAAGGTAAAAAAATAATTTAATATAAAGTTGTTGACAAAAACTAAAAATTTTACTATAATAATTATGATCATATTTTCACAAACTAATAAATTCCCACCTTAGGAGGGGTAAAATGTCAGAAGAAACTTTTACAGCCACAGTCAATTTGCTGGAGGGAGTAACGGTAGAAGCAGAGAGTAGAGGACATAAAATAATTATGGACGAGCCAGAAAAAATGGGCGGTACTGATGAAGGAATGAACCCTGTCGAATTAACTCTCTGTAGTTTAGGCGGTTGTCTTTCTATTTGTGCTAGTATGTTTGCTAAGAGCTGTGATGTAGAATTAAATGATTTTTCTGTTGAATTAGAAGGAGATATTGATCTCAGTGGATTTAAGGGAGCTGATAATGTAGATCCTGGCTTTCAAGATGTAAGATTTACTCTTTATATTGATTCTGATTCTCCGGAAGAAAATATCAAAGAATTAGTAGAATTAATCGAAAACCGTTGTCCTGTTTCTGACAGCTTACAGCGAAATATTACAATAGCTGGAGATTACGAAATAAAATAAATGACTAGTTATTTTTAATATAAATTTAAGAAGTAAATGTCACCTTCTCCCCATTAAAATGGGAAGCTTGGGAAAATCATTTTAGTGTAAGGTGTCCAGGGTAAGTTAGTTATCTAGCTACGTTATGGTAGTTACGATACCTTAAAGTGCCTCCCTAGCTTTAAGCTCTATCGCCTAGCATTAAATAACTCAATGGGAGTACAATAGAGTAGTGTGTTAAGCGTAAAAGCTACCATAACTTACCCGAAGGGAGCGTAGACATTACTTAAAAGTCTACCGTTACCTTATTTTAAGAGAGTAGATACCTTATCTACTTAACCTAAACCAAAAAAGGATGTGTTAAAATGGTATTTGTGCTCAATAAAGACAAAACTCCACTTAATCCTTGTCATAACGGTAAGGCTAAGTGGTTATTAGATAATAATTATGCTGTAGTGCATAAGATACAACCTTTTACAATCAGACTTAAAAAGAAAGTTACTAATCCTAATTTGAAGGACTATACACTTAAAATTGACCCTGGGAGTAAAACAACAGGGTTAGCTATCAATAACGGCAGTCAAGTAGCGTTTTTAGCTAATTTGCATCATCGAGCTGATACTATTAAGCAAAACTTACAAACCCATAGAGAACATAGGCGGTTTAGACGCTCTCAATTGAAGTATAGAGAAAAACGTTTTGATAATCGTAAGCGGGGAGATAACTGGTTACCACCGAGTGTTGATTCTATAGTTAATAACATTAAAACCTGGGTGCAGCGGTTAAAGAAGTTATGTCCTATTAGCAAAGTAGTAGTTGAAATGGTAAGATTTGATACCCAGAAAATGCAAAATCCTGAGATCGAAGGTATAGAGTATCAGCAAGGCACATTACGAAGGTTACAATGTAAGAGAATATTTACTTTATAAGCACAATCACACTTGCCAATACTGTGGGGGCGAAAGTGGTGATCCAGTTTTGGAAGTTGAGCATAAAATTCCTAGCTCACGTGGCGGTACAGATAGTATCAAAAACCTTACTCTATCATGCAAGACTTGTAATCAGGATAAAGATAATCGAACACTTAAAGAATGGTTACAGGACTTAAAAGAGCAGGATTTCCGCAAAAAGCTACCTAAAGTTCGCTACAAAAATGTAAAGCAGATACTTGAAAGTAAAGTAGATATTTCACTTAAAGATGCAGGTAGAGTCAATAGTTATCGTTATAAGTTGTTAGATCAGCTTAAAAGCATTTGTAGCAATATTGAAACATCAACTGGTGCTAAGACTAAGTATAACCGCAATCAAGTAGCTGAATTAGAGAAAACTCATTATTTTGATGCGTTATGTGTTGGGACTGCTAAGCAAGAATATAGTTTTCAAAAAGGGTTTAAAGTGTTAAGTATTAAAGCAACAGGTCGAGGTACAAGACAGCGTACTTTGCTTGATAAGTATGGGTTTCCAAGAGCTTATCGTTCACGTAATAAGTATGTAGATAACTTTAAAACAGGCGATTTAGTTAAAGCAGTAATTCCTAAAGGTAAAAACAAGGGAGTTTACTTTGCTAGAGTATCTACTCGCAAAAGTGGTTACTTTAGGTTAGATTGTTTTAATGGCAGTAAAGTTGATGGAGTAAATAGTAAATATTTAAACTTACTACAACGAGGAGCTGGTTATAGCTATAGTTTTGAAGATATAGCTTAAAGTCAGAACCGTCGCCATTCCTCTCCTCAATAAATTAAGGAGTCTCCTGGCGACATTTTCATGATTATATTATTAGCCATGAGTAAATACTCATGGCTTTTTTAATTATCTGGAGTTTTTTTAAGAAATGGTGGTAAAGAAGAAAAATATTTCAATAATGTGCAGGCATATATTTGATTTTATAGAAAATAATCAACAAATAACTTAATCATCTTTTTCTAAAAAGTCGTAGATCTTTCGTGCAGATTTGTCCTTTAATAGATAATTAGTTTCATTTAACATCTGTTGTTTATTAACAGGTTTATTGCCTAGCCAATCAATGAATTTGGTTAAAAGATTAGTATTATCTTTGTTCATTATGGTTCCTCCTTGGTTATTGATTTTTAATTTGTTATTAGGATAACCCTATATGTGATCTGTTATTATAGTAAAATAAATTGGAGGCACAAGAATGTTAAATGCAATTACGGGCCGAAAAGAAAATTTATATAGTCTGTTTAAAAAAGAATTAAAACAGGCCCAGGAAGTAAAAATAATTGTAGCCTTTTTAAAAGAATCAGGAGTTAAATTAATTGTTGATGATTTAAAGAAGCAGGCATTAAAAAATGGTGCTGAGATAAAGATTATAACTGGCAAATACCTTAATATTACTGAACCTTCTGCTCTGTATTTACTTAAAGATAAATTGGGAGATATGGTTGATCTGAGATTTTATGATAAAGATTCCATTTCTTTTCATCCGAAAGCCTACTTTTTGAAGAAGGAAGAAGAAAAAGTCTTATTTATTGGGTCATCCAATATCTCTGCTTCAGCCTTTACCAATGGAGTAGAGTGGAATTATCGAATGATAGATGAGGTTGATGAGGTAGCTTATGAAAGATTTGAACAGGAATTTGACCGTATTTTTGCCGAAGAGTCTACTGTGATTGATGAAGAAGAACTTAGAAATTATGCCAGCAGCTGGAGTAAACCCCAGGTAGAGATAGTAGAAGAGAAAGAAGAACCGGAAAGACCGGAACCACGGGGTGCTCAGATTGAAGCGCTGCATGAATTGAAGCTGGCCCGGAAGGAAGGAGTCAAAAAGGGGCTGGTAGTGGCAGCTACAGGAGTAGGGAAGACATATTTAGTTGCTTTTGATTCAATAAAGTTTGATAAAGTTCTGTTTGTAGCCCATCGGGAGGAAATTTTGCGGCAGACAAAGAAGACTTATGAAAGCATAGAACCTGAGTTGGAAGTAACCTTCTTTACTGGTGAAGAAAAGGATGCTAGTGGTGATATAGTTTTAGCCAGTGTCCAGAAGCTGCGTAGAGAAGAGTATCTGGCAGAAGATCACTTTCTTCCGGATGAGTTTGACTATATTGTAGTTGATGAGTTTCACCACGCGGGAGCTGACAGTTATCTGAAAGTGCTTGATTACTTTGAACCGGAGTTTCTGCTGGGTAAGAAGGATTTGGAGAAGAAGCTTTCTACTCATAAGCGGGCTGATTTAATTTTAAGGAATTACCGGAATTTAGCCGGTCAGCGGACGTTGGGTTTCTGTGCTTCTATCAATCATGCCCGCTATATGGCGGAGTATTTTAATGAGAATAACATTAGAGCAGTCTGTGTCCACAGCTCAAGTGATCAGAGAGAGTACTTTATGGAACGAAAAGAAGCAGTGGAGAAGCTAGAAGCCGGGGATATTGATGTTATTTTTGCTGTGGATATCTTCAATGAAGGAGTTGATATTCCAGCCCTGGATACAGTATTATTTCTTCGGCCCACTGAATCCTATGTGGTCTTCCTCCAGCAGTTAGGCCGAGGATTGCGGGAGTATAAGGAGAAAGAGTATTTGAAGGTGCTTGATTTTATTGGCAATTACAAAAGAGCTCATTATGTTCCATTTCTTTTAGCTGGAGAGAATCCAATGAAGAAAGATAAGCAAGATTTAAAGAAAATAGATGATTTTGATTATCCCAATGGCTGCCAAATTTCCTTTGATTTTGAAGTTATTGATCTCTTCAATGAGATACAGAAGCATGATTCATTCCGGGACCGAATGGAAGAGGAGTACTATAGGTTAAAGAAGTATTTAGGTCGGCGGCCGCTGCGGAAGGATATTCAGGAAGGAGTCGATATTGATACAAAGGAGTATATGCGCCGTACTTATCACGGAGAAAAAGGGTATTTGCGATTTTTAGCCAGTATTGATGAATTGAAAGAAGGAGAAGAAGAGTGGCTGGATATAATAGTGGAGAAATTTTTATATAGATTAGAAAGGACAAGTATGAATAAATCTTATAAAATACCTACTCTTTTAGCTTTATTGGAAGACGGCAAACTGCAGCCAGAAGTTGATATTGAAGAGGTAGGGGAAAGCTTTATGAATTATTATTATAATTATAAGTTACACCAGAAGGATTTAAATAACAAGAAGCATGAAGGCTGGGAAGAATGGAGTAGAGAAGAGTTTAAAAAGGCAGCATTAGAAAATCCAGTTCATTTCTTAACTAAGGGGAGAGAAAGTAAGTTCTTTTCCTATGATGAAATCAATGAACAGTTTAGATTGAGTGAAGATTTAGTTCCTTATTTAAATGAAGATTTAGCAGAACACTTCAAAGATATTTTAGAATATAGAAGTAGAAGATATTTCAGCCGCAGGTTTAAGGAGGAAGGATAAATGAAAGAGTATGATAAATTGATTCGCGATAGGATTCCAGAGATTATTAAAGAGGACGGTAAAGAGTATGAAGTTGAAGTAATGGAGAAGGAAGAGTATAAGGAGTATCTGAAAGAGAAGCTGCTGGAAGAAGCCAAAGAATATATAGAGTCAGAAGAAGTAGAGGAATTGGCTGATGTGTTGGAAGTGATAAAGACAATTGCAGAGGTTAAAGAGATTGGGTTTGAAGAGATAGAGGAGATGAGACAGAAGAAGGCGGATAAACGGGGTAGGTTTAAGGAGAGATTGAAGTTATTGAGGGTTTATGATTGACCTACTTCCTGTTCATTCCCAACACCATAAGTTAGGATTCAAGATTATTTTTTTAATTAAAATTCATATAAAGAAAATATTTTGTTTGAAGGTGAAAAATGTTATAAAGTTTACAGCTTTTTTGGTCAATATGCAGGTATATATTTGAAATTATAGAAGGTAATTAATGTGATTCTAAAATAATTTATTAATTTTATTTTTTTAAAGGATAATTAGTTATAATATATAACCATGGTCAATAAATGGTTTCTATTTTTATAAAGGGAGAGGTAGTATGAATATGAAAAACTCAGGAAATGATGTAGTTTATATTCCTGATTATTTAAAAAATAAATCTATACCTAAAAATAATGAAAATCCTTTATGTAGAATATCTAAAACTTATGAACTTAATCATTTTATAGATTTAACATTAGATATATTAAAAACAGTTTATAAAAAAGAAAAAACTTTATTTTGGAATTTGGTAAAACAGATAGCTTTTTATGGAGTTAGATTTAAAAATAAGTTATCAAAATATAATTATGTTCATTCTAATGATATATCAGTTTTATATACAAAACAAAGAGATGAGTTTATTGATTATAATATGTTGGATAATTATGTTTTTAAAAATCAGTTAGTATCTTTTGGATTGATTAAAATACAAGATATGGATGGGGTTTCATTAGAAGCTATTGAAAATATAAAGCCAAAGGATATAAAGGTAGATTTAATAAAGCAATTTATTAAAGAGCAAGGATTTGAGTTAGTTACTCCAGAAGAATATTGTAATTATACTTATAAAATAAGTAACAAGAGTAAAATAAGGAACGAGGTTAGGGAAAATAGAAAACAATTAAATTTTAATCTTTCATTTGATTCAGATATTAAAACATTATATGATGAAATAAATTGTTATAAGGAAAATAATTTTGATATCGAAGATAGACTTTATTTTATTCAATTATTAATGAAAAAATTAAAAGAAGTAGATGTAAATAGATTAATAAAAAATATTATTTTAAATAAAAATGGAGATTTATTATTAAATGAAATTAAAGATTACTTGTCTGTGGTAGGTATTAATATTTCTGTTAAAGAATTACAAAATAATATAAAACAACTTTTGAAAAAAAGTTCAAAATTTAATTTAATTGATTTTAATGAAAAGACAGCAATTATATTAAGTGATTATATAAAAGATTTATTAAATGATGGACCATTATGTTTAGTTGATTTAAAAATGAAATTAGAGTTGGAGGATAATTGGTATTTTTGTTTGTTTTCAGCATTAAAAAAAATAAATAATATTGGGCTTAATAAAAAAAGAAAAATTTGTTTAACAAATAATTTAAATGCTCGCATTCGATTTTGTATTAATTCAGCTTTAACTAAAATTAAAAGACTTAAAAATAAAAAAATAGATAATTTAATAAAAAATCTTTTCATAAATTTGGAAACTCCTTTACTACTAAAAGAAATAAAAAAATATTTGATGTTTTTAAATATAGATTTATCGTTAGAAGAAATTGATGAATTGTTAAGAAATAATGCAGATTTTAAGTTAATTGATGTAAATAAATGGAGTTTAGATTCATGGGATGAATATCCTGAATTTAATGAAGAATTCAAGTCTACTTGGGAACAAATTTTATCTAGTTTTCCTGAAGAAAATAGGGAACGAGATATAGATATATTAAATAAGAGAATATTTAGTAATGATTATACTTTAGAAAAGTTAGGAGAAGAACATAGTATAAGTAGGCAGAGAGTTAGGCAGTTAGAAGAAAGTGGAATGAGAAAATTAGTTCATTATACAAGAATTAAATATATAAAACCTTTTTTAAGTTTAATTGAAAACTTATTCATTGATAGAATAATAATATCTTATAATGAATTTGATGAACTAAGAAAAAAATATTTTTTATCACTAAATATAAATGAAGTAATTAATTTCTTTAATACAATGTTAAAAAGTGAGAAGAAGGGAGTTAGTTTTTCTAATATAATATCAGAAGTTGAATATAAGTTAAGAAATATTGAGGATAAATTTATAAGTAAAAGACCATTAAAGAATATACTAGGTTTAATTAATAAAATTATAAATGAGTATTTTGAAAATAATGAAGTTAAATATGAAAAATTATCAAAATTATTGCGAAGAAATGGTATTAAAGATAAGAAAGTTATTGATGAATTATTAAAGGTAAATAACGATACTTTAAAAATTGAAAATATGGTCTATTTTATAAATAATGCAGGAAAAGATGATAAATGTGCTCTTATTTTAAAAGAGTTTTTTTCTAATGGAGTTAATATATCTAAAAAAAATGATGAAATTAAAGCATTATTAAATAAGTATTTTCCTTTAGATTTTAAAGAAAGTAGTAATAGAAGTATAACTGGAAATATACAAAGGAGTAATAAAATAATCAATTGGGGTAGAGGGGATTATATTCATATAGATAATGTTCATGTTATAAAAGATGATTTAATACAAGTGAAAAATTGGTTAAAAGAAAGATTAAATAGTGATTTGATTGAGATTTGGGCCAATGCTGCTTACAGGGAGTTTAAGCAATATCTAAAAGATTTAGGTATTCCTAATCAACATGCCTTATATTCTCTTTTAGAATTTTATTTTGGAGATGAATTTCATTTTTATAAATCACCGAGGATACTCCCGTTATCAAGTAAAGGGACAGAACCTAAACAAAATTCGGATGTTATTGAGGAATATTTATTAAATGTAGGAAGGAAAGTGTCAAAAGGAGAATTAAAGAAATATTTTATAGAAGAAATGGGATGGGAAGATTATACCTTAAGTAATCATTTATCTCAGGCTGGTAATGTGATTGAATGTAACGATGGAATATATGTACATAGAGAGTATTTACAAATTGATATAGAAAAATTAAATCAAATTGCTGATGATTTGGATAATATTTTAGAACAGAATAATTCTATTATATCTGTTTCTTTGATTTATGATAATAAACGAGTTACAGTTATGTCAGCAAATATAAGTAGTGAGAAAGAATTATATAATTATTTAGAGACTATTCATTCTGATAGATTTTCATTTCCATTTTATCCAGTAATTGCTACCAAAAATTATAGTTCAATTCAGAGTAAGAAAGATATTTTTGAAGAATACTTTTCAAAATGTAATACCAGTATTTTTTATAATGAATTGAAAAATAAATTTAAAAAATTAGGTTTTGAATTAAGAGAAATATACTATGGAGTTAGTCGTAGTGAAGATATTATTCCTTTAAAAAAGGGACATGAGTATATATATAAGGATAAATTAGCTTTAACTGAGGAGAAAAAGAAGTATTTGCAAGATTTAGTATTAGAGTTATTAGATGCTTCACAAAGACATTACATTAGTATTTCACGGACTATCTTAAATAATAAAAATCGAAGCAAATTACCTAATTTGGGTAATAGCGTTAGTTGGAGAGAAGACTTATTAGTTTATTTCTTATCAAACATGAATAAATTTTTATTGTTGGGGACTAAAGATTATGTAGTTATGAAAAAAAATAATAAATTAGAGATAAAAGATGATAGTGATTTTATAGCTTATATTTTGAAAAATAAATTTAATGGTGCTACTAAGCTTAAAAAGATAGAAAATTTTTTATCAAGGATTAATTTTATTTCTCATGATTTAGCAAAATCACATACAGAAGAGGTATCTTTATATGAAATTGATAATGGGGAAATTATTCATAAAGATTTGTTGGATAGAAAGTAGGGGTATTAATGCTTAAAGACTTAAATTTAAAGTCGGTGTATGATAGTTCTGAATGTAATTTAATTACAAAATTATTTATTCCCTTATTATCTGAATCATTTTTATACAAAAGAGGGGTTGGTTATTTTACTTCTGGATGGTTGAGATTAGCGGCTAAGGGCTTAGATAGATTAGCGGAAAACGGTGGTAAAGTAAAGTTGGTTACATCACCACATTTAGAAACAAATGATTGGAAATCATTTGTTCGAGGAAATAAAGCGCAAAAAGATGATTTATTGTATAAATCTTTAAGAAAAAAAGTTAGTAATTTAGGAGATAGTTTAGCTCAAAATACTTTGACAGCTTTAGCTTGGTTGATAGCTGATGGGATTTTAGAAGTAAAGTTTGCTATTCCTAACAATAATCTAGGAGATTTTCATGATAAATTTGCTATTTTTGAAGATTATCATGGAGATAAAGTAGCTATTCATGGATCATATAATGATTCTATTAAAGGTAATTTGAATGGTGAAAGCTTTTCAGTTTTTAAATCATGGGTTAAGGGACAGAGTAATTATGTAGAACATCATATTGATAGATTTGAGAATATATATAGTGACCAAAATGATTTTTTTCAAATTTATAATATGCCACAAGCTATTAGAAATGAAATAGTTAAATTAAGAAAAAATAAAAATCGTCCTTATAACCTTCCGGATAATCATAATTTAATAAAAAAACGTGGTATTGAGATTCCTAAAAAAATAAATTTATATCCTTTTCAAAAAGAGGCGTTAAAAAAATGGTTTGATAATGAATGTCATGGAATATTTGAAATGGCTACTGGAACTGGTAAAACTATTACTTCTTTGTCTTGTGCTGTTAAATTGTTTAAAAAAGTTAAACAATTAATTACTATTATCGCTGTGCCTTTTGATCATTTAGTTGACCAATGGAAGGAAGATGTAATTAATTTTGGATTTAATCCTATATTGTGTAGAGGAAGTTATAGAAATTGGCTTGGTAAATTACAATCTAAGCTTAGAGACTATGAAATGGGGTTTCGAAATAGCTTGTGCATTATAGTAACTCATAAGACTGCTGCTTCCGATAGATTTATCAAATTAGTAAACGATTGCAAAGAGGATATATTATTTATTGGTGATGAAATGCATTATTTAGGAGCTGAAAACTTAAGAAAGTCATTGAGGCAGAACTATAATTATCGGTTAGGATTATCTGCTACTCCTGATCGATGGTTTGATGAAGAAGGGACAGAATATATCAAAGAATATTTTGGTCAAATAGCGAAACGCTATTCTTTAAGAGAGGCAATTAATAATGGTTTTTTAACTCCTTATCAATATATTCCTCATATTGTTGAATTAAATGATAATGAATTAGAGGAGTATAATGAGTTAACTCATAAAATAGTTAAAGTAAGAAATTCTGTAAATGATGAAGA
Source organism: Acetohalobium arabaticum DSM 5501 (assembly GCF_000144695.1). Classification (GTDB taxonomy): domain Bacteria; phylum Bacillota; class Halanaerobiia; order Halobacteroidales; family Acetohalobiaceae; genus Acetohalobium; species Acetohalobium arabaticum. The sequence goes on from NC_014378.1 coordinate 704,446, forward strand.
TAATGAAGTTTTAACTAGATTATTAGTTAAAAGAGCTGATATTATTGCTAAAGCTAAAAACAAAAAGCGAGTCTTAAAGGAATTGTTAGAAAAGCAAATACTTAATAAAGGAAAAGAAAGTCTTTCTCATACTATAGTATATTGTGGTAGGGGAGAACATAAAGAAGTTTTGAAGTTGTTATCTAATTTAGGTATTCAAGCTCATGAATTTGTACATACTGTACCTACTAAAGAGAGACAGCGAATTTTAGATTATTTTGATGAAGGAGATATTCAAATCTTAGTGGCAATGAAGTGCCTTGATGAAGGAGTAAATATCCCCGCTACGAAAGAGGCGTTTTTTTTAGCTAGCACTAGTAATCCACGAGAGTTTGTACAGCGTAGAGGAAGAATCTTAAGAAGGTATTCTGGTAAACATGAAGCATTGGTTCATGATTTTATTGTTTTACCTCAGACTGATAAATTAGACCATTTATCAGAAGATATGTTAAAAGATTATAAATCAATAGTAAAAAAAGAAATGCCCAGATTTGCTGAATTTTCTTTAGAAGCTAAAAATACTTTTCAAGCAAGAGATAAAATATATTCTATTTTAAAAAGGCTTAACTTGTTACATTTATTCGATAAAAAACCTTGGGAAGTATACGAAGAATATGATTTATAAAAGTGGAGGGAGATTAATGGAAGAAGAGATTCATCAAAGAGTTGTAGATAAAATTAATGAATTACCAATTACTGAGAGAGAATTAGCATTAAGAGCTTTGGAATTATCATTTCGAACTAATTCTTCTACTGTAGCTGAAAAATTATTTAGTGAAATAAATGAGATTATGGATAAGGAGGAATAAAAGTTGAAAATAAAAGATATAGAACTCTGTAATTTCAAGCAATATTATGGAAAACAAAATATTGAATTTGCAGGTTATGATACAGATAGCTCCGAAAATGTAACAGTAGTTTATGGAGAGAATGGAAGAGGAAAAACTAGTTTATATAGAGCACTTATGTTTGCATTATATGGTGATAAGTTTTTAGACCAAGATAAGAATTTGCAAGGTTCTAGAAATAAAGATTTAAACCCTGATTTATATATAGTTAATATCAATGCTTTAAAAGAAGATTTTGAGGCAGAAAATGATGGAGTAGAAGCATATGTAAAGGTTAATTTTATTAATGATAATATTGAATATTCATTATACAGAAGTATGTTTGGGATTCAAAATAGTCAAGATGAAATTTTTGAAGAGGATGGTAAAGTAAAACTAACTGTTAAAAATGAAGATGGAAATACTAAAGTAATAGAAGATAAGGAAAAAATTGAACAAAAAGTTAATTCTATCTTAGATGGTAGAGTAAAGAGTTATTTTCTATTTGATGGTGAAAGGATTGAGCGATTAACGAAGGCTACTAAGGAACAAAAAGAAGAAGTGGCTGGAGGAATAAAAAATTTGTTGAAAATTGATGAATTAAATTGTTCTATTGATGCTTTGGAAAAGTTGAAAAAAAAGATTAGAAAAGAATTGAAAAAGATTTCGACAGGAGATTATAGAAAGTCAATTGAAAAATTAGATAAATTGGATAATAAAAAAGAAACTTTAGAGAAAGATTTGGATAGTTTATCAGAAGAATTAAAGTATGCCAGGAAACAAGAGAAAGATATAGAGAATGAATTAGCAAAATTTGATGAATATAAAGATTTGATTTACGAAAGAAAGTCATTAAAGAAAAGAAAAGATGAATTAACTAATGACCGAGAGGAATTATCAGATAAAATTCGAAATTTTAATAATAAAGCTATTATGTTGTTAGCCGATGATATATTGGAGAACGTTTTTGCTGATATTAATAATAAAGATATTAGTGGAATTGATATTAAAGTTAAGAAAAAAGTAGTAGATAGAATTTTAAATCAGATGAAATGTATTTGTGGTACTAATTTAAATTTAGATAGTAAGGAGCATAAAGCTTTAAAGGAATGGGCTAATGAGCCAGAAGAAAATGTAGTTGATGATAGGATAATGGATTTTCGAGATGAGTTAATTAAAGCACGGGAATATATTTCTAATAATAAAGATAACTGTGATGAGTTATTAGGTAGCTTTTCTAAATTAGATGGTAGTATAGAAGAAATAAATTCACGTTTAGAACAATTAGATGCTGAAATTGATGATGTTTCCGATGAAGAATTTGAAGAAAAAAAAGAATATAGAAAAAAATTAATTAAAGATATAAGTAACTTTGAACAGGAGATAGAAAATAAAGAGAAAAAAATATCTGAAGTAGAAAATAAAATTCAACAAGCAGAGAATAAAAGAAAGAATCTTGAAAAACAGCAGAATATTAAAAACGAATTTAGTAAGAAGTTAGAATTAACTGAAAATACTTTAGCTAAATTAGAAAAGATAAAGAACCTCTTTATTTCAGAGGTTAAAGACGATTTAGAAGAAGAAGCTACCGCAATATTTAAAAGATTGATTGACTCTGCTACTAAAGATACATTTAAAAGAATTATTGTTAATGATGATTATAGTTTAGAAATTCTTGATTGGAATAACCGGCCCTTTTTAGCTAATATTTCAGCTGGACAGCGTCAAGTAATGTCGTTAGCTTTTATAACTGCTTTGGCTAAAATTGCAGGAGGTAAGGATATATTAGAGGTGCCATTATTTATGGATACACCTTTTGGGAGGCTTTCAGGAAATCATAGAGATAATTTATTAAAAGAGATTCCTGAATTATCACCACAATGGATTTTGTTAGCTACTGATACTGAGTTTACTAGGGTAGAAGCTGAGGAATTACGTAAGTCAGGCAACTGGGGGAAAGTTTATAAATTAGAATTAATAGAGGATGGTTATACAAAACTAAAAGAAGTTAGTGTAAATCAATTTAAACCTAAAAGATAAATATTTTTTATTAGTAGGAGGAAAAATATGAGATTACAGGGAGATATAAGAGTTCAAATAGAAGAAAAATATAATGATATTTATAAAGATTTAACTCAAGATAATGGTATAAGAAAGCCAGTTTTTGATAGTTATGGTAGGGTATTTGTTTTGTGTTCTTGTTTAGGATTTGAATATAATAAAAAAATACCTTTAGATAAATCTAAAAAATTATTTTGGACAGATAGTTTAAATAATTATAATCATGCTATTACAATTTTATTTTCTATTGCTATGTTAAATAAAGGAGAGGTTAATTATAAGATATTATCTAATGATGAAAAAATAATTAAGATAACAGAAAAATATGCTAATGGCGGAATGAAAGTATTAATTGATGAAGTATTAGAGCCATATATTAAAGAAGATGATGAAAAATTTTATTTAGATTATAGTAATTCTTCGTTTTTAGAAAAAGAAGTTTTAAGTTTTATAAGATATGAAATGAAATCTTCGCCTTTTGATTAGAATTTTTAAGGGTTTAAGAGTTATTCTTAAACTCTTTTTTTATTTTGGATTATTGATCACTTGAAATCATTTTGATATAATTTTATTAGTTAGTTTATTTATTAGTTAAGCTAGGAGTGAATTATAGTGGTAAATATTCTTTTATTAGAACCAGATTACAAAAATAAATATCCGCCATTAGGATTAATGAAGATTTCTTCTTATCATAAAGAAAAAGGTGATAGTGTAACATTTGCTAAAGGTCAGTTAAGAGATGATGAAAAAGAAAATGATAATTGGGATAGAATTTATATTACTACTTTATTTACTTTTGAATGGGATAAGACAATTGAAACTATTGAATATGCGAAATCCTTAATAGAAGATAAGGATAATATTTTTATCGGAGGAATTTTGGCAACACTTAAACCTAATGAAATTGAAGATAAAACTGGAATAAAACCAATTACACATCGACTTGATAATGATAATGAGGAAGCGAAGAGACTAATTGGTTATGATAATGACCATATAATTGATAATTGTACACCTGATTATGAGATATTAGATGATATTGAATACGAATATCCTTATAATGATGCATACTTTGCTTATATGACTCGTGGATGTGGCATGAATTGTGAATTTTGTGCAGTACAAACACTTGAACCTGAATATGTTCCTTTTATTTCAATTAAAGAACAGATAAAGAAGATTAATCAACAACACGGGCCCAAAAGAAACTTGTTATTAATGGATAATAATGTTTTAAGGTCTCCAAAATTTAATGATATAGTAGAAGAAATTAAAGAATTAGGTTTTGCAAGGGGAGCTACATATACATATGAAAATGATAAAGGTAAAGTTATAACTCAAAAGAGATATGTAGACTTTAATCAGGGGTTAGATGCAAATCTTTTAACTGAAGAAAAAGCTAAAAAATTAAGTGAGTTAGCAATTAGACCAGCAAGAATAGCATTTGACCATATTGAAGATAGAGATAAATATGAAAGAGCAATTAGAAGATGTGCTAAATATGGAATTAAGTATTTTTCTAATTATATGTTATATAATGCAGATGATTTTCAAGGAAAAGGAAGTCAATATAAAGCAGATTCACCAGAAGATTTATATAAAAGATTAAAAATAACTATGGAATTACAGAATGATATTAATAAAGATAAAACAGAAGACAAGAAAGTTAAAATCTATTCTTTTCCTATGAAGTATATACCTCTAGAAGATACAGACCGTAGTTATATAGGACCCAAATGGAATGCAAAATTTTTAAGAGCAATACAAGTGATGTTACTACCTTGCAGTGGTGTAGGTGGAGTGAGTGAAGAATTTTTTAGAAAAGCTTTTGGAGAGGATTTAAAAGAATATAAACTAAATTTAAGAATGCCTGAAAGTATATTAATGAGTAGAGGCAAATTTCTTCAAAGAGATGATGAATCTGAAAATGAATTGGAGAAAAGGTTGAATGAAGACCGTGGAGCATTAGTAAAAAGCAAATATTATAAAAAATGGAAAAGATTATATAAGAGCATGAAAAATGAAGATAAGTTATTAGAGGTAATTGGAGATAATAAATTTGAAGCTGATGGTTATTTTGAAATTGAAAATAATAAGATTAAAAAAATATATTTACATTATTTAAGCAAATCTAGATTTTTAACATTATTAAATAAGTTAGTTAGTAATAATTTAGAAAAGGATATAAATTTAGTCTTTGATTATGTTACGGATGAATTTCCATTTTATATTGAAAGAATTGCAAAATATATTCATGATAAACGAATTTCACATAGGAAACTTAGAGGATATATAAAAGTTTTTGGAAAGTTTGGAGTCAAACTCATTTTGAAAAATTGGGTTAAAAATGATTTAGAAAATAAATATTTATTAAGTAGATTAGAAAAAGCTATGATGCATATTGGACAAGAGTTTATTAATATTAGCAAATTACGTGCGATGAAACGTTATATAGATTCTGGTTGTCTAAATAAATCAGAAATTGCATTAGTGAAAACATATATTAAGGATTTAAATGAAGAAGGCATAACTAGAATATTAAAAGATTATTTTAGTGATTTTAAAAGACAATTAAAATTTAATAATAGAGATGAACCTGGCTTCGAAAAAATCGAGAAGAAAATAGAAGTTTTGACTGCAGAACTTGGAGAACAGTTGTCGTTATTTTAGCTTAAGGAGGAAGGGATAATAGTGTTAGATGATATTATTATAGGAAAACATACATTGGAATCATTAACTGCTGGTATGTACTCTGATGCTAAAGTGATTTATAGAGAGTATATTCAAAATAGTGTTGATGCAATAGATGAAGCAATTAATTCAGGAATAACTGATAAATGTGAGGCTAAGATTGATATTGAAATAAATAAGAATAATTCTAAAATCACGATAAAAGATAATGGAACGGGAATTTCTAGTAAAAATGCTGTTAAAAAATTATTAGATATAGGAAATTCAACTAAAAATCCTGAAAGTACAATAGGATTTAGAGGTATAGGTAGGTTAGCTGGATTAAGTTATTGTCAAAAGTTAAAGTTTGTTACTTCGTATAAAGGTGAAGATAAGAAAACTATAGTGTCGTTTGATGCTAATAAATTAGAGAAACTTTTAATTCCAGGAGAATATACTGATTATGATTTATTAACGGTAATTAAAGAAGTAACTAAATCTAAAAAACACAATGAAAAAACAGACAAACATTATTTTAAAGTTATCTTAGAAGAGGTAAATAATATTGACCATATTTTGGATTATAATAGAATAAAAAACTATTTATCTCAAGTTGCTCCAATACCTTTTGATGAACAAAAGTTTCCTTGGGCAAAAGATATTAAGAATAAATTAGATTTGAAAGGCATTTTGCTTGATGAATATAATGTAATTTTAAGCGATGGAAATAAAAAAGAAAAGCTGTTTAAATTAAATTCAAATGAATTTGTTGCGGATATTAGAAAGAAAATATCTGATAATATTAAAGATGTTGAAATAAAGTTTATTGAAGATGACTTTAATAACTTAATAGCTTTTTTATGGTACACTAAATCTAATTTTTATGGAACTATGGTTGATAGAAAAAAGAAAGGAATAAGGTTAAGAAAGGGAAATATTCAAATTGGAGATAGAAGTACATTGAATAAAATATTTAAAGAAGATAGATTTAATGGTTGGTTCCAAGGAGAAGTACATGTTTTTAATGAAAATCTTATTCCAAATGCTCGTAGAGATGATTTTGAAAAAAATTTAGATTATACACAATTGATTAGCCAATTAAAGGAAATTGGAAATAGTCTTTCTAAAGACATAAGAAAGATGTCTAAAGAACGAAATAATTTAAAGAAAAAGAAGCAATTATATAAGAAGTTTGATTATTTGAATGATAAGATAGAAAAAGTAAGTGACTTTAAAATTTTAGATTTAGTTGATGATTTAAGTCAAAAGGAAAAAGAAGTTTTGAATAAAGTATTTAAGATAGTTGATGATAATTATGAACAAGAAAAAGTAGATGAATTTGTAAAAAATATAGTTGAAAATTTTTAGATTCACCAAAGAAATAATAAAATATATTTTACTGAAGCTCGGCTATAATTGAGTTTAGCTTTTTACTTTTTTATATAAATTTTCACTAGCGTTGCATCGAATTTTTAGTTAAAACTACCTTTGCAAAAAGAAAACTCCTTTGATTAAATGGAAGAGCACCTCACACAGCACAAATCCATAAATCAAAGGAGCCAAAATTTATGAATAATTGTACCATGCTTTTAAACAAATTACTAGAGGTAATTGATATAAACTTTTTGGATAAAGTGGTAGATAAATATAATGCTGACTATAAGGTTCATAAACTTACAACTAAAGTCCATCTATTATATCTACTCTACTTTCATTTAACTGAGAAAAAGAGTCTAGCAGATTTTGTAGTCAATCTAAAAGTTGATTCAAATTTAAAAAAGGAATTACCTCAAATTAGTGTTTCTCAGCTGTCTCGTAAAAATGAGAATAGAAGCTATCAAATTTTTGCTGATATTTTTTCTCATTTATTTGATAAACTTAAGAACAAACAGGGCTTTAAAGAAACTATAAAAGATATCGGATCAATAAAAATAATTGATTCCTCTATTATTAGTTTATGCTTATCTCTTTTTGCTTGGGCTAAATTTAGAAAAAGTAAAGGTGGAATTAAACTCCATACCTTATATGATGCAGAAAGTGGAGCACCAGAAAATATAATTGTTACTAATGCTATAGTTCATGATAAAGAGATATTCGATAACTTAACTTTTGATTCTGGTTGTACTTATATCTTCAATAGAGCCTATATAGATTATCAAAAATTCGATTACTTTATTGAGAATGATATTTATTTTGTGACTAGAACTAAGTCTAATACTAAAATTGAAGTTGTTAGAACTTTAGAGCCTACTAAAGATGATAAAAAAGCTAACATTTTACTTGATGCTGATGTTATTTTAGGTTCTACAGATAAAAGAATGAAGCATGAATTACGGTTAATCAAAGTTAAAACTATTGACCGTCAAGGTAATGAAAAAGAAATTAAAATTATAACTAATCGTTTTGATTTACCAGCTCATCAAATAGCTCAGCTATATAAAGAACGCTGGGAAATAGAACTATTCTTTAAATGGATCAAACAGCATCTTAAGATTAAGAGATTCTTTGGCCATAATAAGAATGCTGTTTTAATTCAAATTTACAGTGCAGTAATTTTATATCTACTCTTGAAACTAATCAAGAAGAAAGCAAAGTTTAACGGTAGCCTGCTTAATTTAACTAGAAGAATTAAATACTCTATTTTAACAATTGTTCCAGATGCGTTTAACTGGAAAGACTGGTGTTATAGTTTTAGTTAAAAAATATTCTTGATAATTTCTTGGATTAGCATGACTATTTACCGAAATAATTACCATATATCCGATTAAAATGCTTTAATGGTAAATTGAATTAAAACATTTTAGACTTAAATTACATAAATGCTTTAAAACAAAAATCAATTTAATTTTTGTTTCTGGATATTCGATTTAGTACTAGAATAATCATTGTTGGTTTTTAACAATGCAACGATAGTGATAAATTTTGTATAAGTAATTATTGTTTAGTTTATGGACTTTTCAGCAATATAAGATTAGCAAAATGTAATTTGGAAAACATAGATAAAAATCAAATAGGGGAACTAAATTTATTAATTGTTATTCATTTTCTGATTACCTATTCCAGACAGATAAATAGGTCAAAACAATAACTGGTACTATCTCTGAAAGGATAGGCAGTAGAATGTATCCCTAGCGGGCAGCAGTCAATGATATAATTCTTTTTAATGCCCAGATAGGAGAGCTGATTCGAAACTATAATCAACTGTTAAATAAAAGAGTAAGCATTACAGGTTATCTAGGTAGCGGCAATATAAAGATGGGTAATCCCTTCGACCGTCAGGATGAGACTATAGAATTTAAGTAGGTATTCTATGTAACCAATATTATCGGTTGGGATTATATCTGTGGCGATGCTACTAATGATGAGGAAGAAGTAGTTACTACTGATGTTTATCTTTGGGTTCGGGCTTCACAATAAATTATCTCAAAGTCGTCATTATATATCTGTACTTACTGAAATACCTTAAAGCAGCCCATTCAGGGCTACTTATTGTTTTTTGTTCTAAAGTAGACGAAATTTATTACGGTTAATTACCCAATAATTATAAAATTTAAAAAATAATGCAGGACTTTCAACCAGCTTATTTAAAATCAATAAAGTACTAAAGTGAGTTTTAGAGCAACAGAACTATTCTGAATAGTCTTGTTGCTCTTTTTTGATTATATTAATAATGTTTATAAAGTTATTGATAGATTTAGAATCGAAATTTTTCACTTGTTGTAATAAAAGTTGTAAATCTTTACGATCAGATATTATTTCCCACAATTTGAAAAGTTCTTGATTTTCAGATATAACTTCTTTAATTTCATCAGCAGTACGTTTTTCCTCAGTATTACCTAACAAATAATCTATAGACACATTAAAATATTCTGCTAATTCTATGGTTAGATCTATATCTGGTTTTCTATGGTTATTTTCATAATTAGAAAAAGTAGTTTTGCTGCGATCAAATTCATCTGCTAATTTCTCTAATGTTAGTCCTTTTTCTTTTCTTAGTTGTTTAAGTCTCTGACTAAAATTCATTTATAACACCTCACTATTATTAATTATATAAGATTTTTAATATTAATTGAATACTAGTTTTAAAAATGTGTAAATAAGTTTACAGAAATAGAATAATCCCCTTGTAATTTCCGTTAATGTATACTATAATGTAATTAATAAAATGTGGAAAGGAGGAGTGGATATTGGAGCAGACAATAAATAGAAAATTAAAAGCAGTATGAGCAGAGATTAGAATTACACAATAAGAAATAGCTAATCATATAGGGATATCAAAGAATTCATATTGTTCGAAAGAGAATGGAAAATTGATTTCAAAGAATCAGAGATAAATAAAATATTAGAATTTTTTCCTAATAAAAAGTATGAAAATATTTTTTGGATCAAAGTTCACATTTATAAAATATTATTGCCATGCTAGAAGATAAGTATTCAATGAATTAATTATTTCTGCTAAATTAATAAGATAAAATTTTTTAGCTTTCTTATTTAGGGTCTTATAGTTGCACTTGTGTATCTATATTTTGTAATTACAACTAAATTTCTATATATTATGATTATGAATAGAAAAGAGGTGAAAAATTAATGCGATTATCCTTTAAATTTAAACCTAATTTAAGCCATAAACAATTAGAAATAGTTAAAGAACTATCTTGAGCATTGTAGTAAACTATATAATATAGTCAATTATAAAATAAAAAATGGTGAAGAAATTAAACTACTCTTTACCAAACTAGAAAATAATTTTAAAGGAAAGAAGGTGAACTAATTGAAGTTAGCTAAGTATTTTATTCATAAACCTAATAAAACTCAACAAATTGTATTAAGTTGTTTAGCTTATGCTAGTGCTAGGTTATATAATATCGGCAACTATCAACGCAAAAAATGGTCTAAAGATAGTGATAATGATTATCCTGATTGGTATAAACAAAAAAAGCAATTAAAAGAAAATTTTTGGTATAAAAATTTACCTTCTCAAACAGCACAGGAAACACTTAAAATTTTAGCTGATAACTGGGATAGTTTTTATCAAAGCATTGAGGATTATCAACATAATCCTAATAAATATACTGGTGAACCTAATCCACCTAATTATAAACCTAAAGACAGTAAATTTAACTTCCGTTATCTCAATAATGGTTTTAAAATTATTGATGGTAAGTTAAGATTATCTATTCCTAAACAGTTAAAAAAGTATCTAAAAGAGGAATACTCTATTACCAACAAATTCTTATGGATAAGAGTGCCTAATGAGCTGTTATCCAGTAATAGAGATGTCCTTAACTCAACTACTAGAATTGAGTTTAAACCTTTAAGCGATGATACTTATAAGGTAATTTTAACTTATAAAGTAGATACTCCTACTATTAAAGAAGATAACGGTAATTATTTAAGTATTGATCTAGGCATTAATAATCTAATGACTTGCTACAGCAATCAAAATCAAGAAAGCTTTATTATTGATGGCGGACAGTATTTAACTATTAATCGTTACTTCGATAAAGAGATCAAACATTATCAATCTATTGTAAACGGACAGGGTAAAAAGACTTCTAAACGTATTCAGAACCTATATAAAAAGCGACGCAAACAATTATTTCACCTAATTCATAGTGCAACTAAAAAAGTAGTTAATTACTGTGTTGAAAATAATATATCTAGAGTAATCGTTGGTGATATTAAAAATATTCGTGATAATGCTGACCTAGGTAAACAGACTAATCAAAAGCTCCATAAACTACCTTTTGATATTATCTATCACCAGCTAGAGTATAAACTTAATTTACAGGGGATTACTTTAATCAAGAAGAGTGAAAAATATACCAGTCAATGCAGCCCTTACAGTAAAAAAGTAACTAAGAAATATGCCGATAAGTCTAATCGTATTAAACGCGGCTTATATGTAGACAAAAATAATAATCAAGCCTTTAATGCCGATAGTGTAGGTTCATTTAATATCTTACGCAAATACTTACAGCAGCGACGTAAAGGAAAAGATATTACTCTGCAGGTTAAAGGTTTATCAAATCCAGTTAAATATAGCTGGAATGATCATCAATTTGCAGCTTAAAAGTAACTCCAAGTCCAGTATTAACTGGATAGGAGTAGTGGCGTTGGACACGTCGAATGGGTAACTTGCTTGATGTTACGGGTAACTCCCATAAAAGCAGGCGACCATGAAGCTCGGTATTTCAATGCCGAGTAGTTCACTTTTGAGTAAATTAACCACAGCTTTAATTAAAGATGGAGTAATGTACATATCAGTTAAATATGGCGATCAGGAGATTAAGCGGGATGATGGCAGATTATTTAATTATTATAATGATGACACCTTCTTAAAGCTGCAGGAAAAAATTGAGAATTTAAAAGTACTTAAGATGTGGAAGACAGTTGATGTGAGACAGAATAGAGAGGATGAGTACTGGCTTAATGTGTTAATGAGAAAGAAATAATAAAGTTGTTACTTATTTATCATTGGAATGGCGGCTGATTCTAAATAGCCGTCATTTTTTTATTTTTCATTCATGAAAAACTCTCTTTTCTAATATTGATAAATAAGTGTCTCCCAGTTTTTTAATTATCAAAATTTGGCTTATTATCATAGAATATTTATAATTAGGTTTGTACGACAAGGTCACAAGGGAGTCAGAGTTTGTCAAATAGCTGTCGAAGCTAGGGCAGGCTACAAAGATTATTATCTGAATTTTCAAACAAGGAGGGGCTATTAATATGCCGGTTCTTTTTTGTAAAATTAATTTGATGGAATATTATGAAATCTTTGGTTCTATAATTCAGAAAGGTTTTCACTTTAAAAGTGGAGCAGAGCAGAGAAAAGAGGAGACTAGTTTCTTAAAGTCAGGTCCTTATTATAGAGGTTGGATACCGACAGGCGGAGAGTCGATTCCGATTGAAGAGTTAGGTGCAGCCAGAGGAGATACAGCTATCGATAATATTCTTGTGGTCTGGTTAGCCGAGGATTTAAGAGATAACCAGACTAAGATTATAGGTTGGCATGAGCAGGCAAAGGTTTATCGTGATTATATAAATGCTCCCGATAGGCTGTATAATATTGAGGCTAGAAGGGAAGATACTACTTTCTTACCTTTAACAGATTGGGACTTTACTGTTTCTTTAGTAACTGACTGGGAACAGGAAAGAAGAGGTAGGGGCTGCTGGTATTCTGTTGGAGGAAATAAAGATTTAGTAAGGGAAATCAAGGATTATATTGCCGACTATAAGAAGACTAATCAGGTCCAATATATAGATGATCGATTAAATGATATAGAACGGATCTGGAGGTTAGAACAGATGCTAGAAAAGAATTACTCCCTGCCGGAAATAAAATTTTTAGTTGAGAGCGGAATTGATCTTAATAGGAGATTAGAAGATAAGTATACCTTATTGATGGTAGCAGCCCAGTGTAATGATGATCCGGAAATAATTACTTCATTAGTAAATAACGGTGCTCATATACAGGTAGTAGATAAATATGGAGAAACAGCTTTAATCAAGGCCGCCGGCTGGACAGATAATCCAGAAGTAGTTGATAGATTGATATTCCACGGTGCCAGAATAGATTATAGTGCGGGAGAATGCGGATATACTCCCTTAATAATAGCTGCTGCCCGAAATAGTAATCCCGAAGTAACTGCAGAACTTGTTAAACAGGGAGCTGATATTGATCAGACAACCGACTTTGGTTTTACTCCCTTGATGGCTGCAGTTAAGAATAATTCTAATCCTAAGGTAGCAGAGAAGCTGTTGGATTCAGGGGTGGATGTTGGAGATAAAATTAATGGTCAAACTGTAGCTGATTTTGCTGAGAAGGATATTCTGCTTAGAAATAGTGATGTCTATTTTAATAATATTAATATGCAGGCATGAGGCACAGATAAGCAGTGCTGGTTAACCAGCACTGCTTATCTGTTTAATCTCTTTCTTTATTTCTGTAACTGCTTTAGGTAGTGCTTTTTTAACCGGAGAAGAAAGCTGAATATTGAGGCTTAGATCCAGCGGTTCTATACCGTAGATGATTACTTCAATTGGAAAGCCGGTTCGTGCTCTAGCCAGTTCAATAACATCAGGCAGCGAGAAGCCGTGGGCGTCCTTTCTTGTTTCACCCTTTCTCTCAATTTCATCTAATGTAAAGCGGTAGATGCTGCCTGGCCCTTCTCCTCCATAGACTGCATCGATACCAATAATAATTTTGGAATTACTTATTTTCTCTAAGTAATTCATTGGTGAAGTTCCAACTTCTAGTAGCGGTACTTCTTTAAGCTCTTCATTCTCCTTAAGCTTTCTTAGAATCTGGATTCCTATCCCATCATCAGACTTAATTAGACTACCCATTCCAATAACTGTAAGCTTAGATTTAGGTTTCATCATATTTAATATTTATGGAGTAGAAAACATAATATGATTTAAGAAGGACAGATATTAAGGAGGAGTTTGATGGAACAAGAAGAATTCGTCGATCTTTGCCAAAAATTAAAGTCGGCTGAAGATTATACTCTATCCCAGGAAGTATTATCAGCAGTTAACGAGTACCAAACAGATAATAGAGAGAAACTGCCAGTAGTCTGGTTGGAGACAAATGACAGCGGGGATAATAATATTTCGGTTATGAATACTACCTATCCCTATTTAGGCCAGGTGTTTGAAGACTTGATTGATTTGTTATACAGCAATACCTTTATGGCAGCCCAGGGGCCGGATGCCTTTGCTGTCTTGCAGCGGGCAGCAAGAGAGCTGGCGGGAGAGTTTGTTCTAGTGATAGAAGGTGCGGTTCCTATTAAAGATGATGGGCTCTACAGCGTAGTAGTAACTACTGATGAAGAAAGGATTACTGCTCTGGAAGCAGTAAACTGGTTAGGGAGACTAGCCCGAGAAGTAGTGGCTATCGGCACCTGTGCCAGCTTTGGTGGAGCCAGTGCAGCCAAACCTAACGTCTCCGGCAGTGTTCCGGTAAGTGAAGTATTAGACCGACAGGTAATCAATGTCAGCGGCTGTCCTGTCAATCCTGACTGGTTTGTAGGGACGCTAGCCCATCTGTTGATGTACGGCAGACCGGAGCTTGATGATTTAGGGCGTCCTCTTTTATTTTATGGTTTTACTGTTCACCGCCACTGCCAGCGCCGTTCTTACTTTGATGCCGGTGTGTTTGCTGAGAAGCTAGGCGATATTGAATGTATGTTCAGCCAGGGCTGTGTAGGGCCCAGAACCGGAGCCGACTGTCCTTATCGGCAGTGGGTTAATCATGTTAGCTGGCCGGTAAAGGCCAATACTCCTTGTATTGGCTGTACTACTCAGGAGTTTCCTGATGGATCATCACCCTTCTTTGTCCCTCTACCAGACAAGAATAATCAGGAGCGGGAAAGAAGAGAAGAAGGTACAGCGGCTGACCAGAGGGGAGAGATTGATTATGACTAGAGAAGAGATTAATTTCAGTCCAGTTACCCGGCTTAGCGGGCTGCTTTCGGTGGATGTAATAATGGATAATCTACAGGTAGTAGAAGCCGATGTTAAAGGAAATATGTTCCGCGGTTATGAAGAGATTATGGGCGGGCGGCAGGTAAGGGATGCTGTCTATATGACACAGCGCGTCTGCGGTATCTGTTCTCTGGCCCATGGTGCAGCTGGGAGCTATCTGCTAGATGAGTTATACGGTAATGAAATATCAGAGACGGCACAGTATCTGCGCAATATAATGTACGGTGCTGATTTTTTACAGAATCATATTCGCCATTTCTATCTATTCAGTCTGCCTGACTTTGTTGATCTGCCCAATGAACCTCCTTTTCAGGATCAGAACTTAACTGATGCCCGGCTAAATCCAGAGGAGAATCAGCGCTTGATTGAACATTATTATGATGCTATTGAAGCCTCGCAGGAAAGCCACCAGATCTTAGCCTTATTCGGCGGTAAGGCTCCTGAACAGCATAGCTTTCTTGATGGAGGAGTAGCTGTAGCCCCTACAGTGGATAAGATTAATCAGGCTAGGGCTTTAGTTGATGATATCTATGAATTTGTAACAGGAGCTATGCTGCCGGATACCCAGTTGATTGCTGATGTCTATAATGATTACTTCGATATTGGTGTTACTCCTAAACGTTTGCTTTCTTTTGGTCTCTTTAGATTCGGTCCCAGAAATGAAGAGCTTTTGTGGAAAGGCGGAATCTTAGAAGATAATAGTTTGACTCCACCAGAGTTGGACTTAATTGAAGAAACAGTTATTAACTCTTGGTTTGAAGATGAAGATGGCGATGGTGAAGTAGAGCCTAATCCCTATAAGCCCTATGCCTATAGCTGGATTAAAACAGTCCAGTACGGCGGAGAGTTTTTCGAAACCGGTCCTCTAGCTCGAATGCTGATTAACGGTTTCTATGAAGGTGGAACATCGACAATGGACCGTATTTTGGCCCGGACGATAGAAACAGTCAAGATTGTTGCTTTAATGAAGAAGTGGCTGGAAAGATTAAATCTCCAGTCTGAAGCACCGATTAATCAGAACCAGACTCCAGTTAAGAGTGAAGCAGACGGTATTACTGGTGCTATGCGCGGGGGGCTGTTACACAGTGCCAGCATTCAAGATGAAGAGGTGGTTGAGTATGATATCATCACGCCTACTGTCTGGAATTTTGCTCCTAAAGATAGATTCGGCAGCCGGGGGCCAGTAGAGAATGCTATAGTAGGAACAGAGATTCCAAGAGAGGATGAGATTTATACAGTATTAGGCCGGATCATCCGCTCCTTCGATCCCTGTATTTCCTGCGGAACACATGTGCTTGACTCGCAAGGTAATCTCCAGGGCAAGAAGATCTTTGGACTACAGATGGGGGATTAGAATGCATGAGATGTCAGTAGTAGGCCATTTATTTGAAATTATAACTGATTATGTAGCTGAATATGAGCTGGAAGAGATTAATAGAGTGGTAGTTAGAGTTGGTAAGCTAACCTGCATCGAAGAATCAGCCTTTCAGTTTGCGTTTGATGTCTGTGCCGAAGGAACAGCAGCCGAAGAAGCCGAGTTAGTGATTAATAGAGTCAAAGGAGATGAACTTTTATTAGATAAACTGGAGGGATCATAAAATGGAACTGATTGAAGTTAAAGAGGATATACTCCATAAGAATGATGAACTTGCCGCTAATAACCGCAAATTACTGAACAATCACGGGGTGTTTACAATTAATCTAGTCGGATCCCCCGGAGCAGGCAAGACTGCTTTATTAGAAGAGTTAATAGCTAGACTCAAAGATAAGATCCAAATTGGGGTTATCGAAGGTGACCTATATACTACTAAAGATGCAGCCCGCATAGAAGCCTATGATATTCCAGTAATCCAGGTTAATACCGGCGGTGCCTGCCATCTAGAAGCGGCTATGATTAGAGAGGCTTTGAATGAACTTGATCTGGCTGAGCTTGATTTATTGGTGATTGAAAATGTAGGTAATTTAGTCTGTACTGCTTCCTTTGATCTCAGTGAGGATCTGAAGATAACAGTTTTGAGTGTTACCGAGGGCAGTGATAAACCCAGAAAGTATCCCATTATCTTTCGCAAGTCTGATCTGTTAGTGGTTAATAAACTGGATTTATTGGAATATACCGATTTTTCTTTGGCTGATTTGTACGTAGATGTCAAAGCTTTGAATGATGAATTAGAGAGCTTTGAAATTTCATGTAAGGATGGTAGCGGTATTGCTAAGTTCTGTAATTATTTATTCACGCAAGTACAACAGGTAAAACTAGCAAGGAGTAATTAAGATGGTAAACCAGAGAAAGCTAATTCAAGTGCAGGGCGTAGTCCAAGGAGTTGGTTTTAGGCCGTTTATTTATAAGTTAGCTAAAAAGCATGGATTAAATGGGAGGGTTAGTAATACTTCTAGGGGAGTTGAGATTGATATTGAAGGGGGAAAGAAGAATATAACAGATTTTATATCTGCTGTGAAAGACCAACCTCCTCGGCTGGCTAAAATAGAAAAGATAACAACTGAAGATTTACCAGCAGGCAAGTATAAAAACTTTCAGATTGCAACAAGTAAGAGTGAAGATGATACTTTAACTTTAATCAGTCCCGATGTATCCCTCTGTCGAAAATGTAAAGCAGAGATCTTAGAAGTTAATAATCGCCGTTATAAGTATCCCTTTACTAACTGTACTAACTGTGGACCGCGGTTTTCTATTATCAAAGATCTGCCTTATGACCGCCGGCAAACAACTATGGAACCATTTAAAATGTGCCCAGAATGTAGAGCAGAGTACCATAATCCCGAAGATAGGCGGTTCCATGCTCAGCCTAATGCCTGTCCTGACTGTGGCCCTGAGGTCTGGCTGACAGATAATGAAGGTAATGAATTTGAAGTTGAGCAGCCTCTAGAAGAGAGTGGGAGATTGCTTAGGCAGGGACAGATTATTGCAGTAAAAGGTTTAAGCGGTTTTCATTTGATCTGTGATGGAACTAACCAACAGGCGGTTGTTAGATTACGCCGAAATAAATCAAGGCCTAATAAGCCCTTGGCGGTAATGATGGATAGGATAGAAACAGTAAAGGAGTACTGCCAGGTAAGTAAGCTTGAAGCCGATATACTGCAGGGAATCAGAAAACCGATTCTATTATTGGAGAAGAAAGGAAGCAGGCTTCCTTTCAATATAGCTCCTAATAATAATTCCCTAGGTGTAATGCTGCCTTATACTCCTTTACACTGTCTCTTATTTAGTGATCAGCTGCAGATTTTAGTCGTTACCAGTGCTAATCAGAGCAGTTTGCCTCTTGAGTATAAGAATCAATCGGCTCTAGAGAATTTAAGGGAGATTACAGATTACTTCTTGTTACATAATCGCGAGATACATCTACCGATAGATGACTCAGTTGTTGAGGTAATGGCAGGGAAAGAAAGGATAGTTAGGCGTTCACGCGGCTATACGCCTCAGCCAATTGAGATATCAGAGCTAGCGGACAAGGATACTTTAGCCTACGGTGCCCACTTTAAGAATACATTCTCGATTTCTAAAGGAAGACTTATTTTTTTAAGCCAGCATATTGGAGATCTGGATAATCTGGAAACTTATCAACGCTTTAAAAGAGTACTTAATCATTTTAAGGAAATATATGAGATTGAACCGAAGATTATTGCCTATGATCTCCATCCTGATTATCCAGTATCCAAATTTGGACAGCATGAAGTCGGCAAAAAGGCTGCTGTTCAGCATCATCATGCCCATATAGTCAGCTGTTTGGCTGAAAATGGAGTTAATAAGCGGGTGATTGGTGTTGCTTTTGATGGAACAGGATGGGGGACTGATAATAGAATCTGGGGCGGAGAATTTCTGCTCTGTGATTATAATGATTTTCAGCGAGTCGGTCGGCTTAATTATGTTCAACTGCCCGGAGGCGATAGAGCAGTTAAGGCTCCCTGGCGAATGGCCGTCAGTTATCTATTTAATACATATGGAGAAGAACTAGACTGTTATTTAAGTGATAATTTAGCCGAGAAAGAGCTAAGATATATAATCAATATTTTGAAACATAGAATTAATTCGCCTCAGACCTCCAGTATGGGGCGACTATTTGCTGCTGTGTCAGCCTTAATTGGACAGCGGGAATCAATAACCTATCAGGGACAGGCAGCTGTGGAGCTAGAAGCAGTGGCTGCTAAAGAGGCGATGGAGAGTTACGCTTACGAGATTGAAGATAGAAAAGAAGGCTATGTCATCAATACAGATAAGATTATTCGGGGTATAGTTACCGATCTGAAGCAAGGAACTGCCAAACAAGTAATAGCTGGTCGGTTTCATGCTACTGTAATTGGTTTCTCCTTGGAAGTATGCAGCTTACTTAGGGATAGATATAATATTAATAGAGTTGCTTTAAGCGGGGGAGTCTTTCAAAATGAGATTATCTTTACTGGGCTATATAATCGGTTAATTAAAGCGGGCTTTGAAGTCTATACTCATAGCCGGGTGCCCTGTAATGACGGCGGTCTTTCTCTGGGGCAGTTAGTAATTGCTAATAATCAGGAAAGGAGTCAGACTTAATGTGTATAGCAGTACCGGTAGAGATTATAGAAGTTAGTGGTTCTACTGCTGTGGCTGAACTTGATGGAGTTAGAAAGAGAATTAATGTTGAGTTAGTTTCTGAAATTGAGGTTGGTAATTATGTTCTGCTTCATTCTGGCTGTGCAATCGAAAAAATAGATCAGAAGCAGGCTGAGGATACACTTAAACTACTTAGATCTTTAGCTGTTGATAGGTAGTGATTGGAGGTAGGTATGATGGAATATATAGATAAGTTTAGGGATCCCGAGTTAGTTAGGGGATTATTAAAGAGGATAACAGCTAAGGTAGATAGCAGAGTAAGAATTATGGAAGTCTGCGGTACCCATACCAGGGCTATCTTAAAGAGCGGGATTAAGAATCTACTCTCTGATAATATAGAATTGATTTCAGGACCAGGCTGTCCAATCTGTGTTACTTCTTCAGGTTATATAGATGCGGCAGTTAAATTAGCGAGTAAGGAAGAAGTTATAGTTGCTACTTTTGGAGATATGATGAGAGTACCAGGTAATGAGATTTCTTTACACCAGGCTAAAGCTAGCGGTTGTGATATTAGAGTAGTCTATTCACCGCTAGATACAGTCGAACTGGCCCAGCAGAATCCTGACTCTGAGGTTGTCTTTCTGGCTTTAGGATTTGAGACAACAGCTCCTACTATTGCTTTAAATATTAACCAGGCTGCAAAACTGGAGCTGCAGAATTACTCTATTCTATCTTCATTAAAGACTATGCCGGGAGTAATGGAGAAATTGGCTGCAAGTGATGAACTTAATTTAGATGGGTTTATCTGTCCTGGCCATGTGAGTACAATCATAGGTGCTGAACCTTTTGAATTTTTAGCCTATCAATATAATCTGCCGGCTGTGATAGCAGGCTTTGAACCGGGTGATATTCTTTTAGGATTATACCAATTATTAGAAATGGAAGCAGCAGGGATAAGTAGGCTTAAGAACCAATACAGCCGGGTAGTTAAATATCGAGGAAATAGACAGGCTATAGATAGAATTTATAATATCTTTACTAGAACTGATGCTTTCTGGCGGGGAATGGGCAGTATAGAAGACAGCGGCTTGAGATTAAAGGATGAATATAGGCAGTTTTCGGCTAGAGATAAATTTGGGATTCAGATTTCAAATCGAAAGAAGCCAGAAGGCTGTATCTGTGGTGAAATATTGAGAGGAATTAAAAAGCCAGTAGATTGTGAACTATTTGCTGATAGCTGTACTCCTGAAAGTCCAATAGGTCCCTGTATGGTATCTTCGGAGGGAGCCTGTGCTGCTTATTATCAATATCAATAAGGAAAAGAGGTGAAGATTATTAGTGTCATAACTTTAGCCCACGGTAATGGAGGAAGATTGACTCATGATTTAATTGATAATCTATTTTATAAGTACTTTGGGAATGATATTCTGGCTCAGAAGGGCGACTCAGCCCTCATACCTCCTGTTTCAGGTCAGGTAGTGACTACTACAGATTCATTTGTAGTCAATCCTATCTTCTTTACTGGTGGAGATATCGGCAAGTTAGCAGTTACAGGAACGGTAAATGACTTAGTAATGAGCGGCGCTAAACCGCTTTATTTAACAGTTGGCTTAATTATAGAAGAAGGTCTGCAGTTTGAAAAATTAGAAGCAGTTATTGAATCTATCGGCAGAACGGCAGAAAAAGCAGAGGTTAAAGTAGTAACTGGCGATACTAAGGTAGTAGAGAAGGGCAGTGTAGACCAGATTTATATCAATACTACAGGGATTGGAAGAATTAGAGAGGAAGACCAGTTATCAGATGAGATAGAGACTGGAGATAAAGTAATTATTAATGGATCAGTAGGTGATCACGGGGTCTCAATTATGGCCCAGCGGGATGAATTAGGCTTCGAATCATCTATAAAGAGCGACTGTGGATTATTGGATTCATTAGTGGAAGATATTTTAGCAGAGAGTAATGGGGTTAAATTATTAACCGATCCAACTCGAGGAGGACTGGCTACTGCTTTAAAAGAGATTGCTAATCAGAATCAGGTAAGTATCTGCTTAAAAGAAGAAAGAATTTCTGTTAAGAAAGAAGTTAACGGAATCTGTGAAATTTTAGGGCTTGATCCATTATATTTAGCTAATGAGGGAAAAGTAATTATAGTGGCTTCTTCGGATGAAGCTGAAAGAATATTAGAAATCATGAAACGTCATCCTCAAGGAGAACAGGCAGAGGTGATTGGTACAGTAGTAGAGGATAATGGCAGTAGACTCTCTTTAGAGACTGAATTAGGCGGTACTAGAGTCTTAAGTATGTTGACTAATGAGTTGCTACCAAGATTATGTTAATTTAGAAATTCACAGTATAATGCAGGAGCTTCAATCTTTATCTAGAAATTTATTTTTGGTATTATAATTATTAAAGGAGGATTATCAATATGGAATGTAAAGTAGAAAAGAATAAAGAACACTGTAATTGTACCTACAGTCCCTGTCCTCGCAAAGGGAATTGTTGTGAATGTATTCAGTATCATCAGAAGAAGGATCAGTTGCCGGCCTGTTTCTTTCCAGATGAAGTAGAAAAGACTTATGATCGGTCTATCGAGCGCTTCATAGCATGCCATTCTGAGTAAGAGGGGGAATAAATTTGCGTTCATTTATAGCTGTTGATTTAGCCAATGAAGAAGTAAAGGATAAGCTAGTTGAGATTCAAAAAGAGATTAAAGCTTTACATTCTGGTAAGATTAAATTAGTAAAGCCTGAGAATCTTCATTTAACACTGAAGTTTTTAGGAGAGATAGAAGATACAGAGGTTGAAGAACTAGAAGAAATGTTGGAAGGATTTAAAGAATATTCTCAGCAGGAGATTAACGTTAGCGAGCTAGGAGTCTTTCCCCATTATGGATATATGAAAGTAATCTGGGCAGGCTTAAAAGAGAATGAGACTTTAAAGCAAATCAAGTCTGAATTAGAAGATAAGTCTGCTGAATTAGGTTTTGATAGAGATACGAAAGACTTTCATCCCCATATTACTATCGGGAGAGTTAAAAATATTTGGGCCAAGGATAAGTTAGTGAATAAGCTAAAAGAATTTGTAGATCAGGATTTTGGAAAACTAAAGTTGGATAAATTAAAATTGAAAAAAAGCACTTTAACTTCCGATGGGCCAGTATATGAAACTATAAGTGAAGTGGAATTAAATTAAATCTCTGGATTTTTCCAGAGATTTAATTTTTAAAATTGGAATTTAAAATTAAGGAGATAAGGAATGGAGTGAGTTGAGTGCAGAAATCAACTTTAAAAAGAGGCTTACAGCTTTTAAGTTATGCTGGTAATTATGGTTGGGCAGTGGTGGGAGTAGTGATATCTGTCCTGATGTCTACTGTCTTTGTCTTACTGCCGCCCTGGTTGATTCGGTATGGTATTGATAATCTAATTATTGGAGAAAAACCGGAGTTTCTCTGGCTGTTGGGTTTAGCATTGGTAGGAATTACACTACTAAAAGGGGTAGTTGATTTTGCTAAACGCTATGGTGCTGAATATATTGCCCAGAGAATTATTCATGATGTCCGTAGCCAGTTATATGATCATCTAAACCAGCTTTCATTTTCTTTTTATGATTCTGCCCGCACTGGTGATATTATGTCGCGGATAACTGCTGATACTGATGCTTTAAGAAAATTTTTATCCAAAGTTAGCGTCTATGTATCAGGGAATATTCTGACTATTATCGGGATTTTAGCAGTAATGATTTTTTGGAATCTCCAGTTAGCATTATTATATTTGATAATGGTACCTTTAATGGTTTATGGTATGTTTAAATATTCTACTCAGGTTAGGCCTATGTTTAGAAGAGTCAGATGTAAATTCTCTAATCTAACAGAGATTATTCAGGAGGATTTAAATGGAATAGAAAGTATTAAACTCTTTGGTCAGGAGAAGAAAGAAAAGGAAGACTTTATTCAGGAGAATCAAGAGTATGTTAATACCAGAATAGAAACTGCCCAGACTTCTGCTCTCTGGATGCCTTATGTGAACTTCTTAGTCGGTCTAGGCAGCTCTCTGGTAATTTGGTACGGTGGACGATTAGTAATCAGCGGAGAAATTTCCTTTGGAATGTTGGTCGGATTTATCAGTTATATTGCGATGCTGCTTAGACCGGTTCGTCAGACGGGAATGATGATTAATTCTGCTACTCAGGCGGCTGCGGCAGCAGAGAGGATATTTGATATACTCCAGATGGAGCCTGAGATTCAAGAGGTCGATAATGCTTATGAGCTGCCACCAGTTGATGGTCGAGTAGAATATAGAGATGTCAGTTTTTCCTATCAACAGGATGAAGAGGTATTAACCGGAATAAATCTAACAGCAAAACCGGGTCAGCTGATAGCCATAGTAGGTCCTAGCGGTGCTGGAAAAAGTACACTGCTCCATCTTCTGCCCCGCTTTTATGATCCAGACCAGGGAGAGATATTGATTGATGGCCATAATATAAAAGAGCTTACTATCGGTAGTCTGCGGAGCCAGATTGGAATAGTTCTTCAGGACACCTTCTTATTTGCAGCTTCAATTAAGGATAATATCTCTTATGGACGTCCAGAGGCTTCGATGGAAGAGATTATTGAAGCAGCCAAGATAGCCCAGATCAACGACTATATCCAGTCGCTGCCGTTAGGTTATGAAACACCAGTAGGGGAGGAAGGAGTCAACCTTTCCGGGGGGCAGAAACAGAGGCTGGCTATGGCCCGGGTGCTTTTAACAGATCCCCAGTTACTTCTACTTGATGAACCGACTTCCAGTCTGGATGCCGAAACTGAAGAGCAGATGCAGCAGGCTTTATCTGAAGTTATCAAAGGTAGAACTACATTCATAATTGCCCATAGATTATGGACAGTTGAGAGAGCCGATCAGATTTTAGTAATCGACAATGGCAGGATTGTAGAGCAGGGTAGCCACGAAGAGTTGGTTTCGGCTGACAGGTTATATAGTCAACTCTACAGCCGTAGTTTAAGTGATAGACTAATAAGTGAAACGGCAGGTGATAAGAGATGAAAGGCCGTTTTAGAAGGCATTTAATGTCAGATGAGGAAGACGATTTTCAGCTATCAGAGTTAAACTGGAAGCTGTTTAGATTTTTATTTAGTTACCTTAAACCTTATTCTAAAAGGTTACTGCTGGCTTCCATAGCAATGTTAATGGTAACAGTAACAACTTTAGCTGGTCCATATTTGAGTAAGCTGGCAGTTGATGATTACATTATGGTTGGAGACTTGGCTGGTTTAAATCGAATATTCATTCTAATGATTATTTCTTATGGAGTACTTTGGTTTTCATCTTATTGGCAGAGATATCTGGCCAGTTGGGTCGGCCAGCAGATTGTAGGTAAGATCAGGAAGGATTTTTATTCTAAGCTCCAGCGATTATCAATTGATTTCTTCTATCAGCAGAGAAAAGGAGATATTATTTCTCGGTTGACTCATGATGTTAATGCCTTGTCGGACCTTTTAACTACAGGATTTATAAATCTTTTAAATGATTTCTTTACTTTAAGCGGAATAGTAGTTATTATGCTGTTGTTGAATTTAAAACTGGCTTTGGTAAGCTTTATTACCATTCCGGTTATTCTCTTTGTTGTCTCCTATCTCGGTAAAAAAATGCGGCGGGCTTATAGGGATGTGCGCCAGAAATTGGCCCAGTTGAATGCTGATGTAGAGGAGAGTATTTCGAATATCAGAATTGTGCAAGCCTTAAACCGTGAAGCAGTTAATACTGGTGAATTCAAAAAGTTAAGCTGGAAGAATCTCAAGGCCAATCTTAAGGCAGTATCGATTTTAGCTGTTTTATTTCCAACTATATCCCTTAGTAAGGTATTAGGGGAGGTTTTAGTGCTCTGGTATGGAGGCTGGGGAGTAGTAAAGGGAAGTATTACTTTAGGAGTAGTAGTTGCCTTTTTAGGCTATGTTCGCCGCTTCTTTGCTCCTTTAGCCAACTTAAGCCAGGTCTATAATACCTATCAATCGGCCGGAGCAGCATTAGAACGAATCTATGAATACATTCTGCTTGAGCCGGAAATTAAAGAGCCAGCAGAGCCGCTGGTTCCTGAAGGAGGATTTAGTGGTGAGATAGACTTTGTGGATGTAGACTTTGCTTATGATCAGGAGCCGGTAATTAAAGGTTTTAATCTGCATTTAGATTCAGGCGACAACTTTGCTTTAGTAGGTAAGACAGGCGCTGGCAAGACAACAGTTATCAATCTTTTGACTAGACTTTATGATGTAGACAGTGGCGAGATTTTGCTTGATGGGATTGACCTAAGGAAGATTTCATTTGAATCATTAAGAGAAGTAATCGGTGTTGTTTCTCAGAATGTATTCTTATTTAATACTTCAATCAAAGAGAATATAAAGTACGGCAATCCGAAGGTAACAGAAAAAGAGGTAATTAAAGCTGCCCAAAAAGTACATGCTCACGACTTCATAACCGGACTGCCTGAGGGCTATGAAACAGAAGTAGGCGAGAAAGGAGTTAAGCTTTCCGGCGGCCAGAAACAGCTTATTTCCTTTGCCCGGACGTTATTGGCCGATCCTCAGATTTTAATTTTAGATGAGGCTACTTCCAGTGTTGATGCCTATACAGAGATGTTGATTCAACAGGCTTTAGATGAATTACTGGCTGGTCGGACAGCAATAATGATTGCTCACCGTTTTTCAACTTTAAAAAAAGCAGAGAAAATCGGAGTATTAGAAGAGGGGAGATTAACTTCAGTAGGCTCTCATCAGGAAGTATTAGAAGAGAACAGTACCTATCAAGAGCTATATCAGAAGCAGTTAATTAAATAAGAGCTAAATAAGCAGATAAAAGATTGACATTTTAATTTAGTCTGTTATAATTTAATTAAGTGACCACTTAATTAAATTATAAGGAGGAATATAGTCATTGTTTTATGTCGTAATTTCAGTTTTAATTATTATTCTCTTTATCAAAGACCGAGAGAAGACTGTCACCGGAGTTAAGAAAGGGATTAAGAAGTTAATCAAAAATCTCCCGGCCTTTCTTAATATGATGATTTTAGTGGCTATTTCGCTTTATTTTGTTTCTGATGAGGTTCTAGTTGCTTATTTAGGTCAGGACAGTGGTATATCGGGCCTCTTTTTGGCCAGCTTCTTGGGCTCTATCACTCTAATGCCTGGCTTTATTGCTTTTCCGCTGTCAGGGCTGTTGTTGGAGAAAGGCGTAAGTTATACAGTTATTGCTCTCTTTACGACTACTTTAATGATGGTAGGAGTCTTAACCTATCCTGTAGAAAAGGAATTCTTTGGTCGAAAGGTAACAATTATTAGAAATAGTTTGAGCCTGCTGATTGCTTTAATAGTTTCTTTATTGGTTGGACTCTTTTATGGTGAGGTGATGATCTAATGCTGCAGATGCTGAAGCGGTATTTATTAACAATTATATTCTTTACTTTTGTCAGCGGTAGTTTCTTATTTGGCTATAGCCCCGGTGAAGAGATTTACTTTAATTTCTTTGATTTTTTGCTGACTATGCTTAAGTTTCTGCCGGCCGTCTTTATTCTGATCGGTCTTTTTGATGTCTGGGTTGATAGAGAGGTGATTGAAAAACATTTAGGTGATAATTCATCAGTTTCGTCTTATTTCTGGGCGATTTTATTAGCTGGAACTACTGTTGGCGGTCTCTATATAACCTTTCCTGTTGCCCATGCTATGTGGAAGAAAGGGGCTAGCTTGAGAATCATCTTTACTTATATTGGAGCAGCCGCCATCTGTAGAATTCCAATGACACTCTTTGAAGCTTCTTATGTCGGGACTAAGTTTACCTTAATTCGTTTATTAGTTTCAGTTCCGTTAGTAATATTAACCAGTATTCTATTAGAGAAGTATCTTAATCAGAAAGATTATGAGCTTAAGAATAACTTATCATAATAACTCAGGTTGTTCTTTCCTGTTTGGTATTATATAATCTAAGTACTAATTGAATCGATAGGGGTGATTATACTGCAGGATCTACTTGTAGGTTTGAAAGCAATTGCTGATGAAAAGAGGTTGAAATTAGTAAACTTACTGTTAAAACAGGATTACTGTGTCGGGGCTTTAGCTAAAGAATTAGAAATTTCCAAGTCTGCTGTTTCCCAGCATTTGAAAGTCCTTCGTGAATCAGAGCTTGTCATCGGGGAAAAGAGAGGTTACTGGGTCCACTATTCTGTTCAGGAAGATAAGCTAATCGAGTTAGCTGATGGATTGAAAGGACTTATTACTGAGTCTAAGTCTCAGTCAACTGGATGCTGCCACCATTCTGATTAAGCTAGAAGTTACAGTATTAAGTTAACGACCTTCCAAGCGGTAGAATCCAGAACTTTCTTTTTAAAGTAACTTTTGGCCTGGAAGAATAAATATCCTTTACGTTTTAATGGCGGAGTACCGATAATAGCTTCAATAATATTCTGCTTGTCTTTGGTCTCAACCCGTTTACAGGAGAGTTGGTCAGCCTTGGTAGGCAGTATTTTTATAGAAGCGCTGTTAGCATCTTTAACAGGAGTAATAGTAAAGTCTATAATTTCTCTCTGTTTTTTAACTCTGGAGCTTAATAGAATATAGAGTTTAATTCTGAAGCTGTAGCGGGGTGAACACTTAGATTTGGTTATTAACTTTACATTTAATTGATCTGGCTGCTGTAAACTAAGCTCTATTCTTTTAATATCTCCGCCTGGCCGGCGTCTGCGTTTTTTGGTATTGGCTGTTGGTTCTTTATATGCCAGGATTTTAGATTCAATTGGATTGCTGGCTGGTAATTCAAGTTGACGGATATCATCTACAATAAATATTTCATTATTTGTGATAAAACTGAAAAGATACTTCTTAGTTACTTTCAGCTGGGATTTATATTCTTTAAGTGCTGTTAATTTGGTAGTCTGCTGGCTGGAATTGAGATTGAAACGGCTCCAGTTTATAACATCATTATTAAGTTCACTAGGCGGTAGTATATCTTCTCTGTTAGAAATAGGCCAGCTTCCCTTATGGGTAAGATATTGATAGATAGCTGGATCAACTGCTAATTTATTATCCAGCTTTAGCTTAGCTAAAGCATAATGGAGAAAGTTATAGGCTGCCCAGTGGTCTGCATGGTCATCAAACGGGGAGGAAATAAATATCTTAGTTGGTTTCTCTGTGGAGAGAATTTCTGTTAAGTCTTCGACAAGATTTTTGCCCGTATAAGGGCGAGCCGGTTTATAGGTTAAGTCATAGGGATTGGTCATAGAACCGGTATAACGAGAAAAATAGGTATTTTCATTATGCCAGTAGTCACTCCACAGAAATTCCAGGCCGCGGTCAGGATAGCCTAGGAAATAGATACTTTCCTTACTAAGTCCTAATTGTTTGAGTGCGTTAATTGCTTCTTGCTGTCTTAGCTTGCCGAATTCTTGAAACTTCTGGTGGGATAGAAAGGGACGGCGAAAGTTTCGGACAGCAGCCCAGCGGAAACTGTCTCCATTGGTTAAAAATACTACTCTGGATTCAATATTTTTAGCTACAGCTTCTTGAATCAATCCTCCACAGCTCAATAGTTCATCGTCACAGTGAGGAGCTAAGATCATGATTTGGTCTGAAGTTTTATTTAAGGTTATTCCTTCCAATATAAAGCCTCCTTTAAAACAATTATAAATTAAATTAACCGCTTTCCTTTAGCTTTAAATTTTTCTACATCTTTTTTAGTAGGGAAGGAAAAGTAAGATCCTTCTATATCAGGCAGCGGTCTGAATTCAACTTCATTATTGAAAAACTTAAGTAAGACTTCTCCTAACGCCTCTGCTGCTTTAATCTTAGTCTGACAGACTAGATCATCGAGAGTCATATCAGATTTAATTTTAGTCTTTTTCTGCATAATTATATCTCCCTTATCCAGCTTTGTTATCATGCGGTGGATTGTTAAGACTGAGTATTCTTCGCCGTGATACATCTGCCAGAAGTTAGGCATCATTCCTCTATATCTTGGCAGCGGTGCGCTGTGGATATTGATACAGCCGTATTTAGGAGCAGTCAGGATTTGTTCTTTAAAGATCTGTGTAGCAGAAGCAGAGACTACTAAATCTATCTGATTATCAGTTATGAAGTCGATAAATTCCTGTGAATTTATATCTGAATAGGATAGAACTTCGATATTATACTTTTTAGCTAGAGCTGGAATTGATAAAAAATTATCCTTCAGTCCTACTCTGTATCGGAGGTAGTTTAGCTGTTTTTTGAGATAACGCAAAGCCTGTTTACTAAAATCAATTGGACCATAAAAGTTATATAGCTGTTTAAGTAAATTCCAGATTGAACTTCTCCCCAGCGGTTGTTGAATGACTATGCCTTCAATTTCAATTTTATTTTGGTGTTGAATATAGAATTTAAAGAATTTCTTAAATAATAAAGGAAGATAAAAGGGATCATGCTGGGTTACAATAATAATTTTCATTATCCTCACCTACCTTATGTTTAGTATATAGAAAAAAGAATTCATAATCCACTTGTAATCAAGTTCTAATCTAAATAATAGGTTATTTGATTATAATATGATTTTTTGATAAAATATGTTATTGTAGGTTTTTAGATATAATTATAAATTTTAATTTTTTACTAGCTACATGGCTTATATTTGTTAGTTATTATATCATAGTTTCACAGATCAAAAAGGGGGGATAAACAGATTATTAATTAGATTTGAGGAGAGAGAAGGGACTAATATTTAAATAAATAATTTAAAGAAGTAGAGAATAGATAAGCAGTAACAACAAGGTGAGCTTAATTATTCTTAGGAGGGTTATTATGTCACAACAAGAAATAACAGAAGAAACTAATGAAAAACCTGAACCTTATGTTGCTGCAGATAAGTCAATGGCTGAATTTACTCCTAAAGCTATAATTTTAGGGGTGATTATGACAGTAGTCTTTGCTGCTGCTAATGCTTACTTAGGTTTAAAAGTAGGAATGACAGTTAGTGCTTCTGTACCAGCAGCAGTAATTTCTATGGGAATTTTACGCGGAGTCTTAGATCAAGGTACTATTTTAGAGAATAATACTGTGCAGACAATTACTTCGGCTGGAACATCCCTGGCAGCAGGAGTAATCTTTACTGTTCCGGCATTGATTTTATGGGGCGTAGACCCTAGTATGATCAAGATATTCTTTTTATCATTATTCGGTGGAGTTTTAGGAGTCTTATTTATGATTCCACTGCGTAAGTTCTTGATTGTAGATGAACATGAAAATCTTCCTTATCCAGAAGGAACAGCCTGTGGTGAGGTTTTGATTGCCGGTGAAGAGGGCGGCGCTAAGTCAAAGTATGTATTCACCGGTATGGGTATCGGTGCTATTTATAAGCTATTTTCTGGTGGAATGAAGATCTGGAAGGATGCTGTCGAATGGGCTATCCCCGGTTATAAAGGAGCAGCCATTGGGTTTGATCTCTATCCTTCATTATTGGGAGTA
This sequence comes from Acetohalobium arabaticum DSM 5501, assembly GCF_000144695.1. GTDB lineage: Bacteria > Bacillota > Halanaerobiia > Halobacteroidales > Acetohalobiaceae > Acetohalobium > Acetohalobium arabaticum. The sequence goes on from NC_014378.1 coordinate 735,551, forward strand.
GGATATATTATCGGGCCTAAAATTGCAGTTCGAATGTTAGCCGGAGGTACCTTAGGTTGGCTTGTATTTATGCCTTTGATTGCTAAAGTAGGCGGCGGTTTATCACAGCCGTTATTCCCGGCTAGTCAGCCGATTGCTGAATTAGGTTACTGGGGAATCTGGGATAACTATATTCGGTATGTCGGTGCTGGAGGTGTAGCTTTAGGCGGTGTTGTTAGCTTAATTAAAGCTTTACCGACAATTGTTGAATCCTTCAAGGCAGCCATGGGAGAATTAACTACTGGATTGGCTAAGGATGCCAAGAAGGTTAGAACTAATCTTGATCTTTCAATTAAGTGGGTAGGTTTAGGTGCATTGGCAGTGATTTTAGCAATTGCCTTTGTTCCTCAGGTTCCAGTTGGAATTTTAGGAGCTGCAATTGTAACGATCTTTGGATTTTTCTTTGTAACTGTATCATCAAGAATTGTAGGTATTGTTGGTAGTTCTTCTAATCCGGCTTCCGGAATGACAATTGCGACTTTACTGGCTACTAGCCTAATTATGAAAGCAGTAGGCTGGACTGATAAGACTGGTATGATAGCTGCGTTAAGTGTAGGAGCAATTGTCTGTATTGCTGTAGCAGTGGCCGGTGATACTTCTCAGGACTTAAAGACCGGATTTTTGGTAGGAGCCACCCCTAAAAAACAGCAGATTGGAGAATTAATTGGAATTTTAATTTCTGCTATCTTTGTCGGCGGTATTGTATTAATGTTACATCAAGCTTACGGCATTGCTACTAAACAGCTGCCGGCGCCTCAGGCCAATCTAATGTCTATGGTTGTTAAGGGAGTTATGAAGGGCAACTTACCGTGGGCCTTAGTCTTTACTGGTGTATTTTCGGCTCTAGTAATTGAGATGTTTGGTATTGGTTCTTTACCTTTTGCGGTTGGTTTATACCTACCAATTCATTTAAGTACACCGATTATGATTGGCGGTTTAATTAAGTTAGCCCTGGATAAAAAGTCAATTTCTAAGGAAGCTAGAAAGGATAAGAATGAAAGCGGAGTCTTATTTGCTTCCGGTTTAGTAGCCGGTGATGCATTGGTAGGAATCTTGCTTTCTGCTTTAGCTCTTAAAGGCTGGCATACAGCAATTCAAGTTGGTTCTGGCTGGGCAGGTAGTGCTGCTAATATTATTGCCTTAGGTACTTTTGCTGTTCTGGCTTATATTCTTTGGCGTAATTCTGTAGGTGCTACGCTGCGCGAAGAGCATAAAGATTCAACTAATATCACAGGATAAATAATGAAAACTAATCAGGCTCCCCATAAAAACAAGGGGAGTCTGGTTGATTTTTTAATTAAAAATGAGAGTAGGGAGGAAGATAAAAATGAATAACTTAAAAGAAGCAGCAGAGATAATTATTAATGACTGTATGTCAGTTAAGGATGATGAAACTACACTGGTGATTGTGGATAAGCCGCTGCGCAAGATTGGACAGGCTATTTTTGCGGCAGCTAAAGAAGCAGCCAATGAGGCAGTTTTGACAGAGATTGCTCCGAGGGCTAACCATGGAGCAGAACCGCCGGCCAGTATTGCTAATCTGATGCAAGAATTCGATGTAGTTATAATGCCGACTTCTAAATCTCTTTCTCATACTAAAGCCCGTAAGGCAGCCAATGATGCTGGAGCGAGAGCAGCTACTCTACCGGATATTACAGAAGAGATTATGATTAGAACTCTAACAGCCGATTATGAAGCTATTAAAGAGCGGAGTGAAAAGGTAGCTGAGATATTGGATGAAGGAAAGAAAGCCCACCTTATTACTGAAGCAGGAACAGACCTTAAGATGTCACTGGTTGAACGCAGCGGACATCCCGATACAGGAATCTATCATCAAGCTGGAAACTTCGGGAATCTGCCAGCAGGAGAAGCCTACATAGCACCGCTAGAAGAGACAGCCGAAGGAAAAGTAGTTATTGATGGAGCTATGTCCGGATTGGGAGTGTTGGAGGAACCGGTTACCTTAATTGTAGAAGACGGTTATGTAGTTGATATTCAAGGCGGTAAAGAAGCTGCTGAACTGACTGAATTAGTAGATCAGTATGGCAAAGAGGCCAGGAATATTGCTGAGTTAGGTATCGGTACTAATGATCAGGCTATATTGACTGGTAATGTATTAGAAGATGAGAAGGTTATGAGCACTGTTCATGTAGCTATTGGTGATAACAGTGCCTTCGGCGGTAAAATAGAGATAGAATCACATTTGGACGGTATTATCAATCAGCCGACATTGAAGGTGGATGACAGAGTGATTATGAAGGAAGGAGAGTTTAAGATACTTTAGATAGCAAGGTACTGCGGAAATAGAATTAAATTGATATATTGTTGCAGTTTAGAGTTGATATCTTGCAAACGCTCCGAAAATCAGCTCTAATCAATCAGCAATGATTTACCTTTATAGCTCCATTTTAAATTCCTAACTTATATGGTGATCATTCTCTCTTTTGGAGCTGCTTTAAAGTCGCTTATTGCAAGATATCAACTAATTGTGCAAAATTATCTGGGGAAGCGTTTGAAACCAAATTAATGAAAACTCTGTGCTACAAATAGTCAACATTTCTCTGGAGCGACTCTTAAAACTGACTCGGAACCAGGGATGGTGGAGAGTCAGTTTTTGAGAATGAGTGAGACAGGATGTCGAACGAATGGCAAGCGTAGGAGATTTGTTGACTATAATCTGCAATATCATAAATGAAATCATATTAGCTGCAAATGGAAAGTGACACAATATATCAATATTCCTCTAAAAGATGAGATTGATATTCCATCCAAAGTGACTGCCGTCTTCATCATCTTCAGCAATATAAATTCCAAAATCCAGCGGTTTTAATCCTAATAATTTCAGATTAGTATTAGCTCCAATTCCAGCGGCATGGGATGAATCATAAGAAGTTTGGTAATCGGAGAAGAGATAATATTCAATATCAGTTAGCTGTAATATTTCCATTAATTTAATAGTCGGTAGAAAGTTATGAGTATAAATCAAGTCAATAGCTGTCTGCAGTTTTACATTATCTTTAGGTTTACTACCGCGATAGATAATAGGTGATTTAAGTAGACCAGTAGTATTATAGACAAGCTTAGGTTTAGCACTCCAGATGCTGCTTATTTCAAATATCCCTTGGTGAGAGGTTAGTACTTTCCAGGAATCCAATTCCGGTGAAACCAATACTGAAGTTTCTCCTTCAAGTTTTATATTATTTATCTTTATGGTGTATTCATTATCTATAAGGTTGAACTCTCTATTATCAATACTTCTTCGGCCGACACTTAAGGTATAATTAGGAGTATAATATTTGAGTTTTAATTCCCAGTTATCGTTGGAACCAGGCTTAATATTACTGATTAAATCAATAGTTTTAGTTAGCTGTTTTACTCTCAATTTGGCTTCTAGGTTATTATCTTCGCGGCGGTTATCAAGGATTGTAGCCTCTATCTGTCCTAGCTGCTGTTTTAGACCATACTGGAATTTGAAGAGGTCATCTTTGAATAGATTCTGTTTAAAGAATGAATGATCTTTACCAAAATATAATTTAGGTGTTAAGAGAGAAGAATCAAGTGCTAATCTATCATATTTAAGGTCTGTCAGTAGGCGGTCAAGATTAATCGTTCCTTTTCTATCTATTTTTTGGAGCTGGATATCATATTTGTTGAGCAGTGATTTAATTTTTGGTATTTTTTCTTTAGTATGCTGGTAGCCAATAGAGATTAGTTCTGCTGCCTGATTAAAATCCATAAATGAATAATCAGCTACAGGATTATCGATGATGATATCCGAATATTCTTCAGTTATCGGTCTTGATATCTTTTCCTGGAGTAGTTCAATCATTCTCATCATTGAGCGACTAGCGGTATTATAATTTTTATAAGGTAGTTTTCCGATAGCAGTAGAAGAGATTACAATATCTGCCCCTAATACTCTGGCTGTTTTAGCTGGAGTCGATTCTATAATTCCAGGGTCGATAAAGGTAAATTCATCCTGCTTCTGAATAGGAAAATAATATGGAATGGCATAGGCATCTTGAATCTTATCAGAAACCCTACCCGAAGTATGGATGTATTTATTTCCTGTATTTAATTCACAGCTTAAAAAAGCTGTAGGAATGGGAAATTTCTCTAACTGATCAACTGGAGTTAATCTTTCTAGGAACTTATTAACTTTTTCTGTTTTAAGTAGAGATTGGGTACCAAAGAAGTTTGTTTCAAAAAGATTTGAAAAGGCAGCTTCAGTAGCTACTCTTTCAATTTCTGAAATAGTCATTCCGCTACCGTACATAGTACCTATGATTCCACCCATGCTTGTACCTACAAGCATATCAATTGGAATTCCTTCTTCTTCTAAGGCTTTTAAGACACCAATGTGGACTAAAGCTCTACCTCCGCCTCCGCTTAGAGCAACTGCTATTCTCGGTTGATTAAGATTATCAAATTTGCTGGTATCTTCAAGAAGATATGTATCATCTTTGACAGTAATTCGTTTCAATTTATTCTTTGCAATAGAGGTTTGAGTAATGGAAAGAAGCATTATTAGTATCAGACTAATGATAATAAATTTATTACTCTTCATATATAATTAACTCCTTTATTGCTGGCTGAGATTAATAATATAATAACATATTTAGACTTTGGAAGCCAAATATGGTTTTAAAGTAAAGCTATATTGATATAATGTTGCACTTTCAAGATATTGCAGTGATAGTCAATATGTATCCGCCGCTTGTCGTTCGCTCAACATCCTGTTTCGCTCACTGTCAAAAACTGGCCCTCCACCGTCCGTGGTTCCGGACCAGTTTTAAGAGTCGCTCTGGACACATATTGACTATTGATAATAGAATATATTGAACTACAAATAGTCAACATTTCTCTGGAGCGACTCTTAAAAAGAACTTGGAGCCATGGAGGTTGTAGAATAATTTCTTTTTGTTCTTAGTCCTTTAGATTTGCTCAATACTACCATATTTAGCTCTAAAGGTTACTCCCATAGCCAGTCATTGGTTTGTATGCTGGCTATGGCGGAAAGTTCTTTTTTGAGAGTGAGTGAGACAGGACGTCGAGCGAATGGCAAGCGTAAGAGATTTGTTGACTATAATCTGCAATATCTCAAACGAACGGTAAACGTTTGCAAGATATCAACTCTAAACTGCAACAATATATCAATTAAGTACAGATTAGTAGGAATAATCACCTCACTTTTGTAGATACTAAAAATAGGATTCTTAAAAAGAGGGATTTAAAGCTGAATACAGAAAAAATAGGAATAACTCTTTTTAAATAAAGGATTGATTATTGATGTCCCTCTATAAAACAGAAGCAATAGTATTGAAGTACTATGAACTGAAAGAAGCCGATAAGATTATTGTTTTATATACTAGACAACACGGTAAGGTACAGGCTGTGGCCAATGGTGCACGAAAGACAAAAAGCCGTTTGGCTGGCAGCGTGGAGCTGTTTACTTACAGCGACTTTCTGCTTTATCAAGGTAAATCCTTATCTACTATTAGCCAGACTGAAATTATAAACTCCTTTGCTTCTCTGCGGGATGACCTCTTTAAGATGGCCTATGCTTCCTATGTAGTCGAGGTAGTTAATGAGTTTACAGTCGATGAAGAAAAGAATGAACCGCTCTTTGCTCTTTTATTGGCAACACTTTATATGTTAGATAGAGGAGAAGAGTTAGAACTGGCTACTAGATTCTTTGAGTTAAGACTTCTTAATTTATTGGGGTATCGTCCTCAACTAGATGCCTGTGTTGATTGTGATCTGGATTTAGCTAAAATAGATAAAGTTAAGTTCAGCTCAAAGCTAGGCGGAGTAGTCTGTGCTGACTGTGCCCTAGAGGATCAGTATGCTATGCGGATTAATAAAGGAACAGTAGCTACTATGGAGCGTTTATTGGAAATAGATTATAAAAAATTGGATAGATTGAAGGTGCCTGAAAGCACAAGACAGCAATTGGCTAAAATACTTCCTAATTATTTACAATCAATTATTGAAAAGAAATTAAAGAGTTTAGACTTTCTTAAAACATTAACTATGACTAATTAATACTGAAGAGAGGTGAGATAATGCAGGATATAAACCAGCAGTTAGAGAAGATAGATCTGATCAGAGAGCGGACTAAAGCCAGCTATCGGGAGGCTAAAGAAGCATTGGAAGCAGCAGATGGTGATGTTCTGGAAGCAGTTGTCAGATTAGAAGAGGAGGACTTGAACCATAAAAAAGAGTTTCAGGTAGCCGGTAGTAAATTGATAGAAAAGATAAAGGAACTGATTAAGAAAGGAAATGTAACTAAGATTCTGGTTAAGAAAGATGGAGAGATTATCTTTAGTCTTCCAGTAACTGTTGGAGTAATAGGAACAGCCTTCTATCCACCGCTGGCAGTTTTAGGCTTAGCAGCTACCTTAGTAGGTCAGTATACTCTGGAAGTAGAGTATAACGAACCAACAAGAAAGTAAGTTTCTATTGACAATGGAAGTTGAGTCTGATATATTTATATGTAAAATTAATATTAGCTGTGATGAAGAAGAGGAGTAGCTAAATGTGGCTATTACAGCGAATCAGGGATAGTGGAAGCCTGATGTAGTCAGTTTAGTGAAAGGCGCTTTGGAGCAGACTTCATGAGTGAATTATCTACTTTAAGATGGATAATTAATCAGGGTGGAACCGCGGGAAACCTCGTTCCTGATAGCTGTTGCTATCAGAAATGAGGTTTTTTGATTTTTAATATTATTTCTTAAGGAGGAATAGTTGAGATGAATTTTCAAGATATGATTCATGCCTTGAATGAATTCTGGGCTGAACAGAAATGTATTATCAAGCAGCCTTATGATATTGAAGTAGGAGCAGGAACAATGAATCCGGCTACTACACTGCGTGCTTTAGGGCCTGAAGATTGGAATGTAGCATATGTAGAGCCCTGCCGCCGTCCGGCTGATGGCCGTTATGGTGAAAATCCTAATCGCTTACAGCATTATTATCAATACCAGGTGATTATGAAGCCGTCACCACAAAAGATTCAAGAGATTTATTTGGATAGTTTAGAGGCTTTAGGGATTGATCCGGCCAAGCATGACATCCGCTTTGTAGAGGATAACTGGGAATCGCCTACTCTAGGTGCCTGGGGTTTAGGCTGGGAAGTCTGGTTAGATGGTATGGAGATTACTCAGTTTACTTACTTTCAGCAGGTAGGAGGCTTTGATGTCAAACCGGTCTCTGTTGAGATTACCTATGGGTTAGAACGAATTGCAGTCTATTTACAGGAAGTAGACAGCGTCTTTGATATCGAATGGGTTGATGGTATCAGTTACGGCGATGTACATCATCAAGGCGAAGTAGAACATTCTACTTATAACTTTGAAGTAGCAGATATCGATAAGTTATTAACCTTCTTTGATCTCTATGAAGAAGAGGCCAAGCAGGCTATAGAGGAAGACTTAGTTCTGCCGGCTTATGATTATGTATTGAAGTGTTCACATACCTTTAATTTACTGGATGCCCGGGGAGCAATCAGCGTAACAGAACGAACTAGCTATATTAAGCGGGTTAGAGATCTTGCTAATCTATGTGCTAAGGCCTATCTAGAGCAGCGGGAAAGATTAGGCTATCCGTTAATGAAGGAAGGGAGGAGAGAGAATGAGTAACAATAAACTATTATTAGAGATTGGAACTGAAGAGATTCCGGCTGGGTTTATGGAGCCTACCTTTGAACAGTTAGAGGAACTAGCAGCTGAATTATTTAAACAGTATCGGATTGAGACTGGTTCAGTAGCTACTTATGGTACCCCCCGCCGGTTAACTCTTGTAGTTAATGAAGTCAGCAGCCGTCAGGATGATTTAACCAAGGAGGTTAAGGGTCCTGCTAAGAATATTGCCTTTGATGATGAAGGTAATCCGACAAAAGCCGGAAGTGGATTTGCTAGAGGACAGGGACTTACAGTTGATGAGTTAGAGATTAGGGATACTGATAATGGTGAGTATCTATTTGCTGTTCAGACTGAGGAAGGAAAACCGACAGAAGAGTTACTGCCTGAGATTTTAACAGAATTAATTCATGATTTGGATTTTGCTAAATCCATGCGCTGGGCAGATAAAGATATGCAGTTTGTAAGACCGATTCACTGGATTCTAGCTCTCTATGGGGATGAACCGGTGGAGTTAGAAGTAGCAGATATAGAATCTGATACATATACCAAAGGCCACCGTTTTTTGAGTACAGGCCAAATAGAGATAGATTCTGCCCAGGATTATTTTGATAGATTAAATGAAGAATATGTGATTGTTGACCAGAATAAACGCAGAGAGATGATTATTGACCAGATTACTGAGTTAGGTAAAGAAGCCGGGGGAGAAGTTTTGATTGATGAAGATCTGTTAAAGGAAGTTAATTATTTAGTAGAGTACCCGACAGCTTTGATGGGCAGCTTTGATGAAGAATTTTTGGACCTACCGCGTGAGGTATTAATTACTTCTATGCGTGAACATCAGCGCTATTTCCCTATCGAAGATGATAATGGAGATCTGATGGCACGTTTTATTACTGTCAGAAATGGTTCTGAAGATCATATTGATATCGTAAGAGAAGGAAATGAAAAGGTACTTAGGGCCCGATTAGCTGATGGAATGTTTTTCTATGAAGAAGATCAAAAGGAGGATCTAGAGGATAAAGTCGATGAACTGAAAAATGTTATCTTCCAAGAGGATTTAGGAACTATATATGAGAAGGTAAAACGGTTAGTTGAATTAAGTAAAGTATTTGCTAAAAAGTTAGATTTAAGTGAAAAGGAGGTTAAGGATAGTAAACGGGCAGCTTATTTATCTAAAGCAGATTTGATTACTGAAATGGTTATTGAGTTTCCTAAGCTAGAAGGAGTTATGGGCCGTGAATATGCTAAGTTATCAGGTGAGAATAAAGCTGTAGCAGATGCTATCTTTGAACATTATCTACCGCGCTATGCTACTGATGTTCTGCCTCAGACTAAGACTGGACAGATAGTAAGTATTGCTGATAAAATAGATAATATTGTTGGTTGTTTTGGCGTCGGTTTGATTCCAACCGGTTCTCAAGATCCTTATGCACTGCGGCGGCAGGCCCAAGGAATTGTAAAGATTATTCTAGACTCTGATTTAAAGCTTAATTTAGCCGGGTTAATAGATAATGTTTTGGAACTATTGGTTGAAGCAGAGAAGTTAAAACGCAGTCAGGGTGAGGTCAAGACTGAAGTTCTGGACTTCTTTAAACAGCGCCTAGAACATATATTTGAAGAGAGAGGAGTTAGGTATGATGTTTCTAATGCAGTCTTAGCTACGGATATTACCGACCTCAATGATGCAGTTAAACGGGCTGAAGCTGTAATGGAGTTTAGAAATGAAGAAAAATTTGAAGATTTACTTACTGCGTATAATCGTGCTGGTAATCTGGCAGACAAGGCTACTAGTGAAGATATTAACCCTGATTTATTTACTGATGAATCTGAAGAAAAGCTATATGAAGCATATCAATCTACTCAAGCAGAAGTGGAAGAATTACTAGTAGCTAAGGATTATTCTTCTGCTTTAGATGAATTAGCAACTCTGCAAAAGCCGGTTGATAAGTTCTTTAATTCGGTAATGGTAATGGCCGATGATGAAAAAGTAAAGAATAATCGTTTAGCTCTGTTGAAGAATACTGTTCAGATCTTTACTAAGATAGCTGATCTGTCTGAGATTGTGATTGATTAAGCAATTTAGAATCGGGAGTGATGACTAGCATGTCCAAAGCTTTGGCCTTTATAGTCTCTGATTCTATTGGTGAGACAGCACGTCAGGTAGTAGAAGCAGCAGCAACCCAATTTAATAGCACCACAGCTGTAGAGTTTAAAAGCTTTTCTTATGTTACAGATAATGATGATGTATCAAAAGTAATTGATGAAGCCCGGAATCAAAGAAGTATAATTGCTTTTACGTTGATTAATCCTGACTTAAGAGAGTATTTGAAGACGGAAGCAGTCAAGGCGGATATTGAATATGTAGATATTATGGGACCGATGATGGAAGCTTTAGGGAATGTTCTAGATAAAGATCCTAAATTACAGCCCGGGTTAGTAAGAGAATTAGATGAAGAGTACTTCAAAAAAGTAGATGCTATTGAATTTACTGTTCAGTATGATGATAGAAATGATATTGAGGGAATTAAAGAAGCAGATATAGTCCTAGTTGGTGTCTCTCGAACTTCAAAAACGCCGATGTCTATCTACCTTTCTTACCGCGGATATAAGGTAGCCAATATACCATTGGTTCCTGAAGTAACACCGCCCAAAATTCTGTATAACAATCCTGATCATAAAGTAATTGGTTTGACAATTGATTCGGAGACTCTAAATGAAATTAGACAGGAAAGATTAAAAACATTAGGTTTGAATATGAAGTCTGATTATGCTTCTTTAAGCCGGATTACTGAAGAGTTAAATTATTCTTATAAGGTCTTTAATAGAATCGGCTGTCCGGTAGTTGATGTCAGCAATAAATCAGTAGAAGAATCTTCTAATACTGTATTAAAACTGATTCAAAAGTAATATATTATTAATTGTAATCAGCCCCTGGGTGTGTTGCAGGGGCTTTAATCATGTAACATAATTATTAAAAAAGATAAAAAAACAAGGAAAGTTGCAGGAGAAAGTAGATTTAATCTAGTATAATGTATGTGATAACCATTAAATGTGTTGTGTTTTTTTGGCTGTTTGCTTCAATAGTGCAACATATAAATAATGTAGCATATAAATGGAATAAGGAGGGATTGGGATTAATTTAAGTGATCGCCAAAGAAGAATAATTGAAATTGTAAAAAATAATGAACCAATTACCAGTAAAGAGATAGCCGATAAACTAGATTTAACTCGTAGTGCCCTCCGTTCAGACCTATCTGTATTGACAATGGCTAAGATACTAGAAGCCAAACCACGGGTAGGATACTTTCATCTACAGGATAATTCTTATTTAGCAGAGATCAATAAATTATATACTAAGGAAGTTGCCGAAGTTAAGTCAGTGCCGGTTGTAGTTACAGAGAAGACATCAATTTATAATGCAATTACGACTCTTTTTTTAGAAGATGTAGGTTCTTTGTTTGTAGTTGATGAAGAAGATAAGAATCTAGTTGGAGTTATATCCCGCAAGGATTTATTAAAGATCACTATTGGAGATGCTGATATCAATCAAGTGCCTGTTAGTGTAGCTATGACTAGAATGCCTAATATAATTACTATTCGGGCTGATGATACTGTTCTGCTGGCAGCTAAACGGTTAGTAAATTATGAAATTGATGCTTTGCCAGTCGTTGAGAATTTTATTGATGAGTCTGGAGAACCATTAGAAGATAAGCTGAAGGTGATCGGTAGGGTAAGTAAGACTAATATTACGAGAGTCTTAGCAGATTTAGGATTAGAAATGTAAGGAGGAGAATAAGGCGTTGTTAAATAGAGTAGAGGATGAAGATTTAACTGTCTTTATTGTATCAGATTCTATTGGAGAGACAGCTGAAACAGTAGTTAATGCTGTAATAAGTCAGTTTGGTACTGATCAGATTGAAATTAAAAAGTTTACTAATATAACTAGTATAGCAAAATTATCAGAAGTAGTTAGTAGAGCTAAAGATAGAAAAGTAATTATAGCCTACACTATAGTTTTACCTGAATTATGTGAGCACTTAAAAAAAGCGGCTAAAGCAGCAGAGATTCCGATTGTGGATGTTATAGGACCTGCTATGTTGAAGTTTTCAGAGTTATTGGGACAGAAGCCTAAGCTAGAACCGGGTTTGAATCGCCAACTTGATCAGGAGTATTTTGAACGAATTTCTTGTATTGATTATGCTATTAGATGTGATGATGGTAAAGAATTGAAAAAGTTAGAAGAAGCAGATGTAGTAATCATTGGTGTGTCCAGAACTTCAAAGACACCGCTGAGTATGTATCTAGCTCATCAAGGCTATAAAGCTGCTAATATTCCACTGATGCCGGAAGTAGATGTTCCTCAAGAATTATATGAACTGTCAGCTAAGAAATTAGTAGGTTTGACAATTGATCCTACTGTTTTACAGGAGATAAGACAGGAGAGGCTCAATTCTATGCAGTTTAAAAAGCAGGCTGATTATGCTACTATGGATAGAATCCTTAAAGAATTGGATTTTGCTGAAGAGATTATGAAAAAATTAGGCTGTATGATTATTAATGTAACTAATAAATCTATTGAGGAGACAGCCCATAAGATATTATCTGAGAGGAGTGATTTATAGTGGAAAGAGAATTAGCATTAGAATTTGTACGAGTGACGGAGGCAGCAGCTTTAGCTGCAGCCCCCTGGATGGGAAAAGGCGATAAAGAGGCTGCTGATCAGGCGGCAGTTGATGCCATGCGGGCTACCTTTGATACAGTTAATATTAAAGGAAGAGTAGTCATTGGCGAAGGAGAAAAGGATGAGGCTCCAATGCTGTATATTGGTGAAGAAATCGGTGGTGCTGAATCTCCTGAGTTAGATATAGCTGTTGATCCAGTTGAAGGTACTACTCTGGTAGCTAAAGGGCTGCCTAACTCTTTGGCAGTAGTAGCTGCTGCTAAGAAGGGTAACTTACTTAATGCACCTGATATGTATATGAGGAAGATAGCTGTAGGATCAGAGGCTAAGGGAGCTATCGACTTAAAAGCCAGTCCCACAGAAAACTTAGAAGCTATAGCAGAAGCTAAAGACCAAGAAGTTTCTGATTTAACAGTTATTCTGCTTGACCGTCCTCGCCACGAAGAGATAATCGAAGAGATTAGAGAAGCAGGTGCTAGAATTAAGATGATTACTGACGGTGATGTAGCTGGTGGAATTGCTACTGCTCTACCCCATACCGGCGTAGATATGTTAATTGGAATTGGGGGAGCTCCCGAAGGAGTATTGGCTGCAGCAGCCTTAAAGTGTTTAGGCGGCGAGATGCAGGCGCAATTACATCCTCGTAATGATGAGGAAACTCAAAGAGCTATTGATATGAGTGGAATAGATGATATCAACAAAGTCTTTACTACTGATGATTTAGCAAAAGGTGAAGATGTAATGTTTTCTGTTACCGGTATTACTAATGGAGAATTACTGCGTGGGGTTCAATACAGTGGTCAGAAAGCTGAAACCCAATCTATTGTAATGAGAAGCAAAACAGGAACTGTTAGAACTGTTAAAGCTGAACATAAGATTAAACAGAAGCCATCTTATTTTAGAGATGAGGTTATTAAATTTTAATTAAAAGGAGTTGATGATAAAATGAATTCAGAAAAAAAGTATATTTATTCCTTTGAAGAGGGTTCTTTGGATCTAAAGCCTATTTTAGGAGGTAAAGGTGCCAGTTTAGGTGAAATGACAAGTTTAGATCTGCCTGTCCCCCCCGGAATGACTTTAACTACTGAAGCCTGTAATCTATATTTTGAGAATGATGAAGAATTACCAGAATTTCTAAAAGAAGGTACTAGAGAGTATTTAAAAGATTTAGAAGAGAAGACAGGTAAGAACTTTGGTGATGATAATAATCCTTTATTGCTGTCTGTCCGTTCGGGAGCTACAATTTCTATGCCCGGTATGATGGATACTATTCTAAATTTAGGCTTGAATGATACTTCAGTTCAGGGATTGGCTAAAGAAGTAAATGATGAACGTTTTGCTTATGATTGTTATCGGCGTTTTATTCAAATGTTCGGAGATGTAGTGTTAGGTATTGAAGGCTACAAGTTTGGTCGGACCTTGGATAGTCTAAAAGAAGAAGTAGATGCAGATAGTGATTTAGATCTTACTACTGACGACTTGAAAAAGTTAGTTGCTCAATATAAAGAGATAATCAAGGATGAAGCCGGAATTGAATTTCCCCAAGATCCCATGGAACAGTTGATTAAGTCTGTAGATGCTGTCTTTGGTTCTTGGAATAATAAACGGGCTATTGTTTATCGTGATGCCCATGATATTGCCCATGACTTAGGAACAGCTGTTAATGTTCAAACTATGGTCTTTGGTAATATGGGTAAGGATTCTGGAACAGGAGTTGTCTTCACTCGCAATCCATCCACTGGTGTTAATGAATTATACGGTGAGTATCTATTGAATGCTCAGGGTGAGGATGTAGTAGCCGGAATTAGAACTCCGCAGTCGATTCAGACTCTTAAGGAAGAGCTACCTGAGGTCTTTGACCAATTAGTGGACGTGACTGAAACTTTAGAGGATCACTATAAGAATATGCAAGATATTGAATTTACTATTGAGAACGGCCAATTATATTTACTCCAGACCAGAACCGGAAAACGAACTGCTAAAGCAGCTATCAAGATGGCAGCTGATATGGCCGATGAAGGCTTAATTGATAAAGAGGAAGCTCTGCTCAGAGTAGAGCCGGAGCATGTTGAGAAAGTATTACATAAGCAGATAGATCCGGAAGCTGAACCGGAAGTGATTGCTAAAGGTTTGCCTGCTTCGCCAGGAGCTGCTGCTGGGAAGGTAGTCTTTTCTGCTGATGAGGCTGAAAAGCTAGGTGATAAAGGAGAAAAAGTAATCTTAGTTAGTTTAGAGACAACGCCAGAAGATATCAATGGTGTTATTGCTTCCCAGGGGGTATTGACTACCCGCGGCGGTATGACTAGTCATGCAGCGGTAGTAGCTCGAGGAATGGGTAAGCCCTGTGTCTGTGGCTGTGAAGAGATCAAAATTGATTTTGAGAAGGAAGAATTTTTAGTCGGAAATCGTCGGTTTGAAAAAGGAGATAAGATTACTATTAATGGGGGAACCGGTGAAATCATGGTCGGTAAGGTAGAAATGACTGAACCCCGTCTTAGTGAAGAATGTCGTAAGATACTGAAGTGGGCTAATGAAACTAAAGAATTAGGAATTCGTGCCAATGCTGATAATGGTCCTGATGCTAAAAAGGCTTTTGAGTTTGGAGCAGAAGGAATTGGCCTCTGCAGAACAGAACATATGTTCATGGCGGCTGAGAGAGTACCGTTAGTACAACAGTTAATTTTAAGTGATTCAGAGGCAGAGAAAGAAGAAGCTTTGGCTGAATTAGAGCCGATGCAGCGTAATGACTTTGAAGAGATCTTTACTGAAATGAAAGGAAAACCCGTAACAGTTCGACTCCTGGATCCGCCGCTCCATGAATTTTTACCTGATTTAGTAGAACTGGTAGAAGAGATAGCAAAGTTAGAATCCGCCGCTGAAGATAATAAAGAAGAACTGAATAAGAAGCGAAAATTACTGCGGAAAGTAAAGGACATGAATGAGTCCAATCCTATGTTAGGCATGAGAGGATGCCGGTTGGGGATTATGGTTCCTGAAATTTATGAGATGCAGATTAGAGCAGTCTTTAAAGCTGCTGTTAATGTAGCTGAAGAAGGAATTGATGTTCAGCCTGAAATTATGCTACCGCTGGTTACTCATGTTAATGAATTTAAGATGCTGCGTAGCCGAGTAGATAAAGTAGCAGATGAAGTTTTGGCTGAAGCAGATAGTGAGTTAAGCTATAAAGTAGGTACTATGATCGAACTGCCGCGGGCCTGCATGACAGCTGAGGAGATTGCTGAAGAGGCAGACTTCTTCTCCTTTGGTACCAATGACTTAACTCAGACGACTTTTGGCTTCAGTAGAGATGATGCGGAAAGTAAATTCTTACATCATTATGTAGAAGAAGATATTCTGGAGGATAATCCTTTCATCAGTTTAGATCCTAACGGTGTTGGAAAGTTAGTTAAGATGGCTACTGATGATGGGCGAAAGGCAAATGAGAACCTGAAAGTTGGTATCTGTGGTGAGCACGGCGGTGAGCCGAAATCAATTGGTCTCTGCCAGGAATACGGTCTTGATTATGTTAGCTGTTCACCATATCGTGTACCGGTAGCACGCCTAGCAGCTGTTCAGGCTAAAATTGAAAGTGATAGAGAATAATAGATGGAATTTCAGTTTTCTAAAGGATAAGGCTTAAGCCTTATCCTTTTTTTCATACTTTTTCTTTTTGTTAAAGGAATTATTGGAATTATCCTGTAATAATAATATAATAGTCGAAAGGAGTTGTTAATTAATGTTGATTGCTGGTCTAAACGGTAGTCCAAATAGCGATGGAAATACTGATCTTTTATTGAATAAAGCATTGGATGCTGCTAAAGATTTAGGAGCTGAAACAGAATTAATTCAGGTTTCATCCGGTTTAGAGGAGATAGAAGAGCCTTACTGTACTGCCTGTTCTCAGCCTTGTTCAAAAGCCTGTTATGAAGGAACTAAGTTAGAGGAACAGTATGAATTATTGTCTGAAGCTGACGGAGTGATTATTGGAAGTCCTGTCTATTTTGGGACTGTTAGTGCTCAGTTAAAGGCCTTTTGGGATATGACCCGTGATTTACGCGGCCAGAATAGTCTGTTAAATACTGTCGGAGGAACTATCACAGTTGGAGCAGCTAGATTCGGCGGTCAGGAAACTACTATAAAAGCTGTACATGATTTGATGCTGGTCCAGGGTATGATAGTTATAGGTGATGGAGATAGTGAAACTGATGCCGGACATCAGGGGGCAGCAGGACAGCGGAAAGCAGCTGAAGATGAGAATGCTCAAAAGAGGGCCAAGACTGTAGGAAGAAGAGTAGTGAAGGTAGCAGAAGCAACAGAGAGTCTGCGGTAAATAAGAGAGGTAAGGATAATGATGAAATCTCACCGAAGAAGACTAGAGGAGTTAGAGCATAAGAATTTAGTTCAGGATGCTGCTTTAAGCGGAGAGACTGAAGGTCGAAAGTATGCAGAATCCAAGTGTGAAATAAGGACGGATTTTCAAAGAGATCGGGATCGGATTATTCATTCCAAGGCCTTCAGAAGACTAAAACATAAGACGCAGGTATTTATTGCACCTGAAGGAGATCATTATCGAACGCGGCTGACTCATACTTTAGAGGTGGCTCAGATTGCTCGAACTATTGCTAAGGCTCTTCATTTAAATGAAGATTTAACAGAAGCTATTGCACTGGGCCATGATTTAGGCCATACCCCTTTTGGCCACAGTGGAGAAGAAGCTTTGGCTGAAATGTATTCTAAAGGTTTTAAACATAATCACCAGAGCCTTAGAGTTGTAGATTTACTAGAGGATAAATCAGGAGCTTATCCCGGGTTGAACTTAACTTTAGAAGTTCGGGATGGAATTTTGACCCATACTGGTAACCAGCAGCCAAAGACTTTAGAAGGTGAGATTGTAAGAATTGCTGATCGAATTGCCTATATTAATCATGATATAGATGATGCACTGCGGGCTGAAATAATATCCACTTCTGATCTACCTGAAGGGGCTTTAGAAGTTTTAGGTCGAACCAGTTCACAGCGAATTGATAGAATGGTAAAAGATATTATTAAACACAGCTGGCAGCAGCCAGAGATTAACAGAAGCCAGCAGGTTAAAGAAGCTACTGAGGAATTGAGGCAATTTCTTTACAATAGAGTCTATGTTGGTTCGAAGGCAAAGACAGAAGAAGACAAAGCAAAAGGTTTATTAAAGCAGTTATATACTTACTATAATGATAATCCGGAAGAATTACCACAGGAATTTAAAAATAAGCTTGAAATGTATCCGTTACCAAGAATAGTAGTAGATTATATAGCAGGAATGAGTGATAGGTATGCTCTCAAACGGGGCCGGGAGATATTTCTGCCCCGTCCCTGGCTGGGTTAATGTATAAATTTATAAAAACCGGAAAGGATATTCCTAGACTATCATTAAGTAGTAAATTATTGATTTTTACTTATATAAGTGGGGAAATAATGATGCAGATTTTAGTTGATGGTGATGCCTGTCCGATTAAAGATCTTATTATTGATTTAGCAGTTAAATATAGCTGCCGGGTTACAATTATTAGCAGTATAGCCCACTGGAGTAATAGACTGAATGATAAATCAGTTAAAGAAGTTACTGTAGATAGTAATCCTGAAGCTGCAGATATGAAGATAATTAATCTTGCTTGTAGTGGTGATTTAGTTATAACCCAGGATTATGGATTGGCAGCTTTATTGTTAGAGCAGGAGGTTAAGGTCTTATCACCGCGCGGTAAAGTATTTACTAACCAGAATATTGATTATCTGCTAGCCAAAAGACATCATTCAGCTAAATTACGCCGCAGTGGGCATAAGACTAAAGGACCTAGCCAGTATTCAAAGCAGGATCGAAGGAGGTTTAAGACAGCTTTTATAAAATTAGTTAATTCATGAGGGTGAATTGGAGTGGCATATTTAAATGATGAATTTATTGATAAAGTTAGAGATAACAATGATATTATAGATGTTATTTCTGATTATACTAACTTAGAAAAAGCTGGAAAGAATTATAAAGCATTATGTCCTTTTCATGATGAAAGGACTCCATCATTTATGGTTAATCCTGAAAAGCAGTTATATCACTGTTTTGGATGTGGTGTAGGCGGTAATGTCTTTAACTTTATGATGGATATTGAGAATTTAGACTTTATAGAAGCAGTTGAAATTTTAGCCCAGAGGATAGGACTTTCTTTGCCGGAAAGAAAAGATTCATCTACAGGAGAATCAACAACCAAAAGTGAAATTTATGAAATTCATAACTGGGCAGTTAAATTCTTTAATTATCTATTGACTGAGACTAACCAGGGTAGTGAAGCGTATGAATATCTTCGACAGAGGGGGATTAAAGAAGAGACTATTGATCAGTTTGAATTAGGCTATGCTCCGGATAGCTGGCGGGGGTTATTTGATTTTTTACGTAAGAAGGGGTATTCTGCTGATCGGATTCAGCAGGCCGGTTTAATAATTCCTCAAAAGAAGGGTAAAGGCTATTATGATAGATTTCGCAACCGGATAATCTTTACTATCAATAATTTGCGAGGTCAGGCTATCGGTTTTGGAGGCCGAGTGGTGGATGATTCTCATCCTAAGTATCTTAATTCACCTCAGACTCCTGTTTTTAATAAGAAGAATATTCTGTATGGTCTAGCTCGGGCTAAAAGAGAGATTAAACGGTCAGGGAGTGTAGTTATTGTTGAGGGTTATACTGATGTTATTACAGGACATCAGTTTGGTATTGAAAATATAGTAGCTTCTTTAGGTACTTCTCTGACTAAGAGTCAGGCTAGATTACTGCGCCGCTATGCTGACCGGGTCTATATTGCTTATGATGGAGATGTTGCTGGTGAGAATGCTACTCTACGCGGATTTAATATTTTAAAAAATACTGGTTTAGAAGTTTATGTTGTTAATCTACCGGTTGACCAGGATCCTGATGAAGTAATTCGCAGTCAGGGCAAGGAAGAGTTTGAATTATTGCTTTCTGAGGCAGTTTCGTTAATTGAATTTAAGTTGGAATCTTTATTGACAGATAGGGATTTAACCAAGATTGAACAGAAAGTAGAAGCAGTTGATGATATAATGCCGGTTTTAGCCGGAATTGAAAATGAGATTAAGCAGGCTGAATATATTAAAAAAATAGCCGGTAGATTGGATGTAGAGACTGGAGTTATTAAGTCCAGATTAAAAAAATTCCAGCAGGATGTAAGTGAACAGGATAGAAATTATAGAGATAGGAATAATAAATTTAAGTCCGATTCTAAAGTAGATAGTGAGGCTGAATCTGATACTCAGTTCCAATTCGAAAAGAAGTTATTGGAATTAATGATCAAAGACACTCAGATTCTGAATCTAGTTAAGGCTGAATTAGATTCTGATGAATTTATTACCGATGAGTATCAATCAGCAGCAGAATTGATTTTTGATATAGATAATTCTGATTGGGAAGAATTGATTAATAAGGTGAACAGTGCTGAAATTAGACAGATGATTACTGAAGTTTCTCTCGGCAATTATCAAAAAGAAGAGATAAATGAATATCAATTAGAGGAAGCAAAAGGTTATATAAAAAAAATAAAGGAGTATCAACTGAAGATGAAGAAAGAAAGATTAGATGCTGAAATTGAACAGCATGAGGCAAGCCGGGATTTTGCTAAAGTAAACCAGCTTCTGCGAGAGCGGCAGGAAGTAGTTCAATTGCTGCAGGATCCGGATAGTTTACTTGGGAATAATTTCGATGTTGGAAAGGGGGGATATTAATGACAGATAAGGTCCGCAATATAGTAGAAGAAAAAGTGGAAAAATTGATTGAAAAAGGGAACCAGGAAGGACAAATAACTTATAAAGAGGTAATGGATACTCTTGCTAAAGTTGAATTAACTCCTGAGCAGATTGATGATATATATCAAAGATTTGCTGAGCTTGATATTGAAGTAGTTGATGAAGATGAGGATGAAGTATCGAAAGATACTGAGGAAGATTTGGATCTTAGTGTTCCGGATGGAGTAGGGATTGATGATCCGGTCCGAATGTATTTAAAAGAAATTGGAAAGGTTGATTTATTAACAGCAGAAGAAGAGGTAGAACTAGCCAAAAGAATGGAAGAAGGCGATATGGAAGCTAAGCGAATGTTAGTAGAAGCTAACCTGCGGTTAGTAGTCAGTATTGCTAAAAAGTATGTAGGCCGCGGAATGTTATTTCTGGATTTAATCCAAGAAGGTAATTTAGGGTTAATTAAGGCAGTAGAAAAGTTTGATTATACAAAAGGATATAAATTCAGCACCTATGCAACATGGTGGATTAGACAAGCTATTACCCGTTCTATTGCTGATCAGGCTCGGACAATTCGAATTCCGGTGCATATGGTAGAGACGATTAATAAGGTGATTAGAGTTTCTAGACATCTTCTCCAAGAATTAGGAAGAGAACCGACTCCCGAAGAGATTGCTGAAGAGATGGATTTAAGTGAAGAGAAAGTAAGAGAAGTACTTAAGATTTCTCAAGAACCTGTTTCGTTAGAAACTCCGATTGGAGAAGAAGAAGACAGCCATCTCGGTGACTTTATTGAAGATGATGATGCTCCTGCCCCATCTGTAGCTGCTTCACATATGATGTTGCAGGAACAGCTTGATGAAGTTTTGGATACATTAAGTGACCGCGAAAAAAGAGTCTTAGAACTTAGATTTGGAGTAGAAGACGGTCGGTCTCGTACTTTAGAAGAAGTCGGAAAGGAATTTGGAGTTACTCGAGAACGAATTAGACAGATTGAAGCCAAGGCTTTACGTAAACTGCGCCATCCAAGCCGGAGTAAGAAGTTAAAGGATTATCTAGATTAATTGATTTCAGCTGAAATTGGTAGAATTCATGAATATAGAGTGAAAAAGATGAGATAATACGGGA
This sequence comes from Acetohalobium arabaticum DSM 5501, assembly GCF_000144695.1. Lineage (GTDB taxonomy): Bacteria > Bacillota > Halanaerobiia > Halobacteroidales > Acetohalobiaceae > Acetohalobium > Acetohalobium arabaticum. The sequence continues at coordinate 756,815 of NC_014378.1, forward strand.
TAATATGTAATAATCCCTGTTAATCACTAATAATATCAGTTGACCTTTTACTGATTTTATCATATAATAGTCACTGCTGTTTGAAAGTGGTGTTCCCCGATAGCTCAGCTGGTAGAGCGAGTGGCTGTTAACCACTTTGTCGCAGGTTCAAGTCCTGCTCGGGGAGCCATTTTAATTACGGGCCCATAGCTCAGTTGGTCAGAGCCATCGGCTCATAACCGATTAGTCGTAGGTTCAAATCCTACTGGGCCCACCATTAAAGTAAATAAGCAGATTAACTCCATCTATAAGAAAGATGGAGTTTTTTTATATTTATATTTGCAGGAACTTTTCGCTAATATCTTGAATATAATGATGTATGAAGAAACTATAATTAATCTATAAGGAGAGAATTGATGAAGCTATCACCTAGATTAAAAGAAATTACTGAGTTGATATCAAGTCCTTATAGTGTAGCAGATATCGGTACTGATCATGCTTATCTACCTATCTATCTAGCAGAAAATTTTGATTGTGAAAAGTTGATTGCTAGTGATGTAAAGCAAGCTCCGTACCAGACGGCTGTAGAGAATGTACAGCAGGCTGAATTAGAAGATATGATTGATGTTAGATTAGGCTGTGGGCTGAAAATTTTGGAGCCTAATGAAGTAAAGGCTGCTGTAATAGCAGGGGTAGGGTCCGATACTATTATTGATATTATAGCTGATAATAAACAGATTACTGATTCAATAACAGAGTTTGTTCTCCAGCCTATGAACCATGCAGCCAGACTACGGAACTGGTTGATGAATAACGGTTTTCAGATTATTGATGAAGGACTAGCCCAGGAAGGGACTAGGTTTTATGAAATTATTCTTATTCAGTCAGGTTCGGAACAGATAAGTGATCCATTTCTGTTGGAAATAGGTCCTAGATTGCTAGAAAAGAATCCTCAGTGTTATCAGGAATTCTTGGTATCTAAAGAGAAAAAATGGCAGACAATTCTTAATCAGCTGCCTGATAATTCTTCTTCCGGTTTAACTGCTAAAAAGAAGCAACTAAAGTACAGATTAGATAAAATTCAGGAGGTAATGGAATGTCTTTAAGCATTCAACAGATAATTCAGTTGATGGAAGAGATAGCTTCCGAAGAATTAGCCCTAGAGTGGGATAATGTTGGGTTACAGATTGGTTCTTACAGCCAGCAGGTTGATAAGGTATTAGTAACTTTGGATGTGATCCCAGCGATAATGGAGGAAGCAGTAGAGAAGAATGTAGACTTAATTATTTCTCATCATCCTGTAATCTTCAATTCATTATCTCAGGTTAGATTTGATACGGAGATCGGGGATTTGGTGCAGACAGCTGCTAAAAATGAAATCAGTATCTATACAGCCCATACTAATTATGATATAGCTCAGGGTGGTTTAAATGATCAACTGGCAGCTAAATTAGGCTTGACTGACTTACAGGTATTAAAGACTACCTGTGAAGATGAACTGAAGAAGTTAGTTGTCTTTATTCCGCAGAAGAATTTAGAGGAAGTAAGAAAGGCTATTATCAGCCAAGGAGCAGGCTGGATCGGCAATTATCGGGATTGTACTTTTTCTGTTGAAGGAACCGGTACCTTCAAGCCTTTAGCTGGAACTGATCCGCATATAGGCCAAAAGGATCAGTTAGAGAAGGTAGATGAAGTAAGGCTAGAAACCATTCTACCAGCAAGCAAACTTGAGCAGGTGCTTGATAAGTTAGAAACTGTTCACCCTTATGAAGAGGTTGCTTATGATCTATATTCAGTAGAAGCTACTGGTGAGCAGTTGGGATTGGGGAGAATAGGTAACTTAAAAACAAGTTGTGAATTTAATCAATTTGTAGCCCAGGCTAAAGATGTCTTAGAACTTGATCGAGTGAGGGTTGTAAAACCGGAGAATAGTGAAGTTAAGCGGGTTGCTGTCTGCAGCGGCAGTGGAGCTGATCTAATTAGACCGGCGGTATTTAAAGGTGCTGATCTATTAGTTACAGGAGATATTAAGTATCATGATGCTGAACTGGCTGCTAAGATGGGGCTGGGAATTATAGATGCTGGACATTATGGAACAGAAGTAATTATGGAGGAATGTCTTGTTGAAAGCTTAGTAACTGAGATTAAACAGGCAGGATTAGAAGAAATTGAAATTATTACTACTGATAGAAATAAAGGTTTCATAGCAATAGTGTAGGTAGGTCAACAGTCATTTAACTGTTCGACCTACCTTTTTATATGGCTTATTAAATTTTGTTTAGAAAGGGGTAAGAGCATGGCTAAACTACAGGAGTTATATAGATTACAACAGCTAGATAGAAAAATAAGTAGAATTGAGGAGGAATTAGACAGTCGGGATTTATTGGCTGAACAGGAGGAAGTTAAAATAGAGATAGCTGAATTAAAAGATAAATTAGCTGCAAATAAAGAGAAAGAAAAAGAATTGAATAAAAAACTTAAGAATAAAGAGTTTGATGATAGCCGGCTGGAAACACAGTTAAATGAGTACCAGGAGCAGCTGTATGATGGTGAAAATAATGTTAAAGAATTAGAACAGTTACAGAAGAAGATAAATGAAATTAAAAAACAGCAGTCCCAATTGGAGGATGAAATTCTGGATTTAATGATAGAATTGGAAGAAGTTGAAGCTAATCAGGCGGAAATAAAACAGGATTTAGAAGATTATCAATTGAAATTGAATAAGCTACAGAAGAGTTATAAAGAGGAACAGTCAGAGTTGAGTATCGAATTAGAAGAAGTAAAGCAGAAGAAAGAATCTTTGAGTGAGGCTATTGGGGATGATTTAATGGCAGAGTATCAGAAGTTAAAAGAAAAAAAGCATGGTCTGGCAGTAGTTGAACTACAAGACGGCTATTGTATGGGCTGTAGAGTTGGTTTACCTGCTAAATTAATTGAAGATGTTCGCAGAGGAAATCAGATATTTAAGTGTGAACGCTGTGGTAGAATTCTTTACTGGACTGACAATGAATAAGAAAGGCGGTTTGATATAATGGAATTGAATATATATACCGATGGAGCATCACGCGGCAATCCGGGGCCGGGCGGAATTGGAGTCTTAATTAAGGATGGTTCGAATAATATAAAAGAAGAATTAGCAGATTATATCGGTGAAGCTACAAATAACGAAGCAGAGTATCAGGCTATTATTGCTGGCCTAAAGAAGGCTAGGGAGCTTAACTCAGAAAGTATTAGTCTCTTTAGTGATAGTCAACTAGTAATTAAACAGCTAACAGGAGAATATCGCGTGCGGAGTGAAAAGTTAAAGCCTTATTATTTAGAGATTAAGGAATTACTTCAGGATTTACCAGACTGTGATTTTCAACATATTCCTCGAGAAGAGAATCATAAAGCAGATGAATTGGCTAATTTAGGAATTGATCAGTTTCAGCAAAGTAGAGTGGATTCAATTGGTGATGTAGAACAGTTAGTTGCTGAGTTAGATGAAGAAACTGCAGAGTTTGAAACATCTGCAGATATAGAATCAGTAATTGATTCTATTTGTGATAAATTAAACCAGGATGAAGGTGATTCAGAAGAGTGTTTGAAATCAGGCATAATTTACGGATTGTTATTGGCTGATAAGATAAATAAATAGAAATTTTCCTTGACAATTACAGATTAAGGTGCTATCATTATTACCGCACTCAAAAAAATTTAATATTTTAGGCAAGTAGACTGGATGGTCGCAGATAGAGTTTGCTCTATCTGAGGAAAGTCCGGGCTCTATAGAGCAGGATGCTGAATAACATTCAGCCGGAGTAATCCGCGGGCCAGTGCAACAGAGAGGAGACCGCCTGTCTTTGGCAGGTAAGGGTGAAAGGGTGCGGTAAGGGCGCACCGGGTATCTGGTGACAGATACTGCAGGGTAAACCCCATCCAGAGCAAGACTAAATAGGAGAAGGTTAAGGGCTGCTCGTCCAGCTTCTCGGGTTAGTCGCTTAAGGCAGTAAGTAATTACTGTCCTAGATAGATGAGCATCTTAAAAGACAGAACCCGGCTTACAAGTCTGCTTGCCGATATTTAGTAAAAGGCTTACCCTTTATTATAGGGTAGGCCTTTTAATTTTACATTTAAATGATTATATAATATAATAATATATTAGGAATAAGATTATAATGAAGGTGGCTTATTATGCTGGAAGAATACTTTATAAATCAGAATGAAGAATGGCTAGGAGCAATGGAGATAGTTGAAATTGAATTTCCAATACCTAGTATAATTAAAGAATTAGAAGATTTATTTCTAAAGCTTAATATTGTACCAGTAATTGCTGGTGGAGTAGTTTCGGATAGTTATTTACAGGCTAGCGGTCTAATAACTGAAAATAAGTCATCGGATATAGATATATTTCTTGATTTGAAAGTTAATGAGAATAGAATTAGACAGGAGTTAATGGCTAACCAAGAAGTTAGTGATTTAACAGAGATACAGCAGGAAGGAATTAAGGCTAATTACTCCACAGAAATAATTGATAAGAAAGCATCTTTTAGATATAAGGAACATAAGTGTGATTTGTTATTCTGTATTAATAACCGGACTAAAATCTGGGATTTTGATTTAACTTTTAGACAGTTTATGTATCTTAATGGTAAATTATATGCTACTCAGTTAGCAGTTAATGATAGTCAGCAGGAGATCTTGCGGGTTGTAAATCCTGTTAATGGATTAAATACTCTACAGCGGATAATTGAATTTCAGCAGAGGTATGGTTTCAGTGTAGAAAAGAGAAGTCTTAATCTTTTATTAGACTATATTGCCTGGCGGGGAACTAAGAAAGGACTCATAACTAAAGAATTTAACAATTATGTTCCCCAATACTTCTTTACAGGTAATCTGCGGTGGTATTATTTTCGGTGGTTGAGCCAGAAGAAGGCCCACGGGAGAGGATTATTTACGTATTTGCTTAGAACAGAGAGGTATTATAATGACTACTTTACTGATTTGGTGGGTACATATAATATTGAATATGATTCTAATCTTAATTATAGGCGGTTTGTAAATAAAGTTAAAGATATAGAGTTTAAAATAGAGACTGAGATTGAAGATAAAGAAGCAATAATTAATAATAGCGGTGATAAAGTTTCGTCGGTAGCTATTGACTGGCAGAACTGCAGAAGGGTTAAGACTATTTTAGAAGCATTAACCCAGCTGGAGTTTGAAGAATTTATTTCTGGTTATCTGGATGATGATAAGGTTAGAAAGATTTATAAATGGCATTCACCTAAGCTGGGTAAAATGATAGAGGGACTGGAGGACTTTATTAGTCAGCTTGATCTTGAGTATTATCAAAATTATACTCTTAAGCTCTGTAACCAGTTATTGGAGCTTTTTAATACTCGCGGGCCAAGTAATTTAGAATTTAAATTGACTATCTCCCAGCAGGCAGAAGATCTATTATCAGTTTCTACTGATCGGAACTGGACTAGCTGTTTAGAATTACCTGAACCTGATCAGCAGCGGATTAGTGCTGCTAGAGTAGCAGCAAATCTACAGCCTAATACTGTAGTGGCTTATATTACTGATAGTAATAGTGATCAATGGCTAGGAAGAGTTTTGATCCAATTATTGCAGAATGGTAAACTGCGGCTAGAGAAGTATTATGGGGAACCGATGTTAAAAGAGATATTGATTAATGAACTGGAGGAGGTTATTGAGCAGACTGGCTATCAGCTTAATAAACTTAATGTAAGCCGAAGCTGTACTTTTATTGAATGGGAGCCATATTCTGATCAGGGACGAGTTAAGAAAATAGATACGGATATTTATCGTAAGTATTATATAGATTATTCTCTGCCATCATTTGTTCGGAATAAACTGAATAAAATAGAAGTGGAGTGTGAAGATAATGGAAAGGCTGGCTTATTTAGGCCCCAGAGGAACCTTTACTAATGAAGCAGCAGAAAAGTTTATAAAAGATAGAGAGATAGAGTTAGTACCATACTGTGAAATCCGGACTTTAGTAGAAGCTGTAGATAATCAGCAGGAAGAGGCCGGTTTAGTTCCGATTGAAAATTCACTGGAAGGTTCAGTAAATATAATTTTAGATCTTTTAGCCCATCAGGTTGACTTAAAGATTCAGGCAGAGATCTTAGTGCCGATTAATCATAATTTAATCGGTCATCCTGGAGCTGATATAGATTCAATAGAGAAGGTTCTATCCCATAGGCAGGCTTTAGCCCAGTGTAGGAATAGTTTAAAAGATTTATTAGGTGATTTTGATACAGTAAATGCTGATAGTACTGCTCAGGCAGTAAATATCATTCAACAGAAGGATAGTACCTGGGGAGCTATAGGTTCTAGATTAGTAGCGAAACTCCACGGCCTTGATATTTTAGCCGCTAATATTCAGGATAATCAATTAAATCGGACTAGATTTGTAGTTTTAAGCAAGCATGATGGCAGGTGGGTTGAAGATTCCAAAACTTCTCTTGTCTGTTCTCCGGTTAAGAATAGACCAGGGATTTTATATGAGATTTTAAAGCTTTTTGCTCTGCGGAATATTAATCTAACTAAGATAGAGTCGCGGCCGGCTCGCAAAAAGTTAGGTGAATATATATTTTTTATTGATTTTGAAGGTGATAGAAGAGACAGAAAGGTGAAGGAAACTTTAGCAGAGTTAGATAGAAAGACTTCAATGTTGAAGGTTTTAGGTTCTTATCCTCAATTTAAAGAAGAATAAATTACTTATTTTTGGAGGGATGATTATGGCTGGACATTCTAAATGGGCTAATATAAAACATCAAAAAAAGAAAGAAGATCGAAGAAGGGCTAAATTATTTTCAAAATTAAGCAAACGGATTGCTGTAGAAGCTCGTGAAGGCGGTGGTGATCCAGAGAAGAATCCTGATTTAAGAATGGCTATTCAGAAGGCTAAAGATAATAATATGCCTAAAGATAATATTCAGCGGGCTATTGATCGTGGAACTGGTAATTTAGATGGAGTTGAATATGAACGTATTATTTATGAAGGATATGGACCAGCAGGAGTAGCCTTATATTTAGATTTAATGAGTGATAATCGAAATCGAACTGCTTCTGAATTAAGGCACTTATTATCTCAGCATGGTGGTAATTTAGGCGAAAAAGGCTGTGTAGCCTGGATGTTTAAGCGCAAAGGCCAGTTGATTATCGATAGAACAGAAGTAGAAGTTGATGAAGATGAAGTGCTGATGTCTGCTCTGGAAGCTGGAGCTGAAGATATTTCTATTGAAGAACAGATGATTGAAATTATAATTGAACCTAGTGGATTAGAGGATGCCCGGAAGAGTATGGAAGAAGATGGCTATGAATTTTCTTCTGGAGATGTTGTTATGATTCCAGAGAATACAGTTGATGTCGATAATAAGAAAGAAGCACAGAAGGTACTGGATTTAATGGATGAATTAGAAGACCATGATGATGTTCAGGAAGTGTACTCTAATTTTAATATTCCTGATGAGATCATGACAGAATTAGAAAAGGAAGAATAATTTTGTTCACTTTATCGGGTATATTATCATCTTAATTCACAAATACTATCATAAAGTAAACTTATATTTGTCATTAAATAGTGATTATATCTGAAGGGTGATAATATGCTCGATAAAAAGAAGATTATTCTGATTTCATTAGTAATTATTCTTTTGGCTTCAGTTATTACTTATTTTGGACTGGATTTGCGCAATAATGAAAGTACTCCTCAAAAAGAAGATAGAATTAAATCTGAGGCAGAAGAAGATATAACACAATCTCAGCAGAAATTTTCTCAGCTAATTAAAGAAAAGAGGGAAGAGTTTGAGACTAAATTGGAATTGACAGAAGAAAGATTACTGACTGGTCCTAATCCTTCTTTAATCTTTAAGACCTATTATACCCGCTGTGGAGATATTGTTGTTGATCACAAGAAAGCAAAGAATGAATTCGAAATAAATAATTTAGTAGCTAAATATCCTCAATGGACCTTGGCCAAGAAGGGAAAAGAAAGGATTATTTTAAAAAGACGAGTAGATAAGGTCTGTCCTGAACATAAAGAAGAGATGTATTTAGGAATTAAAGATGGAACTGTGGCCATATTTTATGGAAATCCGGATGATGAACAAGAGATTTTAAAACGCAAGACTAATATTTCAGTTGATCTTCTACCGGCAGAAGAAATAGAGAGTCTTAAAGAAGGAATTATAGTTGAATCACAAAAAGAATTACTGGCATTATTGGAAGGACTATCTAGTATTCAGGATGAACAGCTTAAATAAAGTTGTTTACAGCCGTTCACACGGCTGTTTCTTATCTTTAAGAAAGGGAAAAGAACTTTAGTATAGAAATAAGTGTAGGTAGTCAGTAATGGAGGGGAGAAGATGATAGCACATCTTACAGGGGAGTTAGTCCTAAAAGAGGAAGCACGGATTGTCATTGATGTTCAAGGAGTAGGTTATGAAGTGATGATTCCTACTTCAGTGCAGAATCGTCTGCCGAATATAGGAGAGGATATTAAAGTATATACCCATACCTATGTGCGGGAAGATAGATTTGTCTTATATGGTTTTTTACAGCTGAGCGAACTGGAACTATTCGGAAAACTATTAAAGGTTTCTAAAGTTGGACCTAAAGTAGCAGTCAGTATTCTATCCACTTTAAATGCTAGAGAATTCAAACTGGCAGTGGCTAAGGAGGATATTGAGGTTTTAAAAGAGGTTAAGGGTATCGGCAAAAAGACAGCCCAGAGATTAATTCTGGAGATGAAGGGTAAGATTGATTTAGATCGGATAATGGAAGAAGAGGAAAGCAGTCAATCAGTTGATGGTATAGAGCGAGAAGAAGCAGTAGAAGGCTTGATGAATTTAGGTTATAATATTCAAGAGGCTCGTGAGGCAGTAACTGAGGCCTGTAAAGGTGTAGATGAAGCTGCTGGAGTGGAAGAAGTTATTAAATTGGCTTTACAGAAATTTGGTCAAAATGATTAGTTTTAGATCTATTTTAGGAGGAACTGGCTATGGAGGATAGAATTGTATCGCCTGATGAGAATACATCAGATAAAGAACTGGATTCAAGTCTACGGCCTAAAAGTCTGAATGAATATATAGGACAGGAAAAGGTAAAGAATAATTTAGAGATATTCATTGAAGCAGCAAAAGGTAGAGGAGAAGCGCTGGACCATGTCTTATTATACGGGCCGCCAGGGCTAGGTAAGACAACATTAGCTAATATAATTGCCGAGGAAATGGGAGTCAATATCAAGATTACTTCTGGACCGGCAATTGAACGGCCGGGAGATTTGGCTGCTATTTTAACTAATTTAAATCCTAATGATGTCTTGTTTATAGATGAAATCCATCGGCTTAATCGAATGGTAGAAGAGGTTCTTTATCCTGCTATGGAGGATTTTGCTCTGGATATTATTATCGGCGATGGACCTAGCGCCCGGTCTGTCCGGTTGGATCTGGCTCAGTTTACTTTAGTAGGAGCGACTACTAAAGCAGGCCAACTTACTTCTCCTCTGCGGGATAGATTCGGAGTAATCAGCAGACTGAAGCTATATAGTACAGAAGAATTACAGCAGATAGTCTACCGTTCAGCCCGGGTATTGAATGTGAAGATAGATGATGCTGGTGCTCTGGAACTGGCTAAACGCTCGCGAGGGACGCCAAGGATTGCTAACCGGCTATTGAAGCGAGTCAGGGATTATGCTCAAGTTAGGGCTGATGGGGTGATTACTGAAGAGGTAGCTAAGGCAGGACTGGAGATGTTAGAAGTAGATGAGTTAGGTTTGGATGATATAGACCGCAAAATGCTGCAAACATTGATCAATAAATTCGGCGGCGGTCCTGTTGGATTGAATACTCTATCTGCTGCTGTTGGTGAAGAAGAAGCAACTATTGAGGATGTTTATGAGCCTTACCTGTTACAGATTGGTTATCTCCAGCGGACTCCCCGTGGCAGAGTAGCTACTAAGTTAGCATATGAACATTTAGACTTAGATTATAAGGAGGAGTAATGATGGGGGCTCAGTTTTCCGGGCTAGGGAAGAGTTTAATTATTATTGGTTTGTTGTTAGTAGCTGTGGGAGCCATTTTTACTCTTGATTTAAACTTACCCTTGGGAAGACTGCCGGGCGATATCAGAATTGAACGGGAGAACTTTAGTTTCTATTTGCCGATTACTACTTCGATTATTTTAAGTATAGTTCTATCGCTACTGCTTAAATTCTTTAGATAAGATTGTTAGCTGATTCAGTTTAAATTATAGTTGGCTGATATTGATATATTGTTGCAGTTTAGAGTTGATATCTTGCAAACGCTCCAGAAATCAGTCCTAGTCACCCATAAATTGTGCAAAATTATCTGAGGGAAAGCGTTAAAACCCAAACCAATGAAATTTCTGTTCTGTAATACCGCAAATAGTCAACATTTCTCTGAAGCGACTCTTAAAACTGATTCGGAACCATGGACGGTGGAGAATCAGTTTTTGAGAACGAATGAGGCAGGACGCCGAATGAGTGGCAAGCGTAAGAGATTTGTTGACTATAATCTGCAATATCTTGAAAGTGACACATAATATCAATTATGTCAAATTTTATTTCAAGCTGACACTCGGGCAAATAAAATCAAATATCAGCATTAATGGAGGAATGGATAATGAAAGTATCAGACTTTGACTATGATTTACCAGAAGAGTTAATTGCTCAACAGCCGGCTGAACCAAGAGATGAGTCTCAGTTGATGGTTTTGGATCGAAAGACTGGTGAAATAAAAGAAAGAATTTTTAAGAAGATTATTGATCTTATAGAACCAGGAGATACTCTAGTCTTAAATAATACCGAAGTAATTCCAGCCCGATTATATGGTAAGAAAGAAAAGACTGGAGGCAAGGTTGAGTTTCTATTATTAACAGAAACTGAATTGGATACCTGGGAGGTTTTAGTTAGACCGGGTAGAAAGGTTAAAATCGGCACTAGAGTAGTATTTGGAGATAATGACTTAATAGCAGAAGTTAAAGATAGAACTGATTTCGGCGGCAGAGTAGTTGAATTTGAGTATAAGGGCGTCTTTGCTGAAGTGTTGGATAAATTAGGAGAGATGCCGCTGCCGCCCTATATCACCAAAGAATTAGAAGAAAGAAATCAATATCAGACAGTTTATGCCCAGAAGAAAGGAGCAGCAGCTGCTCCTACAGCCGGTCTTCATTTTACTGAAGAGGTTCTGGAACAGTTAGAAGAGAAAGGAGTAAATATTGCTGCTATTACACTTCATGTAGGCTTAGGTACCTTTCGGCCTGTTAGAGCTGATGAGGTAGAAGAACATGATATGCATGCGGAGTATTATGAAGTTACTGATAAGGCAGCAGACACTATCAATCAGACTAAAGAGTCTGGCGGACGAATTATTGCTGTAGGGACTACAGTAACAAGAACTCTAGAGACTGTCGGTAATAAAGAAGGCTATGTTGAAGCAGATAAAGGATGGACAGATATCTTTATCTATCCTGGTTATGAGTTTAAGGTGATTGATGGATTATTGACTAATTTTCATCTGCCAGAATCGACGCTGATTATGATGGTTACTGCCTTTGCAGGCTATGATAAAGTAATGGCAGCTTATCAAGAGGCAATAGATAAAGAATATCGCTTTTACAGCTTTGGAGATGCAATGTTAATTATTTAAAAGAAGTATAAAGGAGGATACAGATGACCTTTGAATATACATTACAGAAGGAATCAACTGATACTAAAGCCCGCTGTGGAGAGTTTACTACACCCCACGGCAAGATAGAGACACCGGTCTTTATGCCGGTGGGTACTAAGGCTACTGTTAAGACTATGAGTCCGGAGGAGTTAGAAGAGATTGATACGCAGATTATTTTAGGGAATACCTATCATCTCTACCTGCGGCCGGGCCATGATTTAATAGAAGAAGCTGGCGGTCTACATGAATTTATGAACTGGAATGGGCCGATTCTTACTGACAGCGGCGGATTTCAGGTCTTTAGCTTAGCCGATAGAAGGGAGATTAGTGAAGAAGGAGTGGAGTTTCAGTCCCATCTCGATGGTTCCAAGGAGTTTATCAGTCCCGAAAAATCTATTGAGATTCAGATGGGTCTGGGAGCAGATATTATTATGGCCTTCGATGAATGTCCGGCCCATTCCGCCGAGAAAGAGTATATCAAAGAATCATTAGAGCTGACTACCCGCTGGGCTAAAAGATGCCAACAGGCCCATACTAGAGATGACCAAGCTTTATTTGGTATTATACAGGGCGGTATGCATCGTGATTTAAGGGAGCAGAGTGCTGAAGAGATTACAGCTCTGGACTTTCCAGGCTATGCTATTGGTGGACTCAGTGTAGGTGAGTCAAAAGAATTAATGCATGAAGTACTGGATTATGCACCAGATCTTCTTCCAGCAGATAAGCCGCGCTACTTAATGGGAGTTGGAACTCCTCAGGATCTCTTTGAGGGAGTAATGCGCGGAATCGATATGTTTGACTGTGTCTTTCCTACCCGTATTGCTCGAAATGGTGCTGTATTTACTAGTCAGGGGCGGATTACTATTCGTAATGCAACTTATAAGCGGCAATTTACTTCTCTAGATCCTGAATGTGACTGTTATGTCTGTCAGAATTATACTAGAGCTTATATTCGGCATCTAATCAAAAGAAATGAGATTTTGGGATTGAGGTTAACTACTTATCATAATCTTTACTTTTTGAATGATTTGATGGCTAAAATGAGACAGGCTATCTTTGCAGAGGAATTATTTGAATTTAGAGAAAATTTTTATCGGAAGTATGGTTTAGAATTATAGGTCAGCAAAAAGCTTAAGATAAAATAGAGGAGTTAATCATGCTGTATTGAATTATAAAATAGTAGTTGCTAACAAAATATCACAACAGGAGGAATAAACTATGAATATTGTAATGAGCATTTTACCTTGGGTAGCTATCTTTGGTATCTTTTGGTTTTTATTCATTAGACCCCAGAAAAAGAAGCAGCAGGAACATGAAGATATGGTTGATAATCTTGAAGTAGGAGATGAAATTATAACTATCGGTGGTATTAAGGGTAAGATAACTAAAATTGATGGTGATGAATTTAGATTAAAAATTTCACCTGAAGTCGAGGTTGAAGTAATTAGAAATGCTGTCGGTCGTTTAGCTGGTGATGAATCTGAAGAAAATAATGATGAATAATTCTGTTTAGATAATGTATAATTTAGAAGCTGTTTTGGAGTGTTGGGAGGATGTCTATGCAAATTACTAAACAAGAAGTTAGAGAATTCTTTGAATCAGTAGTAATTGCTGGTGTTCTGGCTTTTTTTATTATTACTTTTGTGGCCCAGTCTTTTGTAGTTCAGGGTGAATCGATGGAGCCGACCTTACATAATGGAGAACGATTATTTGTTGATAAAGTTTCTTATCGGTTTAGTAATCCTGACCGAGGAGATATTATTGTCTTTAGCCCTCAGGGTTCACCGGGCAGGAAGTATATCAAGCGGGTAATCGGCTTGCCGGGCGATAAGGTGATGATTAGAGATAAGAAGGTATATGTTAATGGAACTTCAATTAAAGAAGATTATACTTTAGAAGAAACACTGGGAAATTTTGGTCCCTATCATGTACCTCAAGATCATTTATTTGTGTTAGGGGATAATCGTAATAATAGTGCTGATAGCCGTTATACCTCTTTAGTCGGGTTTGTATCTTATAGTGATATTGAAGGAAGGGCTTTCTGGGTTTATTGGCCGCTGGATGAAATGAGAATTATCGATCATGAAGAGTATAAAAGAATAAATTAAAGATAGTTTAAGGCTATCATTCTATATATCGGAATGATAGTCTTTTCTGTAGGGTATAATTAATAATTAGTCAGCTTCTCGGAACTAAAGTACCGAATTGTAAAAACAATAGGGGCTACTAGTTACCTCGTATGCTATCTTTTAAATAGCTTGTTTAACAATTAATACTATATACCATGTGGTTAAACTTTTCAACAGAAAGGAGTTGAAAAAGCCGTTTTCCTCCCCAGGCTAGAAGTCTGAGGTTTCCAACGGCTAAATTCTATGAGTATTTTAGAAAAGATCAAGGAAGCTTCTCAGGTTACTGCTTATATAAAAAAGGCTGATGAACATCTTAAGAATATCGGTTTTACAGAACATAGTTTTCGCCATGCTAATCTAGTGGCTGAGACTGCGGAAAACATCTTAAAGAAACTGGATTATTCTTCGGAAATGGCTGAATTGGCTGGGGCAGCCGGTTACTTACATGATATCGGAAATGTGGTTAATCGCCAGAATCATGCCCAGTCCTCAGCTGTATTGGCTTCACAGATTTTAACTGATTTAGGTTTAGATTATGATAAGATAGCTACAATTATGGGGGCGATCGGAAATCATGATGAAGGAGAAGGTCAGCCGGTTAATAATATTGCTGCTGCCTTAATAATTGCTGATAAATCAGATGTCCACTGGACTAGAGTCAGAAATGATGATTATTCTACTTTTGATATTCATGATCGGGTCAATTATGCTGTTCAACAGTCTTGTATTGAGATTGATAGGACAGAAAAGATGATTACGCTTGATTTAGAGATTGATACTGAAATAAGTACTGTTATGGAATACTTTGAAATCTTTTTAACCCGGATGGTAATGTGCCGTCAGGCAGCAGAGGTTCTTGGGTGTGATTTTCAATTGATTATCAATGAAGTAGAACTCCTTTAGATGTAAATGGAGACTATGATTGACAAGCTATAGTTGAAGAGATATAATATAAAATGTTGGAATAATGTTGAAGTTATATTTTAAAGTGAAGAAAGGAGAGTAATCTTAATGACGCGGAAGAATAAGAAACTGCTTAAAATAGTAGGGATTATGGCTGCAGTAATTATAGCTGCTTATTTTTTACTTCCGATTAATGAGGCTATTAATTTAGGTCTTGATTTACAAGGAGGAACCCATGTAGTTTTGGAAGCAGAGCCTACAGAACAAAGTAAAGTAACTAATGATTCTATGCAGCGGGTAATTAGCGTTATTAATCGCCGAGTTAATCAGATGGGCCTTACAGAACCGGTAATTCAGCGAGAAGGCGACCGCAGGATTATTGTCGAACTGCCTGGGGTAGAGAACCCAAATCAGGCGATTGAGACTATTGGCAAGACAGCCCAATTAAAATTTAAAGATCCAAATGGAGAAGTGGTAATGACAGGTGGACATTTGGTTGATGCTCAAGCTACCTACGGGACTCAATTTAACCAACCAGTAATTCAGTTTGAATTAGATAGTGTCGGTAAAGATAAGTTTGCTCAATTGACTAAAAAGCATGTAGGAGAGCGAATTGCTATTCATCTTGATGAAGAATTATTGACCAATCCTCAGGTTCAGGACCCAATCCCTGGAGGTGAAGGAATTATTACCGGGTATGAGACATTAGAAGAGGCTCAAGAGGATGCTTTATTATTACGGGCTGGTGCATTACCTATGCCGGTTAAAGTAATTCAAAACAGAACTATTGGGCCTACTTTAGGAGCTCGGTCTATTGATCAGAGTATTACTGCTGGCTTAATTGGTCTTGCTTTAGTAGCTTTATTGATGATAATCTTGTATCGTTTATCCGGGGCAGTTGCGACAGTTGCGTTAGGAATCTATGGTGTGATTGTAATGGGAACTTTAGCTGGCTTGAATGCAACTTTGACGCTACCGGGAATTGCTGGTTTGATTCTGTCTATTGGTATGGCTGTAGATGCTAATATTATTATCTTCGAGCGGGTTAAACAGGAGTTAGGAGCAGGAAAGACTAAAAGGGCTGCTATTAAATCAGGATTTGAGCGTGCGTATAAGACAATCTTTGATGCTAATGTAACTACTTTAATTACAGCAGGTATTTTAGCTTATTTTGGTACTGGTACAATTAGAGGATTTGCGGTTACATTAAGTATAGGTATTTTAGCCAGTATGTTTACAGCAATTGTTGTAACTAGAACATTAGTTGATCTATTGTTAGATGCTAATTTATTAAAAGGTCAGAATGCTTTTGGCCGGGTAAGGAGGTAATTTAGAGTGGAAATTATCGGCAAACGAAAGATCTGGTTTATTATTTCAGCTTTAATCATCATTGTTGGATTAGGATCTCTAGTAATGCAGGGGCTTAATCTAGGGATTGATTTTACAGGCGGTACTTTGATGGAGTTTACCTTCGATAAGGAAGTAACTACCGGCCAAATTAGAGAAGTATTAGCCGGATTTGATCTGGATAAGAAGAGTGTAGTTCAAAATACAGGTGAAATGGGAATTTTAATTAGAACAGTAAATTTAAGACAGGATGAAATTACCGAGGTTCAATCAGCAATTAAAGATAAATATTCATCAGCGGAAATGTTAAGAACTGAGATGGTAGGTCCTGCTATTGGATCAGAATTAAAGAGTAAGGCCTACTGGGCATTATTAATAGCAGCAATAGCAATTGTTCTTTATATCAGTTATAGGTTTGAATTCAAATTTGCTATTGCAGCTTTGATGGCTCTAGCCCATGATGTTTTAATTGTGATCGGAAGCTTTTCGTTGGTTGGTGAAGAGGTCGGTAGTCCATTTATTGCTGCTTTATTGACTGTGGTAGGTTATTCTATTAATGATACTATTGTTATCTTTGATAGAATTAGAGAAACAGTTAAATATCGTGATAAAGAGAGTTTTGCTGATTTGAATAACAAGGCGGTATTAGATACCTTACCGCGTTCAATTAATACTTCAATGACAACTTTAGTTTCGATTTTAGCTATTTTAATCTTTGGAGGAGCTACTATTAAACCCTTTATGCTTGCTCTGTTAATTGGAATTTTATCGGGAACTTATTCTTCAATTTTTATAGCTAGCCCGGTATTAGTAGAAATCGATGCCTGGAAGAAGCGCAGGAATTCTAAACAGACAGCTTAATTAATCTATTAGCCATTCTAATTATTAGGATGGCTTTTTTTGTTGGTAATAATTCTTAACCTATGGTATAATAATGTAAAGTAAGGAGGCGAGAAGTTATGTTTGAGTTATTCAAAAAAACGATGGTTACTGGTTTGGGAGCTATGTTATTTACTAAAGAGAAAGCAGAAGAGTTAGTAAATGAATTAGTCGAACAGGGCCGAATTAATAGACAAGAAGCAGAAGAAATCATAGAGGATTTAGTAGCTGAGATTGAAAAAGAATCCAATGAAACTAAGAATAGAATGAAACAGGAGTTAAGAGGACTTTTAGATAAAATGGGTTTGAAGAATGATGAAGAGATTACTAAATTAAAAGGAGAAATTAAGGATTTAGAATTAGAATTGGAAGCTTTGAAAGAAGAAGTTGAGGAATTAAAAGCTAATAAAGATTCTGGAAAAGAAAATGCAATAACGGAGATTGATGATGAGTAAAGTATTAATCATAGTAGCAGTTATAATTGGAGTTTTAGGAACCCTTCTTCCTGGGCTACCTGGAACTCCAATTATACTTATAGCCGGTATAATTTATGGTTGGCTAAATGGCTTTCAAGTTATTTCTCTACAATTGGTCTTTTGGTTGGTAGTACTTAGTTTAGTGGCTGAATTTCTGGAGTATATTATAAGCGGCTTTAGCGCTAAAAGGTTCGGCGGTAGTAAATATAGTATTTTGGGACTACTTATTGGAGCTTTAATAGGAGCAATTATACTAGGTCCCTTAGGAATTCTGGCGGGAATGTTTTTAGGTAGTATTATTGTAGAATTAATATTAGGGAAAGAAGTTAATTCAGCTGTTAAGACGGGAATAGGGGCTATAATAGGTGCTATAGGAGGTTCAATATTTTCATTTTTAATTTCTCTATTGATGGCTGGTTTATTATTAAGTAGAGTGTTTTATTAGGATGGTGACTTAAATGATAGGATTTAGGGGGTTAAATCGTCGTTATCGCCATATTCAGCGTTACCGCAAGATTGCTGAAGTATTGATCAAGAATGGATTTGGCTATCTTCTTGATAGTCTGGATTTATACCAGTTCTTACCATTGACCCGCAGATTAAAGCTGGATAATGAAGAATCTGAAGAATTATCTCGAGCAGAAAGGCTGAGGCTGGTATTAGAAGAGTTGGGGCCGACATTTATTAAGTTAGGGCAATTATTGAGTACACGACAGGATTTGATTCCACAGGAATATATTAAAGAATTAACAAAATTACAGGATGATGTGCCCCCGTTTTCATTTGAATTGGTTTTACAACAGGTAGAAGAAGAATTAAACCAGCCAGTAGATGATCTATTTGCTAACATAGAGAAAGAGCCTTTAGCCGCAGCATCGATCGGCCAGGTACATAAAGCTGTTTTGAAGAATGGACAGCAGGTTGTAATTAAGGTACAGAGGCCTGAAATAAGAGATATAATTGAAACTGATCTGGATATTATCTTTAATTTAGCTGAGATTCTGGATAAGCGGGTGATTGGTGATGACTTTTTGGATCCGGTGGAGATTGCTAGTGAATTCAATCGGATTATCAAGAAAGAATTGGATTATCAGATTGAAGGTAGAAATACAGAAAAGTTTAACAGGAATTTTGCAGATGAAGAAGAGATCAAGGTTCCGAAGATATATTGGGAACTGAGTACGAAAAAGCTACTGGTATCCGAATATATTGAGGGAACAAAGTTAAGTAGGATTAAATCTGAAGATATAGATTGTGATTACAAAAAAATAGCCCAAATTGGAGCTAACTCTTTTATGAAACAGGTTTTGGTTGACGGCTTCTTTCATGGAGATCCACATCCTGGAAATGTTCTGATTACTCCTGAAGAAAAAGTAGCCTTTATTGATTTTGGAATTGTAGGACGAATAGATAAAGATACTATGGAGGAGATAGCTGATTTATTTTTAGCTGTAATCAACCGGAATATAGATAAAATGGTTGATAAGTTACTAAAACTCGGTATGTTAACCCAAAAAATTAATAGGCGAGCTTTAAAACGGGATATGGGTGAATTATTGGATGAATATTATGGAGCAGATCTTAAAGAAATAGATATTAGCCGGATTATTAATCAGATGTTGAATCTTGCTTTTAAGTATCGAGTACAGCTGCCTACAGACTTTATTTTATTAGGTAAAGCTTTAATGACAGTAGAAGGAATAGGTAGAGATCTAGATCCAGACTTTAATGTATTGGCTGCAGCTAAACCTTTTGCTTATCAATTATTAAGGAAAAGATTCCATCCTAAGCGTATTTTTACCGAGATATTCAGTGATGCAAAGCAGCTATATCATTTCTTAGTTCATACCCCTAAACAGCTAGAACGAATATTAAAGTTATTAGAAAGACAGGACTTTAAAATTGAGTTAAGACATATCGGCTTAGAAGAACTGATATCCAAATTGGATATTATTACTAACCGATTGTCTGTTTCCATAATAGTCAGTGCTTTAATTGTAGGCTCTTCTTATATTATGCAGACTGATAAAGGACCTACTTTATTTGAACTGCCTGCACTTGGTTTAGGTGGGTATCTGCTGGCAGGATTCTTTGGGCTCTGGCTAGTTATTTCTATTCTGCGGTCCGGTAGATTTTAAGCATAGGAGTGGTAAAGATGCAGTTAATTTTAGTGGCAGCTTTTGTTTTTGCTTTGATAGTTGCTATTTTTGCTATTCAGAATGCCATTACAGTTCAGGTAGTCTTATTTACCTGGCAGTTTGAGACATCACTAGTGGTAGTTATCTTTGGGGCAGCAATTCTGGGAGCATTATCAGTAGGCTTATTTGGATTGATGCAGTATATTAAGTTGAAGCTTAAATTAAGGAAGAAAGAGCAGAAGATTAATAAGTTAGAAGGGGAGTTAGCAGAATTATCTCCAGCCGAAGATGATAATAAGGAAAGAGGATTAATTGAAGAAGAGGAATCGGTTGAAAATAAAGCAATAGAGATAAAATCTGAAGTTAGGGATGAAAAAGAGCAGGAAAATCATTATTAATCTAGAATTATGGGTATTGTTTGTTAGTAAGCAAATGTCAATCTGGAGGTTAAGAATTTGATTTTGGATAGAGAATGGAAATTATTAAACCGGTCAACAGAAGAGGAGCCGAATTTAAGTGATTCCCTAAATATTTCATCAGTACTAGCAGAGATTCTATCCAGTAGAGGATTGAATAGCAAACAGAAGGTTGAGAACTTTTTAGAAGTGGAGTTAGATGGACTCCATTCTCCTTTCTTGCTGGAGGGAATAGAGCAGGCAGTCGATAGAATCTCAACCGCAATGGAGTCTCAAGAGATTATCGGTATCTACGGCGACTATGATGTTGATGGAATTACCAGTACCGGACTGCTTATTAATTACTTTCAACATTTAGGAGTTGAGCCTAAGTATCATATTCCCAATCGTCTAGAAGAAGGATATGGCCTCAATAAAGATGCTATTGAGAGCTTGGCTCAGAGCGGAGTTGAGCTTTTAATTACAGTTGACTGCGGTATTAGTGATTATCAAGAAGTAAAATATGCTAATCAATTGGGGATAGATGTAATTATTACTGACCATCACGAAGTACCGGCCCGGATTCCACCCGCTGAAGCAGTCATAAATGCTAAACAGAGTAATTGTAATTATCCTTTCTCTCAGCTTTGTGGAGCAGGAGTTGCCTATAAATTAATTCTAGCGCTGGCTGATAAGGACCAACAGGTTAATCAGAAAGAAATAAAAGAATATTATTTAGATTTATTAGCTATGGGAATAGTTGCTGATATTGTGCCGTTAGTAGATGAGAATAGGATTATGGTTAAATATGGTTTGGAGTTGCTGCAGAATCCAAATAATTTAGGTTTGAGTGCTTTAATTGAAGCGGTTGATTTAACAGAAACTGAGATCAATACCGGCCATATCGGCTACATTTTGGCACCCAGGCTGAATGCTGCCGGCCGAATCGGTAATCCGGATCTGGCTTTAGAACTATTAATTACCGATGATCCTTCTCAGGCAGCCGATATTGCTGCTGAATTGGAGGAAATTAATCACCGGCGGAGAGATATAGAGGCTGATATACGCCAAGAGGCAGAATTAATGGTTGAAGGAATGGACTTAGAGCAGACTAAAGCGCTGGTTTTAGCTTCTGAAAATTGGCATTCTGGAGTGGTAGGGATTGTAGCTTCTGATATTCAGGAGAAGTATTACCGTCCTACGATTATGATTGCCATTGAAGATGACGGCATCGGCAGGGGTTCAGCCCGAAGTATTAAAGGCTTCAATATTTATCAGGCAGTTAAGAATTCTGAAGATCTGCTCCCTAAATTTGGGGGTCATGAACAGGCGGCTGGATTGAGTATTGCTAAAGAGGATATTGCTCAATTTAGGGATGAGATTAATCAGTATGCCGATGATAGACTGAGTGATAAGGATTTAACTCCGCGGTTAAAGCTGGATTGTGAAGTTGAACTGTCAGAGCTAAGCAAGGAATTAGTCCAGGAGATCGATTATTTAGCCCCCTTTGGTTTCGGCAATCCGCGGCCTAAACTGGCTGTCAGGGAAGTTACGGTAGCTGATTTTGCGACAGTGGGCTCGAATGGTGAACATTTGAAGTTAGCTGTTACAGATGAAGCCGGTACTACTGTGGAATGTATTGGCTTTAATATGGCTGGTTTCAGACAAAAACTTATCTCCCAGCAGGAAGAGATAGATTTGGCCTGTACAGTAGAGATCAATAACTGGCAGGGGAAGAGTGAATTACAGTTAAAGCTTAAAGATATTAACTTTCCTGAAGTTTCATTTATAGATCAATTATTTGCCAAATCAAAAGAGATTATTGCTGATAATTATTACCGAGGTATTGGAGAGGAAGACCAGTTTTATACCAAAGTAGTAGGAGTTACCTTCGAAGGTCGTCAGGAGTTAATTAAAGAGTTAAAGAGAGGAGATAAGCTTAATTTAGTAAGAGAACCGGAGAATGAATATGATGAGTCTGCCATTCGAGTAGAGACTACTGATCAAGAGCAGATTGGCTATCTTAAGTCCGGTCTAGCCAAACATTTGGCCCCTTATCTCGATGTCGGCTTTGAATATCAGGTGACTGTTTCAGAAGTAACCGGAGGAGTAGATAAAAATTTAGGTGTTAATATCTTTATTGAGCAGGCAGGTTATAAAGAAGCAGAGTCAGCCGAGGAAGCAAAATCTTGTCGGGCCCAGCTGGAGACATTAAACCGCAGTGAGATTCTAAATGAAGTACGCCAGGCGTTGATTGGTGATTATGATTTTAGAAGTAAACAGAAAGAGGTCTTAACTACACTGGATAATGACCAGGATACTTTAGCCATTTTTGGTACCGGACGTGGTAAATCGGCTATCTTCCAGAGTTATGCTGCTTTGCAGGCCTTGAATCAAGGCCGAATAACAGTTATACTATATCCACTGCGGGCATTGGTCAATGATCAGTTTGACAGCCTGAAGAAGAATTTGGCACCATTAGGATTAGACATCTATAAGGCTAATGGTTCTTTAAGTGTTGGTGAACGAGAAAAGTTGATTACTGCTTTGAATCACGGGGAACTTGATATTGTTTTAACAACTCCTGAATTTATGGAGTATCATTTAGATAAGTTTCAGAATTTAGCAGATGAAATCGGATTTTTAGTAGTTGATGAAAGCCATCATATCGGTATGGCTTCCAGTTCTTTCAGACCTACTTATAAACGTTTGGGCAAATTGAATTCTAAATTAGGTAAT
The DNA here is from genome assembly GCF_000144695.1 of Acetohalobium arabaticum DSM 5501. Taxonomy (GTDB): domain Bacteria; phylum Bacillota; class Halanaerobiia; order Halobacteroidales; family Acetohalobiaceae; genus Acetohalobium; species Acetohalobium arabaticum. The sequence goes on from NC_014378.1 coordinate 779,499, forward strand.
CCGCTGGTTTTAGCTGTTACAGCTACTGCTAATAATCAGGTAGCCAGAGAGATTATAGAAACTTTGAATATTGGAGAGATTATTATTGATCCGCATGTACGTAGTAATCTAGAAATAATTGATAAGCGGGGCTGCAGAGATAAGGAAGCATATCTTTATGAGGTGGCAAGCAGTGGTGAAAAGAGTATTATCTATGTTAACAGCCGGGAGCAGAGTATAGAGCTAGCCAGCAATTTAAGACAGCGACTGCCTGGTCTTGCCGAGGAGATTGGCTTTTATAATGCTGGACTGACAAATAAGGAACGAAACCGGATTGAAAGTATGTTCTGGAGCGGGAAATTAAAGATAATAGTTTCTACCAGTGCTTTTGGAGAAGGAATTGATATTCCTGATATTAGAAATATAGTACTGTATCACCTTAATTTTAATTTAACTGAATTCAACCAACAGAGTGGACGCGTCGGCAGGGATGGTAAACAGGCCAAGATTCATCTACTTTTTGGCCAGCAGGATGTCCGGATTAATGAGTTTATTCTGGATAGTATGGCACCAGAAAGAGAAGTCTTGGTTCAATTATACTGTGTATTAAAACAGGAAGAGGATACAGACCAACAAATAAAGTTAACCAATCAGCAGTTAGCCCAAAAAGTCAGCAGTCGGCTGCAGGGTAAAGTCAGAGAGAATACAGTTTCTGCTGGTTTAGGAGTTTTAGAAGATTTAAATATATTAACCAGGATTCAGGAGGCAGGAAATAGAATAATTCAATTAAGAAGGATTCCTGATTCTCAACTGGACTTAAATGATTCACTGCGGTATAGGGAGGGATTGGAGGATAAAGAAGCCTTTAATGAATTCAAAGACTTTATTCTGAATGCAGAAGCTGAAGAATTATTATCTTTAGTTAATCAACCTATCTATCCAACTAAATTAGTAAAGACTAAGGGGGAGAATTAACAGAATGGATTTAACAGATAAGATTAGAGTTATTGAGGATTTTCCTGAGGAAGGAATTAAATTTAAAGACATTACTACTTTATTAAAGGATATTGAAGCTTATCAGGCTGCTATTGATCAATTTGTTGACCGGTATCAGGACTGTGATATAGATGTAGTGGTAGGAATTGAATCCAGAGGCTTCTTAGTAGGTGCTCCGCTTGCCTTAGAATTGGGTAAAAGTTTTGTGCCGGCTAGAAAGGAAGGTAAACTTCCTGCTGAAGTGGTTCGGGCTGAATATGATCTTGAGTACGGAACTAGTATTTTGGAACTTCATTGTGACGCTATTGACCCAGGAGATAAAGTCTTAATTGTAGATGATCTGTTGGCTACAGGGGGAACAGTTGAAGCAGCAGTTAGCTTAGTAGAAGAATTAGGAGGAGAAGTAGTTGAATTGGCCTTTTTAATAGAACTGTCATTCCTAGAAGGACGTGATGAATTAACAGACCATGATATATATTCAGTAATTATTGAATAAATTCGAGTTTGAATAAAGGAGATTTAGAGAATGATAAGAGTAAAAGAGGAGACAGAAGGAGCAGAAAATATGGCTTTAGAAGATTTAATCGAGAAGATAGAATCTTATATTAATGACCCTGACCTTGAATTGATTACTAAAGCCTATAAATTTGCTAAAGATGCTCATGAAGGCCAGTACCGTGTTTCAGGCGAACCTTTTGTAGAGCATCCTTTGGGTGTAGCTTTGATTATGGCAGAGCTTGAACTGGATATAATCTCTATTACTGGTGCTTTACTGCATGATGTAGTTGAGGATACAGAAGTCTCTTTTGCTCAACTTAGGAATGAGTTTGGAGAAGAGATTACTCTGTTGGTTAATGGAGTAACTAAGTTAAGTAAGATTGCCTTTAAATCTCGGGAAGAACAGCAGGCTGAAAGTCTGCGAAAGATGTTTCTGGCTATGTCCAAGGATATTAGAGTAATTTTAATTAAGTTATCAGATAGGCTCCATAATATGAGAACTCTTGAATATTTATCCCAACAAAAGCAGGAGCGGATTGCTCGAGAAACTATAGAAATTTATGCTCCTTTAGCCCATAGGCTAGGAATTTCAACCTTGAAGTGGGAACTAGAGGATTTAAGTTTTAAGCATTTAGAACCAAATAAGTATTATGAATTGTCCAATAAAGTAAGTAAGAATCGTGATGAACGGGAAGAGTATATTGATAGATGTATTTCTAAGGTAGAAAAGAGATTAAATTTAGAAGGAATTGACGCCCATATCTATGGACGTCCCAAGCATCTATACAGTATCTATCAGAAGATGAAGCGGAAGAATAAAGAGCTATCTGAAATCTATGATTTAGTTGCTCTGCGGGTTATTGTAAATGATGTTCAAGAATGTTATCAGGTATTGGGAAATATCCATGAAATCTGGAATCCGATACCGGGAAGAATTAAAGATTACATAGCTATGCCTAAGTCGAATATGTATCAATCACTACATACTACAGTTATCGGTCCTAAAGGAGAACCATTAGAGATTCAGATTAGAACCTGGGATATGCATCGGACTGCTGAATATGGAGTTGCTGCTCACTGGCGCTATAAAGAAGGAAAGAAGAATAATGAAAAAGCAGCTAAAAAGATTTCCTGGTTAAGACAGCTTCTAGAGTGGCAGAAAGATCTTCAGGATGCTACAGAATTTATGGAGACTTTAAAGGTGGATCTGTTTGAGGATGAAGTCTTTGTCTTTACTCCTCAAGGAGATGTGATTTCTCTACCTAGGGATGCAACTCCAGTGGATTTTGCTTATAATATTCATACTGAAGTAGGCCACAGCTGTGTGGGGGCTAAAGTTAATGACAAATTAGTTCCGCTGGAATATAAACTCGAGAATGGCGATATAGTTGAGATTCTTACTTCAAAGAACAGCGGTCCTAGCCGGGATTGGCTGAACTTTATTAAGACTTCCCGGGCCAAAAGTAAGATTAAGCGCTGGTTCAAACAGCAGCGGCGTGATGAGGCAATTGATAAGGGAAAGGATAGCTTAGAAGAGAAATTAAATAAGTATAATATTCAATTCAAAGAAGAAGAAAAGAAAGCAAAATTAAAGAATATAGCACAGAAGCTGGGTCGTTCCAGCATTAAGGATCTATATGCTGCCATCGGTTATAATAAAGTTAAGACTTCTCAGGTGATTAGTAAGCTGCGTCCTGAAGATGAGAAGAAGGATAAGGCTCCAGAAGAGATATTAAAGAAACTTAAAGAAAAAACAAAGACTAAACGCAAAAGTAAGGCAGATAAAGGCATTAAAGTTAAGGGCATGGAAGGTCTCTTAGTTCGAATTGCTAAATGCTGTAATCCGGTGCCTGGTGATGAGATTGTAGGCTATATCACCAGGGGGCGCGGGGTTTCTATTCACCGCCGTGACTGCTCCAATATAAAGAATTTATTGGATGAACATGAAGAACGAGAAATAGAAGTGGAATGGAATATTAAACAGGAGACATCTTATGAAGTCGCCTTAGAGATTGAAGCACTAAATCAGCATGCACTTTTGAATGACTTAACAAATGTGATATCCAATGCCCAATTAAGTATTACAACTATTAATGCTCAGACGACTAAAGATGGCTTTGCCCATATTTATCTTGTAATTGAGATCAGCAGTTTAGACCATATGAATGATATTATGAATAAACTTAACAGAATTGAAGGAGTTTTGGATGTTCAGCGGGCAAATCCTAATTAATCTTACTAGTTAGGAGGGAAAAAAATGCGGGCTATAGTTCAACGCGTTGAAGATGCTGCTGTAAGAGTAGAGAATGAAGTGATAGCAGATATAGATCAGGGATTACTTGTATTTCTAGGAATTAAAGATGGAGATACTGAAGAGGACATTTCTTATTTGATTGACAAGATAGTTAATCTCAGAATCTTTTCCAATCAGAAAGGAAAGATGGATCTTTCCGTTAAGGATTTGGATTTAGAAGTTTTAGTTGTACCTCAATTTACACTTTATGGCGACTGCCGGAGCGGCAAACGACCGGATTTTACAGCGGCTGCTTCTCCAAAAGAAGCCAAAGAACTTTTTAAAAAATTTATAGACGAAATAAAAGAAACTTCTATAGAAGTTGGAACAGGCGAGTTTGGAGCCATGATGGAAGTTGATTTCATTAATGATGGTCCAGTAACAATTATGTTGGATAGCAATAAGGAGTTTTAAAATTTTTAAAGAGTGGAGGGAATTAATATAGAATGATTGTCAAGAAGATACCAGTAGGTTCTTTAGGTGCAAATTGTTATATGCTAGGAGATGAAGAATCAGGAAAGGCTATTGTAATAGACCCCGGAGCTGAAGGAGCAAAGATTCTAGATTTAGTTAATGAGTTGAGTTTAGAACTTAAGTATATAGTTAATACTCACGGTCATTATGACCATATTGGTGCTAATCAATTTCTATTACAGAAAAGTCAGTCTAAACTTTTGATTCATCAAGATGACAGCGAATTTTTGGTTGATCCCAAGAAGAATTTAAGCTCTCTTAGTATTTCAGGTAAGATTGAAGGGCCAAAAGCGGATAGATTGTTAACTGAAGGGGACGAAATCAGCTGTGGGAAATGGGAGTTAGAAGTAATCCATACTCCTGGACATACTCCAGGAGGAATAACATTATTAGGTAATGGCAAACTATTTGTAGGTGATACTATATTTGCTAGAGGAGTTGGCAGGACTGATTTTCCCTACGGTTCTAAAGAAGTATTAATGGAGTCGATTCAGGAAAAGTTATTACCTCTTGCTGATGAATTGGAAGTTTTTCCCGGCCACGGTCCGAAGGGAAAGTTAGGTGAGATTAAAGCATCTAATCCGTTTTTATAATTTTTGGAGAGTTGACATCTTTAAGAAGATAAGTTACAATGGGAAGGGAAAGTTAGTTTGGGTTCATTCATAATCTATAAGGAGGTTAATTAATGATTTTTGATAATTTAAGAAACAATTCTAGAATATTAATTTATATAGTAATTATTGCATTTGTCGGTGGAGGTGTATTAGTAGGTTTAAGCGGTTACTTTAACGGTTCGAATTCTAATGCCCAATCTCAGAATCAGACTGCTCATGCCCAACAGCAGAATATTGCTGTAGTTAATGATAAACCGATTAGGTACCAGGATTTTCAGAGGGGATTACAGAGATTTCAGCAGCAGTCTCAAAGACCGATTGGCAATAGTCAGGTTTTAGCCCTTAAGAATAGAGTTTTACAGCAGATGATTGATCAGGAACTCTTATTACAGAAAGCTAAAGAGGAGAATATAACCGTCAACATTAGTGATCAAGAAGTGGAAACACAATTAGATAACTGGATTAAGAATACTGGTAGGTCTAGAAAAGAAATTGAAAATCTGTTAAGTGATAGAGGATCTAGTATAGCCCAGGTTAAGAAACAGTTAAAGGAAGGAATGCACAAACAGAAGTTAATTAATAGAATGGTTCAGCAGGCTCAGGATGGAGTTGAAGTAACTGAAAAAGAGCTTAAAGATGCTTACGAAAAGTCAACTGAAAAGGAAGCAGCAGGAGAAGAATTTACAAAAATAAAGCCTAAATTAAGAAAGAAGTTAAAGCAGCAGAAGAAGAAACAGGCCATTAGTCAGATGGTAAATAATTATAGAGAAGAGGCTGATATTGAGATTAATTCTGTAGAAATAAAGGCCTATAGGGCAGCCCAGAATGAAAACTATGATGAAGCCGTTGCCGGGTATAAAAATGCTTTAGATCAAGGCAACAAGGAAGCTTATATTTACAGCGGTTTAGCTCAGGTCTATCAGCAGCAGGATAAAACAGATAAGGCAATTGAAACCTATAAGAAAGCTATTGAAAAGAGTCCAAAAGATTCTCAAATGAAACTTGCCCTTGGTAATCTATACCAACAGGCAGGTAAGGAAGATAAGGCAGTTAAACAGCTGGATAAAGTAGCTGAGTCTGCAGGAAATAATTTATTACTTCATTACCGCCTTCAATCCTTATACAAAAAGATGGGTTATGAAGAAAAAGCTAAAGCAGAAATGGAGAAGGTTAAGGAACTACAGAAAAAAGCTGCAAAAAAACAAAAGGCACTTCAGAAAAAAGCTAAAGAACAGCAAAAAGAGAGTGAGGAACAAGAAAGTAAGGAAGAAGAAAATAATAAATAATTACGTGTTGGCAGGAGGTTCATTTAGATGAGTATTAAGAAACCAAGAGGAACAAATGATATATTACCAGAAGATAGCCTTAAGTGGCAGTATATAGAGGATACTGCCCGGGATATCTGTACTAGGTATAATTATGAAGAGATCAGAACACCGATTTTTGAAAATACCGATCTCTTTCAGCGGGGGATTGGTGAAGCAACAGATATTGTAGAAAAAGAGATGTATACCTTCAATGATAAAGGAGGGCGAAGCATAACGCTTCGTCCTGAAGGTACTGCTTCAGTAGTTAGAGCTTTTTTAGAACATAAAATTTATGGACAGGCCCAGCCGACTAAATACTTTTATTATGGACCGATGTTTAGGTATGAACGGCCGCAGTCTGGTCGGTACCGACAGTTCCATCAGATGGGAGTTGAGGTATTAGGAACTGATAGCCCGGCTATTGATGCTGAAGTTATTAGCCTGGGTTTGCAGATTTTAAAGGAGTTAGGTTTATCTGATCTGGAGGTTCATTTAAATAGCGTTGGCTGTCCGGTATGTAGAGAAGACTATAGAGAAGAATTAAGAGATCATTTTGCAGATGATCTTGAAGAGTTATGTTCAGACTGCCAGTCGCGGTATGACCGGAATCCATTAAGGATTCTGGATTGTAAGAATGAGAAGTGTCAGGAATATACTGCTGATGCTCCAGAAATTATCGATTCGCTCTGTGAAGACTGTGCAGACCACTTTAAAGAGGTGCAGAATTACCTACAGCGGTTGGATATAGACTATATTATAGATTCTAGTCTAGTTCGCGGTCTGGACTATTATACTAAGACAGCCTTTGAGATTATGTATACCGGCTTAGGAGCTCAGGATACTATCTTTGGCGGCGGCCGCTATGATGGTTTAGCTGAAGAGATAGGAGGCCGAGAGATTCCTGGTATTGGTTTTGCTATGGGAATGGAACGGATTATTCTCGCTTTGGAAGAGCAGGATGTAGATCTACCGCTAACAACAGATCTTGACCTCTTTATTACTACTATAGGCCAACCGGCTAAGGAGACTGCTTTTGAGTATCTATATCAGCTGCGTCAGGCCGGACTTAAAGTAGAGATGGATTATCTAGGTCGCAGTGTTAAAGGGCAGATGAAGTGTGCTGACCGCACTAACGCCCAGTACAGTATTATTTTAGGTGGTAATGAATTAGAAAAGGGAACAGCTACTGTTAGGAATATGGAAACAGGAGAAGAGACGGAAATCAAATTGAATAATTTGGTTGAGGAAATGAATGAATTGATAGCATAGTTTAGGAGGTAATCTTTGATGACAGCCATGAAGGATTTAGAAAGGGATTATTACTGTGGTGAATTAAGTAGTGAAGAGATAGATGAAGAAGTTACGCTGATGGGTTGGGTACAGCGCCGCCGCGACCACGGCGGATTGATCTTTGTTGATCTGCGTGATAGATTTGGTCTAGTACAGGTGGTCTTCAGTCCGCAGGAGGCCAAAGAAGCATTTGAAAAAGCAGAAGATCTACGCAAGGAGTATGTAATTGCTGTGACCGGTAAGGTAGCTAGACGACCTGAAGGGACGATTAATCCAGAGCTTGCTACTGGAGAGATAGAAGTCAATGTTAAAGAAATAGAAATTTTGAGTGAAGCCGATACTCCTCCCTTACAGATTGCTGAAGATTCAGAGGTAGGAGAAGATCTTCGTTTAAAGTATAGATACCTGGATCTGCGGAGACCTAATATGCAGGAAAACATAATCTTAAGACATCAAGTTAAGAAGGCAGTCCGGAATTATTTAGATGAAGAGGACTTTTTAGAGATTGAAACACCAATGTTAACTAAGAGTACTCCTGAAGGAGCTCGGGATTATTTAGTACCGAGTCGGGTACATAGAGGTAAGTTTTATGCCTTACCGCAGTCGCCGCAGTTGTTTAAACAGCTATTAATGGTTTCTGGTATGGAACGTTATTATCAGATTACGAGATGTTTTAGAGATGAAGATCTAAGGGCTGACCGGCAGCCGGAATTTACTCAGATAGATATGGAGATGTCCTTTGTAGATGAAGATGATGTTATATCTTTAGTGGAGGGTATGATCCAAGAGATTTTTGCTACTGCTGGTCTAGAGGAGCCGACAGATTTTGCCCATATGAGTTATCAAGAAGCTATGGATAGATTTGGTACTGATCGACCGGATTTGAGATTTGGTTTAGAATTAGTTGATGTATCCGAAATAGTAGAAGATTCGGAGTTTAATGTCTTTAGCGGAACTATTGCCGATGGTGGTGAAGTAAAAGGTATCAATGCCAAAGGCTGTGCTGACTTTTCCCGTAAAGATTTAGATGATCTGACTGACTATGTAGGGAATTATGGGGCCCAAGGATTAGCCTGGATTGCTTTGAGGGAAGACGGCATCAGTTCTCCAATCAGTAAGTTTTTAAGTGATGAAGAATTGGAAGAAATTCAGAATGAAATGGAAGCTGAAGAAGGAGACTTATTATTATTCGTAGCTGACAGGCCTAAAGTAGTAGCTGCTGCATTAGGACATCTAAGATTGAAATTAGCACAGAGGTTGGATTTAATTGATCAGGATGAATTTAATTTTGTCTGGATTACTGATTTTCCATTATTAGAACGGGATGAAGATGAAGATAGATTAGTATCGCTCCATCATCCATTTACAGCGCCACAGGATGAAGATATTGATCTATTGGATAGTAAACCTACAGAAGTTAAAGCTAAAGCTTATGATCTGGTTCTAAACGGTACTGAAATAGGCGGAGGAAGTATTAGAATTCATGACCGTGATCTTCAAGAAAAGATTTTTGAGAATCTTTCCTTAACTGATGAAGAGATTGATAATAAATTCGGTTTCTTATTAGAGGCTTTTGATTATGGAACTCCTCCGCATGGCGGAATTGCTTTTGGATTAGATAGGCTGGTTATGTTATTAGGGAAGTTAGAAACAATTCGGGATGTAATTGCTTTTCCTAAGACTCAGAATGCTACCTGTCTGTTAACAGAAGCACCGTCAAGAGTTGCAGAAGAACAGCTTGAAGAGTTGAATTTAAAGGTCCAAGATGATGAAGTCGAGGTTAACTAATTTAAGATAGAGTAAAGGTCATTTTGATACTTATTGGCAGTTGCAAAGAGAGTAAAAGTATGATACGATTTATATAGATTAATAAGGAAATAATAATCTGTTCTACTGTGTACGTGATAGAATTTATATTTTGCCCAACATCTAACACACAGGGAGCCTGGTCTCCAGCTGTGGCGTATAAGCCTCCATTGAGTGGACATATAAATCAGCTGGGAGGGCACCCACTTAGCAGAAGGGGAGCAAAAAATATTAATTCTTGCGGCATGGTGGAACAGATATTATCGATTATTCAGTTCTTAAAAGGAACTGAATTTTTTTATTGAAAAATAGTAGTCTATTTGATATGATTGATGTAGAAAACTTTTCCAAAATATAATGGGGAGTGGTAAAATGTCGGCACAAGAAGTAGGAATAACTAAACAAGAGCAGCGTGAGGAAGTTATGAATTATAGGCAGCGGTTAACGGATAAAGAGTTATTGGATAAGAGTATGGAGATTAAGAAGAAATTATTTGAACTGGATGAATTTATAGAAGCAGAAGTAATTATGTTTTATGTGGATTTTAGAAATGAAGTTAAGACTGAATTTATGATTAAAGAAGCCTTGAATGACGGCAAACGGGTTGTTATTCCGATCAGTCAAGTGGAGGATAGATCTCTCTTATTATCTGAGCTAAAGGATTATGATCAGGAGTTAGAAACAGGCACTTATGATATTTTAGAGCCCAGAGAAGAATATATCAGGCCGGTTGAGCATAGTGAATTAGATTTAGTGACGGTTCCTGGAGTAGCCTTTGATGAAGACTGTAATCGCTTAGGGTATGGCGGCGGCTATTATGATCGGTTCTCTGCTGGTTTAGACCCTGATGTTGATAGAATAGCTTTAGCCTTTGAAATTCAGATCGTAGATCAGGTAGTGACTGATGAACATGACCTGCCAGTAGATAAAGTTTTGACTGAAAAAAGAGTAATTACATAATTATGCTTGAAATTTAAGTCTTCTTTTATCTGCGTCAACTTAATATAGGTACTTACTTATTATTGATATAATGTTGCAATTTAGAGTTGATATCTTGCAAACGCTCCGAAAATCAGCCCTAGTCAACCAGCAATAAATTACCCTTATAGCTACATTTAAAATTATAGCTTATATGGTGATTATTCTCTCTTTTGGGGCTGCTTTAAAGTCGCTTTTTGCAAGATATCAACTAATTGTGCAAAATTATCTGAGGTGACGTAAAACCATATTAATGAAATTTCTGTGCTGTAACTATAGCCTGGGAAGTTTCTCTGTTCCAGATCTTTTTTCTCCGAAACAGCCCAGGCTGTGATTGAAATGTAATACCATGGCAATATCATACTGCAAATGGTCAATATGCGTCTATAGCAACTCTAATTGATGATAACCATATTGACTATCACTGCAATATTTTGAAAGTGCAACATTATATCAACAATGATGCATTTCACCAAAATTTAGCTTAAGTTGACGCTTATAATTCTTCTTTTTGAATTCATCTGTAATTATTCTGACGAATATGATACTATATAGATGATAATTATGTTTAGAAGGGAGCTAATTAAGAATGGACCTTTTTACTCACAGCAGTCAAGAAGAACTTGATGCTTCAGCTCCTTTGGCTGATAGAATGCGGCCGACTACTTTGGATGATTTCTTTGGTCAGGAAGAAATTGTCGGTCCTGATCGATTATTACGGCGGGCTATCAAAGCTGATCGGATCCAGTCTTTAATTCTTTATGGTCCACCGGGAACCGGTAAAACAACTTTGGCTATGATAATTGCTAATACAACCAGTTCAGAATTTGAAAGATTAAATGCTGTTACTTCTGGAATAAAGGATATTAGGGAAATAATTAAGCAGGCCAAAGAAAGAAGAAGAATGTATCAGACAAAGACTATTCTGTTTATAGATGAAATACATAGATTTAATAAGTCTCAGCAGGATGCCTTGCTGCCAGCAGTCGAAAAAGGAATAATTATTTTAATTGGTGCTACTACTGAAAATCCTTATTTTGAAGTTAATTCACCTTTAGTTTCAAGATCCAGGGTATTTGAATTAAAGCCGCTTACTAAAGATAACCTAAAACAGATATTATTAAAGGCTCTAGATGATACTGAACAAGGTTTAGGCGACTATAAAGTTGATGTAACTCAGGAGGCCTTAGAGCATATTGCAGAAATGGCTAATGGAGATGCTAGGATAGCTTTAAATGCTTTAGAACTGGCTGTTTTGACTACTCCTGAGAATGGAACAGGGATTAAGGAGATAACCCTCAAAGTAGCAGAGGAGTCGATTCAACAGCGTAGCTTGGATTATGATAAGACAGGTGATAATCATTATGATACAGTTTCTGCCTTTATTAAGAGTATGCGGGGGTCGGACCCGGATGCAACACTGTATTGGTTAGCCCGTATGATAGAAGCAGGTGAGGATCCTAAATTTATTGCCCGCCGAATTCTTGTTCATGCAGCTGAAGATGTGGGTAATGCTGATCCCCAAGCATTGACAGTGGCTACTTCAACAGCCCGAGCAGTAGAGTATATAGGATTACCAGAAGCTAGAATTCCGTTGGCTCAGGCAGCAGTTTATATTGCTACTGCACCTAAAAGTAATTCTGCTATCAAGGGGATTGACCAAGCTCTAAAAGCAGTGCGAAGTGAAACAGTTTCTGGTATTCCTAATCATCTCAAGGATACTCATTATCAAGAGGCTGAAAAACTAGACCGCGGTATAGGCTATAAGTATCCCTATAATTATCCGCAAAATTATGTAAAACAACAGTATCTTCCAGATGAGTTAGCCAAGAAAAGATTTTATAAACCTGAAAATCAGGGCTATGAAAAGAAAATTAAGAAATTTTTAGATGAGTTAAAGAAAGATTAAATTAGGGTTTAGAGGTGGTCAAAATGCAGGATAAATATAAAACGATAGCAGAGAATTATCGGGTACAATTAAAGATTGATAAGTGTACATTTGTTGTTTCTGCAGCTAATGTGCAGACAGTAAAGGGTGCCGAAGACTTTATAGCTCGGGTTGCAGAGGAGTTTCCTGATGTTAAACATAATGATGTCTATGCTTTCAAAATAGGTTTAGGAAGTAATAGTATAGAGAAAGCTAGTGATGCTGGAGAACCGGCTGGTTCAGCAGGTCCCCCTCTTTTGCAGGCAATTAATGGTGCTGAAATAACTAATGTAGTTATTGTAGTTACACGTTATTTTGGCGGAAAACATGGTATCGGTGGTTTAATCAGGGCTTATGGTAAATGTGGACGGGAAGTAATTAAAGAAGCTGGAGTAATAGAGAAGGAACGCCATTTAACTATAGGTATTGGGGTTCCTTATGATTCAATGGGAAAGGTGATTAATGATTTAGAAGGCCACCATGGTAAAATCAAAGATACTAAATATACTAATGATGGAGTAGAGGTTATAGCAGTTATGAAGCCAAGTTATTTGGAAGAATTTAAAGAGAGAATTACTGAAATTACTGGAGGCCAGGCTGAATTTCGGCAGTTAGAGGAAGAATTTAGGTAAAGTGAGGGTTAAAGATGGAAGAGCTTAAAAAATGGAGTAGATTTATATTAGGACTATCTATAGTTAGTATTGGGATAGTATTGATCATTAAAGCAGACCTTGGCGTGGCTCCTTGGGATGTATTCCATATTGGCTTAACAAAGCAATTTGAGTTAACAATAGGTAGAGCAGGACAGTTAACAGGTGGAGTAATTATTCTGTTTAGTTATTTATTAGGCGGTATAAAGCCTAAAATAGGTACAGTATTAAATATGTTAGTAGTAGGTTTTATGATTGATGGAGTAATGTTAGTGATTCCTAAACCTCCTGTTGGTCAGATTTTTCAGTATTTATATCTATTCTTTGGAATTATTATTTTTGGTATCGGCGTTGGAATGTATATTTCTGCTCACTGTGGAACAGGACCACGGGATAGTTTAATGATGGCTTTGGATTATAAATTAAGATTTAATATTGGATTAATTAGAAATGGGATGGAAGTATTAGTCTTACTTATTGGTTACTGTTTAGGAGGACCGGTAGGCATTGGTACTTTCTGCTTTGCATTAGGGGTAGGTCCAGTAGTAAAGTTTTCATTGGATTTAATGGATAGGTTTGATAATTTTTCATCAGTAGGGACAGAATATTGAGAATGAGAACTTGAATATAGAAATGGCTCTAAAGTTAGTGCTTAGATAAGCATTAACTTTTTATAATTTTAATTTAAATGATTGACAAATGGTATTTCTTGTGTTAATATGAATCTAGATAAAACCAACCATAATGGTCGGGATTATAGAAAGGGGATTAGATGAAGCTATCTACAAAGGGGCGGTATGGAGTTAGAGCAATGGTAGATTTAGCTCTTCATTATGATGATCAAGGGGCTACTCCATTGAATAGTATAGCAGAACGCCAGAATATTTCTGAACATTATCTAGAACAGTTAATAGCTACTTTACGGAAGGCAGGCCTTGTAAATAGTGTGCGTGGAGCATATGGGGGATATCTACTGGCTAGAAAGCCAGCTGAAATTACTGTTAAAGATATTATTCAAGAATTAGAAGGTCCTATTGCACCGTCTGAGTGTGTAGCTAAGGAATCAGAAAGCAGTTGTGAAAATATAGAAAGCTGTATTACTCGTTTAATCTGGAAGAAATTACGGAATAGTATTAATGAAGTCTTAAACTCCATTACTCTTGAAGATTTACGTCAGGAAGCTATTAATGCTAAACAAGAGGGAGAACATCACGGTTATTCATACCATATTTAAAGGGATTGAGGAGGTAATTTGAAAATGGAAAAAGTTTATTTAGATAATGCTGCTACTACTCCAGTAGCACCAGAAGTTAAAGAAGCTATCGAGCCTTACTTGGCTGAAAAATTTGGTAATGCATCCAGTGTTCATTCTTTTGGTAGAGAGGTAAGAGAAAAAGTTGAGGCTGTTCGTGAAGAAGTAGCAGAATTAATTGGAGCAGATGATCCAGAGGAAGTTATCTTTACTAGCGGTGGTACTGAGGCAGATAATCTATCTATTAAAGGAATAGCAATGGAGAATAGAGATAAGGGGCAACATATTATTACTTCTAGTATTGAACATCATGCTGTTTTACATCCCTGTGAATACTTAGAAGAGTACCATGATTTTGATGTAACTTATCTGCCGGTTGATGAAGATGGATTAGTTGATCCAGCAGATGTAGCTGAGGCTATTACTGATGAAACGATTTTGGTTACTATTATGTTGGCTAATAATGAAGTAGGGACAATTCAGCCAATTGCTGAAATAGGAGAGATACTAAAGGACAAAGATATTTATTTTCACACTGATGCTGTCCAGGCTGTAGGTTCCATTCCAGTAGATGTTAATGAATTACAAGTTGATCTTCTTTCTTTGTCGGCCCATAAGTTTAATGGACCCAAAGGTATTGGAGCCTGTTATATCCGTAAAGGAACTGAAATTATTCCTTTTATGCATGGTGGAGCCCAGGAAAGGGGTCTACGTGCTAGTACAGAGAATGTGCCAGGGATTGTTGGTTTAGGTAAGGCGGCTGAATTAGCAGCTGAAAATTTGGAAGAAAAGCAGAAAAAGATTACTGAATTAAGAGATAGATTAATCAATGGTATTAAAGAGAATATAGATGAAGTTATTTTAAATGGTCATCCAACTAAGCGATTGCCGAATAATGTTAATGTTAGCATCCGTTATATTGAAGGAGAGTCTTTATTGCTTAATTTGGACTTAGAAGGGATTGCAGCTTCTAGCGGTTCTGCCTGTACTTCTGGATCGTTAGATCCTTCTCATGTATTATTGGCTATGGACATTCCCCATGAGATTGCTCATGGTTCACTGCGTTTAACTTTAGGAAAGTATACAACTGAAGAAGAGATTGATTATGCATTGGAAAGATTATCTAAAGTAGTTGATAAGTTACGTGCAATGTCTCCAATTTATAATAAGGCTAAATAAATAAGATGAAAGTTAATTTTTAGATATAAAAGGGAGTGGGTAAATATGTATTCTGATAAAGTGATGGATCATTTTCAGAATCCACGAAATGTGGGTGAGATTGAAGATGCAGATGGAGTAGGAGAAGTAGGAAATCCAACCTGTGGAGATATTATGAAGATGTATATTACAGTAGAAGATGATGTAATTACAGATATAAAGTTTAAGACTTTTGGCTGTGGAGCAGCTATTGCTACTAGCAGTATTACTACTGAGATGGTGAAAGGAAAAACACTTGACGAAGCAGAAGAGTTGACTAATTCAGAGGTAGCAGAGGCATTGGACGGTCTTCCACCAGAGAAGATGCACTGTTCTAATTTAGCAGCTGATGCATTACAGAATGCAATTAATAATTATAAAGGTATTGAAGATGATGATGTCTGTACTCATTGTGAGGATATAAGCCATTAAATATAAGAAGGAGAGCAAAACTAATGACAGATAAAAAGGTAATGGTAGCCATGAGTGGGGGAGTAGATAGCTCCCTTACTGCTGCTTTACTCAACTTTTCCTTGACAAAAGAGCTGATAGATGATAAATTATAAAGTGTCGCCTCACAGGGGCTGACAAATTAATTCATTTTTTTCTTGACAAAGTTAAGTTTTGATGTTAGAATGTTTAATGTCGCTTGTAAGAAAGCAGGCTTTTCTGCTGCAAAATCAAATAATTTGAGATTTCTTCTTGACAAGTGACTGGATTTGTGTTAATATATTAATTGTCGCTTGAAAAGAACTGAATCTTCTTGAGATTCTTGAATTTGTTCTTGACAAGCTACAAGAAAAATGTTAAAATACTTGATGTCGCTTATTCGCGACTACTGATCTTTGAAAACTGAACATTGTCCATGCCAACGTCAATTGAGAATGGTAGTAATCCTTTATTCTTATTTGAGCCATATTAAACTCAACTTTTAGATCTGCTCTGCAGATTTAAATATATTCTTTTATCGGAGAGTTTGATCCTGGCTCAGGACGAACGCTGGCGGCGTGCCTAACACATGCAAGTCGCGCGAGAAAGCTGCTCTTTGAGCAGTTAGTAAAGCGGCGGACGGGTGAGTAACGCGTGAGTAATCTACCTTTAAGTCTGATATAACTTCTCGAAAGGGAAGCTAATTTCGGATATTATGCTGCCTGGATAACCAGGCTGCATCAAAGGCGGCTTTTTGCCTCCGCTTTTAGATGTGCTCGCGTCCCATTAGCTTGTTGGTGAGATAACAGCTCACCAAGGCTGCGATGGGTAGCCGACCTGAGAGGGTGATCGGCCACACTGGGACTGAGACACGGCCCAGACTCCTACGGGAGGCTGCAGTGGGGAATCTTTCGCAATGAGCGCAAGCTTGACGAAGCGACGCCGCGTGAGTGATGAAGGCCTTCGGGTCGTAAAGCTCTGTCCTCAGGGAAGAACATCTTAGTAGTGAATAACTGCTAGGCTTGACGGTACCTGAGAAGAAAGCTCCGGCTAACTACGTGCCAGCAGCCGCGGTAATACGTAGGGAGCAAGCGTTGTCCGGAATCATTGGGCGTAAAGGGTGCGCAGGCGGTCTGGCAAGTCAAGTGTGAAATGTATCGGCTTAACTGATACACTGCGCTTGAAACTGTCAGACTTGAGGGCAAGAGAAGAGAGCGGAATTCCTAGTGTAGCGGTGAAATGCGTAGATATTAGGAAGAACACCAGTGGCGAAAGCGGCTCTCTGGCTTGACCCTGACGCTGAGGCACGAAAGCTAGGGGAGCGAACGGGATTAGATACCCCGGTAGTCCTGGCTGTAAACGCTGGATACTAGGTGTTGGGGGTTCAACTCCCTCAGTGCTGCAGTTAACGCGTTAAGTATCCCGCCTGGGGATTACGACCGCAAGGTTGAAACTCAAAGGAATTGACGGGGGCCTGCACAAGCGGCGGAGCATGTGGTTTAATTCGAAGCAACGCGCAGAACCTTACCAGGGCTTGACATCCCGTGACTATCTGTCAACAGCAGAATTTGGTCCTTTGGATCACACGGTGACAGGTGGTGCATGGCTGTCGTCAGCTCGTGTCGTGAGATGTTGGGTTAAGTCCCGCAACGAGCGTAACCCCTATCCTTAGTTGCCAGCATTAAGTTGGGGACTCTAGGGAGACTGCCAGTCAAAAACTGGAGGAAGGTGGGGATGACGTCAAGTCATCATGCCCCTTATGCTCTGGGCTACACACGTGCTACAATGGCCTGTACAGAGGGCTGCTATACCGCAAGGTTTAGCCAATCCTCAAAACAGGTCCCAGTTCGGATTGCTGGCTGCAACTCGCCTGCATGAAGCTGGAGTCGCTAGTAATCGCGGATCAGAATGCCGCGGTGAATCCGTTCCCAGGCCTTGTACACACCGCCCGTCACACCACCCGAGTTGGATGCACCAGAAGTCGTCTACGGGCGCCGAAGGTGTGTCCGATAAGGGGGGTGAAGTCGCAACAAGGTAGCCGTATCGGAAGGTGCGGCTGGATCACCTCCTTTCTAAGGAGTACTTTTAAACCATTCTATTGCGTTTAACGGACAATGTTCAGTTTTGAGAGATCAATTCTCTCAAACTTGTACTTTGAAAACTGCACAATACCTGCATCAACAGATCAAATTACTAAGGGCATACGGTGGATATCTAGGTGCCGGAAGTCGATGAGGGACGTGGTAAGCTGCGAAAAGCTTCGGTTAGCTGCACACAAGTGTTGATCCGAAGATTTCCTAATGGGAGTACCTGCTTTGGAGTAATATCCAAGCATCTAAGCCTCAATTCATAGGGTTTAGAGGACATACCAGGTGAACTGAAACATCTCAGTAACCTAAGGAACAGAAAACAACAGTGATTCCCCTAGTAGCGGCGAGCGAAAAGGGAAGAGCCCAAACTATAACAGTGTAAGCTTACAGGCGTTGCTGTTATAGCGTCGTAGGAGTTATCAGGTAGTGCTGTAACACTACACAAGTTGATTCTTTTCTAGTCGAATCATCTGGAAAGATGAACCATAGAAGGTGATAGTCCTGTAGACGAAAGAAAGGATAGACTTGATAACTTCCTGAGTACCATGAGTCACGTGGAACCTCGTGGGAAGTAAGGAGGACCATCTCCTAAGGCTAAATACTACCCGGCAACCGATAGTGAACCAGTACCGTGAGGGAAAGATGAAAAGAACCCCGGGAGGGGAGTGAAATAGAATTTGAAACCGTATGCTTACAAGCGGTCAGAGGACTATTTAAAGTCTGATGGCGTGCTTTTTGCATAACGAACCGGCGAGTTACAGATTGTGGCCCAGGTTAAGCTTTAAAAGCGAAGCCACAGCGAAAGCGAGTCTTAAAAGGCGCAAGTCGCAGTCTGTAGACCCGAAACCGAGTGATCTATCCTTGGTCAGGCTGAAGCACGGGTAAGATCGTGTGGAAGACCGAACCTATTGGCGTTGAAAAGCCATAGGATGAGCTGAGGATAGGGGTGAAAGGCCAATCGAACTCGGAAATAGCTGGTTCTCTCCGAAATAGCTTTAGGGCTAGCCTTAAGTATCTGTCTTGGCGGTAGAGCACTGATTGGACTAGGGGCTTAATCAAGTTACCGAATCCAGTCAAACTCCGAACGCCATTACAGTAAGCTTAGGAGTCAGACTACGGGGGATAAGCTGCGTAGTCGAGAGGGAAACAACCCAGATCGCCAGTTAAGGTCCCAAAGTATAGACTAAGTGGTAAAGGAAGTGGAGTTGCATAGACAACCAGGATGTTGGCTTAGAACCAGCCATTCATTTAAAGAGTGCGTAACAGCTCACTGGTCGAGTGACTTTGCGCCAAAAATGTTCGGGGCTTAAGTCTATCACCGAAACTGCGGATTGGTTTTACCAATGGTAGGAGAGCATTCTATTTGGACCGAAGCTGTACCGAAAGGAGCAGTGGACTGAATAGAAGAGAGAATGCCGGTATGAGTAACGATAAAATAGGTGAGAATCCTATTCGCCGATAGTCTAAGGTTTCCTGAGGAAGGCTCGTCCGCTCAGGGTAAGCCGGGACCTAAGCCGAGGCCGAAAGGCGTAGGTGATGGTTAATCGGTCAAGATTCCGATGCCGCCTTTAATCATTTGAGTAAAGGAGTGACACAGGAAGGTATGTCAGCATGGTAATGGATATTCCATGTTTAAGCAGTCAGGGAGCTAATCTAGGTAAATCCGGATTAGTGTTAATCCTAAGCTGTGATGACGACTCTCTACGGAGAGGAAGTGACAATTCCTCGACTGTCAAGAAAAGCTTCTAGCGAGATTAAAGGCGCCCGTACCGCAAACCGACACAGGTAGACAGGATGAGAATTCTAAGGCGCGCGAGAGAACCCTTGTTAAGGAACTCGGCAAAATGACCCCGTAACTTCGGGAGAAGGGGTACCTGTCTTTGACAGGTTGCAACAACCAGGCCCAAGCGACTATTTACCAAAAATACAGGTCTCTGCTAAGACGCAAGTCGAAGTATAGGGGCTGACGCCTGCCCGGTGCTGGAAGGTCAAGGGGAAGAGTTAGTCATCTTTTGATGATGAAGCTTGGAACTTAAGCCCCAGTAAACGGCGGCCGTAACTATAACGGTCCTAAGGTAGCGAAATTCCTTGTCGGGTAAGTTCCGACCTGCACGAATGGCGAAACGACTTGGGCGCTGTCTCAACAAGGGACTCGGTGAAATTGAAGTGTCTGTGAAGATGCAGGCTACCCACGACAGGACGGAAAGACCCCGTGGAGCTTTACTGCAGCCTGATATTGAGTTTTGGTACAATATGTACAGGATAAGTGGAAGGCATTGACACCGGAGCGCCAGTTTCGGTTAAGCCATCCCTGGGATACCACTCTTATTGTTCCGGAATTCTAACTTTGTAGCGTTATCCGCTATGGGGACAGTGTCAGGCAGGCAGTTTGACTGGGGCGGTCGACTCCCAAACAGTAACGGAGTCGCCCAAAGGTTCCCTCAGTACGGTTGGAAATCGTACGTAGAGTGTAAAGGCAGAAGGGAGCTTAACTGCAAGACATACAGGTCGAGCAGATACGAAAGTAGGGCTTAGTGATCCGACGGTAGAGAGTGGAATTGCCGTCGCTCAACGGATAAAAGTTACCCCGGGGATAACAGGCTTATCTTTCCCAAGAGTTCACATCGACGGAAAGGTTTGGCACCTCGATGTCGGCTCGTCGCATCCTGGAGCTGGAGCAGGTTCCAAGGGTTGGGCTGTTCGCCCATTAAAGCGGTACGCGAGCTGGGTTCAGAACGTCGTGAGACAGTTCGGTCCCTAATCCGTCGTGGGCACAGGAGACTTGCGAGGATCTATCCCTAGTACGAGAGGACCGGGATGGACGTACCTCTGGTGAACCAGTTGTTCTGCCCAGAGCAGAGCTGGGTAGCTAAGTACGGATAAGATAAGCGCTGAAAGCATCTAAGCGCGAAGCCAACCTCAAGATAAGGTTTCCCATAGAGTAAATCTAGTAAGATCCCTGAAAGAAGATCAGGTAGATAGGCCAGAGGTGTAAGGACAGTAATGTTCTAAGCTGACTGGTACTAATAGATCGAGGATTTGATCTGTGGAAGGTATTGTGCAGTTTTGAAAGTGCAACTAGAAAGCACTTGACAAGAGTCAATAGAGATGATATATTGTTAGGTGTGAGTAAAAAATAAACAAGTAAATAAATTTTCCGGTGGTAATCGCGGAGGGGCTACACCTGTTCCCATTTCGAACACAGCAGTTAAGTCCTCCAGCGCTGATGGTACTATGGGGGTGACCCTATGGGAGAGTAGGTCGCTGCCGGAAATTAATTAATAAAGCATATTGAAGATATTGGGATGTCGCCAAGCGGTAAGGCACAGGGTTTTGGTCTCTGTACCGCAGGTTCGAATCCTGCCATCCCAGCCATTAAGATATGCCCCCATCGTCTAGAGGCCCAGGATACTAGGTTTTCATCCTAGCGGCAGGGGTTCGAATCCCCTTGGGGGTGCCACTAAAACTTATTTAAATGCACTTGAATATATTGTAAGTAAGTAACTTGAACTTAAGTGTAGTAATAGCATATGCCACAGCAAGGCTTGGTTTGTAGCCTGGCTGGGGGTGCCATTAAGGGCGAATAGCTCAGTTGGGAGAGCACCTGCCTTACAAGCAGGGGGTCACAGGTTCGAGCCCTGTTTCGCCCACCATTTAAGGGGATGTAGTAGAGCTGGTCAACAACGCCGGCCTGTCACGCCGGAGGACGCGGGTTCAAATCCCGTCATCCCCGCCATGTGCTGACGTAGCTCAATTGGCAGAGCAGCTGACTTGTAATCAGCAGGTTACCGGTTCAAGTCCGGTCGTCAGCTCCAAGTAAAGTGGGCCATTAGCTCAGCTGGAAGAGCATCGGACTTTTAATCCGAGTGTCGGAGGTTCGATCCCTCCATGGCTCACCATTTAAAAGAATAAATACCGCGGGGTAGAGCAGTCTGGTAGCTCGTCGGGCTCATAACCCGGAGGCCATCGGTTCGAATCCGATCCCCGCAACCATATAATCTTTTATAATTGTAGTGCTTGAAAAGTGCAACCAAAATGTTTTATAAATGTGGCGAGATAGCTCAGTTGGTAGAGCAGTGGATTGAAAATCCTCGTGTCCCCGGTTCGAATCCGGGTCTTGCCACCATCTATTTAATCTTCGTGCGAAGGTGGTGGAACTGGCAGACACGCTAGATTTAGGATCTAGTGGGTTAATCCCGTGCGGGTTCGACTCCCGCCCTTCGCACCATTTTGATTATGCGGGAATAGCTCAGTTGGCTAGAGCACCAGCCTTCCAAGCTGGGTGTCGCCGGTTCGAGTCCGGTTTCCCGCTCCAATTTTTTCGCGCCTGTAGCTCAGGTGGATAGAGCAATGGACTTCTAATCCATGAGTCGGGGGTTCGATTCCTCCCAGGCGTACCACTTTTCTTTTGTGGTGGGTGTAGCTCAGATGGTTAGAGCGCAGGATTGTGGCTCCTGAGGTCGTGGGTTCAAATCCCATCACTCACCCCATTTAAAATTTAAATCTGAAATTTACTCTCTAATATGTGATAACTATCATATGTTAGAGTTTTTTTATTTTACGGGGGATATAAATTCTTTATTTTTGCAGGGAATTTATAATAATAGACAGAATAAGTAAAATAGAAAGAAAAATAAATAATCAGGTGGTGGTTAAAATGATTAACAGGCGGTCTAAATTTATAATTATTAGTTTAATCGTAATTAATTTGTTATGTACCGGTTTTGTGGCGACGGCTTCAAGTTCGAACAAGGAAGTAAGTAATTATAAATTGGGACTAAAGCATTTTAGAGCTGGTGATTATCAGTCTGCTGTTCCGAAATTAGCTGCAGCTATTTCAGAAAATCCTGATTTAATGTATCCTCATTATATATTGGGATTGACTTATTATCGTTTAGATAAGTATAAATTTGCTGAAACTCAATTAAAGAAAGCCCATGAAATTAAGCCGGAGCATTATCGAGTTATGGTTAATCTAGGTAGAGTTTATTTAAAACAAGATAAAATAGACCAGGCAATAGAGATTACTAAACAAGCTATTGAAACTAATCAAAAGATTGATGATGCTTATAATGTTTTAGGAAGAGCTTATAGGAAGGCTGAAAAGATTAAAGAAGCGATTGATAGTTTTAAAAAAGCAGTAGAATTAAATGATGAAAATTATTATGTTCTAAATAATTTAGGATATACGTATATCCAGACTAATCAGTATAAAGAGGCTATTTCAGTTTTGAAACAAGCAGTTGCTTTAAACCCGGGGATTCCTTATTTATATAATAATTTAGGGTTTGCTTATGAAAATGTGGATGAATTAAAGAAGGCAAAAAAAGCCTATGAAGAAGCTTTGGCTGTGGATAGTACTTACCAGAAAGCAGAAGTTAATTTAGAACGAGTAAAGCGGCTATTAAAATAATAAAACATAAAAACACCTTTAATCAGTCAGTATGATTAGAGGTGTTTTTATAGGTATTCGGCTCAGAAAACCCCTATGCTTGTCGTAGGGGCTGAATGAGCCTTTAATTTTAAGTTTTGATACCTTGAAATTAAATATTCTTTTGATTTTCATATTTGTTAATAATATGCTCCATGCCTTCTTCAATTAAATCATTAGCATTTTTGTCTAATTCAATATTAAAGGCATAAATTTTTCTTCTATTACACAGTCTATTAATGGTATTCTTATTAATAGGATGTGTTAATATGAATAATAAGTATTCATTTTTATTAGGAGCAGGAGCATCAGTTCCGGCTGGTATACCGCCTTTAGAACAGCTATATGAATTATATGTTGAAAATTTAACTAAAAGAGAGATAGATTTAATTAGTTTAATGGAAGATAGGTTTGCTAAAGATGATTATAATTTCAATCTAAAATTGTTACTAAAGATATTGAATTTATTTAAAGAACTTGACCAGGAACCAATTAAATCTTTATTTATCAATACAGATAATGAATTAATAAATAATTTAGATTTAGTTTCGACTATGATCAAAAAATTAAAGAGATTAATTCGAAAAGAATGTACTGTGGAAAAAAGTAATATAGATTATCTATTGCCTTTAAGGAGATTCATCTATAATATAGATAGTTTACAGGTGTTTACCCTAAATTATGATTTGCTTATCGAAACATTATGTGAACTTTACCAAATTAATTATACTGATGGTTTTAGATTAACCTGGCAGCCTGATTTACTTGAAGATAAGAGTTTTGATCTGCGATTGTATAAACTACATGGTTCAAGTATGTGGTATGAAACAGAAGATGAGAGGAAATTAAAGATTCCTGTTACTAATTACGATGGTAAATTGGAGTATTTTTTAGGTACAGAATTATCCAATTTATTAGTCTATCCTAAAAAGAATAGCTGTGAGCCGTTTCAAAAATTATTACATTATTTTGGTCTACACCTACTAGAGACAGAAATTTTAATCTGTATTGGATATAGTTTTGGTGATTCTTTAATAAAACAGCAGGTGCTTGAAGGGTTGAAA
Organism: Acetohalobium arabaticum DSM 5501; assembly: GCF_000144695.1. GTDB lineage: Bacteria > Bacillota > Halanaerobiia > Halobacteroidales > Acetohalobiaceae > Acetohalobium > Acetohalobium arabaticum. The sequence continues at coordinate 803,774 of NC_014378.1, forward strand.
AATAATCCTCAATTACATATTTACTTAGTCAGCCCTCATGCAGAACAGACTTTAGAAGAGCATTTTAGCTGCTATAAAGAACGAATTACTTTTTTCAATCTGGGAATAGAAGAAGCATTAGCCGATGATTTTTTATATTTCAAAGTGCATGATTTTAGGAATGAATAATTCTGAATATAGGAGTGAAAGCAAAATGGCATTAATAATTCTTTCCTTATTATTGGGACTATTAATCGGTTATTTTGAAATTCTGCCGAATAAATTATCCAGTTTAACTGATGAATTAATTACTATAGGATTAGTATTGTTGCTATTCAGTATGGGAGCAGAAATGGGGTTAAATGATAAGATTATATCTAACTTAGATAAGTTAGGTTTTCAAGCTTTAGCCTTAGCAGTAGGAAGTATAGCAGGAAGCTTAAGTTTAATTAAGTTAATAGAAGGTATGATAATTGATTTTGGAAAGGAGGATAAGAACTAAAGATGACTATTTTGATCATTTTATCAGTGGTTGGCGGTATTTTAGCTGGACAATTTTTCTTACCTCAGCAGATAGCTAGTATATTAGATCAAACAACTATGTACTTTTTAGCTCTATTATTATTAGGGATTGGAATTGATATTGGTCAGAAGAAAGAAGTAATTACTAAAATAAAAAAGATGGGATGGAGAATTATCTTAGTTCCTTTAATGATAGGGGTTGGTAGTATAATAGGGGCTATTTTAAGCGGTTGGCTACTGGCATTACCACTAAATGAATCAAGTGCTATAGGAGCTGGATTTGGCTGGTATAGTTTGTCCGGAGTATTGATAACGGAGATTTATGATGTGCAAATAGGTAGTTTAGCTTTTTTGACTAATGTATTTCGGGAATTATTAGCAGTTATTTTAATACCTATATTAGCTAAAAGGAAAACTAGTTTGACTTTAATTGCTCCTGGAGGAGCAACTACTATGGATACTACTTTACCTTTAATTGTCAAGAGTTCTACCTCTAAATTAGGGATCATTGCTTTTATTAGTGGTGCAGTATTATCTTTTTTAGTACCAGTTTTAGTTCCATTATTAATTAAATTATAAATCTTAATCTTAATAAACTTACCTTTTTAATATTCCTTTAATCCATTTAAGAAAACTCGGTAATTTAAATCCTCCGCCCCATGACTTTAAGTCATCTTCTTCATTTTTAGACCAAGCAAAGAAGAAGTCAATCTTCATCTTTCTCCCCTCCTTATTTTACTTCCATTTATTAATTATCATATGTATGATAAATGAAATAGTGCAGGATGTTAATAACTTTTTATATTTAGGATAAGATAATAACATATAGCTTTCTAATTAAATTTTTATGTTAGATATTGATGACATATTATTGATATATTGTTGCAGTTTAGAGTTGATATCTTGCAAACGTTTACCGTTCGTTTGAGATATTGCAGATTATAGTCAACAAATCTCTTACGCTTGCCATTCGCTCGACGTCCTGTCTCACTCACTCTCAAAAAAGAACTTTCCGCCATAGCCAGCATACAAACCAATGACTGGCTATGGGAGTAACCTTTAGAGCTAAATATGGTAGTATTGAGCAAATCTAAAGGACTAAGAACAAAAAGAAATTATTCTACAACCTCCATGGCTCCAAGTTCTTTTTAAGAGTCGCTCCAGAGAAATGTTGACTATTTGTAGTTCAATATATTCTATTATCAATAGTCAATATGTGTCCAGAGCGACTCTTAAAACTGGTCCGGAACCACGGACGGTGGAGGGCCAGTTTTTGACAGTGAGCGAAACAGGATGTTGAGCGAACGGCAAGCGGCGGATACATATTGACTATCACTGCAATATCTTGAAAGTGACACATAATATCAATATTGCAGCAGTTAATAATTAATATTTTCCCCAAAATTAAAAGGGTTTTATATGTTAGCCTAGAATATTTAAATAATGTAGTGGTAGATTGTGGGGAGAAGTGGAGTGATTGTGGTTAATCTGATTAAATAAAGCAGGGATTTAGTATGTTAATGGGTGAGTATGTACATGCAATGGATAAAAAAGGACGAGTAATTATTCCCTCTAAGTTTCGAAAGGAGCTGGGGAATAAATTTGTAGTAACCCGTGGATTGGATGAGTGTCTCTTCATTTATCCTATGGTAGGAATATAATATAAAATATTGGATTAGGTGATAAAATGGATTTTGAACATATACCGGTTTTATTGACAGAAACGATTGAATTATTGGATTGTAAAGAAGACGGCATTTATGTTGACTGTACAGTAGGAGGCGGAGGACATGCTGTAGAAATTGCAGATAAGCTTACGACAGACGGTACTTTAATTGGTATTGATCAAGATTTAGCAGCCATTGAAGCTGCTAAAGAGTCTCTGTCTAATGCTGAATGTAAGGTGGAGTTAGTTAGGGATAATTATAAAAATATCGATAGAGTTTTGAATAGATTCGGAATAGATTCTGTTGATGGATTATTATTTGATTTAGGGTTTTCATCCCATCAGATTGATACTGCTCAACGAGGATTTAGTTACCAATATGAAGCGCCATTAGATATGCGAATGGATCAACGAGCTTCTAGGACTGCTGCTGATTTAGTAAATGATTTATCCCAATCAGAACTAACAGATATTATTGCTGAGTATGGAGAAGAAAAATGGGCAAGTAGAATTGCAGAATTTATAGTTAGGTACCGTCAAGATAAGCCGTTTAAATTAACTACGGAGTTAGTAGAAACAATTAAAGCGGCAATTCCTGCTGGTGCTAGACGAAGCGGCCCTCATCCGGCTAAACGGACATTCCAGGCATTAAGAATTGCAGTTAATAATGAGTTAGAAGTTTTAACAAAAACTTTAGATAAGATAGTACCTTTATTAAAGTCAGGTGGAAGAATGGCATTTATTACTTTTCATTCTTTAGAAGATCGAATTGTTAAGCATAAGTTTAAAGAGTTAGCCCAAGACTGTATCTGTCCGCCGGATTTTCCGGTCTGTGCTTGTGATGAAGAAGCAGAGGTGGAAATTATTACTAAAAAACCTATAACTGCTCAGCAAAAGGAAATAGATGATAATCCGAGAGCTAGGAGCGCAAAGTTAAGAGCAGCAGAAAAACTTTGATTTAGTTCTAAAGTGAGGGGTAGGTGAATAAAGTGATAGTAGTAGAAAAGAAAACAAAAGATTATAAAAAAATAAATTCTACTGCTAGTAATAAAGAAAAGCAGCAGAGACAGCAAAAAAGTAGTAATAATAATAAGTCTGATAGTATTTTGATATATATGATTATCGGTATTTTAATTACTTTAATTACAGTTATATTTAGTATTTTATATATTAATAAGTATGTTGAACTGAGTAAAATTAATTTAAAGATTAATCAAGTAGAAAAAGAAATTGAAACTTTGACTGCTAAGAAGCAGAAATTGAAATTAAAAATTTCTCAAAATAAATCTCTAAGCCGGGTAGAGAAAGTAGCTAAGAATGAATTAGGAATGATAAAAGCAGAAGATATAGAGTATATCGCTATGGGTCAACAGGAAATGTCTAACATTAAAAATAAGCCGTCAGTTGATTCTACAGTTAACAGATTTAGGTTAAGTAGGTTAAGCCGTAAAGTCATTAGTTGGTTACAGGGACTTACTGAAGTGGAGGCTGGAACCTTGGAAGAATAGAGTTAATGTAGGGCAAAAGTTTTGGCCCCTAGGGATTATTAGTGAAGGGGGATTTATATGGGGGAATCTAAACTACAAGTAAGAAAAAGAATTCTAATTCTTTTTCTTATTGTAGTTTTTGTTATGTTAGGAATTATTTTGCGATTGGCCTGGATACAGATTTTTAATAATGAATTGTATCAATCAAAGGCTTTAAATCAGCGATTAAGAAAGTTGAAAGTTGAACCTAGGCGTGGAATTATCTATGATAAAAATGGGGAAGAGCTGGCAATCAGCGGTAGTTCACAGACAGTAGTTGCTGTTCCGGCTGAAATTGAAGATCCGAGTAAAGTAGCTGATAAATTAACATTGATTTTGGATATGGAACGTAGTGAAATCTATAAAAAGATTACTAAGTCGGCTTATGCTGTTTATTTAGAACGCAAAATTTCAGAAAAGAAGGCTGCACAGATTAAATCTCTTGACTTATCGGGTATTACTTTTACTGAAGAAACTAAGCGCTTTTATCCTAAAGGAGATTTAGCAGCCCATATTTTAGGTTTTGCTGGGATTGATAATCAAGGGCTTAACGGAATAGAATTGGCTTATGATCAGGTTTTACGGGGAGAGCCGGGACGAATAATGATTGAAAAGGATGCTACTGGACGAATGATGCCGCGGGGGGTAGAGCAGTATTTAGATCCTACGGATGGCAATAATCTCTATCTTACTATTGACCATGTAGTCCAATATATTGCTGAACGGGAATTAGAGAAAGCTTTGCGGGGCAATGAGGCAGAAGGCGGTACAATTATTGTAATGAATCCTCAGACTGGTGGAGTTTTAGCTTTAGCTAATAGACCTACTTATAATCCTAATCATTTTGCTAAATACTCACCAGGACGATGGCGAAACAGTGCTATCTCTGATTCTTATGAGCCGGGGTCTACTTTTAAAATTGTTACTATGTCGGCTGCATTAGAGGAAGGAGTCGTTAACCTTGAAGATCAATTTTTCGATCCTGGTTATATTAAAGTAGAAGGTGAACGAATTAAATGCTGGAAGAATGGAGGCCATGGCAAGCAGACTTTTGCTGAAGTAGTAGCTAATTCATGTAATCCTGGATTTGTGCAGATAGGACAGAGAGTAGGTAAAGAAGATTTTTATCAGTATGTTAAAGCATTTGGCTTTGGGCAGAAGACTGATATTAATCTACCTGGTGAAGCAGACGGTTTAGTCTATGATTATGATGATATAGGACCGGTGGAATTGGCTACTATGTCTTTTGGGCATGGTATTTCGGTAACACCGATGCAGTTAATTACGGCTGTTTCAGCAGTGGCTAGTGATGGAGTGCTTTTAAACCCCAGGTTAGTGGATAGAATAGAGAATGAGGAAGGAGAGGTAATCAAGGATTTTAAATCTAAAGAAATCCGGAAGGTGGTTTCTGAAGAAACTGCTAAAACAACCCGAGATTTATTAGAAGGAGTAGTAACTGATGGTTCAGGAGAAAAGGCTCAGGTTAAAGGATATAGAATTGGTGGCAAGACAGGGACTGCTAAACATTACGGAGTTCAGTCCTATGATTCATCTTTTATTGGAATGCTTCCAATAGATAATCCCCAGCTTGTGGTTTTGGTAGTAATGAAAGGAGTTTCGAGTTATCCTTATTATGGTTCACAGGTAGCTGCACCTTTATTCCATGATGTAGTTAAAGATACAGTACGTTATTTAGGAATCCCCCCTACTGAAAGGGAAGAAGTAAGAGATAGAGAACAAGAGGATTCTAAAGAAGTTGAAGTGCCGAATTTAATTAATTATTCCTTTGCTGAAGGCCAGTCTAAATTACGACAGTTAGGTTTAAATTCTAAATTTGAAGGTAGCGGTGATCAGATAGCAGATCAGATTCCTAAGCCGGGGGCTATGATTAGAAAAGGAAGTACAGTAATTTTCTTTTCGGATGATGCTTTGGATCATCGAAGCCGTTATGATATTACTGTTCCCAACTTAGAAGGAGAGAGTTTAAAGGAAGCAAGATCACTTTTATCTGAATTAGAACTGAAGTTAGAAGGGGAAGGTAAGGGAACAATTACTTCACAACAGCCTAAACCGGGTACAAGGATTGAATCTGGCGATACAATTAAAGTAAAATTAAATTAATCAGTAATAAAGCAGGCGAGGTTTAAAATAATATATACTAAATGGGTTAAGGAGGAAAGATAAGTGAAAAACTTAAACGAAGTAGTAACTGATCTGAAGATTGGAGTTTTACAAGGAGATTTAGATAGTAGAATTGCAGGTATAGCCTATGACTCTAGAAATGTAGAAACTGATTATTTATTTGTCTGCATTGAAGGCTTTACAGATGATGGGCATAATTATATAGAAGAAGCTATCGATTCAGGGGCTACAGCTTTGTTAGTTGAGAAAGAAGTAGAAGTAGATAGTGAAGTTACAGTTATTAAAACGGATGATACACGGCTAGGGTTAGCTGAAGTTAGTGCTGCTTTTTATGATTATCCGTCTCGGGAGTTAAAAGTGGTTGGAGTTACCGGAACTAATGGTAAGACTACTAACACATATTTAATTGAGTCTATTCTCAAAAAGGCTGGATATAAATTAGGGCTGATCGGAACTATAAAGAATAAAGTCAGTGATCAAACGTTTGATTCACAAAGAACAACTCCAGAAGCTTTGGATATAAATAAATTACTGGCTCAGATGATCGATAAAGGAGTTACCCATGTAGTAATGGAGGTTTCTTCCCATGCCTTGGACTTAAATCGGGTGGCTAAGATTGATTTTGATGTGGCTATCTTTACCAATATTACTCAGGATCATCTGGATTTCCATGATTCCTTCAGTGAATATTTAGCAGCCAAGAAGAAGTTATTTTCCAGTCTTAAGGATAGCAGTGAAAAAACAGCTATAATCAATATTGATGATCCGCATAGTGATGAATTTTTGGAAGCAGCTAACAGTAAAGTTCTTACCTACGGTATTGAAAAGGATGCTAATTTAAAGGCTAAGGATATTACTATCAGTCCTACAGGTGTGGAGTTTGGCTTGGAGAGTACGATAGGAGAGATGGAGCTAGATTTAAATATAACCGGTTTATTTAATGTCTATAACACTTTATCGGCTATTGGTGCTGGATTGAGCTTAGGTGTTGATTTAGATGAGATAAAGGCTGGGTTAGAGGAAATTCAGGGTATAGCTGGCAGATTTGAAATTATTGAAGAGGCTCAAGACTTTGGAGTGATTGTGGATTATGCTCATACTCCGGATAGCCTGCGCAATATTTTAGAGACAGCTCATGATTTTGTAGAGGGCAGAATTATTGTTGTCTTTGGCTGTGGTGGAGACCGGGATAAGGATAAGAGGCCTATTATGGGACAGGTAGCTGTTGAATTGGGTGATTTTGCTGTTGTTACTTCTGATAATCCACGTAGTGAAGAACCAGCAGAGATTATTGCTGATATTGAGGTAGGTATCAAAGAAAAAGATAAAATTAAAGGAGAAGATTGTGATTATATAATTATTGAAGATAGAGCTGAAGCTATAAATTATGGAATTGAATCAGCTCAACCTGATGATTTAGTCTTTATAGTGGGCAAAGGCCATGAAACATATCAAACCTTTAAAGATAAAACTATTCCTTTTGATGACCGAGAAGTAGCTCGTAGGTCTTTAGCTAAAATTAGAGGTGAATAGAATGGAGATTATGACAGTTGATGATTTTATTTCAGAAATAGATGGTAGATTGATTAGCGGTAATCTGAAGGAAGAGATTAAGCAGATATCTATTGACTCTAGAACAATTAACAGCGGAGAACTATTCTTTGCTATTAAAGGGGACAGATTTGACGGCCATGATTTTGTTATGGATGCTCTTAGAGCGGAAGCTGTAGGAGCGGTAGTTGATAATGAACAGGTTGAGAGATATAATAATGTTGATTCGGATGAAGTCATAATTGGAGTAGAGGATACTACTCGGGCGCTACAGGATTTAGCAGAGTATTATCGCAGTTTATTTGATATTCCAGTTATTGGAATAACTGGAAGTACTGGAAAAACTACGACTAAAGATTTAGTAGCTTCTGTATTGGAGACTAAATTTAAAACGTTGAAGACAGAAGGCAACTACAATAATGAATTTGGGTTGCCTTTAACTCTATTTAGATTAGATTCTACTTATGAAGCAGTAGTGGTAGAACTGGCTATGAGAGGGTTAGGTGATATCAAAACTCTATGTCAGATTGCACAGCCTCAGATTGGAGTTGTAACTAATGTAGGTTTAACCCATCTGGAGTGTTTAGGAAGTCAAGAGAATATAGCTAAGGCTAAAAGTGAATTAGTAGAGAACCTACCCCCGACAGGAACTGCTATTTTAAATGGGGATGATAAATATGTACGTCAGATGGCAGATGAAACTAAGGCTGAGATCTTATATTACGGACGGGAAAGTGGAAATAATCTGCAGGCTAGTAGAGTAGATAATTTAGGAGAGGCTGGTTTAAAGTTTAGAGTAAGTCGGCAGCTAGAGGAATTTACAATAGACTTACCTTTAGCTGGAGAATATAATGTTTATAATGCTTTAGCAGCTGTTGGGGTGGGATTAAAGCTTGGATTGAATATAAATGAGATCCAACAGGGATTAGCTGAACCAGATTTAACGGGGATGAGAGGGGAAATTAAAGAACTTAAAGATGATATTACTCTTATCAATGATGCCTATAATGCCAATCCTACATCAATGGAGGCGGGATTGGATTTATTGGTAGATATAGGTACTGATAAGGGAGGTTTGATTGCTGTTTTAGGTGATATGCTGGAGTTGGGTTCTGCTGCTGAAGAGGCCCACCGCCAAATAGGTAAGAAAGTTATTAACAAGAAAATAGATTATCTTTTAACAGTGGGAGATTTAGCTTCTTTAATTGGACAAGAAGCTAAAAAGTTAGGAATGGATAGCAGTAGGATATTTATCTGTGATGATAATCAAGAAATCAACCGGCAGTTGTTGCAGTTAATTAAGCCAGATGATACAATTTTACTTAAAGGATCAAGAGGTATGAAGCTAGAAGAAGTAGAAAAAGCACTACTCGGAGACTGAAGGAGGGGCTAGAATATTGATTAACTTAATATATGCTGCAGCTACTGCTTTCATTATTACTTTATTGATTGGTCCAGTAATGATTAGCTTATTGCGGAGATTAAAATTTGGGCAGAATATTAGAGAAGTAGGTCCTAGACGGCATTTTGAAAAGAGTGGAACTCCAACTATGGGTGGAGTTATTATTTTAGTATCTACTGTAGTTCCAGTTCTATTATTTACTGATATTACTCCAAAATTATTTTGGGCTTTATTTGTGACCTTGAGCTATGGCTGTTTAGGGCTGTTGGATGATTCAATTAAGATTGTAGCTGATCGTTCATTAGGACTGCGGGCTATGCATAAATTATTGATACAGATTTTAATTGGTGGTCTACTTGGCTATAATGTTTTATATAATCTTAATATTAGTTCAGAACTTATAATTCCTTATCTGGGAACAGTAATAGATTTAGGGATTTATTTTATTCCGTTTGTAATTTTAGTGGTAGTAGGAACCTCGAATGCTGTTAATTTAACTGATGGTCTTGATGGTTTAGCAGCCGGGGTGACTATTATAGTGGCCATTACTTATACAGTGATTAATTTAAAATTCGGTAATTATGATTTAGCTATCTTCACTACTTCAATTGTAGGTGCCTGTTTAGGTTTTGCCTGGTTTAATAGTTATCCAGCTCAGGTGTTTATGGGTGATACTGGTTCTTTGGCTTTAGGAGGAGCAATTGCAGTAGCCGCTGTTTTAACTCAAACTGAATTATTTTTAGTAATTATCGGTGGTGTTTATGTAATAGAAGCTTTATCAGTAATGATTCAAGTTATTTACTTTAAATTGACTGGTGGAAAACGGATCTTTAAGATGAGTCCGCTGCATCATCATTTTGAATTGAAAGGCTGGAAAGAGACTAAGGTTGTAATTCGCTTCTGGATTGTAGCAGCTATTCTATCATTAGTAGGCTTATTAGGTTTACAAGGGATTTAATAAAAAAAGCAAGGTGGTATTGAGATGAATTTAGCAGATAAAAAAGTAGTAGTTATTGGCTTAGGTAAAAGAACAGGGGTAGCTGCAGCAGAATTTTTAGTTAAACAGAAAGCAGAAGTTGTAGTTAGTGATATCAAATCGGCTGATGAATTGCAGAATGAATTAGGAGAGTTGGCTGATTATGAAATAGATTTTGACTTAGGCGGCCACAGCAGCAAGGTGACTGATAATACTGACTTAATAGTTGTTAGTCCGGGAGTGCCCAGTGATATTCCAATCTTAGAAAAAGCTCAGAGTCTGGGGATTCCGGTTATCAGTGAAATAGAGTTGGCCTACCATTTTTGTTCAGCACCTATTATGGCTATTACTGGAACTAACGGTAAAACAACAACTACTACCTTAACTGGTGAGATCTTTACTGTTGCTCAAGAAGAAGTAAAGATTCGAGGAAATATTGGTTACCCTTTGATTGAGGATATAACTTCGCTAACTGATAAGGGAGTAGTAGTTGCTGAAATTAGTTCTTTCCAGTTGGAGAATATTAGAGATTTCAGACCTAAAATTAGTCTTATTTTAAATTTAACTCCGGACCACTTAAATCGTCACGGTACCTTTGAAGATTATATAGCAGCAAAAAAGAAGATATTTATTAATCAAACAGAGAGTGATTATACAGTTTTAAATTATGATGATGAATTAACCAGAGGTCTAGCAGATGAGACTGGAGGAGAGGTTATCTATTTTAGTCAACAGAGTAGACTGAATCATGGAATTTATGCAGCAGAAGGAAAGATAATTAATAATTTAACTGCTGATAATGAACCATTAATTCAGATAGATGAGACTGGAATTAAGGGACCACATAATTTAGAGAATGCCTTAGGGGCGGTAGTAATTGCATTACTTAGGGGAATTGATGTGAAAATAATTCGGAAAGTGCTACAGGAGTTTAGCGGAATAGAACATCGGATTGAAGAAGTAGCAACAATAGAAGGAATAAAGTATATTAATGATTCTAAGGCTACCAATCCAGCAGCGGCAATTAAGGCTTTAGAGACTTTTTCTGCTCCTATAACCTTAATTGCTGGCGGAATGGATAAGAAGGCTGAACTTACAGATTTTGCTTTTAAGATAGAAGAGAATGTTCAGAATCTAATTCTGTTAGGAGAAACAGCAGAAAAAATTGAGGAATCAGTTACAGAATTTAGATTTAGTAATATTAAACAGGTTGATTCTATTAGTGAAGCAGTAAAGGAGGCTGAAGAAGTGAGCGTTAAAGGAAGTATAGTTTTATTAGCTCCTGGCTGTGCTAGTTGGGATATGTTTGGAAGTTATAAAGAAAGGGGTAATAGATTTAAAAAAGAAGTAATGGAGTTAAGGAGGAAGTAGAATGGAGAAGACAAAACCCCCTGATTTAATTATCTTTTTTACAATGATAACTTTATTGGGAATTGGAATTGTAATGGTATTTAGTTCTACTTCAATCCGTGCTTATGCTAATTATGGTGATAGCTTTTATTTTCTCAAAAAACAGTTTATCTGGTCAATAATTGGGATTGGAGCTATGATCTTTTTTATGACTATAAATTACAATTTATACAAGAATTTGGCTAGACTAGGTATTATGATCAGTGTTGGTCTCTTAGTTGCAGTTTTAATCTTTGGTAAAGTAGTAGGAGGTTCACAGCGCTGGTTGAACCTCGGTTTTATGCGGATGCAGCCTTCGGAAATTATTAAGTTATCTATTGTTATCTATATGGCCAGATATCTATCGATTAAACAGAATCAATTGGATGATTTTTTGCATGGGTTAGGACCGCCATTATTCATTTTGGCATTAATCTGTGGTTTAATTCTTCTACAGCCGGATTTAGGTACAACAGTAGCCATTGGCGGTACAGTAATGGTAATGTTTGTAGCGGCTGGAGTTAGATTTAAACATTTGGCTTGGCTGGCTTCGGTTGGTTTGTTAGGGGTTATTTATCTAATTCTTAGTGCACCATATCGGATGCAGAGATTTTTAGCCTTTCTCGATCCCTGGAAGGACCCACTAGATTCAGGCTTTCATATTATCCAGTCGCTTTATGCTCTAGGTTCGGGAGGTTTATTTGGAGTCGGGATTGGTCAGAGCAAGCAGAAATTCTTTTATCTGCCTGAACCAGGAACTGACTTTATCTTTGCTATTATTGGTGAGGAGTTAGGATTTTTAGGCGCAGTGGTGGTAGTATTATTATTCTTTCTTTTTGCCTGGAGAGGGTTACGAATAGCAGCAGAAGCTCCTGATGTCTTCAGTAGTTTACTGGCGGTAGGAATTACTACTATGATTACTCTGCAAGCAGTAATTAATATTGGAGTAGTAACCGGTTCAATGCCGGTTACTGGAATGACACTGCCCTTTATCAGTTATGGAGGATCTTCATTGGTTATTATGTTATCAGGAGTAGGAGTTTTATTGAATATATCGCGCCATGTTTAATTAGGAGTGATTAAATGAAAGCTATTATTACTGGCGGAGGCACTGGCGGTCATATTTATCCTGGATTGGCTATTGCTCGCAATATTGAAGCGGAATATGAAAATCCAGAGATATTATTTGTAGGTAATGCTGAAGGATTGGAAGCAGAGATTGTTCCTCAGGCTGGCTATGAGCTAAAGACTGTTCCTTGTCAGGGTCTGCCGCGAGAATTATCGATAAAGATTTTGGAAAGCTTAATTTTAACCGGATTAGGAGTCTGGAAAGCAAGAGAGATAATTACTTCTTTCCAGCCGGATATAGTGATTGGAACCGGCGGTTATGTCAGCGGTCCAGTAGTATTAGCAGCTGCTTTAATGGGCAAGAAGACAATCATACAAGAACAGAATGCTTATCCTGGATTGACCAATAGATTACTTGCCTATCTGGTAGATAAAGTTATGTTGAGCCATCAGGATGCTGAGGATTACTTTACTAGTCGGGCTGACTTTATCTGGACTGGAAATCCGATTCGACCGGAAATTATGACGGCTAGAAAGGAAGCAAGCTGTAACAAGTTAGGATTGGATAGTAAGCGGAAAATTATTCTAAGTTTTGGCGGTAGCCGGGGGGCTAGAAGTATAAATCAGGCTATGGAAGAAGTTTATAGGTTAGCTCAGAGAAATTCTCAGCTACAGATTCTACATATAACCGGCAAGAATGAGTTCGACCGGGTCCAAGAGGTTGCTGCCAAGCTGGGTATAACTGAGCTAGATACAGGAAATATTATTATTAAACCTTATCTTTATGATATGGCAGCTGGATTAGCAGCGGCTGATTTAGTTATTTCCCGGGCAGGTGCTACAGGATTAGCTGAGATAACTGCCCGGGGTATTCCGGCTATTCTAATTCCTTATCCGCATGCTGCTGAAAACCATCAGGTGCATAATGCCCGTGCTTTAGAAAAAGAGGGAGCAGCTAAAGTGATTTTGGACCAGAATTTAACAGGAAAAAGGCTGGTAGAAGAAGTTAAAAACTTAATCTTTACTGATAAGAAATTAGAAAGAATGGCTCGAGCCAGTAAAAGATTAGGTAAGCCGCAGGCAGGAGCCAATATACTTCAATTAGTTAAAGAGTTAGTTTGATTTTTAATCTGCTCTGGGATATAGTAAATTAAATTGGTTTATTATAAATCTGGACAAGTCTAATTTAACGTTTTAATGAATTGCTGCATATTATACCATATGTGATGAGGATAGATAAAAAAGGAGTTGAAAAAGATTATGGAGGATGAGGCCCGGATTCATTTAATCGGTATTGGTGGCATCGGGATGAGCGGTATTGCCAATCTTTTACTTGATTTAGGATATGAAGTAAGCGGTTCGGATATAAAGGAGTCAGATATTGTTACTGATTTACAGCAGAAAGGAGCTAAAGTAAGTATTGGCCATCAGGCTTCCAACATAGAAGGGGCAGATGAAGTTGTTCTTTCTTCGGCAATTCCTGAAGATAATCCGGAATTGGTTAAAGCTAAAAAAGAGGGGTTACCTATTTTGAAAAGGGCTGAGATGGTTGGAAAATTAATGTCCAAACAGCAGGGGATATCCATTTCGGGAACCCACGGTAAAACAACAACAACTGCAATGGCGGCTACAGTTTTGGAAAAGAATAGTCTGGATTCGACAATATTAGTAGGCGGTAAATTAGATTTAATATCTGGCAGTAATGCTAAATTAGGTACTGGTGATTATTTTATAACAGAAGCTGATGAAAGTGACGGTTCTTTATTATTCATGGATCCTAAGATAGGTGTAGTTACTAATATTGAAGCTGATCATCTGGATTATTATGAATCCTGTAGTGAAATAATAGATACCTTCAGTAAATTTTTAAATAGTCTGCCGTCTGATGGAGTAGGAATAGTTTCGTTGGATGATAATGAAATAAGAGACATGGTTGACAGAGTAGATACCGATCTAATAACCTATGGCTTAAATAATAAAGCAGAAATAATGGCTAAAGATATTGAACTGCAGGAGTTCGGTTCGAAGTCTGTTATTTATCGTTATCAAGATAGATTAGGTGAATTAAAGCTTAATGTACCCGGAAAACATAATCTTTCTAATGCTTTAGCTGTTATTGGAATCGGATTACATATCGGTTTAGAATTTTCAAAAATTGCTGAAGCGCTAAAGGATTTTACCGGAGTAAAACGCCGATTTGAAAAACTGGGTAAGTATCGTGGAGCTGTTTTAGTTGATGATTATGCCCATCATCCAACGGAACTGGAGGCTACTTTAGCAGCAGCCAATAATATGGATTTTGAACGAATAATTGCTGTCTTTCAGCCGCACCGATATACACGGACTAAGTTTCTGTTAGAAGAGTTCAGCCTGGCTTTTGGTGATGCTGATGAAGTGATTATTACCGATATCTATGCCAGCGGTGAAGAACCGATTCCGGGAGTAAAAGCAGAGAAGATTGCTGAATTGATTAACCAACGTGTATTCCAGAAGGCCAAATTCATTGCTGAACTTGATAAAGTTTATGATTATCTAAAGGACCGTATTGGAGCTGGAGACTTAGTTCTAACTTTAGGAGCAGGTGATGTCTGGAAAGTAGGAGATAGATTAGCTTCTAATCGGGTAGAGACTATTGTAAATAGTCCTGAGGAATTAACAATGGAGGTTTAAGCTATGAAAGAATCAATTAAACAGGAATTAAAGTCGAAGGTTAAGGGGAAGATAAGCTTTGAGGAATCATTAAAGAATCATACCTCTTTTCAAGTGGGCGGGCCTGCTGAAGTCTTGATTATTCCTCAGGATATTGATGATTTACAGCAGCTTATGGTCTATTTAAATAGAACCGGAGTTGAACATACAGTAATCGGCAACGGGACTAATTTATTGGTATCTGACCAGGGAATT
Source organism: Acetohalobium arabaticum DSM 5501 (assembly GCF_000144695.1). Classification (GTDB taxonomy): domain Bacteria; phylum Bacillota; class Halanaerobiia; order Halobacteroidales; family Acetohalobiaceae; genus Acetohalobium; species Acetohalobium arabaticum. The sequence continues at coordinate 818,899 of NC_014378.1, forward strand.
TCAGGAGTAGTGATTAAATTAGTTGGCGGAATAGATGGGGTTGAAATTCAGAAGCAAAGAATTACTGCCGGCGGAGGAGCATCACTACCAGTAGTTGCTAAACAGGCTGCTAAGGTAGGATTAAGCGGGTTGGAATTTGCCTCTGGACTGCCGGCAACAGTAGGAGGAGCTACAGTGATGAATGCTGGTCTTAAGAGTTTAAATCATATTAGTAAAGTTATAGATAAAGTGCGAGTAGTTTCTTCTACTGGAGAATTACAGATATTTGATTCTAGTGAATGTGAGTTTGGATATAGACAGAGTAGATTTCAGTTAGCAGATTCAGTTATAGTTGGAGTAGAGATGATACTTAAGCCTAAACCTAAAGAAAAAATCCAATCTAAAATGGAAGAATTGATTGCTAAACGTAAGAAGAGTCAGCCGCTTAAGATGCCTAATGCTGGATGTATTTTTAAGAATCCTAGTTCTGCTTCAGCAGGGAGATTAATTGATGAAGCAGGCGGCAAAGGAATGCAGATTGGAGGCGCTGTAGTTTCTTCTAAACATGCTAATTTTATTGTAAATAAAGATAATGCAACAGCTCAAGATATAATGGATTTGATCGATGAAGTGAAGACTTTAGTTAAGGAGGAGTATGGTTTAGAATTGGTGTGTGAGGTGCAGATTATTTCTTGATAGGAGGTGAAATTGATGTCTAGTTTTATAGTTGAAGGCGGTAATCGTTTAACTGGTGAAGTAGAGATTAGTGGGGCTAAGAATGCAGTGCTTCCTATTTTAGCCGGGACTGCGTTATCGTCGGGGGAAAATTCTATTCATCAAGTTCCTAAGCTGCGTGATGTACGAGTGATGAAAGAGGTTTTAGAAAGCTTAGGAGCTGAAGTTAGCCAAGAAGATGATGTTATTACTGTTAATTCACGGTTAATAGATTCCTGTGAGATTGCTGAAGCATTAATGCGTAAGATGCGGGCAACTGTTTTCTTAATGGGACCGCTGTTGGCTCGATTTAACCAGGTCCGTATTTCTCAACCAGGCGGCTGTAGTATTGGTCCGCGGCCGATTGATCTACATATCAAAGGCTTAAAGGCATTAGGAGCTAAATTTACAGAGGGGCATGGATATTTAGAAGTAAAGGCTGATAAGTTAGTTGGAGCAGATATTCATCTTGATTTTCCCAGTGTTGGAGCAACGGAAAATATTATGATGGCTGCGACTAAGGCTAAAGGAACTACTGTTCTTAGGAATGCTGCTAAGGAACCGGAAATTATAGATTTGCAGAATTTTCTAAACTGTATGGGAGCTGAAATTCGGGGTGCTGGAACGGATATGATTAAGATAAAAGGGGTTGAAAAATTACAGTCAATTAATTATACAGTGATTCCGGATCGAATTGAAACGGGTACTTTTATGGTGGCTGCTGCAATAACTAATGGTGAAGTCTTGCTACAGAATGTGATTCCGGAACATATAGAACCTGTAATTGCTAAATTAATCGAGGCAGGCGTGGAGATTAAGTATGATCAGGATCAGATTAAGGTAACCGGAGTTCCGAAAGTAAAGGCTGTTGATGTTAAGACTCTGCCTTATCCTGGATTTCCAACAGATATGCAGCCCCAATTTATGGCTCTGTTATCAGTGGCTGAAGGTACCAGTGTAATTACTGAGACTATCTTCGAGAATAGATTTAAGCATGCTGATGAATTAAGGAGAATGGGAGCAGATATAAAGATAGAAAGCAGATCTGCTATTATCGAAGGGATTGATAATCTATCAGGAACAGTTGTAGAAGCAAGTGATCTTAGGGCTGGAGCAGCTTTGGTATTAGCAGGATTAGTAGCAGAAAATAAAACTGAAATCAAAGATATATATCATATTGATCGTGGTTATGAAGACTTGGAAGAGAAGATAGATAGATTAGGCGGTCAGATTAGTCGGGTAAAGGAGGAGCCTAATGAATAAGAGAGTAGCTGTTATCCGAGGTGGTAGATCTAAGGAGCGGGACATTTCTTTAAAGACGGGTAAAGCTGTTTATGAGGCTTTAGAGACAGAAGGAGTAGATGTTATAGCTTTAGATCCTGAGGAGGAAAATTTTTATCAACAATTAACAACTGAAGAGATAGATGTAGCATTTATTGCTCTTCATGGAAGATATGGAGAAGATGGTACAATTCAAGGCTTATTTGAGATGATGGATATTCCCTATACAGGATCTGGAGTTTTAGCCAGTTCACTGGCTATGGATAAGATAATTTCAAAAAAATTATTCCAACAGGAAGGAGTTTTGACTCCAGAATTCAAAGTCATAAGTAGGAATAATTGGGATCAACAGGCTGAAAAGTTATTAACAGAATTAAAGATTGAACTGGATCTTCCGGTAGTAGTTAAACCGGCTTTAGAAGGTTCGAGTCTAGGTCTATCAATTATAAAAAAGAGAGAAAACTTAGCAACAGCAGTTGATACAGCCTTTGAATATGATAATGAAGTCTTAGTTGAAAAGTATATTGCAGGAAAAGAGATTACTATAGGAATTTTAGGCAATCAAGATTTATCAGTATTACCGATAATAGAGATTAAGCCTAAAACAGGGGCTTATGATTTCGAAGCTAAATATACTAAAGGGATGACAGAATTTGTTATTCCAGCCCAATTAGAAGAAGAAATTTATAATCAAGCTCAAAAGATAGCTAATAAAGCCTATCGAGTTTTAAAGTGTTCAGGAATGGCTAGAGCTGATTTGATTGTTTCTAAAGAAGGTAAACCTTATGTATTGGAGGTTAATACTATTCCTGGAATGACCGAGACTAGTCTTTTGCCACAGGCTGCACAGGCAGCAGGTATTGACTTTCCGGAGTTAGTACTTGAAATTTTGGAATATGCTGTGAAATGATTCTATATTCAGTGCCAAAAGGCGTAGAAGTTTTAGGTTCTACGCCTTTTGGCACTTTATAAGGATTTAGTATAGGAGAGTGAATTTAGTGGACCGAAAGGACTATTTTATTTTATCTTTGAGTTTAGTTATAATTATAGCGGTATTAACCTTTATTAATTCAAATTTTTTCTCTTTAAGTAGTGTAGTTGTTAGTGGCAATAAAGTTTTAACAAATAGGGAAATAATTCAGGCTGCTGGTTTAAATAAAGAGGAGAACATATTTCAGATAGATTTTGAAGATATAAGTGCTAAATTAATGGAAAAGCATCAGATTAAAGGAGTGGTGTTAAAAAGGAAACTACCTTCTACAGTAAAGATTAAACTGGATGAGCGAAGACCATTATTGGCTGTTTTGAGCAATAATAAATATTTATTACTCAATAAAAATGGTTGGATATTAACTAAAATTGAAAAGCTATCTAACGTCACTTATCCGATTTTAAAAGATGTGGAAGTAAATACAATAAATAATAAAGTTAAGTTAACTGAACATCTACAGACTAGTCTACAATATTTAACTGGGGTCGATAGAAAGATTTTAAATCGGATAGATAGTATAGAGTTTGATACAAAGGATAATGTTATCTTTCAGCTTGAATCAGGAATAGTTAAATTTGGACAGCCTCTTAAAATAGATTATAAGATAAAACTGTTTAATCAGATTTATCATGACTTAAAGGAAAAAAGAAAAAAGTTAGAGTATATTAATTTAAAATATTATAAAAATCCAGTCGTTAGACTGGAATAGAGAGGCTTTTTAATAAAAAACTGCTATAAAAAAAGGAAATTAATTATTTATGTTGAAAATAGCACAATAAAGGTAGTCGGAATTATATACCTTAGTATCTATTTTTAATACATAGTTTAGCTAGAAATAATTAAATATTTTGATGATGCTGAGCAAATAACTTTATTTGATATAGAAATTAAGTTATTGTTTAAGTAAAGGTTGATTATTTTTAGAGAGGAGGACATTCAGTGTCACAACGAAGAATTATAACCGGCTTGGATATAGGGACTACAAAAATATGTGCTATCATAGCTGAAGTCAATGATAATGAAATTTTGGATATAATCGGAATCGGAACTAGTCCTTCTGTAGGTCTTCGTAAGGGAGTAGTTGTTGATATTGATGATACTGTTAGCTCAATAGAATCAGCAATTGAGAAGGCAGAACGGATGGCTGGAATTGAGGTAGATTCTGTTTATGTGGGAATAGCTGGTTCTCATATTTCTTCTATGAATAGTCAGGGAGTAGTGGCTATTACTGGTGAGGATAAAGAAATTACTCAAGAAGATATTGATAGAGTAATTGAAGCTTCACAGATTGTAGCTATTCCTCCTGAACGCGAGATTCTGCATGTTCTGCCGCGGGGTTTTGTAATAGATGGATGCCAGAAGGTAAAGCACCCTCGGGGGATGTCGGGAGTAAGATTAAAGGTTGAGACTCATATTGTAACCGGCTCTATAACTTCAATCGAAAATTTGGTAAAAAGCGTGAATAAATTGGGGATAGATGTTGAAGATGTAGTTTTAGAACCACTAGCAGCCAGCGAATCAGTGCTTTCTAATAGTGAAAAAGAATTAGGGGTTGTATTAGTAGATATCGGCGGTGGAACTACTGATGTTGCTATCTTTAAAGAAGGGAGCATCTGGTATACTGCTGTTTTACCTGTGGGAGGAGACCATATAACCAATGATATTGCTGTTGGGCTCAGGACTCCGATTAAGAATGCTGAAAAGATTAAAATTAAAGATGGAAGTGCGTTAGCTGATGAAGTAAGTGAAAAGGAAAAGATTGATGTTTTGACTACCAGCGGCAAAGAAACTAAAACTGTTTCTCGTAAATTACTCTGTGAAATTATTGAGCCTAGAATTGATGAAATATTTAGTTTGGTTCAGCAAGAGATTTACGAGTCAGGCTATGATGGCTTGATTCCAGCCGGTTTAGTGGTTACTGGAGGAGCTTCATTAATGCCGTTGATTCCAGAACTGGCATCGGAAAAATTGGACTTGCCAGTAAGGCGGGGAATTCCTGATAAGATAGATGATTTAGCTAATTTTGTGGATGATAATATCTATTCTGTTGGTAATGAAGAAGTCAATATTTCTGAAGACAGTACTGCTATTTTTGCTACAGGAGTTGGGTTAGTCTGTTATGGAAATCAGCAGGAGCATGAATCTCCTCTTACTTCTCAAAAAGAAGGTAAGGGAATGGGGAATATATTAAATAAAGTTAAAGACTGGTTTGATGGTACTTTTTAATTTTTATTATTTGATAAATTAGATTAAGAAAGGGGTAGTGGCTATGTTTGAATTCTGTGCTGAAACAGATCAGTTTGCTGATATAAAAGTAGTTGGAGTTGGCGGCGGTGGTAATAATGCTATTAACCGGATGATTGAATCCCAGCTTAAAGGAGTAGAATTTGTAGCTATTAATACTGATGCTCAGGCTTTAGTTTCATCTGCGGCTAATAGTACAGTTCAAATAGGCGAAAAGTTAACTGAAGGATTAGGTGCTGGTGCTAATCCTGAATTAGGACAGAAAGCTGCTGAAGAGAGTCGAGAAATGATTGCTGAAACCTTGAAGGGAGCAGATATGGTCTTTATTACTGCCGGTATGGGCGGCGGTACCGGGACTGGAGCAGCTCCTGTTGTAGCGGAAGTAGCTAAAGAATTAGGGGCTTTGACAGTAGCAGTTGTAACAAAGCCTTTTACTGTTGAAGGTAGAAAACGGATGGAAAAGGCTGAGTATGGTGTAGATAACTTAAAGGAGAAGGTCGATACCTTAATTGTTATTCCGAATGATAGACTGCTGGAAACAGTAGAAAAGCAGACATCTTTGATGGAGGCATTTGAAGTTGCTGATGATGTTTTACGTCAGGGAGTTCAAGGAATTTCCGATTTAATTACCATTACTGGTTTGATTAATCTAGATTTTGCTGATGTAAAAACAATTATGACTGATGCTGGTTCGGCTTTAATGGGCATTGGAGATGCCGAAGGTGAAGATAGAGCAGCTGAGGCAGCTAGACAGGCAATTGCTTCTCCATTACTAGAAGCTTCTATTGAAGGAGCTAAAGGAGTATTATTAAATATTACTGGCGGTGTAGACCTAGGTCTGCATGAAGCTAACGAAGCAGCTAAAACTGTATCAGAGGTAGCTGATGCTAATGCTAATATTATTCTAGGAGCAGTGGTGGATGAAGACTTAGAAAAAGAAGTAAAGGTAACTGTTATTGCTACAGGTTTTGATGAAACCGAAGAACAAGAGGTACAGGTAGAAGAAAGTAAACCTGATGTTGATACAAATGATGAAAAATCCGGTAGGGATCTCGATAATATCGAATCCTTTGCTAATGATGATTTAGATATACCGGCTTTTTTACGCCAAAAAGAAGGATAAATTATTACATCTCGATTTCCCAGTATGGGAGATCGGGATTTTTTATTTTCACAAATAATGACAAGGAAGTCATTCAAATGACAAAGGAGTAATCAAAAATATAAATAATTATAATTTTGCCTATCAACTAAAAATAATTCACAAAAATAAAATTAATGATAAGAAGGTAATTTTTTCTTATTAATTTAATATATATATATAGAGGAGAAGATGAATGGAATTAACAATTTATCTTGATCTGTTAATCATAATAAATTTACTTATGAATTATTTATTACTATGGACTACTGGTAGATTGATAAAGATTGATTATAAGATATGGAGATTAATATTAAGTGCATTTGTTGGGACATTATATACTATTTTGATTCTATTTCCCCAATGGCAGTTTTGTAATAATATAGTTACCTACTTTTTTATTTCCATTTTAATGGTCTGTCTTGCTTACTGGCCTTTATGGTGGAAGCGTCTGCTGAAGGCCTTAGGCTATTTCTATTTAATGACCTTTTTGACTGCTGGAGTATTGATGGCAGGATATAATCTAAATCTGCAGTCTCAATTCAGAGAAGTAACCAATAGCTTTAATCTTTCGCTGCAGGATAGCTGGATATTATTATTAGGTGCCTTAGTATTAGGATTATTAGGCAAATTCGGCTGGAGTATATTCCAAAGAAGGGTTCCCGCAGAGAGTGCAATAATACCATTAGTTATTATATTTGAAGGAAAAAAATTGGAACTGGAGGCCTTAATTGATACCGGAAACCGATTATGCGATCCATTGACGGAAGCGCCAGTAATTATTGTAGAATTAAATTCATTATTGACTGTTCTACCTCAAGAGATTGAAGAAATCTTTAGTAATTATGATCTGGCATTGAATAGAGAGGAGATAGCGACTGATATAGGTAATACAGCCTGGGCCAATCGGTTTAGATTAATTCCTTTTTCAGCCATTGGGAGCCAACGAGAATTATTAATTGGTTTGAAACCGGATGAAGTCAGATTTAATTTTAAAGATGAAATATTTATAACTGATCAGGTAATTGTGGGAGTGGAAGATCAGGAATTTAATCAGATAGAAGACTATACTGCTCTTATGAATCCAGAATTATTTGATAAGGAGGGGGGGTAAGTTTGTTAGCATTAGCGCAAAAATTAAAATTATCTTTTAGAATTCAATTTGTAAAGTTATTGCAGAAACTGGGGTTAGATGTAAATAGAAAGATCTTCTATGTAGGAAGCAGTGAGGCATTACCGCCGCCACTGTCGAATGAAGAAGAAAGTTATCTACTTTCTAAGCTAAAAGAGGGAGACAAAGCTGTACGCAGTGTTTTAATTGAACGTAATCTAAGGTTGGTAGTTTATATAGCACGTAAATTTGAGAATACCGGCATAGATATTGAGGATTTAGTATCTATAGGTACTATTGGGTTAATCAAAGCTGTGAATACTTTTGATGTCAGTAAAAGAATTAAATTAGCTACTTATGCTTCTCGATGTATTGAGAACGAAATTTTAATGTATCTACGCCGCAATAATAAGAAAAAATCAGAAATTTCCTTTGATGAACCGCTTAATATCGATTGGGATGGAAATGAGCTTAAATTATCTGATGTATTAGGAACTGATATGGACCTAATTTACCAGTATATAGAAGAGGATGTAGATAGAGAATTATTACTCCAGGCTATGGAAGTTTTAACTGATAGAGAGAGAAAGATTATGATTTTGAGATTCGGTCTAGGAGAAGATAGAGAAGAGATGACTCAAAAGGAGGTAGCAGATATTTTAGGAATTTCTCAATCATATATTTCTAGATTAGAGAAAAGAATTATTAAGAAGTTGCAGCAGGAGATTTCTAAAATGCAGTTGGAATAGAGGATGAATTAGGGGGCGGATAATTTGAAGATATCCAGTGACCAGATATGGACTACTACAGAGATAATGCGTGATTTATTTTCTATGCCTGATAGATTAATCTATAATATGCCGGAGCGAGAAAGATATAATAGAATACATAAATATTTATATCAGCGAGTAAAAGAGGAGAAAGCTACATCAGTAGGCAGGTCAGAAGTTAATAGTCAGGAATGTTATGGGTTTAATTTCCATAATGAACTGTATATGATACCTATTAAATTTCTAGTTGAATCAGAAGGAGAAAAAGAGAATATATCTTCTAGTGGAAAGAAGGTGATTTCTTTATAAATTAAAAAAATCTTTTTCCAAGCAGGATTTTCTTAGTCTATATTGAAATAATAATATAGAGAAAATTTTAAAAGCGAATATATCTTGAATGGGTGATCTATCAGTTGGGGAGAAAAGCTCACTAATTGATAGATTTAAAAGGGAAGTCTGCATGAGGAGAATCTAGGCTGTGAAGTTGAGGATTTCTTGTGACAGCGCGGTCCCGCCACTGTAAACAACATAGACTTTCTTGAGTACTGCCACCTGATTATGGTTTAAATAATCGGGGAAGGAAGAAGAAAGGTTGTTGTAGCCAGGAAACCTGCCTATTTAAGTCAGACATGTTAGTCTGGATGATGGTAAAGTCCACGATTTCCTTAAGGGAATCGTGGGCTTTTTCTATTTTAAACTTATATCTTAAGGAGGGAGTAACAGTGACTCAATTAATTAAAGCTAAGTCAGGTAAGATAACTTTTGAGATGGAGCAGATAGCTACAAGGGAAGGAATAGCACCGGAGGTTATTAGAAAAAAGGTAGCAGCAGGAGAGCTTGTGATACCCAAAAATAAGGAGCGTAAAACTAGTTTTAGCCAGGGGTTTGGAGCTGAACTTAAGACTAAAATAAGTACTAGTGTGGGGCTTTATGATAATTATACTGATCTTAAAACAGAGCTGAATAAAGTGGATCTAGCAGTAGAACTTGGTACTGATGCCATAATGGATCTGAGTAAAGATGGAGATATAGATAATATGCGGCGTCAGGTCTTAGATAATACTGAACTGCCGGTAGGTACATTACCGATTTATCAGGCAGCTAAAGAAAGTCAGGAAAAAACAGATTCGATTCTGGATATGACAGTAGATGATATCTTTAACATAGTAGAGAAACAGGCAGCTGATGGAGTTGATTTCATGGGGATTCATGCTGGATTGAAACGGGATATTCTTGATAGATTGAAGTTTGAAGGACGAGTAGAGGGACTAGTCAGCCACGGCGGTCAGATCTTAGCCGGCTGGATGCTACATAATGACTGTGAGAATCCTTTTTATGAACATTATGATCGTCTGTTAGAAATAGCTAAAGAATATGATGTAACTATCAGTTTAGCAGATACCTTTCGGCCAGGAGCAATTGAGGACTCTTTAGACCGAGCACAGGTCCAGGAGTTGATTATTTTAGGAGAATTAGTAGAAGAAGGCTGGAATGAAGGGGTGCAGATGATGGTTAAAGGGCCGGGCCATATTCCTCTAGATCAGATTGAGAGTACAGTTCAGCTGCAGAAAGAGCTCTGTCATGGTGCACCTTACTTTACTTTTGGTCCTTTAGTGACTGACTTGGCTACTGGCTATGATGATATTAATTCTGCTATCGGTGGAGCCCATGCTGCTGCTGCTGGGGCTGATCTTTTATGTTACGTAACACCAGTAGAACATCTTGATTTTCCGACTAAAGAAGATATTCAGCAAGGAGTTATGGCAGCTAAGATTGCAGCTCAAGTGGGAGATTTATCGAAAGGAGATCAAAGAGCTTGGGAGTTAGAAGAAAAGATGGCTCAAGCTAGAAAAGAATTAGATTGGAAAGAGGAGATAGAATTAGCTTTAAATCCTAAACACGCAGAAGAAATCAGAAGTAAAAGGAATCCTGCTGGTAGTGATGGTTGTGCTATGTGTGGAGAGTATTGTGCAATAAAAGTAGTTAATGAATACTTGAATTAATTATTAAATAACAACGAGGAGGTATACTAATGACTCAATTGTCAAAGGCCAAAGAAGGGATTATTACAAACGAAATGGAAGCAGTAGCTGAGAATGAAGGATTGTCACCAGAAGAGATTAGAAGCGGAGTAGCCCAAGGGGAGATTGTGATTCCCAGCAATGTAAATCGGGATAGAATAGATTATATGGGAATCGGCAGTAATTTACAGACAAAGGTTAATGCCAGTATCGGTTCCTCAAAGGATTATCCTGATCCTGAACGGGAGAAGGAGAAGCTGCAGGCGGCTTTAGAAACAGGGGCTGATGCCATTATGGATCTCTCTACTGGCGGTGATATAGATCTAGTGCGGAAGAATACTCTTGAGATTGCTGATGTACCGGTTGGTACAGTTCCGATTTATCAGGCCGGAATTGAGAGTATAGATAAGTATGGATCAGTAGTAGAGATGAAAGAAGAGGATATCTTTACTGAGATTGAACGCCAGGCGGAAGCCGGAGTTGATTTTATGGCTATTCACTGCGGAATGACTCTGGAAGTATTGGAGAGATTAAAGAAGGAAGGTCGGACTACAGATATCGTTAGCCGCGGCGGCGGTTTCTTAACTGGCTGGATGTTACATCATAACCGGGAGAATCCACTATATACAGATTATGATCGAGTATTAGAGATTGCTAAGAAGCATGATGTTACTTTGAGTTTAGGTGATGGAATTAGACCTGGAGCAGTAGTCGATTCCTTAGATCGAGCCCAGATACAGGGACTGTTAGTAACTGGTGAGTTAGTACAGAGAGCAAGAGAAGCTGGAGTCCAAGTTATGGTTGAAGGACCCGGCCATGTTCCGCTAGAGGATATTGATACAACTATCCAGGTCCAGAAGGAGTTATGCCATCAGGCACCGTTCTTCATTTTAGGTATGCTGGTTACTGATTTAGCTGCTGGCTATGATCATATTGTGGCTGCTATTGGTGGAGCCAGATCTACCTGGGCCGGTGCTGATTTTGTCTGTTATGTTACTCCGGCTGAGCATTTGGGACTACCGGCTCCAGAGGATATAGGAGCAGGAGTAACAGCGGCTAAGATTGCTACTCATGCTGGTGATATAGCAAAGTATGGTGAAGAAGTAAAGCAGTTGGACCGCAAGATGGCTGAAGCCAGGATTAAGGATGATTGGCAGGAACAGATTAAGTTAGCTATTAATGAAGATGAAATAGAGGCTAGAAAAGGTGAAGAATTAAGAGATGAGATGAAGGTAATGGATCAAAAGAAAGCAGAGCCAATGGAGATTGTAGATAATTATTTACAATAATTGCAAGGGGATGATGGAGATGGAATTATTAGAGAAAACAGTAGCAGAAATTGATAAGTTGAATGAAGAAAAGATGGCTGAAGCTAAACAGAGGCTGGATAGCTTAACCAAGCCTCCAGGAAGCCTAGGTAAGCTTGAGGAGATTGCTATTAAACTGGCGGGAATGAGTGGAGAATTATATCCTAAAGTAGATAAAAAAGTACATATTGTGATGGCTGGAGATCATGGTGTAGTGAGTGAAGGAGTCAGTGCTGTTTCTCAGGAAGTAACGATTCAGATGGTTTATAATTTCTTGAATGAAGGAGCAGCCATTAATGTACTGGCTAATCAAGTAGGAGTAGATGTAACTATTATTGATATAGGAGTAGCTGGTGAGCTAGATGCTGAAGGTCTAATAGATAAAAAAGTAAAGTTAGGAACTGATAATTTAGCTCAGGGACCAGCTATGGATCGCAAAGAAGCTGTGGCTAGTATCGAAACAGGAATTGAAGTTGTAACTGAAATGATTGAAAATGGAGCTAATTTGATTGGAACTGGAGAGATGGGAATTGGTAATACTACTCCTAGTAGTGCTATTTTAGCAGCTATAACTGACTTGTCTCTTGATGATACTGTAGGATTTGGAACGGGTATTGATGATGACCAGTTAGAAAAGAAGAAGGAAATAGTTGCTCAAGCATTAGAAGTTAATCAGCCTGATGTAAATGATGGTTTAGATGTTTTAGCCAAAGTAGGTGGTTTAGAGATAGGAGGAATGGCAGGCGTTATGCTGGGAGCAGCAGCAGCTAATAAACCAGTGATGGTTGATGGTTTTATTTCTGGAGCAGCAGCTTTGATTGCTCAAAAAATAGAACCTAAAGTAACAGATTATTTGATTCCTTCTCATAAATCTGTAGAACCAGGACATATCAGGATGTATGAAATTTTAGGTTTAGAACCGATGCTGGATATGGATATGCGATTAGGCGAAGGTACAGGAGCCGTTTTAGGTATGAATTTAGTAGAATCAGCAACAAGAATTATTAGCCAGATGGCTACTTTTGAAGAGGCTCAAGTAGAACATTAAAGTTAAGGTAAGGAGATAATATAGAATGTCTTTTAAAACTAATACCAAAGAAAGAGAGGAAAATTTCTGGCAGGCAAGAAATTTAGTTAAAATGGCTCTCTTTACCGCTTTAAGCGGTATTGGAGCCTGGCTTACCTTTCCTAGTCCCATTGGAACGGTAGCTTTGGATTCAGCGCCGGGATACTTTTTAGGACTTATGGCTGGAGGATGGCAGGGGGCTATTGTGTTATGTTTAGGCCATCTGCTTTCAGCTGTTAAGATGGGCTTTCCGTTAGGACCGATTCATCTTTTGGTTGGAATCTTAATGGGCGGCTGTGGATTGGCAGTTAGCTATTTATATCAAAGAGTTAATGTGGTAATTACTATAATTGTAGGTAGTCTATTAAATGGAGTAGTAGTGAATGCATGCTTAATTCCGCTGTTAGGAATAGGCTTTTTTGCAGGAATGACTCCTATTCTATTATTGGCTTCAGTAGTCAATATTATATTGGCAGTTCTACTCTATCGATTATTGAAGGGGAAAATTGATCGAATATAGGAGGAGATGATATGGAACGTGATGTTTCAGTTATAGACTTAACAGTTGATGAGAAATTGGTTATAGCCTGTGATTCTATAGGCCGAATCGGTCCTAAAGAAGAAGATATAGTTGAAACTAGCGGTAGAATAGTAGGAAAACTGAGTGCTAGAGTAGCCTTGATGGAGGCTTTAGCTGTCAGGGCTACTCCTATCTCTGTGGTTAATACTCTCAGTGTCGAGTATGAGCCGACAGGAAAAGAGATTATTGCTGGCATTGAGGAAGAGATAGCAGTCCTTGATATGGTTGAAGGAGATATTATAACAGGGAGTACTGAAGAGAATATCCCGACACTTCAGACAGGGATAGGAATTACTGTTGTTGGTAGAGCAGCTAAAGAAGAATTGCGAGTGGCTGATTCTCAATCCGGGGACCTGATGGTAGCATTAGGGCTGCCTAAAGTAGGAGATGAGGTATTGGAGTCTATAGAGGAGATAGTTAATTTAGCAGATCTGGAGCAGATATTAGAACTGGATTATATTCATGATATTTTACCGGTAGGTTCAAAGGGGATTAAATATGAGGCAGAGCTGTTAGCAGAGCTAAATGGATTGGGTTTAGAACTTGAAGAGACTGTAATTGATCTGAAAAAGTCGGCTGGTCCGGCTACAGCCTTATTGCTAACGCTGCCTGAAGAATACTGGGCTGAGCTAAAGAATTTATTTAGTAAACCGCTTAATCTATTGGGGCGGCTTCATTCACCATAATTTAGCTTAGAATAAGGATGTGACAAGTAGATGAGGGAATTATTTAATTTTAGTGTCTATACTCTAGAGTGGTTTGAGAATGACTGGCAGCAGGTAGTTGATTTCTGTCAAGAGCAGGGATTTGCTGGAATAGAGCTGTTATCTGCTGGGTTAGATAGAAACCAGGCTAAGGATGAGATACCTAATGATTTAATAAAGGGGATGCATCTTTCTTATTATTTAAATTGGCTGCCGTTAACAAGTACTGAATATAATAAGCTGGACTTAGATAAAGTTATTGCTGATTATAGAGAGGAATTGGAATTAGCCTCTGAATTGGATGTGGATTATGTTGTATTTCATGCCAGTAGTGTAAAGTCTGAAGATGTATTTAGAGAGGATTTTACTTATTCTGATTCGACTATTCTATCTGAGATAGTAGAAGTAGTCAATAAAGTAATGGCTGGCATGGATGTGGAGTTTAAGTTATTATTTGAGAATCTCTGGTGGAGTGGATTAACTTTTTTGGATAAGAAAGAAGCTTTGGAATTTATTCATCAGGTAGATTACGAAAATGTAGGCTTTTTAGTCGATACTGGACATCTGATGAATACTAATCCTAAACTGAGTACAGAAGCTGAAGGTTTAGATTATCTGGAAAGGATATTAATAGAGTTTCAGGATACGGCTGATTTATTTTATGGAGTTCATCTACATAAGTCACTTTCAGGATCTTATCGTCAACAGAACCAGGATAGGCTGTATGATGAGTTTAAAAGCAGCCAGGATTATGAAGAAAAGGTTAAGGTAGTTAGAGAGTTTATTTCTAATGTTGATCAGCATCTTCCTTTTAGAGATGAGTCTCCTATAGAAGTGTTAGATTTAATTAAGCCTGATTATGTTACTCATGAATTCACCTGTTATGAGAAAGAGGAGTTTATTCAATTTTTACAGATTCAGAGGGATTTATTAAATCATAATTGATATAATTTGTCAATTCCTATTTGCAGCCAATATAGTTTCATTCATGATATTGCAGGAATAGTCAATATGTATCCGCCGCTTGCCGTTCGCTCAACATCCTGTTTCGCTCACTCTCAAAAAACAGTTTTCCGCCATCCATGGCTCCAAACTGTTTTTAAGAGTCGCTCTGGACACATATTGACTATTGATAATAGAATAGATTGCTATGGTTATCACCAATAGGAGTTGCTGTAAGCATATATTGACTATTTGCAATATTACATTGCAATTACAGCATAGAAATTTCATTAATCTGGTTTTAAACGCCCCCTCGGATAATTTTGCATAATTAGTTGATATATTTCAAAAAGCAACTTAAAGCAGCCCCATAAGAGAAAATAATTAATATATAAAGTAGGCTCTTTAAATCGTATCTCTAAGATTAGTTTATTGCTGATTGACTAGGGCTGATTTTGGCAGCGTTTGAAATATATCAACTCTAAACTGCAACAATATATCAATAAAGCTGTAAGTTAACTAGACAAATATTAATCTATATGCTTAGCTTAAATTTTTTTAATTTAAAAGCAGGATTTTTGGTTTGGGAAAAGAATAATTATAAATGCAGCAAGTTAATGGAAACTAATTAAAATATAATATCGTAGTGGTTAGGTGCTCTTAGCTACGGTTAAGAGTGAATAGGGAATCAGGTGTAAATCCTGAACGGGTCCGCCGCTGTAATCGGTATGTTAGACTCAGAATACCACTTGCATATGTTGAGTATTCAGGGAAGGTAGAGGCTAACAGTAAGCCGAAAGTCAGAAGACCTGCCTAATCATTACCTACTGAAGCTTCGGTAACAGGTAAGGTAGGTGATTAGCTAGGCTAATTACCTTAATCTTGCTTTAAGATTAAGGTTTTTTGTTTTATTCTAGGGATGTTGGTTTCTTAACACCAGTTTCACACTGGAATTCCGGTAAAAAGGAAGAATTTAAACAATGATTAATCAAAATAGGGCTGAATAACAGTTTATCTAAATTTTATTAATATTACTTATTATTATTCGATAATAAGTAATATTTTTGTTATAATATGGATAAACGAGGTGGTTAAATGAAGTTATCTGTTAAAGAGGCAGCTGACTTTTTAGGTGTTGCAAAATCTACTTTAAGGCGCTGGGATAACGAAGGTAAGCTAGTTGCTGATCGAACTGAAGGCGGACATAGGAGATATCCTAAAGATAAATTAATTGCTTTTCAAAAGAAAGATAATAACCAAAGCAAGTTAACTATTGGATACTGTAGAGTATCTAGTCATGGCCAAAAGGATGACCTTAAACGACAAGTAGAAAATGTATCTAATTATTGTATTGCTAATGGTTATCAGTTTAAAATCATAAGAGATATTGGCAGCGGGCTTAATTATAAAAAGAAAGGTTTAAAAGAGCTTATTGAATTAATTGAGAGCAGGAAGATTGAAAGGATTGTAGTTAATTACAAAGATAGACTTATTAGATTTGGTTATGAAATGTTTGAGCAAATTTGTGAGTTAAATAATGTTGAAATAGAAATTATTAATCACACTGAAAATAAAACTTACCAAGAAGAGTTAGTTGATGATGTATTATCAATCATTACAGTCTTTTCAGCTAAATTATATGGTAGTCGAAGTAGTAAAGCTAAAAAAATTAAAGAGACTAATAAAGAGCTATTTGATTAGTCATATGAGCAAAATAAGGAGGTGGTCTAATGCTTAGAACTAGCAAAATTAGGATTACTGACCAAGAATTTAAAGAGTTTGCTATCGAAAAAGTATATCTGACCAGACATTTCGAAAATATGCTACTGATTTTACTAGAACAAGACTACAAACAAGAGATCGGTGATAGAAAGTTAATTTCCAATCCTTATGTAATGAGAGCAGTAATTAGGGATACCAAAGGAGGTCAATATGCTGATAAGGTTTCTTATATTAAAGATAAATATCAAGACCATGGCTTAATGCAGGATTTAATTAAAGTAGGTAAACAGCTTAAAAAAGATAATCTAGTCATGACTATGCGTAAAGTTAGAAAGGATTTTAAGTCTTTTTACACTAAAGTTAAGAATGGTGATAACTCAGCTAATCCACCCAAACCTAAGAAATTATCTAAAATGAATAGTTACACTTTATTAATTGATAACGATAAAGGAATGTCACTAGCTTATCTTAAGAAAGGACAGAATAAGCTAGGAATTACTCTTGATCATGATGAAGGCAGAAAATATCTCTATATTGACCATCAAGCTGTTAGAGATATAGTTGGTGATTTAGATAATATCCAAAGTGTTAATTTACAATACTCCAATGGTGAATTATATTTGTTGATTACTTACCATCAAGAAGTTGAGACTAACAATGATAGACCGCATAAACTTGCTGGATTAGATATTGGAGTCGATAATCTAGCAGCTATCTATATAGAAGATGAAGCTAGTCCTAGTTTGATAGTAGCTGGTAAAAAGTATAAAACTTACAATAGTAAATTTAACCGTCAGATAGCTCAAATATCTAATAGTATTGATACCTGCAAGTTAGAATCCAGAAAGAACTATCTTCGCAAATATAAAAGTTATTTATTTGAAAAACGAAATAGATTCTTCTATGACCAATTTCATAAAGTTAGTAAGCGGCTTTTAGAATATTTAGACCAACATGATGTAACCGAACTTGTTATTTCAGATAATCTTAATCATTTAAAGAATAATGGCAACTGCAAATTACAAAAGAAAACTAAACAGAACTTTATTCAAATTCCATTTGGCAAACTATTAGACTACTTAAAATATAAAGCTAAAGAGTATGGAATTAAAGTTACTGTTGTAAATGAAGCCTATACTTCAAAATCAAACTCTTTTACTAATGAGGTGCATAAAGTTAAGTCATTGCAGCAAAAGATTGATAGTTTAAAAGCTCAACAGAAACAAATTGAGTCTGATATTAAATACCAACAATACCAATGCTTAATTGATGCTTACCAAGATTTATTAGATAAATACAACTATCAAGGTAAGCGAGTTAAGCGAGGATTATACCTTGATTATATTAATGATTTAGCTATGCATAGCGACATTAATGGAGCTAGAAATATTGCTAAGTTAAGCTCTAATTATCAAAAGAAGGATTGTAACAATCTTAAAAAGTTATGTAATCCCATTAAAGTAGAAAATGACTATCAATTTTGTCAATTGTTAAAACAAGATAAACAAGCAGCTTAAAAGCACTCCCGAGTCTATGTTATATGGATAGGGATAGTGGGTAAGGACATCGGAATTTTGATGTCAACGCTGTGGTCTGATTAAATAGGTGAGTTTATGAGTAAGTTTAATCAAAATTAATCAGATATAAACCAGCGGAAATGAAAAAAATAGCAAAAATATGCAGGAATTTTTCTAGCAGCAGAGAATATATCATATATAGATGCTTAAAGTTAAGTTAATCATTGGAGCATAAAAATAAATATATAATGGTTAGATGCCTTTAGCTACGGCTAAAGGAGAATAGGGAATCAGGTGTGAATCCTGAACGGGCCCGCCACTGTAACTAGCTAACTAGGCTCAATATACCACTTGGATATTTTATATTCAGGGAAGGTAGAACTTAGTATTAAGGCTAGAAGTCAGGAGACCTGTCTAACCATTTACCTACTATTTCTTCGATGGTAAAAAGAGTGGGTGATTAGTATTGACTAATTATTCTCAATCTCTTCTATCGAGGTTGAGAATTTTTATTTTAAGGGGGGGATATTAGTTAGCATTTAATATTTATTTAAGATAGGGACTGGATTAAGACGCGTTATTTATAGAAAGGAGAAGGATAAAATGAATAAAAAGAAGAATACTATTTTAATTGGGCTTTATTTTTTAGTAGGAATAATGTTATTTCCAGATAGGATTTATGCGATGCATATTGCTGAGGGATTTTTACCAGTTAAATGGGCTGGTATCTGGTGGATTGCAATGCTGCCTTTCTTAGCATTAGGTATTAAAAAAGTAAAAAGTATAACTCAGAAAGAAGGTCCAGGAATTAAAATGTTACTAGCTTTAGCTGGAGCTTTTGTGTTTGTTCTTTCCTCACTTAAGTTACCTTCTTTGACTGGAAGCTGTTCTCATCCTACCGGAGTAGGTTTGGGCGCTATTCTCTTTGGTCCTTGGCCGATGGTTGTTTTAGGCTGTATTGTCCTAATTTTTCAGGCGGTTTTACTGGCTCATGGTGGCTTAACTACTTTAGGGGCAAATGTCTTTTCTATGGCTATTGTAGGTCCCTTTGTAGCCTATGGAGCTTACAGATTGCTAAAAAAACTAAATGCTCCCAATTGGTTGTCGGTATTTACGGGATCAGCTTTAGGTAACCTATTGACTTATATAACAACAGCTACTCAATTAGCTTGGGCCTTTCCAGGAAAAACTGGATTCATAGCTTCATTAATTAAGTTTATGGGTGTGTTTGCTACTACCCAGGTACCGCTAGCCGTGACAGAGGGTTTAGTTACAGTTTTAATCTTTAACTTGTTGTTAGAGTATAGTGAAGGAGAGTTAAAGGAGCTATCAGTTATCTCAAAGGGGGAAACAGTATGAGCTTAACCAGTAAGAATTTAATTATTTTATGTTTGATATTAATCGTGACTATTACTCCATTAATTATTAAGCAAAATGCTGGCTTTGGTGGAGCTGATGGAGAAGCTGAAGGTATAATAAAAAAGATGAATTCTGATTATGAACCTTGGTTTTCTGTTATCTGGTCACCTCCTAGTGGAGAAATTGAGAGTCTATTATTTGCACTACAGGCTGCCTTAGGAGCAGGATTTTTAGGCTACTATATAGGAAGCAAGCGGGCTGAAGCTAAGTATAAAGATGAATCAGAGTAGGAGGAAAGCAATGAAATTGAGACAGATACTTATTGGACTTTTGCTGGCAGCAGTCTTTTTAGCTGGCTGTACAGCAGGGGTAAAGACAACTTATGCTGAGGATTATTTTGCTAAAGTTACTGATGATTTAGGAAGGGAAGTTATTATAAAAGAAAAGCCGCAGCGAATAATTTCTCTAGCGCCGAGCCATACTGAAACTTTATTTGCTCTTGAAGCTGGTAATAGAGTTGTAGGTGTAACTGAGTATGCCGATTATCCCAAGGTAGTTAATGAAATTGATAAAGTCGGTACGATCAAAGAACCGAATGTGGAGAAGATAATCCAGCTGCAGCCGGATTTAGTCTTAGCAGCGGGAATTACTCCTAAAGAAGTGATAACTAGATTAAATGAGTTAGGTATTGATGTTGTGGGGTTAAATCCTACGGATGTAAGTGAAATTATAGATTCTATCTCGTTAATCGATAAGGCAACTGGTCAGGTGGAAGAAGCAGAGATAATTACAACTGAGATGAGAAATAGAGTAGAAGAGATTACTGAAACTGTAGCAAAGAATGTGGATGAAGCCCAGCGTCCTAAAGTTTTTTATGAGATCTGGAAAAAACCGCTGTATACTGCTGGTCCGGAGACTTTTATCGATGATCTAATCCATTTAGCTGGCGGGATCAATATTGCTCATCAGGCAGAGGGAATGTGGCCGCAGTACAGCTTTGAGGTTCTATTAGCTGAGAATCCTGAGGTCTATCTTGCTTCCTCACACAGCTGGAAGCATCAGGTGAGTAAAGAATCAATTCTACAGCGCGAGAAGTTTCAAGAGATTAAGGCTATACAGAACGAACGAGTATATATTATAGATCAGGATATTGTTAATCGGGCTTCACCACGGATTATTACTGCCTTAGAGAAAGTAGCTAAAGCAGTTCATCCTGAATTATTTAATTAAAAGAGTTGATATTAAATGAAGAAGAATAAATTAAAGTGGCGAGGAATTATTGCTAGTTTATTGGTTTTATTGGCTGCAACAGTAGTTGTAGGAACAAGTTTAGGAGCAACTAAGATTCCTTTTCAGGAAGTAGTCAAGGTATTATCAGCCAAGATTCCTTTTATTAAGGATATAATTGAAGCGGGCCAAGAGGTAGGAGTTAATGAAACAATTATTTTTAAGATTCGACTTCCCAGGGTGATACTGGCTGGTTTAGTGGGACTGGCTTTAGCAACTTCCGGGACTGTCTTTCAGGCTCTGCTTAAGAATCCTATGGCCGATCCCTATGTAATTGGTATCTCTTCTGGCGCTTCGCTGGGAGCAACCTTGGGCATGATCTGTGATCTGCAGGTTAATCTATTGGGGCTGAACAGCATTCCAATGTTTGCCTTTGCAGGAGCCTTATTGACTACCTTTGTTGTTTATAATCTGGCGAAGGTGGGCAAGAAAATTTCGGTAACTACTTTACTGCTGGCCGGAATAGCAGTTGGCTCTACTCTTTCGGCAGTTGTATCTCTATTGATGGTCTTTAATGATCAGAATATGCATCAGATTGTCTTCTGGATTATGGGCAGTTTGGCTTCAAAGAGCTGGTCTGATGTGAGTATGGTCTGGATTTATATTTTAATCGGTTATATTATTGTCCATTTTCTGGCACAGGATTTAAACATTATGCTGCTGGGAGAGGATTCAGCCCAGAGTTTAGGTGTGGAAGTGGAGCGGATGAAGAAGATTCTGTTGGTAACCGGGGCCTTATTGGCCGGTGCTGCTGTGGCCGGCAGCGGAGTTATTGGTTTTGTAGGCTTGATTATTCCTCATATTGTCCGCTTATTAGTCGGGCCGGATCACAGAATCCTGATTCCGAGTTCTGCTTTAATAGGGGCAATATTTTTAATTCTAACTGATACCTTTGCTCGAACGGTGATTGCACCAACAGAGATTCCGGTAGGAATTATAACTTCTTTATTCGGCGGGCCATTCTTTATTTACCTGTTGAATAAGAAGAAAGGAACAGGTTTTTAAGAGGAGGTCCAATATGACTGCCAAGCTTGAAGTAGATAAATTAAGCTATAAATATGGTAATTTTGAGGTTCTTAAGGAGGTCAGCTTCAGTGTTGCTCAGGGAGAATTTATCGGCCTGATTGGTCCCAATGGATCAGGTAAGTCGACGCTGCTGAAGAATATAAATTCTATTCTGTATCCTGATGATGGTAAAGTTTATCTCGATAATTTCGATCTCCAGAATTTAGGTAAGAAGGAGATTGCAAAAAAGTTAGCTGTTGTGCCCCAGAATACTAATGTTAATTTTGACTTTACAGTAGAAGAGATTGTTCTAATGGGGCGGGCTCCTTATATAGGTAGGTTTGAAAGCGAAAGTGATGAGGATTATGAAGTAGTAAAAGAGGCTATGGAACTGACTAATACTCTAAAGTTGGCAGAAAGGCCGATTAGTCAGTTAAGCGGTGGCGAAAGACAGCGGGTGATTTTAGCCAGAAGTTTGGCTCAGCAGCCGGAAGTGCTGCTGTTGGATGAACCGACTTCTAATCTGGATATTAATTATCAACTAGAGATTATGAATCTGCTTAAGAAGCTCAATCGTGATCATAATCTAACTGTGATAGTAGTACTCCATGATTTGAATCTAGCTTCGGAGTACTGTGATAAACTATTGTTGCTTGAAGATGGAGAAATCTATGCTCATGGTTCGCCAAAGGAGATAGTTACAGCTGAGAATATAGAGGATGTCTATGGTTCGAAAGTGATTATCAAGAAGCATTACCCCAGCGGCCGCCCTTATGTTACGATGCTGGATAATCACTATATTCCGGAAACTCAGTTAGACCATCAAGTACATATCATCTGCGGCGGTGGAACCGGCAGAGAACTGATTGAAAATCTGGTAGAGCAGGGCTTTCAGGTAAGCTGTGGGGTGCTGAATGAACAGGATTCCGACTGGGAAGTAGCTAAATCCTGTGATGTTGAGATTGTAGCCGAAGAACCTTTTGCTCCGATCAGCCAGGAGAGCCATGAGGCAAATTTAGCTGCAATTAAAGAGGTTGATACCGTAGTCTTAACGGAGATACCTTTTGGGTCCGGTAATCTGTTGAACTTAAAGGCAGCCTTCTGGGCAGCAGAGCAGGGTAAAGAAGTGATAGTTATGGATCAAGAGAGACTATCTAAACGGGACTATACTAAAGGAGAAGGAAATAACTTATATAAAAAGCTGTTAGATATGGGGGTAATAGTGGTTGGAGATAATTATGAAGTTTTGGATAAGTTAGTTAAGGATAGGGAGTAAATTATAAGAAAGGGGCGAGGGAGATGAATAAGAAGTTAGTAACTGCATTAGTATTAGCTTTGGTAGTGAGTTTAGTAGCAGCGCCAGCTGTAATGGCTGAGGAGACAGATAAGAAAACAGATCAGAAACAGGAAGAAGTTAAGAAGGAGAAAGATGAGGAAGAGAAGACTTATACGATGGATGAATTAGTAGTGATTGCATCTAAGCATCCGGAGAAATTGTCGGAAGCGTCGGTAAGTGTAGAGAAGATTGATGAAGAGGATATTGAACAGAAGAATGCGCATAATGTGGCTGATTTGTTGCGGGGGGCTTCAAGTGTAAATATTAGTGATTATGGTGGACATGGTGGTTCTAAAACAATTAATATTCGTGGTTCAAATGCTAAAAGAGTTTTGATTTTAGTTGATGGGCAAAGGATAAATGACCCACAAACTGGAGGGGTGGATTTATCTCAATTGCCAATTAAACAAATTAAGAAAATTGAGATATTAAAAGGACCTAGTTCTAGTCTTTATGGTGCTAATGCTTTAGGTGGCGTGGTTAATATTACTACTAAAAGTGGTAGTGAAAAATCTAAGACTGATGTAGAAGTTAATTTTGGAAGTTTTGAAACTCGAAAATTAAATTTAAATCATAGTGGTAGTACTGAGAGTTTAAAATATATTCTGTCAGCACTTAAGAAAAAGTCAGATGGTTACAGGATGAATAGTGCAATGGATCAGGAGAGAATTTTTACAAAATTCAGCCATAAATTGGATGAATATTCTAATTTGATGTTATCATTAAAATGTAATGATTTTTATAGAAGATCACCAGGTGATGTTGAAACGCCAGACCCTAATCACTATCAAAAGGATGAAGATAAAAATATTAATGTGCAGTTGAAGAAACAATTTAAAAATGCAGATACAAAGATAACAGTTTATTATAATAAACATGAAACTGATAATTATAATAAGTATTATAAAAATAGCACTAATCCTATGGATTTTAATAGATATTATTATGATGATGGTAATGCGTATTATTATGATGAGGGAGAAAAAATTCAAGTTAGTGGTATTTCACTAGATGAAAAAGTAAGTGATTCTGATCATGAAAGAGGAAAATTAGGATTGAATTTTAGTAGAACTCATTATTATCAAGCTCATACATTAACATATGGAGGCGAATTTTATCAAAAAGAATTTGAAACTGTTCAGACTGGTCCTAGTATAACAGGCAAATATACTACTGAACATGATCAGAAAAACAAAGCATTTTTTGTTCAGGATGAGTGGCAAGTAAAAGATAAATTAAAAATTAATTTTGGGGGACGTTATGATGATAATGAAAAGTTTGGATCTGAATTTAGTCCTCGTTTAGGAGCGGTTTATACAATTAATTCTAATCTTAATTTTCATGCTTCAGCTGGAGAAGCTTATAAAGTTCCAACTTTTGATGATTTATATTGGCCAAGTACTCCTATGGGGGAAGGTAATCCAAATTTAGAGCCAGAAACTGCTAAAGCTTATGAGATGGGATTAAGATATTTAAATAAAGGATTAAAAGGTGAATTTAATTTATTTAAGAAAGATATTGATAATTATATTCAGTGGGCTCCAGAAGATCCTACTGCTCAATATAGTGTATGGAAACCATCTAATTTTACTTCAGTTGAAATTACAGGTGGAGAATTAATTTTGAATAAAAAATTGACTTCTAATTATTCTGTTAAGTTTAATTATACTTATCTAGATTCCAATAATGAAAAGTATGATAAACGATTAAGTTATAAACCATATCATATGGCTAATATTGGATTGAACTATAATAATCAAGATATTAGTTTTGGATTAAATGGTAAATATGTGGGAGATAGGATATCAGCTGATGCTACCTATGCTTCTGTAGTGAAAGTACCTGGTTATTTTGTAACAAATCTAAAATTAAGTAAAAAACTTAAAGATAATGCTAAAATTTCATTAGAAATTAATAATTTATTTGATCGTGAATATGAGTCAAAGAAAGACTTTTTAATGCCTGGTCGTAACGTAATGTTAAACTTAAGTAGAGAATTTTAACCTTGATTAAACCAAGAAGATGGAGGGATGCATAATGAGATTGCTGAAAAAGAGTATAACTCCGCTCAAGGTAGCCTTCATTATAGCAGTGGGGCTTCATCTGGCGCTCTTTAACTTTGGGTCATCTATAGTTAAACTGGATAATCTGGCCCATTCTCAAGGGAACTTCAGCCAGAAAGTGAGATTCAAGATGGCTGCTGCTAGCGCGGAGGCTAACCCTTCATCTTCTGCTGATAAAGAGGAAGAGAAAGAAGTCGAGGAGCAGAAAGAGACTCAAGAGGAAAAGCAGGAAGAACAAAAAGAGTCTGAGGATAAGGTTGAAGAGCAAAAAGAGGTTGAAGAAGAACCAGAGCCTAAAGAAGAAGAGGTTAAAGAAGTAAAAAAAGAGGAACTAAAAGAGCAGCAGGAGCCTGAACAGGAAGAAGAGACTGAAGAGCAAGAAGAAGAGATGGATAGAGAAACGGAGAAAAAGGAACCGAAGGAAGAAAAAAAGAAGGAACCTGAACCCAAAGAGCAGAAAGAGGATAAAGAAGAGGAAAAATCGGAATCTAAAGAAGAAAAGAAAGAAGCTCCGCAAGAGAAGAATAAAGAAGAACCTGAAGAGAAGAAACGAGATGAAGCATCAGAGCCAAATAATGCTACTGAAGCATCCGGTCAGTCCAGCCAGGAAACAAAACAGGTAGACTTAACTGAGGGCAGTAAACCAGGAGTTGAAGAGCCGTCGCTGATTGATTATAAACAGCCGGAATATCCCGAACGAATGAAGAAACGAGAGATTGAAGGCAAGGTTGTGTTGAAAGTGCTGATCGATTATGAAGGTCAGGTAGATGAGATTACGGTTAGAAAGTCATCTGGGTATAAGCAGCTTGATCTGGCAGCTAAGAAAGCAGCCAAAGAGTGGCGGTTTAATCCTGCCCGCAAAGAGCATCAAAAGATCGGGAGCTGGATTTTAGTACCGATTAGATTTAGATTAGAAGCATAGAGAGGTGGCATAAATGCAGTATCTATTAGCTAAAGGCGGAGTAATTATTTATCCGTTATTATTATGTTCAATAATAGTAGTAACCCTAGCTTTAGAGCGGTTATATCAATTTTCCAGAATATCTAAGGAATTATCCAATAACTTAATGAATCAGATTAAAGATAAGATCAGTTCTAATAAAGTTGATAAAGCAGTTGAGCTCTGCGAAGAGGTTAAGGGCCCTATTGGCAAGGTCTTAAAGCAGGGGATTCTCCATTTAGATAAAGAACCTGAAGAGATAGAGGAGCAGATGGCTGAAGTTGAGTTAGAGGAATTTCCCAAGCTAGAGAAGCATCTGGGCCTTCTAAACTTTATCGGCAAGATCAGTCCTTCATTGGGACTGTTAGGGACTGTAACGGGAATGATCAAGACATTCCATGTTCTATCTATGAGCGGCAAGCCGGAGCAGTTAGCTCAGGGGATTTCTGAAGCTTTGACTACCACAGCAACGGGGCTAGTTATTTCGATTCCGGCTTTAGGTGCTTACTATTACTTTACAAATAAATTACAGCAGATTGCTTTACATACCGAAAAGCGGGAGAAGGAATTGATTAATTATATTAAAGAGGTAGGGGCTAACGATGAAGTATAAGTTTAAGCGGGATGATCTAGAGATTAATTTAGCTCCTATGATTGATGTAGTCTTTCTCTTGCTTATCTTCTTTATAGTAGCCTCTACATTGAATTTAAGAGAGGTCAAGTCTAATATTCAATTGCCTGATACAGAAGTAGTTGAAGAGAAGAAGGAGACTGAAATTAATATTTCGGTTACTGAAGAAGGAGAAGTATATTTAGGAAAAGAAAGAGTCAAACTAACTGAATTAGAGGAGAGACTGCGTAATAAGACAGAGGATGAGTCAATTAAAACCTTAACAGTCTTTGCTGATAAAGAGGTAGCTTTTCAGAAGGTAATTCAGGTAATGGATATTGCTAAAAAGATAGAAGTAAATAATTTAAACTTTGCTTTGCATAAATCAAAGTAACTTAAAATAAGGAGATGATGAAAATGAAAACAGGAGTTGTTGTTTTAGGCCACGGAAGTAGAGCGGAAGATGCACGGAGCGTATTCAATGAGATAGTAGAGATGATTGAAGATAAGGTGGATTATGAAGTAGTTAAAGGAGCTTCAATGGAATTAGCGGAACCTAGTCTTGAACAGGTAGTAGATCAGATAGCAGATGAAGTGGACAAGATATCAATTGTACCTCTATTCTTATTTCCGGGAGTACATATCCAGGAGGATATTCCGGAATTAATCGATGGTTTAAGAGAAGACTATCCAGAAGTTGAATTTGAGTTTGGTGAAAATATCGGAGCTGATGAAAAGGTAGCTGATATTATGGTTGAACGGATTGAAGAGATAGTCTAGTCAAAGTAAGTTAAGCCCAGGAAGGAATTGAGAATTAATTAAAAATAATTTCAAATTTAAGAAGGAATCTGATCATTTGTCCATAAATATTATAATAGGCAAATGATGTTATAAAACTTAATATTGCGCAGTAATTAGGTGCTTCTAGCTATTGGTTAGAAGATAATAGGGAATCAGGTGCAAATCCTGAACGGGTCCGCCACTGTAACTGGCAGATTAAGCTTGGTATACCACTTGGATACTTAAGTATCCAGGGAAGGTAAAGCTTGACGATAAGCCAGAAGTCAGGAGACCTACCTAATTGCTTAGCCTACTTTTATCTTCGATGACAAGAAGAGTAGGTAATTAGTGTAGGGCTAATTATCCTCAATCTTGTTGATCAAGATTGGGGATTTTTTATTTTAAGGAGGTGGTTAGTAAGATAAGGATGAATTTGAATTAGAATCAAACTATAATTTAAAGAAAAACTAAAAAATTAAAAGGAGGAAAATAAAATGAGACGAATTAGTTCAATTTTATTATTAAGTTTAATTTTAGTATTAGGAGTTACAGTAGCTGCTTCAGCTCACTTTCAAATGATCTTACCTTCAGATGATGTAGTTATGCAGGGGGAGGAGCGAGAGATAGATTTAGACCTTGTCTTTACTCATCCAATGGCTGGACATACTATGGATATGGAGAAGCCAGCCAAGTTTGGTGTTTTACATAAAGGTACTAAGAAGAGTCTGGTAGATACTTTAGAACCGTCCAAGATTAAGGGGCGCGATGCCTTTGAAACTTCTTATCGGCTTAGAGGGTTTGGAGACTTTGTCTTCTATGTGGAACCAGAACCTTACTGGGAATCTGCGGATGGAGTTTATATTACTCAATGTACAAAAATGGTTGTTAACTCCATGGGAGTAGCCAGTGACTGGGGTAAAGAAGTTGGTATGAAAGCAGAAATTGTTCCGTTAACTCGTCCTTACGGTCTTTGGACGAACAATGTCTTTACAGGAGTTGTCAAAAAGAACGGCAAGCCGGTTCCTTATGCTGAGATAGAAGTAGAGTACTTTAATGAGGGTAAATTTTCTAAGTTAGCAGGAAATGAAGTAACTGAACTACCGAATGAAACTTTTACTACCCAAGTAATTAAGGCTGATAAAAATGGAGTCTTTACCTATGCTATGCCTAAATCAGGCTGGTGGGGCTTTGCGGCTTTAATGGAAGGTGAGCCAGTTAACGGTAAAAGCCATGAGATAGGAGCAGTTATGTGGGTTAAAACGCATGATATGAAGTAGTTATCTGTTAAAGTAGAAGGCCTCCCTTGAAGTTAAGTAATCAAGGGAGCCTCCTATTAATTAATAGATTTAGAAGTTATCTTGAAAGGAAGGTGATAGGATGCATATTTCTGAAGGTGTTCTTTCAGCGCCGGTATTATTAACAGGAGCTGCTACAACGGTTGCTGGAGTTGCTGTTGGTTTAAAAACGATGGATAATGAAGATATTCCGAAAACAGCTATAGTTTCTTCGGCTTTATTTGTAGCTTCATTGATTCATATTCCTTTAGGACCGACCAGTGTTCATCTTATTCTTAACGGAGTTGCTGGTATATTATTAGGGTGGCAGGTTTTTCCTGCATTTCTTATAGCTTTATTTTTACAGGCAGTATTATTTCAATTTGGAGGGCTTACTTCTTTGGGCATGAATACAATTAATGTAGCACTTCCTGCTATTGTCGGTTATTATTTATTTAAATCCTTGTTAAAGTTTAATCGTAATGATAAGCAGTTGTTTTTAGGTGTGATATCTTTTGTTTGTGGAATAGTTCCTGTCTTTTTGACTACCATTATGCTAGCTATTTCGCTTGTGTTTACGAATGAATCTTTTTTAGAAGTAGCCCAGCTTACTATAGTCAGTCATCTACCTGTAATGGCTATTGAAGGAATTATTAGTGCTTTTGCTATAATTTTTATTAAGAGAGTTAAACCAGAAATGTTAAAAGGAGTGATCGGTAAAAATGAAGAGTTTAAAATTTAAGAAAAAATTATCTGCTTACATTCCATTTACTATCTGTATTGCTTTGGTAATAGCTTTAATATTAACTTTACCGGCCTATGCCCATAGAGTTATTTCTTATTCTTATGTTGAAGGAGATAGTGTTGTTGTTGAAGGAGCTTTTGATGATGGTAGTCCTACTAAAAAAGCCAAAGTAAAAGTTTATAATTCTTCTGGTAAGGTGATTAATAAAGGAAAAACTAATGCTCAGGGAATATATAAGTTTGAAGTATCAAAGAAGGATGATTTAAAGATTGTGCTAGAAGCAGGTATGGGTCATAAAGCAGAATCTAATATTAAACAGGAGGATCTGCCTGAAGTAGCTAATTCAAGTACTCAACAACAGACTAAGGATAATTCTAAACAGAGTTCTATTCAAGAATCTACTACAACTACTGGAATTAGTGAAGATAAATTGCGTTCTCTTATCAGAGAAGAATTGTCAAAAGAGTTATCTGAGAAATTACCCCAGGAGATAGCACCGATAAAGAGAAGTTTAATTCAGCTTAAGAATAAAAAAGGACCTGGCGTTACTGAAATTTTAGGGGGGATAGGTTATATCTTTGGCTTAATGGGAATTGCATTCTATTTTAAAGCCAAAAGGAGTGAAGTAGCTTGATTGATGAAAAATTTACTGAGGGATCTACCTGGGTTCACCAGTTAGATCCCCGAATAAAGATTGTAATAACTATGATGTTGGCAGTAGTAACAGCAGTGGGAAAGAATGTAGATATGTTACTGGTAGCCTTTGGTTTTTCTGGTTTGCTGTTAATAACTGCTAGACTTGATATAAAAAAGGTAGGAAAACGGTTATTAATAGTTAATAGTTTTATTTTTTTAATGTGGTTGATTTTACCGTTTACGTATCCAGGAGAAGGTTTATTCCAAGTTGGACCTTTAATAGCTTCTCGTGAAGGTGTTATATATACAGCAAAGATTACTTTAAGATCTAATACCATTATGTTGATCATGATTTCTTTACTTTCTACTTCCGCTATGTCATCAATTATTCATGCTATGAAGTATCTATATATACCAGAAAAGCTTATCTATTTATTGTTCTTTATTTATCGATATATACATGTGATTAAAACTGAATTTGGTAATCTTTATAGTGCTATGTTATTGAGAGGTTTTAAACCAAATACAACTATTCATTGTTATAAATCTTATGCTTATTTAGTAGGTAGGTTGCTTATAAAAAGCTATGAACGTTCTCAAAGAGTTTATGAAGCAATGACGTGTCGTGGTTTTAAGGGTAAATTTTATATACTGGATAATTTCAATCTTTCTTCACTTGATTATTTAGTTTTTGTTGGTTCTTTATTTTTGGTTAGTTGTTTAGTTATGTTAGAGTCTGGATATTTGATGTTGAAATAATGATCTGTAGTTGTTTTAAATCTAAAACTTCCGCCTTCACTGAGTACATATCCAGTATTTTTTAGTTCGGGATATCTTGACAGAAGCTATAGAACCGTCTTCTTTTTCAGTGATTTTAGCTGATGAAGCAGGAAATTCATTAGCTTTAACAGAAGACTTTACTATGGAGGAAGGAGTTTATAATTTTATGATTAAAATCAGGAATCTTTCATTTCAATATCCAGATGGCACACAAATTTTAGATAACTTTAATCTTACTGTCCAAGAAAATGATAGGATAGCTTTAATTGGTCCTAATGGTACTGGAAAGACGACTCTTTTTAAAATTATAATGGGACTATTAATTCCTCAGGAAGGCGAGGTTATTATTTTTGGCAAACAACGTAAAGAAGAAGAAGATTTTGTTGAAGTGAGAGAAAAGATAGGATTTTTATTCCAGGACTCTGATGATCAATTATTCTGTTCTACTGTAGAAGAAGATATTGCTTTTGGACCTTTGAATTTAGGAAAGAGTAAAGAGAAAGCAATGGAGATTGTTAGTGAGACCTTGGAACTAGTGGATATGCAGGGATTTGAAAAGAAAACACCTTATTCTCTATCAGGGGGCGAAAAGAGAATGATTGCTTTTGCTACTATACTGGCCATGAAACCAAAGTTATTACTGCTTGATGAGCCCTTTGCTGGTTTAGATAAAGATGCAACTGAGAAGATGCTTTCCATTTTAACTGAGATTGACTTACCTTATGTAATTATTTCTCATCGAAATTCTTTAGTAAAAGAAGTTACAGATGATTCTTATTATCTAAATCGATAAATCTATGGGTTAGCAGGAAGTTGACTATTTAACTTGACTAACTAACGAGATTAAGGTATAATTGTATACAAGATAATTTAATATAATCAGCGTTATAGGTTCGGTAGTTAGACTGCCGATTAAAAGGGAAGTGCGGTGTGACTCCGCCACGGTCCCGCCACTGTAACTAGCTAGTTAGGCTTGTGTTGCCACTTGAATATGACTGATATTCAGGGAAGGTAGAGTCTAACAGTAAGCTAGAAGTCAGGAGACCTGCCTGGAATGGAATTAATATTACTCACGAGGATGGGTGTATTGGCTAGTTAGCTAATCCAACCTTTCTCTATTGTGAGAAAGGTTTTTTGATTTTGGTATCCCGCCTTCTCCATTCTGTGAGAAGGTTTTTATTTTTAATAAACCTCCTTAGTGGTTTGGATTAACCTACATATTGATAGCCTCAGAAAATAGATGTTTAGTTGGTTTCTGAGGCTGTTCCCCCTTTTTTATTTTAATGATTGTACTTTATAGGAAGATATTTTTGATTAATTTATAGATTTTTACTTCTGTTAATCCCATAATTTAATCCCTATTTAGTAAGCCTTAGTTCTGATCAGAACTAAGGTCTTTTTTTTACAGGGGGATAAAAAAATAGAAAAAATCTAAAAATAAGCAGGAATTTAGTTATAGATAGTGAATTAATTATATACCAGATGTTATTAAAAAGAAATTAATGATATTAACATTTTAATAGATTTAAGCATATTATATATTACTATTATGAAAAACGTGTTATTTTTTTACTAATGTAGTGTTACTTTTTTATTAAAAATATCATAATCTTAAATAGGAGGGAAATAATTCGATGAAGAATAAGAAATGGAGCATACTATTATTAATTTTTATTTTTTTAGTATTTAGTGTGATTACTGGTTGTACTAAACAAACAGCTAATGAAACAAAAGAAGCAACAGAAGTTGTTACTGACTTAAATGATAGAAAAGTAGAAGTGCCGCAGAATGTAGAAAGAATTGTATGTATTGGACCGGGAGCTCTTCGGTTAATAACTTATATGAATAGTACAGATCTTGTGGTTGGAGTTGAAGAGGGAGAACATAAAGATGATTGGGGAGGTGCCTATAATCTGGCTCACCCGGAATTCAAAGATTTACCGATCATTGGTCCTAATCACGGGGGGGATGCTGAATTAATTGCTGCCCAAAATCCAGATGTTATCTTCTTGTACGGTGATTCTAATAAAGCTAAAAACCTGCAACAGAAAACAGGAGTTCCAGTGGTTATGCTGGATTATACAGATTTGGGACCTAATCGTAACCAGGGACTTTATAAATCCTGGAGATTAATCGGAAAGGTTTTGGATAAAGAAGCAAAAGCAGAAGAGTTAATTGCTTATACTGAAGAACTAATTGCTGATCTTAAAAAGAGGACTGAGGATATTCCTAAGAAAGAAAAACCAAAGGTTTATGCTGGGGCTATATCCTATCACGGCGGTCACGGTATCATATCGACTAAAGTTCCTTTTCCTCCATTTACTTTTCTTAATGCTAGCTATGTAGCTGATGAATTAGGGTATGAAGAGGTACAGTCTTTAATGATTAATCAGGAAAAAATCTTAGACTGGGATCCGGAAATTATTTTTATTGATGAAAGTAATTTGAATTTAGTTAAACAAGATTTACGCAAGAATCAAGAATATAAATCAATAACGGCAAT
Source organism: Acetohalobium arabaticum DSM 5501 (assembly GCF_000144695.1). Lineage (GTDB taxonomy): Bacteria > Bacillota > Halanaerobiia > Halobacteroidales > Acetohalobiaceae > Acetohalobium > Acetohalobium arabaticum. The sequence continues at coordinate 852,307 of NC_014378.1, forward strand.
AGAAAAAGGAAATATATATGGCTTTTTGCCTTATGCATCCTACCATCGCAATCCAGCAACAATACTGGCTAATACATATTATATGGGAAAAGTACTTTATCCTGAAGAGTTCAGTGATATTGAGCCGGATAAGAAAGCAAATACTATCTTTAAGAAGTTTGTAGGAAAAGCTGTTTATGAAGAATTGGCCCAAACTTATGGTGGATTTAAACCAATAAAATTAAAGAATTAAGTATTAGTGCTTATTAATTAGTGAGGTGAAATTGAGTGGCTAAGAAAGAAGGAATTCTAGCAGAATACCAAAAATATACAGGCAAGAAAGTATTATTTGGAGCAGTTTTAATATTGCTACTTATTCTTCTTACTATGTATTCAATTGCAGTTGGAGCAGTAAAGATCCCGATTGCTGAAGTAGTAACTACATTATTAGGTAGTAATACAGGTAATGCTTATACAATTATCTGGAATATCAGGCTGCCGAGGGTATTAGCGGCTATAGCAGCCGGCATGGGACTATCAGTATCTGGAGCGGCTATGCAGAGTATCTTAAAGAATCCCTTAGGCTCACCGTATACGCTAGGGATTTCTCATGCGGCAGCCTTTGGAGCAGCCTTTTCAATAGTAGTGTTGGGAGCGGGGTCATTACAGAGTAGCAGTGCTGATGCTGTTATATTGAATAATCCGTATATAACTACTATTTCGGCTTTTGTCTGGGCGCTGATTTCTACAGGAGTTATACTTATCTTAACTAAATACAAAAATGCAACGCCGGAGACGATGATTCTTACAGGAGTAGCCCTAAGCTCTCTTTTTACTGCCGGAACGACGGCTCTACAGTACTTTGCCAGCGATGTAGAGATTGCATCTATTGTCTTCTGGACCTTCGGTGATGTCGGGCGGGTTACCTGGAATAATTTATTAATTATAAGCTTAGCAGTGATTCCGTCCTCAGTCTACTTTATGTACAATAGCTGGAATTATAGTGCTTTAGCTTCAGGAAAAGAGACGGCTAAAAGCCTAGGAGTTAATGTTGAAAAGATAAGATTACATGGGATGCTAATATCATCTTTTGTTACTGCTTTAATTGTTTCCTTTGTTGGAATTATAGGCTTTGTTGGTTTAGTAGCACCACACATTGTAAGAAAGATAATCGGTGGAGATGAGAAATATTTGATACCGGTTTCCTGTTTAGTAGGCGGTTTATTACTGCTGGCTTCTGATACAGCAGCCAGAACTGTGATTGCTCCGATTGTTCTGCCGGTTGGGATTTTGACCTCATTTTTAGGTGCGCCGTTATTTATTTATTTAGTCTTAAAGGGGAGGAGATACTGGTGAGGTTAGAAATTGAAGGGTTGGAATTCAGTTATCAACAGGAAGATATTTTAAAGAATATAGAATTGGAGTTAGATGAAGGTGAAATTCTGGGAATTATCGGTCCTAATGGTTCTGGTAAAAGTACTCTGTTAAAGTGTATTAATGGTATTCTAAAGCCTGATAGAGGTGATATCTGGCTAAATGGTAAGGATTTAGCTAAATTTAGCAGTAATGAAATGGCGCAGAATATTGGCTATGTACCTCAAAAGGAGAATCGTAAATTTCCAGCTACTGTCTTTGATACAATTTTGATGGGCCGTAAGCCGTATATCAGCTGGAAACCAACAGAAAAGGACTTAACAATTGTGTCAGAAATTATCGATATGCTTTATTTAGATAGTATTTCTATGCGTGATGTGAACCGCTTAAGCGGCGGACAGCGCCAGAAGGTAATTATGGGGCGGGCCTTAGCCCAGCAGCCGGAGGTTATGTTATTGGATGAACCGACAAGTGATCTGGATTTAAAGCATCAACTGGAGGTTTTGAATGTAGTTAAGGATCAGGTAGCCCAGGGGATTTCGGCCATAATTGCTATCCATGATCTCAGTTTAGCCGGTAGATACTGTGATAAAATAGTAATGCTTGATCAAGGACGTATCTTTGATGCCGGTGGTTTAGAGATTCTAACGCCGAAGAATATTGAGTCTGTCTATGATGTAAAGGTAAGTGTTAAAGAACATTACGGAAGAAGATTAGTAGTGCCTGAAGAGCCGATAGCATAATATTAATCAAGGAGTGTTATAAAATGGAAATAGAATCTATTGGTACTGTCAAGAGCAAATTTGATGAACCGGCTGATCCGGAGGAGATGCAAAAAGAGGAAAGTACTATTATAATTAAGCCGGAGTATGAAGAAGGTCTCTATCGAATTGAGGATAATGATTATCTGCAGGTAGCATTCCAGTTCCATCTTTCAGATAGTTATGAGCTTAAGGCTCCCCGGCGGCATGGAAGAGTAAGAGGCGTTTTTGCTTCTCGCAGTCCTAACCGTCCCAGTTCTATCGGGACTACCTGTGTAGAGCTACTTGAGCGGCAGGGAAGAAGGCTTAAGATAAAGGGGCTAGATGCTGTAGATGGAACTCCAATACTTGATCTTAAGCCTTATGCAGCAATTATGGATAAACCAGATGATGACTTTGCTGATAAAAAAGAAGATCCTCGGGCAGAGATTAACCATTTGATCAGAAGCCATGATTTAGAGTCTCTTTTAATTAAGGCTGGTGAATTGCACGGCCATTTCTGTCCTTACGTTAGTCTAGGAGTTATAGCTGGGGCTTATGCTCTGGATGAATTAGGTTTAAAGTCAGCCGGTATGGAGGATGTAGTGGCTATTGTAGAGACCAATAGCTGCTTTAGCGATGGAGTTCAGTATGCTACCGGCTGCAGCTTTGGTAATAATGCCTTAATCTACCGCGACTATGGCAAAACGGCTGTTACAGTAGCAAAACGGGATGGAACAGGAATTCGACTCTATGTTAAGGATAATGATGAGCTTCTAAGTGAGTATCCTGAAGCAGAAGAGCTTTTTGATAAAGTTATTGTGAATCGTGCTGGAACTAAAGAGGATAAGAAACGTATTAATCAATTATGGAATGAGATAGCCTTTGAGTTAATAAGAAAGCCAGTCGACGAGTTATTTAATATCGAAGAAGTGAATGCTGAGCTGTCGGAATATGCTCCAATCTTTGAAGATGCTTTCTGTAATGACTGCGGCGAGAAGATTATGGGGCCTAAGGCTGTTTCAAAAGAGGATAAAGACTTATGTATTTCCTGTGCCGATGCTGATTATCTACAGCTTGATGGTCGTGGATTAGTAGAGGTTGAATAATTACAAGAATTAAAGGAGGAGAGTAGCTATGGAATTAGAGCCAGATGAGCTTCAAGAAGTACTGCCGCTGCCGATGACAGTGATTACTACTACTAATAGTGAGGGGATTGACAATGCTGCACCCTACGGCTGCGTGATGCCGATACTTAGGCCGTTGAATTTGGTTGCTCTTGCTTCGGCGCTGCCCCGCGATACTTTAGCAAATATTCGTGAGACAGAGGAGTTTGTGATTAATGTAATGGGCAAGCCTGGTTATCAGGAGAGTATGAAGTGCAGCAAAGATTTTCCTAAAGAGGTTAATGAGTTGACAGAAGTTGGGCTTGAGACTACTTCTAGTTTGGAGGTTACTCCGCCTCGGATAAAGAAGGCTATCGGCTGGATTGAGGCTAGATTAGAGCGGGAAGTTGAAGGCGATGATTATGTAATTGTCTTAGGAGAAGCAGTCTCTGTGGAAGTCAATGATGAATATCTAGAGGAAGATGAGATAACAGAAGATCCTTTGGTAATGTTTTCTTCCAACTTTAAACAGCTTGGAGATAGTATTTAAATCTTAGAGAAGTTTATAGCTTTGATTACAATAGAATATTTTTTTAAGTTTGTAATGTTACTTTTTATATAAATGTGTTATCTGTAATGGTTATTCTATCAGGAGGGAGGATAGAAAATGAATAAAATAAAGCAATATGGAATAGTAGTAATGATGTTAGCTTTATTATTAGTTGTTGGTGGATGTGCCGGTCAGCAGGCAGAGGAAAAGATAGAGACAGTTAAGATTGAAGATATGGTAGGTCGAGAGGTTGAAGTGCCGAAAGAAGTAGATAAAACTATTGGAGTCGGCGCTGGAGCATTAAGATTAATTACCTATCTTGAGGCTACTGATAAAGTAGTGGGAGTTGAGCAATTCGAGAAGCGGGATCAGAATCGGCCTTATATCATGGGGCATCCTGAATTGACTGAACTGCCGTCGATTGGTCCGATTCACGGCGGTGATGCCGAGTTAATAGCAGCTCAGAGTCCGGATGTGATCTTTGCTACCTACACTGATGGCAGTACAGCAGATAGTCTGCAGGAAAAGACAGGAATTCCAGTAGTTGTTTTAAGCTATGGTGGACCTTCAACTATGGAGCGGGATACATATTATAAAGGTTTGAAATTAATGGCTGAGGTACTGAATAAGGAGGATAGAGCTGAAGAATTAATCCAATATACCGAAGATGTGATTGATGATCTACAGCAGAGAACAGAAGATATTGCTAAAGCAGATAAACCAAAAGTCTATGCTGGTGGAATAGGCCAGCGCGGTTCCCATGGAATTGTTTCTACTGAACCTGCTTATCCATCCTTTGAATTCATAAATGCAAATAATGTTGCTAGTCCACTAGGGATGGAGCATGCAATGGTCAGCAAAGAGAAGCTTCTAGAGTGGGATCCAGAGATTATATTTGTGGATGAAGGCGGTTATTCTTTAGTGGTAGAGGATCTAAAGAGTCCTGAATATGAATCTATCTCTGCTGTTGAGAATGGCGAACTTTATGGTGTGCTGCCTTATAATTATTATACTACCAACTTTGAAACAGTCTTAATTAATTCCTATTATATGGGTAAAATAATCTATCCTGAGCAGTTTAGTGATATCGCCTCGGAAAAGAAGGCAGATAAGATTTATGAGAAGTTTGTAGGAGCACCGGTATATGATCAGATGCAAGAAGCCTTTGGCGGATATAAGAGGATTGATTTACAGCAGGCTATTAAAGAGGTAGAGAATAAATAGTCAATATTAATAATATATTTACAAGGGGGAAAAGATTTTGCAGAAAAAGAAGTGGTTCAGCTTATTAGTAGTAACTGTAGTTTCTATGTCAGTTTTGATTGGAGGGTGTGCTGATAATCAGGCCCAGCAGACAGTTGAGAAGACCGAAATAACTGATTTATCCGATAGAAAGGTTGAGATTCCCCGGCAAGTAGATAGAATTGTGGCTTTAGGTTCAGGAGCACTGCGGCAGATAGTATATCTGGGTGCTGCGGATAAGGTTGTTGGTGTGGAAGAGATTGAACATCGTAAAGATAATTATGCTCCTTATAATCTAGCTCATCAAGAATTTAGGGATCTGCCGACAGTAGGGCCTAATCATGGAGGAGATGCAGAGTTAATAGCGGCTCAAGCGCCAGATGTAATCTTCTTTAAAGGTGATCCTGGTGAAGCCAAGGATTTACAGCAGAAGACAGGAATACCGGTAATTAATTTGGCAGTTGGTGATTTTCCGCGGCGGGATGAGGTTCTTTATCAGTCCTGGCGTTTGATTGGCAAGATACTGGATAGAGAAGAGAGAGTAGAAGAATTAATTCAATATATGGAAGATTCAATTGCAGATCTTAAAGAGAGGACAGTTGGAATTTCTGATCAACAGAAACCAGAGGTTTATGCCGGCGGTATAACTCACCGCGGAGGACACGGTATTGCTGGTGCCAAGGAGCCTTTTCCTCCATTCCAATTTGTTCAGGCTAAAAATGTTGCTGGTGAGTTGGGACATAAAGAAGTTACGTCTGTGATGGTTAGTCGGGAGAAAATATTAGACTGGAATCCAGAGATTATCTTTATTAATAGTGCTAATGAGAAGTTAGTTAAAGGAGATCTACAGAAGCATTCTGAATATAAATCCTTGACTGCTATTGAAGAGGATAAAGTTTATGGAGTGCTGCCCTATTCTTATTACCACCGTAATTTTGGTTCGATATTGGCTAACTCATATTATATAGGTAAGATTCTTTATCCTGACAGGTTTAGTGATATTGATCCAGCAGCAAAGGCTGATGAAATTTATAAAGAATTTATAGGAAAAGCAGTTTATGATCAAATGGAAGAGAAAGTTGGTGGATTTAAAAGAGTTAAGCTAGATTAATATAACCCCCTTAATAAATGGTGATTCAATCTCATCTAATCTTAGATGAGATTGAATCAAAAAATAGAAAAAATCATAAATAAAAGAAGGGATTTCTAAATTTGTATAGAATATAATACATAGAGTGTTATGAAATAATTATTTGTGTTATTTTTTTAAGATTTTAGTGTTACTTTTTTTATAAAAATAATATTAGATAAGGTGGTGATGATAAAAAAGAATGTTGAGGATTATGATATGGACTATCTGAGTAAAGTAACCTAATACTCTCCCCATCTCTGGTCAAGATGGGGAGAGTAAAAAAGTAGAAAAAATTAAAAGTTATAAGAAGTTAACAAGACCAAAATTGATAATATGAGCATGATATATAAAATTATTAGGCTCTTCCACGAATTTTGTGATAAATGATTCAGTTGTCTAAATGATGCTTAAATAACTGGAAATTAGTTAATTTAATTCCAAATTTTAAATAGTTCAAAATTTGCGGCAACTAATTATTATAAGTTGAAAGAAAAAGGACAATAGATCTAAGAGATGAAAAGGATCATTGGTGAACAAAAAGTGCAAAAGGAGGAAATTAATAATGAAAAAATTTCAATTGTATTAGCTTTGGTGTTAATAGTAACTATGGCTGTACCAGCTATGGCATTAGAATTCCAGAAAGGTAAGATGAAAGTAGAGAATAAGTATAAAGATGTTGATGATTCCAATGAAGACGGTAGTGGGACGAAGGCTAAAACATATTTGTTCTTAAAGCAACAAGTAGATAAGCAGGTAAGTATCTTTACATTATTGCGAGTAGATTATGATTTTGCTAATCAAAAATCAACGGAGACAAAAACTTTTATTAGAAAAGGATGGATTAATGTAGAGAATGCTGTTGGTCCATTAGATTTTCGTGCCGGTAGACTGGATGAAGCTGCTGCTAATAACTTATTATATGATATGGAACGCAAGTATGAATTTGCTAGAGCAACTTATGATTCTAAAGATTTTGCTATTAAAGCAGGACATAGTTTTGAAGATAAAAATGCAGGAAAGATATTCTTTACCGAAGCTAAGGCTAAGAACTTAGGTTTATTTGAGACTGTAACTTTGAATTATGTTGATAATAATGAACTTGCTTATGAAGGTTATAGTGTTGCTTCTGCTAAGGAGTTTGGTGTAGCTAATTTAGATTTTACGTATGGAGATGCAGATAATGATGCTGATGATCTTACTTCTAATGCAAAATAAAGGATTCTTTTATTTCTTCGATGACAAGAAGAGTAGATAATTAGTGTAAGGTTAATTATCCTCAATCTTGTTTATCGAGATTGGGGATTTTATAATTAAGATTACTCCCAATCTCTTGTCTATCATAGCTGAGAATTTTTTGTTTTGGGAGGTGATAAGTAAATTACTTGTTTGGTAAAGCTTAATAATGATTATTAAAAAGGGAGGAAATAAGGATGAAACGAACTAGTTCTATCTTATTGTTGAGTTTAGTCTTGGTATTAGGAGTTACATTAACTGCTTCGGCACATTTTCAAATGATTCTGCCTTCAGATGATGTAGTTATGAAGGGAGAAGAGCAAACAATAGATTTAAATTTATTATTTACTCATCCAATGTCTGCTGCTGAAGTAATGGATATGGAACAGCCAAATAAATTTGGGGTTATACATAAGGGGAATAGGACTAGCTTATTAGACAGTTTACAGTCTAAAGAATTTATGGGCGGTAAGGGCTATACAACTTCTTATCAGCTTGAAAGATTCGGTGATTATACTTTTTATTTACAGCCAGGTCCTTACTGGGAACCAGCGGAAAGTAAGTATATTACCCACTGTACTAAAGTAGTAGTCAATTCTATGGGAGTTTCACAGAATTGGGACCAAGAAATTGGTATGAAAGCTGAAATAGTTCCACTTACTAGACCTTATGGTTTGTGGACAAATAACACTTTTAGAGGCGTTGTAATGAAGAATGGTAAGCCGGTGCCTAATGCTGAAGTTGAAGTTGAATATTTCAATCAAGCCAAGTTTGATTCATTGAAGCAGGATACTTATGAAAGTGTAGAACTCCCAGCAGATGTATTTACTACTCAGGTAATTAAAGCTGATAAGAATGGTGTCTTCTCCTATTCTATGCCTAAAGCCGGTTGGTGGGGCTTTGCGGCATTGATGGAAGGTGAACCAATCAATGGTAAGAGCCATGAATTAGGTGCTCTTATGTGGGTTAAAACTTATGATATGAAGTAACTTATAAAATGCCTCACCCTAATTATGGGGTGAGGCAAAAAAATGATTATTATTCTAATTGTTGCTTAGTGTAACTGCATAGAATTGATTTCTTGTAATAATTTTTCACCTTCGTTGATATGCTTTTTGAGGTGGTTTATTTCTTCTTGTTCTGCATTGGATTCTTTTAATTCTTCTAATTCTGTTTTGTGGGTTGCAATGGATCCTTTTACATCTTGATAAATTTCCATAGCTTGAGCAAAATTTAAGTTATCTTTTTCTTGTTGGAACTTATGGCGCATGCTGTTACAGCTCAATTATGATACCTCCCTATTAGTAGATTATAGTCTGTTTATTATTATTTTCTTAAAAAGAGCCAAAATTATAAATAAAATAGGGATTTGGAGTAATATTTTGAAATAGAAAACTTGAATTTTTGCAGGAGTTTGTTTACATTTGAAGAATAAATAAATATGAAATATTATTAATCTTGATAAGCTTGTTTGCAATTTTTTTGACCAAGTAGTGTTATTTTTTAAGTAAAAATATTATTCAATATACATAATGAAAGTAGAACTAGCTTGGTATATTGGCTATGAAAAGGAAGGTGAATAATATGCATATTTCTGAAGGTGTACTTTCTGCGCCGGTATTAGTGGCTGGTGCTGCAGCAACGGCGGCAGGAGTTGGTGTAGGTCTAACAGGGATGAGTGATGAAGATATTCCTAAAACTGCTATTGTATCTTCGGCTTTATTTGTAGCTTCATTAATTCATATTCCCCTAGGTCCTACTAATCTACATCTTGTTCTTAATGGAATCGGCGGTATCTTATTGGGGTGGCAGATATTTCCTGCGTTTTTAGTCGCTTTATCCTTACAAGCAATTCTGTTTCAATTTGGAGGAATTACTGTATTAGGGATTAATACTTTTAATCTGGCTTTACCTGCTGTAGCTAGTTATTATTTATTTAAATTGTTACTGAACTTTAATCGAAGCGATAAAGAATTAGTGTTAGGTGGTATAGCTTTAATCTGTGGAATAGTAGCTGTGTTTTTGAGTACTATTATGTTAGCTATTTCGCTGGTATTTACTAATGAGTCTTTTCTTGAAATAGCTAAACTTACTGTAGTCAGTCAACTACCATTAATGTTAGTTGAAGGGATTAGTAGTGCTTTTATTATAACATTTATCAACAAGGCTAAGCCCGAAATTCTGGAGGGATAAGAGAAAATGTTTAAAGTAGAATCTAATAAAAGATCTTTATTATCCATATTCTTTTCTGTTGTTGTGATTCTGTTATTGACTTTAGTACTGACTCTTCCGGCCTATGCCCATAGAATTGTTTCTTATGCTTATACAGAAGGAGATGAAGTTGTAGTTGAAGGAGCTTATGGTAATGGTAGTCCGGTTAAGGATTGTAAGGTGGTAGTTTATGATTCGCAAGAGAATGTTGTTTATGAGGGCAGAACCGACTCCCAGGGTATCGCTAAATTTAAAGTACCAAAAAAATCAGATTTAAAGATAATAATGGATTCAGGAACAGGTCATAAATCAGAATCTATCATTGAAAAAGAAGAGCTGTCGGAAATAAAACCGGAGAATAAATTTCACAGTAATAAAGAGAATTCTAGTACTCAAAAGGTGACTCAAGATAATAATTCTGCTAAAGAGTCTGGAGTGGAGACTACTGGAATCAGTGAAGATAAGCTGCGTAAGATTATTCAGGAGGAAGTCTCCGAGGAGTTATCTGGGCAATTATCTAATGATATAGCTTCTATCAAGCGGGATTTAGTTCGCCTTAAAAAGAAAAAAGGTCCGGGAGTGGTTGAAATATTAGGTGGTTTAGGTTACATTATGGGCTTGATGGGGATTGGTCTTTACTTTAAGACTAAAGGAGATGAGCAAGCTTGATTAATGAAGACTTTGCTGAAGGCTCTAGCTGGATTCATAATTTAGACCCAAGGATAAAGATTATAGTAGCTATCATGTTGGCAGTGGTAACTGCAGTAGAGAAAGATTTAAGTGTGCTACTGCAGATATTTACAGCAGTCTGTTTTATTTTGATTACTGCCCGGCTCAATGGAAAAGAGATTCTTAAACGTTTACTGATGATTAATATATTTATTTTTTTGATCTGGTTGTTTCTACCTTTTACTTATCCTGGGGAGGTATTATTTCATTTTGGACCTTTAACTGCTTCGTATGAAGGAGTTATCTATACTCTACAGATTACTCTGCGTTCAAATGCGATTATGTTGATAGTGATTTCTTTATTGTCTACTTCAACTATAACTTCACTTATTCATGCTATGGATTACTTATATATTCCTCAAAAATTAATTTACTTATTCTTCTTTATCTATCGTTATCTATATGTAATTAGGGATGAGTTTTATACACTCCGCAATGCTATGCTACTGAGGGGGTTTAAAAGAGAAACGAGTATTCGCTGTTATAAGTCTTATGCTTATCTGATGGGGATGCTGTTGATAAGGAGTTATGAACGGGCCACAAGAGTTTATGAAGCAATGATCTGCCGTGGATTTAACGGTCAATTTTACCTGATGGATGATTTTAGTTTATCAACACTTGATCATATAGTATTTGCAGGTTCTATCTGTTTGGTCAGTTGGGTGCTTGTATAGCAAGGTGATACTTTGGTCTTAGTAGAGTAGGTATTCTATCAAATTAGCTGTTAAGTTTTTAATCATTAGGCAGGAGTTTCATCTGTTATATAGAATAACGTGATTAGTGGTATAAACAGTTGATGTCTAATGATGAAGCTATATTATAAAAAATTAAATCTGTAATTAGGTGTCTCATCGTGAGGAGAATAGGGAATCAGGTGTAAGTCCTGGACGGGCCCGCCGCTGTAACTAGCTTGTTAGGTTATAAATGCCACCTGAAGTTAGGGAAGGTAGAACCTAATATTTTAAGCTAGAAGTCAGAAGACCTGCCTAATTGTAGCCCTGCTAATCTTCGATGGCAAAGAGAGTAGGTTAGGGAATCGGTTGTTTAATAATCCTTAATCTTGTCTATGAAGATTAAGGATTTTTTAATTAGTTTAGGAATTAGATTATTGAAAGTGAAATTTGAATTAATAGAGGGGGTGGGATTAGGAAAGATGTTGGATATTGATCAGTATGCTTATTCTAACCAGCTGCGCCAGGTACATCCGGTTGAAAAAGCATTATTTACTTTTATGACTATGTTAGTCTGCTTAGTTGCTAATTCAATTATCACTTCACTGGCAGTGATTACTTTGATGGTTGGAGTAGTAATTTTTAAGGCTGAAATTCCGCTGCAGTTTTTAATAAAATTATTATTATTACCTATTTCTTTTTTATTTTTAGCAACGGTCACTGTTGTAATAACTATTACCAACAGCGGTGGTGATTTTCTTTTTTATTTTAATCTTTTTGGTTGGAAGATAGGAGTTGGGGCTGGTAGTTTAATTAAAGCTTTGAATCTGTTTTTAAAGTCATTAGGTACTGTTTCGTGTCTCTATTTTTTAGCTTTGACTACACCTATGGTAGAATTGTTATCTATACTCAAGAGATTAAAGATTCCTAAGATCTTTATAGAACTAATGATTCTTATTTATCGCTTTATTTTTGTACTGTTGGAGACAGCTAATCTGATTAGGGTTTCTCAGGTGTCACGGTTAGGCTATTCTTCATTTAAAAACTCCTTTTATTCTTTAAGTAAGTTGGTTTCTAATCTTTTTGTTCGGTCCTATTATCGAGCTAAAGGACTGTTAACAACATTATTAGCTAGAGGATATGAAGGTGAGATTAAAGTATTGGAACCTGACTATGAATATTCAAAGAAAAATTTTGTATTAATTTTTGTAGCTGAAATACTTTTAATTATACTGACTATTTATGTCGGAGGTGGAGATTTTGTCATCATCAATACTTAAAGCAGAGGATATAGTTTTTGAATATCCAAATGGAACTAGAGCTTTAGATTGCTTATCAATTGATATTGAAGAAGGAAAGAAAGTGGCAATTCTTGGGGCTAATGGAGCCGGAAAGTCAACCCTCTTTCTTCATTTTAATGGTATCCTACAGCCTGATGAAGGAAGGATTCAGTTTAAAGGAGAGACAGTAAGTTATGATAATAAGTTTTTAAAAAGATTAAGGGAGAAAGTAGGAATCGTCTTTCAAGATCCTGATATGCAGCTTTTTTCAGCTAATGTCTTTCAGGAGATTTCTTTTGGTCCGCTTAATTTAGATTTATCAGATGAAGAGGTAGAAAACAGAGTTTATGAAGCTATGGAAGTAACTGAGACTACTGATTTGAAGGAAAGGCCTACTCATTTATTGAGTTATGGTCAAAAGAAACGAATCTCTATTGCTGATATTCTAGCAATGAAGCCGGAAGTGATTGTGTTTGATGAACCGACAGTCTGGCTTGACCCTAAAAGTTCAATTGAGATTGTGGATTTCTTTAATGAAATTAATAAACAGGGAATAACAGTTATTTTATCGACGCATAATGTTGATTTAGCTTATTCCTGGGCCGATTATATTTATATTTTTGCTGAAGGTAATATTATTAGTGAAGGAAAACCAGAAGAAGTTTTCCAGAAGCAGGACTTACTTGATACTGCTGATCTAATTCAGCCCTGGATTATAGAAGTTTATGACCACTTAATAGATAAAGGAGTTATTAATAGTGATACTCCATTGCCGAACTCTAAGGAAGAACTATTTACTTTAATATCGTGAACCTCGCCACCTAAATCAAAAATTTAGATGGAGTTTTCTTTGGAGATTTTAGATAAAAAATAACAGAAAATTGGTAAAAAAGATGACATTATAGTTATAACATAGTATAATATGAAATAACATGAATCATTATAATCTAATGTATATTAATAACAGGAGGTGAAAAAATGGAAGAATCAGATGATAAGCAGGTTCCTTTAACACCTATTTTCTTTCCTGATACTATTAGTGAAAAGAAGAAGAAGCAATCTATTTTTTGGGTGATCTATTTTGCCATTGTTATTTTAGCTCAGGTGTGGCCAATTTATCTTATTGGGAATAGAATTCATCCTATTATTCTAGGAATGCCTTTTTCAATGGTCTGGATTGTAATTTGGACAGGAGTTTTTGCTTTTATAGGATTATTAATCAGATATAAACAGGAATTTGGGGGTGAAAATTAAATGTCTACTTCAGTAATAGTTTTACTAGTTATTGCTGCTTATTTAGTAATTGTTTTAGCTACAGGAATTAGAGCTGGTATAGGTCAAGAGAATGATATTAAAGAGTATGTAGCAGCCAGCGGCAGTTTAGGTCTTGTAATAATGTATTTTTTAATGGGTGGTGCAATATATAGTGCTTTTGCTTTCCTAGGAGGACCGGGTTGGGCTTACTCTAAAGGAGCAGCCTCCTTCTATATTATGGCTTACTGTGGATTGGGATTGGTTCCCTGGCTAATCTGGGGACCGAGAACTTATAGATTAGGACGTAAATATGGCTATGTAACACAGGCTGAATTAGTATCAGATCGTTTTCAATCTAAAGCATTATCAGCAATTATGGCAATAGTAAGTATTTTGGCTTTTATACAGTATATTGCTCTCCAGCTAAAAGGAATGGCTTATGTAATTAATGTAACTACCGGGGGAATGATTCCTTTCTGGTTAGGAGCTTTAATGGCTTATGGAGTTGTATTAATTTATGTTTTAACTAGTGGTGTCCGTGGTGTAGGTTGGACTAATGTTTTACAGGCTTCAATGATGATTATTATGGGTTGGGTATTAGGAATCTGGTTAACTTTTAAATTTCATGGCGGACCTACGGCAATGTTTCAACAGATTGCTGAAACTAGTCCTACCCATTTGTTAGTTGGAGGATCCCAGATGTCGTGGCCTGCTTTTAGTTCTGCACTTTTAGTTTCAATTTTAGGTTTTACAATGTGGCCTCATTTATTTATGAAGGCCTATACTAGTAACTCGGAAAAGACTATTAAACGAACAATATTGTTTTATCCTACCTTTGCTATCTTTATGGTACCGGTTTTATTTATTGGTTTTTCTGGTATTGGAGTAGTAGCTTCTGAAAGTTTAGAAGCAGCAGATCAGATTTTACCGACGATGCTTATGCAGTTAGATTTACCTGCTTGGGGGTTAGGTTTAGTTGCTGCTGGTACATTAGCTGCAGCTATGTCTTCTTCTGATACTATTACTCATGGTGCAGCTTCAGTCTATACTATGGACTTTCATCGGAAGGTAATTAATTCTGATTTAGATGATAGAAAGTCTGTGATAGTAACTAGAATTGCAGTAGTTATCTTTACTAGTGTAGCTTATTATATAGCAGTTTTTGGAGCTAAATCATTAGTAGCTATTCTGTTGGGGGCTTATGGTTCTATTGTTCAATTCTTCCCTTTAGTGGCCGCAACCTTTTTCTGGCCTAGAGCTACAAAACAGGGGGCAATTGCAGGTCTGTTAACGGGAGTAGTTGTCAATACTTATATTTCTCTAGTAGGACCGGTTCCTCTTGAGATTAATCCAGGAATTTGGGGGCTACTGGCTAATATAGTTGTCTTTATATTTGTTAGTTTACTGACAAAGCCTAATGACATGGAACATATTAAGAAATTTACCGAAGAGGCTACAGTACCAGTAGATAAATAGGAAATTTAATTGAGTTACAAATGATAAGATGATAACTTATTATATAATAGGTTATCATCTTTTAAATTTGGGAGGGTGATAAAATGAAGAATTTAACAGATAGGATATCTGATTTTGAAGAGGATTTAATTACTATTAGGCGTGAATTTCATAAGCATCCTGAAACAGCTTTTAATGAATATGAAACGGCGGACAGAATTGCTGATTACTTAAATGATTGGGGATTAGAAGTTAAAACAGAAGTAGGGAAGACTGGAGTAGTAGGATTACTGCGGGGAAGTAACCCTGGTAAAACAATTGCGATTAGAGTCGATATTGATGCCCTGCCGATTGAGGAGGAAACCGGATTTGAATTTGCTTCTCAAAATGAAGGGATTATGCATGCCTGTGGTCACGACGGCCATATAGCTGTTGGTTTAGGTGCAGCTAAAATCTTATCAGAGTACCGCGAGGAACTTAATGGTAATGTAAAGTTTATTTTTCAGCCGGCTGAAGAGATATTGAGTGGATCAGAGGCTATGCTAGAAGATGGTGTATTGAGTGAACCTGAAGTTGATGCTATCCTTGGGCTGCATATCTGGCCGGATATTGAAAGTGGGTCTGTGGGAATTAAAGAAGGGCCGGTAATGGCTGCAGTTGATAAATTTGAAGTTGAGATCAAAGGAAAAGGTGGACATGGTGCAATTCCTAACAAGTCTATCGATCCGATAGTTATGGGATCAGAAGCAGTAAAATCGTTACAGAAGATAGTTAGCCGTGAAATAAGTCCTCTGGATTCGGCAGTGATTACTGTAGGTACCTTTAATGCAGGAACTGCATTTAATGTAATTCCTGATAAAGTAGAACTGTCTGGGACAGTAAGGACTTTTGATTCTGAGGTGAGAAAGTTTATTTCAAACCGCATAGAAGGGATTATTGCCAATGTTACGGAAGGGGCCAGAGGAGAATATAACCTCGATTATGAGTTTGGGATTCCTGCTACTGTTAATGACGCCCGGTTTACTGCTCAGACTAAGAAGGTGGCTGAAGATATATTAGGAACTGATAGGGTAGTTGAGGATATAGAGCCTTCGATGGGAGGAGAAGATTTTTCTCTGTATCAGCAGGAAGTTCCAGGGACTTACTTATTTTTAGGTACTTATAATGAAGACAAAGGATTAACAGATTCAATCCATCATCCTGAATTTTCTATTGATGAAGATATACTAAGTATTGGAGTAAAAGTTTTTTCTGAAATAGTCTTTGATTTCTTTAAAAATGATTAGAGTAGCTAATATCAACTAAGGGGTTGTAAAATATGAAGGTATTAATAGCTCTGGATTCTTTTAAAGGAAGTTTAACTGCATTGGAAGCAGCAGAGAGCTTGGAGCGAGGTCTAAAGAAAGCAGATTTGCAGTTTGAAATAGAGAAGTTACCTATGGCCGATGGTGGAGAGGGAACTGTCCGTTCTTTAGTTGATGCTACCGAAGGAAGAATAGTTAAAGAAGAGGTGACTGGTCCTTTAGGTGACAGGGTAGAGGCCTTTTTTGGTATTTTAGGTGACGATAATACTGCTGTTATTGAAATGGCGGCTGCTTCGGGGCTTCCTTTAGTTTCTGAAGATGATAGAGATCCTACTAAAACTACTACTTACGGAACAGGTGAGTTAATTAAAGCTGCATTGAATGAAGGCTGTAGGAAATTAATTATTGGAATTGGCGGCAGTGCAACTAACGACTGCGGCGTTGGTATGGCTCAGGCTTTAGGTGGTAATTTTGTAGACAAGAATGGGAAGGAAGTTGGCTTTGGTGGAGGAGAATTAAAGAGCATTAAAAGAATTGATCTTTCAGGAATGGATGCCAGGATTAAAGAGACGGAAATTCAAGTAGCCTGTGATGTTGATAATCCGCTTTACGGTAAAGAGGGAGCAGCCTATGTTTATGCTCCACAGAAGGGGGCAGATCCTGAAATGGTAGAGGAATTGGATGAAGGATTAAGACATATTGCTGATATAATTAACCGTGATTTAGAGGTTGCTGTTGATTCTATTTCTGGAGCTGGTGCAGCAGGCGGGCTGGGAGCTGGCCTGGTAGCCTTTCTTGAAGGGGAATTAAAGCCGGGAATAGATGTTGTGATAGAAGCTACAGGAATTGAAAAGAGAGTTAAAGAGGCTGATATAGTTATCACTGGTGAAGGTATGATTGATTCTCAGACTGTATTTGGAAAGACACCTATTGGTGTTGCTAAGGTAGCCAAGAAGCATTCCTTACCGGTAGTTGGTGTTGCTGGTAGCTTAGGTGCTGGTGCAGATAAGGTTTATGAACACGGAATTGATGCCTTATTTTCAATAACCAATGCTCCAATGTCTTTGGATAAGGCTATGGATAAGGCTTCAATCTTATTAGAAAGTCTGGGAGAGAATATTGGCCGGATGTTAAAGATATCTTCTGCTTAGCCCTTTATTTTGAGCAATTTCAACTGCTTCTTCAAATTCAGAGGTATTAGTTCTGCGGTTCAGTACTTTATAGTCGGCTGCTTTATAGGCAGGGTAATATTGATCCATAATATTAATATAAGTATCAGTAGATAGCTCATCAGCAATGAAATCTATAATTTCTTTAGTTCCGGCTAGATTATTAGGAAGAATAAGATGGCGGATGAGTAATCCCTGTACGGCAACGTTATCTTTAATCTTTAGATCTCCTACTTGTTGATGCATCTCTTTGAGGGCAGTCTTGACGATAGGGGGATAGTCCGGTATCTTTGAATATTTTAAAGCTGTATTTTCATCTATATACTTAACATCCGGCATATAGATGTCGATTATGCCGTCCAATAGTCCTAGAGCTTCTTTATCATCATAGCCCCCGGAATTATAAACAAGCGGGATTTCCAGTCCTTTCTTGCAGGCCTCTAGAGTAGCAGCCAGCAGAGCATGGATCATATGGCTGGGAGTAACGAAGTTAATATTATGACAGCCTCTTTTTTGCAAGGAAATCATTATTTCAGCTAATTCTTCGACGGTCACAGCATCACCTGATTGGTGCTGGCTAATATCATAATTTTGGCAGTAAACGCATCTTAGATTACAACTGCTAAAAAAGATTGTACCGGAGCCGTTAGAACCTACTAGCGGTTCTTCTTCGCCAAAATGCGGGCCATAGCTGGCTACTTTAATTTCACTACCTGTCTGACAGTATCCTAGTTCATCATTACTTCGGTTAACATGACAATGGTGGGGACAGAGAGTACAGTCCTGTAATATCTCATAAGCCTTTTCTACTCTTTTAGCTAATTTTCCGGATTGATAGAGATCTAAATAATTTGAAGTTGGCATAATTAGTCCTCCTTGTCTGGAATACTATTAATAGTATTGTTCTATTTGAGTCAATTATATCAGAGTAATGATGAATTGTGAGGTGAAGAAGGTGGATTTCAATTCCTTAATTGCTTTAATTATAGATTTGAGTAGTCAGTATGGATACTTAATTATCTTTTTATCGGCAGTAGGGGAAGGGATGGGATTGCCGATACCGGATGGTATTATTCTGGCTATTAGCAGTTATTTTGTTTTTAATGGCCAGATGTCTGTTCTGGGATTGGTGAGTTACTTTGTATTGGGGAGTATTATCGGTAATCTGACTGCCTATTCAATCGGCCGCTGGAGTAAAGGATGGTTAAAGGAGAGTAGTCTATTCAAGTTAGATGAATCGGATAGAATGGATAGGATTGAGTATTTATTCTCCCGTTATGGAATCTGGGCTTTATTGATTACACAGATTTTTTCTAGAGTATTGAGAGTACCAATGATTTATGCAGCTGGTTTTCAGGAAATGAATATCTTAAAATACTCTGCTGTATGTATAGCCGGAAACTTTGTCTGGGGGATGGCCTGGGTATTAGGCGGACTGTATGTATCATCTAACTGGACAAAGTTAGAAGAGCTAATGACTAGTTATAAGAATCTACAGTTTTTAGTGGTAGGTTTGGTAGTGGTAATCTTTTATCTATTTTATCGTAGGGCACAGGTAGAAAATGGCTGAGATGGTCTTGACAATTAACTATAATTATGTTATTATTTCTTGTGTTGAGTAATTAATAAGTACTCGGGCTGTAGCGCAGTTTGGTAGCGCACTACGCTGGGGGCGTAGGGGTCGCTGGTTCAAATCCAGTCAGCCCGACCATCTTCAAATACTGACATATCAAAGATGAAAGGCTGTCATTAATGACAGCCTTTTTTTTAATTTAAGCAGAAATGTCGCCATTTTGTCGCCATGCTTATTTTTTAAGGCTATTTTTCAATTTTTGGACCGCTTCTTTTTGCATAGAAGGAATTACATGTGAATAAGTATCCAGCGTTTGAGTAATTGAAGCATGCCGAGTAGTTCACTGTGTTATAATATTAATGTAAAATAATAGCTTATTGAATAACCAAGATATAATTAAGGAAAGTTATATGAGCAAAGGAGGAAAAAGATGTTTTATTTATTATTGGTAGTAACTTTTCTAGTGGCTTTGATATCATGTTATATTGTTATTAAAGCTTTTGATGAACCGATTGATAATATTTTAAGCAAAATTGTGACTGATGATATCAGTAAAGCTTGGACAAAATATATTAAGTTTGCTATTTATGTAGTAGGAATTTCTGGAGGAGTAAGGATTTGGGAAATAGAAAAGTATATTACTGCACCTAGTGGGCCTAGAGAAAATACTAAAGCTATTATTCTTACTCCAGAACGTTGGACTTTAGAAATTTATAGGACTTTAATTGGTTCATTAAAGAGTATTGCCTGGATGTTATTAATGTTTTTTGGTTTTACTTTAGTAGCTTACGTGGCACTTAAAGTTTTTGGGAAAAGAGAAGTATAAAATAATGCATAGGAGAAAACTGTTATGAATGAAAGGAGGAAAAGAATATGAATATAAATTTCTTCGATAAACTGTTCAAAAATTTGAAATCAGAAAAAGAACAAATATCATCTAACGAAACATTCCATATCTGGAACAGTTTAAGAGTTAGGTATATTAGCACAGAAACTTATAATTTATATAAAAATTTTATCCATGATAAAGACTTAGAAATACTTATTAATGAGCATTTAGAACAGTTTAACCAAGAGATTGAACAGTTAGAAAATTTAACAAACAACTATCAAATTAAAGCTCCAGACCGACCTGCTGAAGATATTAATACTACAAAACAGTTAGATCAAATAACAGATAGATATATATTTAGAAAAATATATGCTGATTTAATTTCAGAACTACATTATTTAATTCGACCTGTTACAGAAAGTATCTCTAATGATAATGTTAGAGATTTCTTTTCAAATATGTTATTTAATCATTTAGATATGTTAGATGAATTTTATAAATATGGTAAATTAAAAGGCTGGACAACAATGCAGCCAAAACATTATAGTTAAAAAGAAGGTTGTGGCTATGGCTCTGGCAACATCTTATAATGAATCGGCTGAAAAATATGGAATTAGTAAATCAAGCATATCTAGATGGGTTAAAAATACCGAAATGAAATAGAACAAATAAATTATTGACCTTTGCTGAAAAAGCAGCGGATGAAGCTAGCCAAACCATTAATGAAGGTAAGTCAGAAGATGAGTATAATAGTAAATGGCTTAAAGCTGTAGTTGGAGCTATGGATTACTTAGTTAAGAATGCTCAATTATTAGGCGGGGCAACTAATAGGGAAGAACAGACAGAGCAGGTGACTCAACGTGAAGAATACGACTTTATACGATATTTATGATCAATTCATTAAGGATCAGGTAAAGAAAGATATTACCGTTAGAAAAGCTGTTTAGACTGGATTATCAGAGTTAGCAATTAACGTATCTTTATGGTTTATAGATGAATGCGGTTATCAAAAAAAATATAAAATGAATAAAATAAGATAGGCTTAGGGAAAATAATTAACAGAATTAAAAATAGTCTAAAAAACTTGAGGAGGACAATTATGCAGGATAATAATCAACAGCAGGAAACAGCAGCCGGGGAATCTGCTCCAAATCAGGTTGAAAATAATAAAGAAGTGGTAGTTACTTTAAATAAGGTGTTAAAAGGTGAACATATGGCTATAGATACTTATGATCAGTATCTTGATCGGATTGATGACTCCCAGACTAAGGATTTACTACAGCAGTTTAAAGAGGATCATCAAAAGCATGCTTCTAAGTTGGCTCAAAGAATAGAGGATTTAGGAGCTGATCCGCAAGAAAACAGTGGATTATCGGGATTAGTTTCTAAGACAATGATGGAAATCGGTGACTTATTGGGGATGGAGCCGTCTGAAGAAGAGGCAGTCAATAAGATTTATCAGGGAGAAGATATGGGAATTAATTTGGTGGAAGAGAATTTAATAGAGAAACTGGATAAAAAAAGTAAAGATTTAGTTTCTGAAGTTTTACAGACTGATAAACAGCATTTAGAACAGTTTAAGCAGTTTTCGGATCAAAATTTGGAGTCGCAGCAGTAGATTTAAATTATAAAATAAAGAGTTTACAGCAGTTAGTATATTAGCTAGTTTTCCGGGCAGGCAGTTGGCCGGGAGTTTTTTATGCAATTATTTGTTAATATTATCCAACGATTAAGATAAAATGGTGGGGATAATATCTTGGAAGATGAAGAACTATTTGCAGATCCAATAATACTTGGTGCAGTTGCTGGAGTTATAGGTAATATACCTAAAACAATTTTAACAATTACTTTTTATTATTTTGGTTGGGTACGGTACACTTTTAGTCAATTAGCAGCTGGTTTATTTATGAAACAAGAAGTTTTGTCTAATCCTTTAGGACAAAAAGTAAAGAACCCACCCTTATTTATATGGGTGATGAATTTACTAACCTATTCTTTGATTCAATATTAAAGAATAGGTTATTTTTTACTTGTTTTTAAACCATATGTAATCGCTTTAACTTTTGATATGTTTGATATTAAAAGTAATATATGATATACTATATGTAAGAGGTGATAACAATTGAGCAACCAAAATAATTTAATTCATGCCAGAACATGTGTTTATAATGTTGGCTATCATAAGGAGGTGAGCTAATTGAAGTTAGCTAAATATTTTATTCATAAACCTAATCAAACCCAACAAATTGTATTAGGTTGTTTAGCTTATGCTAGTGCTAGGTTATATAATATCGGCAATTATCAACGTAAAAATTGGTCTAAAGATAGTGCTAAAAATTATCCTGATTGGTATAAACAAAAAAAGCAATTAAAAGAAAAATTTTGGTATAAAAATTTACCTTCTCAAACAGCACAGGAAACACTTAAAATTTTAGCTGATAACTGGGATAGTTTTTATCAAAGTAAAAAAGATTATCAAAATAATCCTGATAAATATACTGGTGAACCTAATCCACCTAATTATAAACCTAAAGACAGTAAATTTAACTTCCGTTATCTCAATAATGGTTTTAAAATTATTGATGGTAAGTTAAGATTATCTATTCCTAAACAGTTAAAAAAGTATCTAAAAGAGGAATACTCTATTACCAACAAATTCTTATGGATAAGAGTGCCTAATGAGCTGTTATCCAGTAATAGAGATGTTCTTAATTCAACTACTAGAATTGAGTTTAAACCTTTAAGCGATGATACTTATAAGGTAATCTTAACTTATAAAGTAGATACTCCTACTATTAAAGAAGATAACGGTAATTATTTAAGTATTGATCTAGGCATTAATAATCTAATGACTTGTTACAGTAATCAAAATCAGGAAAGCTTTATTATTGACGGTGGACAATATTTAGCTATTAATCGTTATTTTGATAAAAAAATCAAACATTATCAATCTATTTTGAATGGTCAGGGCAAAAAGACTTCTAAACGTATCCAAAATCTATATAAAAAGCGACGAAAACAATTATTTCACTTAATTCATAGTGCAACTAAAAAAGTAGTTAATTACTGTATTGAAAATAATATATCTAGAGTAATCGTTGGTGATATAAAAAATATTCGTGATGATGCTGACCTAGGTAAACAGAACAATCAAAAACTCCATAAACTACCTTTTGATATTATCTATCACCAGCTAGAGTATAAACTTAATTTACAAGGGATTACTTTAATCAAGAAGAGTGAAAAATATACCAGCCAATGCAGCCCTTACAGTAAAAAAGTAACTAAGAAATATGCTAATAAATCTAACCGAGTTAAAAGAGGGCTTTATATTGATAAAGATAACAATCAAGCTTTTAATGCCGACAGCATAGGTGCATTTAATATCTTACGCAAATACTTACAGCAGCGACGTAAAGGGCCAGATATTACTCTGCAGGTAAAAGGGTTATCAAATCCGGTTAAATATAACTGGAATAATCATCAATTTGCAGCTTAAAAGTACCTCCAAGTCCAGTATTAACTGGATAGGAGTATTGGTGTTGGACACGCCGATTGGGTAACTTGCTTGATATTACGGGTAACTCCCATAAAAGCAGGCGACCATGAAGCTCGGTATTTCAATGCCGAGTAGTTCACATAAAAAACTTAACTAAGTATCAATTTCCATTATTTTATAATTTAATTTAGTATTTAAATTGAGTAAAGGGGGAGAATATATTAGAGAAAATAATATAATTATGAAAGGGGATAATGATATGACGAGAATCTTAATTTCACCAAATAAGTATGTACAGGGTAAAGGAGTAATCAAAGAATTAGGTGAATATCTAGATGATTTTGGAGAGAAAGTACTAGCATTATGTGATCCCGTTGTATTGGAGCTATTTACCGACAAAGTTAAAGAAGGACTGGCCAATAAAGATGTAAAATTGGAAGAGTTTAATGGTGAGGCTTCAAAAAAAGAGATTGATAGATTAAAAGAGATGGTTCAAAAGGAAAAGATTGAAGTTGTAGTAGGAATCGGAGGAGGAAAGACTTTAGATACAGCAAAGGCTGTTAGCTATTATGCTGGCTTACCAGTTGGAATTGTCCCGACTATTGCAGCCACCGATGCCCCCTGTAGTGCTTTATCTGTAATCTATACCGAGGATGGAGTCTTTGAAGAGTATCTATTCTTACCTTCGAATCCGGATTTAGTCTTGGTTGATACTAAGATAGTAGCCAAAGCACCGGTTAGATTTTTAGTATCCGGTATGGGCGATGCATTGGCCACTTATTTTGAAGCAGATGCCTGTAGTGTAACTAAGGCTCCAAATATACCAGGAGGTACTCAGACTATAACTGCTACTAATTTAGCCAAGCTCTGTTATGATACTTTAATTGAGTACGGTACGGCGGCTAAAGAAGCTGTAGAAGCAGAAGCAGTAACAGAAGCCGTAGAGAAGATCGTAGAAGCCAATACTTTATTAAGCGGTCTAGGATTTGAAAGCGGAGGATTGGCTGCAGCCCATGCTATCCATAACGGTTTTACAGTATTAGAAGAGACTCACAGCAAAACTCATGGTGAGAAGGTAGCTTATTCTACAATAGTACAGTTAGTAATGGAGGATAGACCGCCTGAATTAATAGAAGAGGTAATTAGATTCTGTAAAGAAGTAGGATTACCTACAACACTGGTCGATTTAGGTATTGAAGAAATAAATGAAGAAGATATATTAAAAGTAGCCGAGACAAGCTCTGTAGAGGATGAGACGATTCATAATATGCCGTTTGAAGTAGATGCTGAAATGGTCAAAGATGCTATTTTAGCTGTAGATAGATTAGGGAAATAATATCATATTGATATATTGTGTCACTTTCCATTTGCAGCTAATATAGTTTCTTTCATGATATTGCAGATTATAGTCAACAAATCTCTTACGCTTGCCATTCGTTCGACGTCCTGTCTCACTCATTCTCAAAAACTGACTCTCCACCATCCATGGTTCCGAGTCAGTTTTAAGAGTCGCTCCAGAGAAATGTTGACTATTTGTAATCCAAAATAAATTATCATGCACTTAGAGTAACTTCCATTGGTAATGATACCTTATTACAGATGGTCAATATGTGTCCAGAGCAACTCTTAAAAACAGTTTGGAGCCATGGAGGGTCCGCAGGATTATTAATCCTTGCTCCTAGCCTTGTAAATTAGAGAAATAATACTGTTTTTTTGCTTCATGAGTTTCTCCCATAGCCAGTATTGGTCTTTATGCTGGCTATGCGGAAAACTGTTTTTTGACAGTGAGCGAAACAGGACGTTGAGCGAACGACAAGCGGCGGATACATATTGACTATTTATAGCACAGAATTTTCATTAATCTGATTTTAAACGCTTCCTTAGATAATTTTGCACAATTTAGTTGATATCTTGCAAAAAGCGACTTTAAAGCAGCCCCAAAAGAGAAAATGGCTAACATATAAAGTAGGGTATTCAAACAGTAGCTCTAAGGTTAATTTATTGCTAATTAATCAGGGCTGATTTTCGGAGCGTTTGCAAGATATCAACTCTAAACTGCAACAATATATCAATATTCTTTTAAAATGAAGGATATATTGTGATTATCAGATTTATTAAAGTAATACCTTGGAAGGATTTCTCTTGTTGAAAAAGAAAATAAATCATAAATATGGAGGGGCTTATAGTGTTATCCTTACTTAAGAAGCGAAGAAGTATTAGAAAGTATCAGAACAGAGAAGTAGAGAATGAAAAGGTTGAGAAGTTGATTAAAGCAGCATTATTATCTCCATCCTCAAGAGGATTTGAGCCATGGGAATTCATCGTTGTTGATGATAAAGAGAGTTTAAATCAATTGGCTGATGCAAAAGAAGCTGGTTCTGCTTTTTTGGATGGAGCACCGGTAGGAATAGTTGTCTGTGCTGATCCTGAAGTAAGTGATGTCTGGATAGAAGATACATCAATTGCTTCGATTAATATTCAGTTGGCTGCGGAAGATTTGGGTTTAGGTTCTTGCTGGATTCAGATTAGGAATCGAAACCATAGTGCTGAAAAAACCTCCAGTGAGTATGTTAAGGAAGTATTGAGTATCCCCGATAATCTTGAAGTGGAGTCAATTATTGCTATTGGCTATGCCGATGAAGAGAAACCGCCCCATAAAGAAGATGATTTAAATTACCAGAAGATATTCCGTAATTCATATGGATCTAGTAGTTATTAGAAATAAAAAACTATGACCGCCTCATAATAATCTTTTTTAATCACAAACTATCTTTAGAGGTGGTTTTAATGAAGAATGAGCTAAATACAGATGATCTAGATTCAAGTAATGATGATGGTATTGACAGTATTAAAGAATTATGGGATGAACTTATGGATAATAATAAAACTGATGAAGAGTCTGGGTTTATTCCTGAGAATGAAGAAGAAGCAGAGAAGATGCTTGAAGAAATGAAAGAGTGCGGCTGTATAGATAGCACTAAAGAAATGAAGGAGAAGGCTAAACAAGAAAGACAAGATTAGCCGCTACTAGAGAATAACTTTTCAAGTCAGGACCACCATACAGCAGCCCTGGCTTGAAATTGATTCTTATAAGAAGAATAAGAAGAAGATTAGAAAGAATATAATTCCTAATCCAAGGAAGTTAATTTCAGTTTGATTGAGTTTAGCTGTATCTACCATTATTTGTTCCTCCTTTCTATCTATTTCTCACTAACAATATATGTACTTTGATATAATTATGTGATTTTTATATTAAATTTAATGAAATATGTTACTAAAAGTAGATATTTAAAATAAATGATAGTATACTAATTAAGCCAGATATTTAAATGCGATTTTAATATTTTATACTTTATCTAAAATGCCTCAAGAAAATTCCATCTGAATCTTTAGTTTGATTCAGGTGGAGATGAATTGTATTAATCTATAACTATCACTGCACCATTCTGGACATCCATCCAATTATAGATAAATTTTGCATGACTGGTAAAATTACGTACACACATACTGGAACGGGGGAAGGTGCCGATGGTATGAATATATTCTATTAGTCCAGGATCTATCTTTTCGCCATTTTCTTCTTCATAGGCTACCGGAACTCCATGAAGATAAGCTCCTCCGGAAAATCGTGTGGCAAAAGGTGCATAACCTGCAATATCCTCTGAACCTTTTTTTAAGTATTCAAAACGTTCCTTTTTTTCCAGTACTTTGTAAGCACCAGGGCTGGTTTCAAAGGAAAAATCTCCTGGCTTTCCTGTAGTAGCCAGTGTATATGAAACCAGATTAAGGCCGTCTTCAACAAGCTTAAAAGCAGCTTGATTCTGCTGCTCATTGTCTACTACAAGGACATGGTTTAACTGATTTAATTTAGCAGTAGAATCAATATACTGCTTTGGTATATAGAAATTTCCATCAAAAGTAGGAATATTAACATAATAGAAATCATCTGTTTCATTTAGGATTCTTACCAACATTCCATCTGGTGCATATCTATAGTTGGCATCGGTGCTGGCTTCTTTATAAGCCGGAGCACTGTGGTAAACTCTATATCCTTGTTCATCTACTGCAGAATCTCCTTTTTGGGGAGGAGCGCCATTTTGATTTTTGTAATTACTAATATAGTGTAGAGCTCCCTCTGCTACCTCTTGTCTTAAGTTATTGACGGCATTCTGCATTTTATCAAAACGAAATTTTCGGGTAAGACCGGTTGTAGAGTGTAGGTAACCTTCATAAATTTGATTATCCTTTTCGATTGCAACTCTGTACCATATATTAGAACCAGCCACTTCTTCTCCGTCAACTCTCTGCAGTAGGGATACCTTATCCAAATTTTCCACTCGGACTACAGTAGTAGTGGCAGGGTCCGGATTTTCTTTAATTTCAGCACCATTTTCTTCTGTTACTAGAAAATAATTATAGGAAATATCATAAGAAAAATACTGGAGTGCTCTATTAATAGTTTCCGGTAAGCGAGAATCATATTGATGAAGTACGGTATTTTTTCTTTTAGGATTAATCTTTTTTAGAACCTGTGTTGTTTTTTGGGAGTTGAGAGCTAAAACATCATTTTTTTCTTGTGATAGATTTTGAGTAATCCTGAAATCATCTTCGATATTAAATGCATTTATATTCTCTTCCACATTCTCTAACTCAGTTTTGGTTAGCCTATCTTCTTGGGCGTGATCTTCTGTTTGCTGTTTAGGAACTTCATCGGGAGACATATTTATGAAATAGGCATAACCTGATAGAGCAACAACTAATAGAAGTATAAAAATATAAGTAATTTTTCTATTCATAGTTATCTCCTTTCTTATGTTTATCTTTAATTTCTATAAAATAGTTTTTATTATTATAAGCTATCAACAATAATATCATACATAATAAGCACCTTATTTGAATTTGACCTACTCCCCGCCCGTTCCTATCGTCACGAACGAGGATTCTTATTGGGTATAATCCAACTTCCTAACCAATGTTACGGTGGAAACTAGCATTACAATTGGAGCAATCAAAGTTTCTATCACTTGGTTTGTGTTGATAACCGCATTTAGGACAGGTTTGACTGGTGTAGCTTTCATCTATAAATTTAACTTTAATACCTATTGATTTAGCTTGATATTTTATCATATCTGTCAATTGTCTAAATACCCACTGGTGCATTTTTTGATTATCTTTAGTGCCGAAGTTTATATTTTCCCTAATCCCTTTTATATCACCAACAACTATTGTAGAAACTTCTCTCTTTAGGCAAAAACTAATAAGATGGCTTGCGTATTTTTTCAACACATCCATAACTTTGTTTTTGCTTTTAGAGAGCAACTTCTTTTTAGCTCGGTTTAACTTTTTCCAACGGTTAGAGTATTTTTGGCACCTAGATATCTTTTCTTGCAGTTTAGCTAACTCTTTATTTCTAAATCGAATAAAAGAATTTAATTTTCAAACTCGGGGTATCATATAACAGTCTTGGTCTGAAATTGATTTTTGTTTTTTAAGAGGTATTTGTTCATTTAGATTTTTTCGTTGAAGTAATTTTTCGCCCATTTTATGCAGGAAATAATAGGATAGTATAGAATTAAATTACTAGAGATAAATTGCTGTTTCGAAAACCTCCGGGTGTTTCGTGCAAGAATCAGTTTTCGAAATAATTCCGGTGGTTTCGAAAGTATGAAGGTCTATGAAGCCCGTCAGCATAGGATTGGAATTTTCATTTTGGTGCGATTACAATGACTACTCCATTAAGTAGGAGACTGAAAGATCTGTAGTAATGACATGAAGCTTCATCAAGAATTGGATTACGATGACTACTCCGTAAGCTAGGAGACTGAAAGAATTTTGATGGCTAATCTCTCATTAAGAGGGGTTAGTCATTTTTTTATGAAAATTTAATTTTTTCATGCCTTTCAGGGGAGTGTAAATTTAATATATCAAAACACTAGAATGAATTAATAAAGCAAAACTATAGGGATTACTCGCTTTTTAGCATAGGAATTAACAGGGATTTAAAATTGGAGATATTTTGAGTTTAAGAGTTGAAGATGCAAAAAAACAAAACGCATATTGAAGTGATAGAGCAGAGAACAGGTAGGAATAAAAAACAGATAATTAATCCTCAGTTAAGAGAAGATATTGATAGCTACATTCAGGGTATGAAAGTTAGTGAGTATTTATTTCAGAGTAGGAAAGGAGATAATAAACCAATTAGTCGAGTACAAGCCTATAGAGTATTAAGAAAAGCAGTTGATAAGATAGGAATTGAAATGACTTAATAAAACAAGTAGCTAAGTAGCCTAAGAAGATAATATTTCTTTCCTAGGTTTTTATTTTTTTAAAAGGTATTTATTGGTGTTTTATTTAAATTATTATACTAAGCTAAGATTCGAAAAAATTAATACTTGTTGACAGACAGTTGTCAAAAGGTTGTGCTATACTATATTTGCGAAAGGAGATAGGCCAAGTGAAATATGATCGCTTATTGCGGTTGACTTCGCTGATAGACCATATAGCTTCGGCTCCAGGTAAAAACTTTCAATTTTATGCTGATAAGTTTGGGGTTGCAGCTAGAACTATTAGACGTGATGTTGACACTTTAGCCGAAGCTGGACTGCCAGTAGAAACTAGTGCAGGAATTAGATTTATTAATGATATTGAACTCCCTAATATTAACTTTACTTATAATGAAGCGTTTGCATTGATGATTGCATTATCTGAGCTGAAGAGATATACCCAATTTGATGGAGAGTTAGAGCAGGTAAAAGTCAAATTAGAAGAAGTATTTCCAGATAAATTGGCTGAAATAGCAAAGGAAATAGAGAAGCGAGTAGGGATTTATCCTAGCAGAACTGAGATAGCTACAGAAATTTCGGATAAGATGATGCCGATTATTTCTAGTTTGATTGATAATAGGAGGTTAGAAATAAAGTATTATTCTTTTAGCTCTGATGAGGTGAAGTGGCGGAAAGTCGATCCATACGGAGTATTCTTTCGGCGGCGTAGTTGGTATTTAGCTGCTTATTGTCATCTAGCAGATGAAGTTAGGACTTTTCGCTTTAGTAGAGTAAGAGAGTGGAATCATTTAAGGGAATATTTTGAGCTACCTGATGACTTTAATTTAGATGAGTATGTAACTGAGTCTTGGGAACTAATGAAGGGAGAACCAGCAGAGATAGAAGTGAAGTTTGCTTCTGATGTAGCACAATTAATTTTAGAAACTGAATTTAATAAAGATGAGGAAAAAGAATTACTGAAGGATGGTTCAGTGATTTATCGAGTTAAAGTTGAAGGGTGGCGAGAAATATTCTATTGGATTTTATCCTTTGGAGGTGATGCAGAAATTATAAAACCGGACTGGTTGAGGAGTAAGGCTGAAGATGAAGCAAAAAGAATGTTAAAACTATATAGTTCTTAGGAGGTGAGGTAATGTCCAGTATTTTAGAGTTAGTAGCCAGTGAAGAAGATAGCTTCTGGAATGACTACTTACAAGAAGTAGCTTTTAATGGTTTAACCCCTTATTATAAGATTCAGCAATGGGGGAATAGAGAAGGAACTACCTTAGGTGAACATGTTTTAACAGGCTGTATGTTGATCCAAGAGTTAAAAGATATTTGTAATTTAACTGAATTAGAAGAAAAGATTTGTTTGGCAGCTTATACCGTTCATGATATGAATAAGATAGAGCGATTTGCTAACAAAAATATTCCGCTAAAGAAAGCAACTCTTGAAGATATTTTAATAGAATTAGAGCGAGTTAATCTAGTCAAGATTTTTCCTGAAGCTAAAGAATATATAGATGATATAACCTTTTTAGTTAGAAATCATGCTGGTAAGTTTCATGCTATGGAGGGACTGTTAG
Organism: Acetohalobium arabaticum DSM 5501; assembly: GCF_000144695.1. GTDB lineage: Bacteria > Bacillota > Halanaerobiia > Halobacteroidales > Acetohalobiaceae > Acetohalobium > Acetohalobium arabaticum. The sequence continues at coordinate 883,489 of NC_014378.1, forward strand.
CACCAAATAAACGAGATTTTCAATTAGGACAGGATAGACTAGAAGAGTTAGTTGAATTAATTAAAGGAGTAGATGTAGCCGATCTTTCAGATGAATTTAGTGAAGAATATCAAAAAGATAAATTCTTATCTAAAGTTAATATTATTGCTGATAAGCAGTATCAGTTAGTTAATCATCGTTTATCAGAACATCGAGGGATTTTGACTAATCTAATTCACAATGCTGTTAACCAGTATTTACAGGAAGAATATAATTATACACCAGTTTTTGTCTATCCTAAAGGAATCTATTATCTTACTGACGATCCAGTGAAGCTTACTCGGAATGAATTTGAAAAATTAGCTAAGCAAGTGGAAAAAGAGGTTAACAAGATAGTTAGGGGCAAATTTGCTGACTTTATAAGCTCTACTTCAACGGGAATTAAAATTGATGGGAAATGTTTAGACTTAAATGTACCATTTATAGATATGTTAGAAGTAGTTGATAATCGAATTCACAGTAAGGGGTATGGTAGTGATCGGCATACTAAAGTCTGGAAGAAAGTACTTGAAAATGTTGACGGTTTAGATCAAGACACTACTGAGGACTATAAAGAATTCTTTGCTGCCTTAACAGATACTCCTTTTGTAGAAGAAGAGTTTCATACAGCTGAATTGATTCGAGCCTACTATAATTTTCTGCGTCTTGATCACTTTAATTTAAATTCAGCTCAGGCCTGGAATAGGACTTACGAATTATTAGATGTTGATGAAGAAGTTCAATCTTACTTTGAATTATTGAGTGGTTTAGCTGCAATTTACTATCGTCCTTATCCATTAGCCAAGTATTTGATGGATAATGAAGATCTTAGTTATGATAAGCTATATCAATTAGTAAAAGAAAGAGGAACTGAGGTAGTAGATGAATTACAAGATGATGAAACAGATTCTTTATTTAAACGGTATATTTATCGTGTTTTAAGTATTGACCAGCAGAATTTTGTGGATCAAGAAGAATTTCAGGCTAATTTTGACTACTATTTAGATAAACCGCATAAACAGTGTTCGACTTGTGGATTGGATTATGAAGTAGATGACTGGATGGCAGGAGATGTGCCGGATAATATTAATGTTCAATTTTTCTCTAACCGATTAGCCGGCGGCGGAGGGGAGCCGAAACGTAATATCTGCAAAATCTGTAATAAGCAATTTGTGCTAGAAAAACTAAACTTTGTTGCTCATTCACAGACAGATACTTTTTACTTACACTTTTATCCTAAAGGATTTCATTCTGCTGTATTTCTTAATGCCTTCAGGCATACATTGGACAAGCTGCGGGGCGAGGATAATAGAGCAATTATGTTAAAGAATGATCAGATTATCATTGATCAATTGGATGAGAAAGTTGACCGTGATCTGCAGTTGAAATTTAGTGAAACTAACTCTAATGGGAATCCATTACCTCGCTATTCACAGGTAGTAGGTAATATCATTACTCTGCCTTTGAATTGTCCTGGTGATAATGATACCCAGCGGTTTATTTTTGCTCTACAGCAGATTCTAATCTGGATGAGATACTTTAATTTCAGAGCAATTTTATCAAGAACTCCGATTCCGCCTTTAGCTCATAATGAATTTGATCAACTTTACTTAGATAATCTACCTTTTAATCTAAAAGGAGTGATTGGTAAGCAGAATTTAGATCATGAAGAAGTGGAAGAGCTATGGGGTGATATTAAAGATTTCTATAATATCTCGAGCCAAGTGGATGAAGGGACAGATCGCAGAAAGGTTTATGCTAAGTTATTTAGAACAGCCAGTGACAATTTAATGGAACTTTTCTTTGTGCTGGATAGATTAATTATTCAGAAAGCAGATAGTGAAAGGGAAGAGTTGGCTATTTCTAGACGTGTTCTTGAGAAGTTAGAGAGTCTTATTTCTACTAAAGGAGGGGAAGAGATGGAATCAGCTGAAGTGATAGCTAAGTTAGGAGAATTGGCTGGTAAGTCGTATATTAAAGGCAAGACCTTTAAGCGTAATTCACTGCTGAAACCGATTGATATCATTTTTGATTTATTAGAGCGAAAGAGTGAGTATCTGGATTTAGAGACTGTATTTGCTACAGCTACACAGCAGATTTTTGATCATATCAAAAGAATTTCTCCTGATGATAGGCAGCCAGGAGAGACTAAGTACCAAAAGATTGAAGAGTTTGTTGCTACATTTAAAAAAGACTTACTAGAAGGCGTTTATCAAGGCAAGATTAATAATTTAATTGCTGACCAGAAGATTATAAAATCAGCTTATTTATTCTATTACCGGAAAGCTACTAAAACAGAGGAGTAAATCTTTAATGGGAGGTATTAAAATGGATTTATTGGATGAATATAGTGACTTTTTGGTGGATGAGTATCAGAATTTTCCGCAGAGTAACTATGTAAATATCTTATTGGTGAGAAAAACTGAATCTGAAACAATCTTTAGAACTGAAAGTGAAGGTGGGTTAAGCAAAGAATTTGTTAGAATTACTGGACAAGAAGAGCCCACTCAACGAGTAGTGATGACTAAGCGCAAACAGGTAGCAGTTGAGAGAAGGACAGGTAGAGAGTTATTACGCAGACATGATCAATTATTTGAAAATGATGGAGATATCTGTGCTATGAATAGAAATACACCCTGCGGTGAATGTGTAGACTGCATGTTATACGGTTTTGCCGTCGGTAGTGGTGGAGCACAGAAAGCTAGAGTGATTACTAATGATGCTTATTCTTTATTACCAGCTAAAAAAGTGACGGCTAAAAGGACCTTCAATGCATTATATGATAATGGAACTATGAGAGATCCAGAGACTGGAGAAACTTCTACTAGTTTAGGTGAGGTTGAATATATTAAGCCGGAGACTCACTTTATTGATGTTCAGACACTTAAAGATGTTACTGCAGAAGAGTTAATTTATGTATTAGGCAATATTTTGAGAAGTACCCGCTATGGTGCCATTTCGTCTAAGATCGGGAAAATGGAGAATTATCTAGTAGGCATTTACTTTAGTGACTGCGAATTAACTAGTAACTTAGAATTAACCCAACAGGTAAATCAAGAATTGGAAGAAGTAGAATTTCCGCTGGAAACTGATAAGATTAAAGGCTTAGCTAAAGAGAAAATGGATCAGTCATTAGAGAGTATATTCGGGCAGGTCAAAGTTCTGGCTGATGAAAAGTTAGATCAGCTGCTTAATGAGATACGGGAGATCTATCAGAGTGATGAGCAAATAGAAGAGTTATTGGAAACTATAGTTAAGAAGTATCCGGGTAATTAGAGGTAATTACATATATTCAGGGCTGGCTGGTTAGCTAGTCCTGATCAGATACTGTAATCTGTGGAGGTGAACTGAAAGTGGAACAGGAACGGAAAGTATATCATGTGGAATTAGAACTGTTGGAAAATACTTTTTTTGCCAGCAGAGAGATCTATAATTATTATGAAACGGAACCGCTGTTAGGCCATTTTGCTTTAGCTTATGCTTTAGGATTATGCCAGGGGACGTATTCACAACCGAAAAAACCTCTTTATCAAGAACACTTTACTGACTTAAATGATAAAGGAATTTATCTAACACCTGCAACAGTAATCGGAAGACCGAAGTTTATTATTCAAAACTTCAATACTTTAAGTGATAGTTACTGGTATTCTTTCGAGAACAATGCTGTAGAAAGTGATAGATCTAAAGATAGGACTTCTGCTTCTAATTTTCCCCAGCAGGGTAGAGCTAAGATGTTGGCTACAGGAAATCAATTTAGTTTTTATTTATTTAGCAGAGATGAATTAGAGCTGCCTCGTTATATTAGACTTGGTAAGTTTATGAGCAAGGCTAAAGTGAAGCAGAAAAAGGTTAATTATGAATTACAGGAAGTAGAACAGAAGAAGATTAGAAGAGTTTTAAGTCCACTAGATTTTGGAGAGAAAGTTGAGATGCATAGTTATGATACGATAAATATTCGGCCGACACCATTAATTAAGAATAGTATTTTAAGCGGAAAGATGCTCTATATTAAACAAAGTGATGAATACTTGCCGGCAGATATGAGTTATGGGGTGTAAATTATGATTGAGATTAGTCTAAGTGAAGATTATGAGCCAGTGAGCAAAGAGAATCCTTTTAATCTAGAATATACTCCCTTAAAGCATCAGTACCAAACTTATCGAGCACTACAGGATAATCAGATAGTGATGAATCTTCATAATACAGGAACGGGGAAGACATTAGCTTCATTACTATATTTATTTGATCTGCAGGAAATAGGAGGAAATGTTCTGTTTATTGCTCCTACTAATGAGTTGATCCACCAACATGCTCGCGATATCAAAGGTTTTATTACTGAAAATGATTTGAAGTTTAATGTAATCAATGTTGATGCTGGATTATTAGAACAGCTGACTTCTCAGGCTAGGCGAAATGGAGATAAACTACATCGGTTATTGAGTAATCCGTTGGAGTTTGCTAAGGAGTTGGACTTAGAGTTCACTGACCGAAGCTATCCTTTTGTTTTTGTAACGAACCCTGATATCTTTTATTATGCGCTTTATTTCCAGTACAATAGAATTGATCGGAGAAATTTATGCCAGGATTTTGCTGCTCTTTTTTCCTATATTGTGATTGACGAGTTTCATTACTATAATTCTAAACAGTTTGCAAACTTTCTTTTCTTCTTTGCGCTATCTAAGGGGTTCGGTTATTTTGCTGAGGATAGACGAATCTGTCTTTTATCTGCTACTCCTGCTCAGTATGTAATTAATTATTTAGAAGAATTGGATTTGAAGATGGAGATTATAGATTTAGAAGGAGATCAGGAGAAGAAGTTACAGACTTTAACTAAAGCTAAAGCAGAGATTGTTGCTGGTGATTTAGATGAAGAGATAGATTTAGTTGAAGATAAGATTACAGACTATCTCCATCAGGGATTAGAGGGAGTAATTATCGGTAATTCATTAAGTAGAATTAATCGGGCTTTTGCTCAGATAGAATGGCCGGATAAAGAAAGAATTACTGGGCCGCAGAGCCGTAGGGCTAGACAGGAGGCCAATAAGAAACAGTTAATTTTAGCTACTCCAACTGTCGATATCGGATATAACTTTGATAAAGAGAATAAGAATAGACAGAATATCGATTTTGCTGTTGTGGAGGCTAAATCAGTAGATGAGTTACTGCAGCGAATAGGTCGAGCTGGACGAGTATTAGGTAAAGAGATTCAAAACCAGCCTAGTAAGCTATTGATCTTAGTTGATGACAATAGTTATAGCGTGTTGGCTGATGAGTTAGAAAAGAATAAAGAATACGGCCGCAAGGAGTTTGCTAAGTTATTAGTAAAGTTAAATACTCCACCGCAGAAGAAAGAGTTTGTACAGTATATTAATTCTTATGCTTTATTAGAGTCTTTCTATCCGTTATATGAGATGTACTGTGCTATGCCTGATGAGATTAAAGATTATATAGAAGAATTATTTAATCTGTTACAGGAGATTTTTAGTGGAACTAAGAGCTTTAGAAAATTGCTAGCAATCATGAGTAAGTTTAAGCATCATGAAAGAGTCTGTGAAGGAGAAGAAGAGTTAAGCCTACAGGATTGTCAGGATTTTTCTTACTGGTTCGATAATCGGACTTATCCTGATGATGTAATCGAGGAATATGCTGAAAATTCTGGTTTTCAAAAGAGTGTAATGGATTTTATCAGACAGGAGTATGCTGTAAAGAAGAGCTTATTTAATTTTCGTGATTCCTTTAATGGGCCTCGAGCTGTAGTATATGATCCTCAGGACATTTTAGCTTCTGATGAAGTAACAAGTTATGATCTATTACATGTAATTAGAAATTATAAGTATGATCTCTATTCATCACGCCAACAGTTTAAAGAAGCAACAGGAAGTGACCTCAAAGGAGACTTTTATTTACAGGTAAGGGACTTTAGATCGGAAAAGATGAGACTATCCTATAGGCTTAAGTCACCGTATGGATTGGATAAACAATCATTTGAAGAAAAACTATGTAATCGTCCATTAGCTTTATCTGGACTTGAATTGGTCAGTGATTCAGCTTTGAAGTCGGAGATTACGAATTATTTTAAGGAAGAATATATTCCGATGTTGATTATGACCAATAATTTAACTTCTAATCTTTATGGGGCAGTAAAGAATAGTGCTATCTATCCAGTTAAAATAGAGATGATTTTTCCTGATTATGACTCTGAGGAATACTATGTTATCTTAGGTACAGCAGCCTTTTTGGTCTATCCTGAATTACGTGGTGCTATTTATGCAGCCGAGAACCAGAAAGAAGAGCCGGAAATTATTATCTAAAGAAGGTGATAATTTGGATCAGAAACTCTATGTTCCTTTATCTGCTATTAATGCTTATAATTATTGTCCGTATCGAGTTTATTTAGAGTATGTATTGGGAGAATGGAAGGATAATACTCATACAATAGAAGGCATTTTAAAACATGATCGGGCCCATTCTGGTGAACGTAGATATGATAGTAATAGAATACAGACAACTCAGGTTTTTGTTAAATCTGAACAGTATAGATTAGTAGGTAAGATAGATGTGGTGGAAGAAAAAGAAGGAGAGGTATATCCTGTAGAATATAAGAAGGGTAGATCGGGAGAATGGATTAATGATCATCTTCAGTTATGTGCGCAGGCACTTTGTTTAGAAGAACAGCTAGGAGTAAAGATAACGAAGGGGTATTTATGGTATTTTAGCAGTAGGGATAGAGAAGAAGTTGAGTTTGATCTAAAACTAAGAGATAAAACAATTGAGACAGGAGAAAGTGTATTAAAAATTATGGAAGGAGAAGTGATACCAGAAAATGAATATAGCCGGCGGTGTAGAGCTTGTAGTATAGAAGAAATCTGTTTACCGAAAGAAGTTTCGATCCTTAAAAAAGGAGGCATAGATTATTAATGCCTACTGTTTATGTTACTCAAGAGGATACTGCTTTACGCAAAAAGGGAGAGCGGCTAATAGTTAAACAAGGTAAGGAAAAGATAGCGGATGTTCCATTAGTTAAGGTTGATCAGGTTGTGGTCTTTGGGAATGCTTCCATTTCAGGTTCACTAATTAGTTTGTTATTAAAAGCGGAAGTACCGATTGCTTATCTATCTTACTATGGTAAATATAAAGGAAGGTTAGTGCCTGAGTACTCTAAAAATTCATTATTAAGACTTAAACAGTTTGAAGCTCATAAGGACATGAAGGTGAAATTGGAATTGACAAGAAAGATAGTTAAAGGAAAGCTTACAAATATGCGGACTCTGTTAATGAGGGATACTAGAGAAACGCGGTCAGAAGAAGTAAAACAGTTATGCCAGAAGATGAAGAATATCATTAATAAGATAGAACGGACAGAAAGCATTGATAAGCTACGTGGATTTGAAGGTATGGGTTCGAGGTATTATTTTAGTCAGTTTAATGAAGTTTTAAATGACAGTTTTAATTTTAATGGACGTAATAGACGTCCTCCTAAAGATCCGGTTAATTGTTTGTTAAGTTTCGGTTATTCTCTGTTGTTAAATGATGTATTAGCGGCTCTTTATTTAGTAGGATTTGATCCTTATATTGGCTTTTTTCATTCTAGTCAGTATGGTAAACCAGCTTTAGCATTGGATTTGATGGAAGAATTTAGACCTGTAATTGTTGATTCAGTAGTTAAAAGTGTAATTAATAAAAAAATGATAGTATCAGATAATTTTAATAAAACTTGTGGTACGGTAAAAATGAAGGATAAAGCTCGAAATAAATTTTTAGAGCAGTATGAAAAAAGATTAAGAGAAGAATTTACTCATCCTGTATTTGAATATAAGGTTACTTGGCGTAGATGTATAGAATTACAGGCTAGGTTAATAAGTAAGACGATTAATGAAGAAATTGAAGAGTATCCACCATTGGTGGTGAAATAAATGTTTGTTGTGATCTCTTATGATATTTCAGAGGATAAACGAAGGAATCGGATCTTTAAGATATTAAAGGATTTTGGTACCTGGATTCAGTATAGTGTTTTTGAATGTGAATTAGAAAAGAAAGATTATCTGAAATTGAGAGATAGGTTACAAAAAGTGTTGGATGAAGATGAAGATAATATTAGGTTTTATTTTTTATGTAGTAAATGTGAGGATGAGATAGAAAGGATAGGTAGTGAGAGCAGTCCAGCACAGCAATCAATTATAATATGAAGCAAATTAATATGATGAGCATTGATTGGAGGGGGATTTATGTTCTATAGTGTGATAGTTAGATTTCGTGCTAAAAAGGATATCTACTTTAATTATTATCCTGGAGAGAGTCTACATGGTATGTTATTCCATATGATAAATAAGAGAGATGAAGAGAAAGTTACTGTTTTACATGATAGGTACAATAGTAAACCTTTTACTATTTCTCCGATTTTACCCTATTTGAAGTGGAGAAAAGGAAAGAGATACTTGAAAAAAGGAAAGAAATACTTCTTTAGAATAACTTTTTTAGAAGAAGAGTGGTACAAATTATTTATGGAATACTTTTTGTATCACCCAGAAGGTTTAAAATTAAATGGTGTTAAAATTGAGGTTATTGAAGCTTTGACTAATTCAAAGCAGGATAATCGATGTGACTGTATTGAGCCAAGTCAGCTGCGGCAGAATAGTGGAGATGACCGAAAAATTAAATTCAAGTTTCATTCGACGACTACTTTTAGTATTGAAGATAGACACATCATTTTTCCTAGAGCTGATTATTTATTTAATAGTCTATTCAGTAAATGGCAGGAGTTTGGTTCAGAAAAGTTGACGGTAGAAAGAGAAGATTTTGATAATATATATCTTTCACGTTATGATTTAGAATCAACAATGGAGTGGTTTAATGATTATCCGATCAAAGGCTTTGAAGGGAAATGTAAGTATGAGTTAAGCTCTAAAATATCTTCTAAGAAAGTTAAAGATATTAACTTATTAGCGGGTTTTGCTTTTTATGGAGGGGTAGGTTATAAAACAACTATGGGATTAGGACAGGTTGCTAGAATGCAAAATTAATAAAAATTGGAATTCAAGCAGGAAAAAGAATATTTATGTATAATGAATATAATGGACATTGAAAATAAGATTAGTTTCCGAGGGCTTTAGTATGGGGTAAAACCCCTGGGGACGCTCGGAAATGGAGTAAATTAGAGCATTTGGTAGTAAAACAGATTATTTCTTATATAATTTAAAATACATTTTTAGTAAATATTGCAGCTTTAGAAGAGATATGCGTAAAATAAAGAGGTGCTCGGAAACTAAAGTTTAAGTTCTTTGATACTAGGTTTGAGTAGGGACGCACTTTAAAGAACTATAATTTCGTTTAAGGAATTGAAACTTTATTTTTTTAAATTAATACCATTTTAGTGTTGACACTTTAAAGAACTATAATTTCGTTTAAGGAATTGAAACTGCTTGAACATCATCTTTAGATCATCTCTTTTCTTAACTTTAAAGAACTATAATTTCGTTTAAGGAATTGAAACGGAAGATTTTGGAGATGTCACATTCGAGGAACTGGTCTTTAAAGAACTATAATTTCGTTTAAGGAATTGAAACGCTGCTAATAACTCACTCACATTATTCATCTCCTTCCTTTAAAGAACTATAATTTCGTTTAAGGAATTGAAACGTACTGCTTTCTGCTGTGCAGCTTGGGCTTGTGCCTTTAAAGAACTATAATTTCGTTTAAGGAATTGAAACCATCATTTGGAGATTCATGTGAATTAATTGTTAAAGCTTTAAAGAACTATAATTTCGTTTAAGGAATTGAAACAGGATAATATGCTTTCACTCGTTGCTTCGGGAGAGCTTTAAAGAACTATAATTTCGTTTAAGGAATTGAAGCTAATATGATTAATTAAATGATAGAGGTGGTTTGAGATTTTAACTATAAAGTGTGCTAAATGCAAATCCAAGACAATGAATTTAGGAGGCTAAAAATGGCCCATCGAACTTCCCGCTCAGGATATGAAAACTTAGTCGAACGGCTGAATGAGTTTCCTCAGGGAGCGCCTCCATCTGACACTCTTTATAAGATATTGGAGATGTTATTTACTGAACGCGAGGCAGAATTAGTATCCTTACTGTCGCCATAAGATGGAACATAAAGGTCAGGCCTGTGATGCTCCTATGGAGATTTGTATGACCTTTAATACTGCCGCTCAATCTTTAATTAAGCATGATTATGCGCGGGAGATAAGTACCGGTGAATGTCTAGAACTTCTAGAAGAGGCTAAAGAGCATAATTTAGTTCAATTTGGGGAAAATGTACAGTAGGAGGTAGGGTTTATCTGCAATTGCTGTAGCTGCTATTGTGAAGCAATGATTGCTGCGCAGAAGTTTGGCATGATGGATCCGGTCCATACTACCAAATTTAATTTTTGATAATCAGGCATTGATTAGTCATCGGGCTATGACTGCAATTTTAGGAGCAATTTTAAAGCTGCCCCCTCTAAAACAGATCTTAGCCAATAAGCAGATTAAATCGAAGTATTTAGGTAGACTGATTGATAAGCTGAATTAGTATTAAAATACAGAATTCCGCTTCTATATAGAAGCGGGATAAAAATATGTAAACATGCATATTCTTAGTAACAAGATGCTATAAATTACATTATTAAGTTACTTGCAAAAAATAATTCTAACTATTTTAGTGCATGTTTCGATAATGTCTTTTGAACCTCAAGAATGTCACTACTTTTTTTACTGAATTCTTTTATGACAGGCTGCTGGAGGCTGGCAATCCAAATCTTTAATTCTGAGTCCCTATCAAAAGATCTAGCAGTTTCTATACTGAAATGTCTGATACTGCTGTAGGGAATTGAGTGAAGCTCTTTTTTGGCTCCTGTTAACCCCTGTTTATCTACAAGTATAAGACGTTTATTCGTAAATACAAAATAATCCCTTATTAACTGATATCCTTGTTCAATTTCTTCTCCTTTAATTAATATTTCTGCTAACTCTTTTTCTAATTTTTCCATATCCATTTCTGATGCATTTCCCATAAGTCCGCTAAATAATCCCATCTAGATACCTCCTTAGAAATTTAATCAATAATTCAAGTTGTTTGATTATTATATTCAAATAGCAATTCACCTATTAATAAAATGAGAATAATTTAATTATAAAAAAGAGTAAAAATTCAGTCAATATAGGTTCCGGCCCAGTCTAAAAAATCATAAACTATATATAACTTAGAAAAAGGATTAGTTTGAGAAGCTATACAGGAGGTGGAAAAATGAAATGGATTATTGGATTTTTAGCTGTGCTTGGGATTAGCGTTTGGGCATTTGTAAGTTTTCTAAAAAGCAATTTAAAAGAGAAGAAAGAAGTAGAAGTCATATCTGACAATCAAACTGATCAGTCTGACGATAATATGGAAGTAGTTCGAGAGAAGATGATGAATGGTATAGAAGAGGATAAGTGAACCTTCAATATTTACTTGTAAGAAACGATTAAGTAATTCACAAGGTAATTAGATAAATAAAGAAGGGAATAGTCACTAGGGAGAATAGAGTTGTCACAAAGACTCCTTCGGATGCTAGGGTATAATCTGCTCCAAACTTTTCAGCAAAGACAACTGTAGTAGCAGCTGAAGGCATAGCAAAGAGGATAACAACTATATTATTAATCTTTGTTGGTATTGTAAACGGCTGTAGGAGTAAAAAGATTATTAACGGAATAATTATTAATTTGAGTCCGCTAATTAAGTAAAGATACTTATTATATAGAATAGTTTTAAAGTCTATATTGGTTAAAGAACTGCCGATAACGATCATCGATAAGGGGAAAGTCATGTTACCTAACCGATCCAAAGCGCCAGTAAGTGGATTAGGTAATTGGTAGCCGGTTAATAGAAAGCCGAATCCAATTATAATGGCAATGAGTCCATTATTTAGTAATTTTTCAAACTGTATTTTATTATCTCCATCCTCTTTTTTAGTAAATAAATAGATTCCATAAGTCCAGGCTAGAACATTAAAAAAGATATTGCCTATGATAGCATACAGCATTCCGTATTCAGGATAGATAGCATCGATTACTGGATATCCCATATAGCCTACATTACCAAAGATAGTTGCAAATTTAAAGACAGACTTTTGGTTCTGGGAAAATGGTAAGTAGTGGCTTAATAGTGAAATCATCCCAATGATAAATAGATATAATCCGCCCCACACCCAGAAACTAATCTGTAGGTTGTTGACTAAACGAGGGTTTATTTCAATGATCATCGAAGAGATGATTAAGGCTGGAAGAGTAACTTCCATAAGTAGATCAGTTAAGCCGTCACTGACTTCTTGATTGATAATCTCTTTTTTTCTTATGATATAGCCGATAAAAATAATGATAAATAATACTAATATCTGATTTATAATAATCGAAAACTGCATAACTTATTATTTCCTCCTATGTAAAATCTATAATTAATGATAATCATAATTATTCTAACATAAGAAAACGTTTGTTTCAAAATATCTTATTACTGGAAAGTAGGAAGTAAAAGCTATAGAATTCAAGTAAATATAATTTTAAAGCAGAAATAGTAAATCGATACATAAAAATAGTATATTTATTATAAAATAATGCCAAAAAGTATAAATAGTAGTTTATTATTTACTATTGTAATTTATGTGGTCCGAGGATATAATTGAAATAGCAAGTTAAAAAAATTGGGGGAATGGAGAATGGCGGAAAGTTTTGAAGTTACTTTCACTTATAAGCCGGTAATTTCGGTGGATAGTGTTAATCTAATCGGTGACTTCAACGATTGGGATCTTGATAGAACACCGATGGCTGACGAAAATGGTGATGGGACTTACGAGGTGACATTGGAATTAGAGGCCGGAGAGTATCAATATAAATTTGTAGTTGATGATGATAAATGGCAGAAACCTCCTGAGGCTGACTATTATGTAGATGATGGATTTGGTGAAAAAAATGGTGTGATTATAGTTGGGGATGAGGTACCGCTTCGAGTTTCGGTTAAAGGAAATGGTGTAATTGATTTTGAGACATTACGCCATAATAATAGTGATGTTAAGTTTGCTAATCCTCTGAGCAGGGATAGAATTTCAATTCGCTTCCAGACCAGAAGAAATGATGTTGAAGAGGTAACTTTATGTTATAATGATGGCCAAAAACAGAGAATTCAACTGGAGAACTTTGCGACTTATGAAGAGTTCGATTTCTATAAAGCAATTATTGATTTAGAGAATCCGTATTTTGAGTATTATTTTGAAGTTAAAGATGGAGATAAAATTATCTGGTATGATAAAGAAGGGATTAAAGAAGCAGATAACGGGAAGTTGACCGATTTAACTTCTTTCCAGTATAATTTATCCGAGGTAGATATCTTTAGGACTCCTGGCTGGGTTAAAGATGCTATCTTCTATCAAATCTTTCCTGATCGGTTTTATAACGGATGTAAAGAGAATGACCCGGAAAAAATTGAGGTATATAAAGATGAAGATACTCGGTGTGATGCTGTAATTCCTGACTGGGAAAAAGGGGTACCTCCTAATCCGCCAGTTTTAACTGAAGAGACAGAATTTTATGATAACAAGAATGAGATTCATCCCGAGGCCGGATATTATGTCTTTTACGGCGGTGATCTTCAGGGGGTAGAACAGAAGATTCCTTATCTTAAGCGGTTGGGGGTTAATGCTGTTTATCTCAATCCTATCTTTAAAGGAACTGCTAATCATAGATATAATACAGCCGGCTATGAATTAGTCGATGATACGCTGGCTATCAAAGGCGATCTTGAAGCCTCAGAAGAGTATGTAATTAAGTTGATAGAGAAGCTGCATCGGTATGGATTTAAGGTGATCTTTGATGCTGTCTTTAATCATACTGGCTATGAACACTGGGCTTTCCAGGATATTATAGAGCATGGTAAAGATTCTAAATATGTAGACTGGTATAATATTCACAGCTTTCCTATAGTACCGCTCTATAAGCAGAATAAAGAGAATCCACCGAATTATGACTGTTGGTGGGGATTTGGTCATCTACCGGAATTAAATGTTAAGAATCCTGAGGTTAGGGATTATATATTCCAGGTTACAGAAAAATGGATGGATCCTAAGGGTAATGGCGATCTTTCGGCCGGAATTGACGGCTGGAGGTTGGATGTTCCCAACGAGGTTAAAGAGGTAGTGCCTAATTTCTGGCAGGATTGGCGGGAATCTGTAATGGAGATTAATCCAGAGGCTTATATTGTAGGTGAGATCTGGGATAATGCATCTGATTATCTACAGGGAGATGAGTTTGACGGGGTAATGAATTACCGTTTCAGGGATGCAGCATTGAGATTTCTCGGCTTAAATGAGATAAAGGGTGATGAATTTGCAGCGGAATTGAGTAAAATGTATTTTCAGTATCCAGAACAGGCAAACTATTCAATGTTAAATTTAATTGATAGCCATGATACTAGCCGCTATTTAACTGTAATTGATGAGGATAAAGAGAGAATGAAGCTGACTGTGCTCTTTCAGATGACTTATCTGGGAGCGCCTATGGTCTATTATGGCGACGAGATAGGTATGAAAGGTGAAGATGGACCGGACTGTCGGCGAACTATGATCTGGAAGGATAGAGGTTATACTAAGCCGGATTATGATCTATTCAATCATTATCAGCGTTTAATTAAGATTCGGAAACAGCAGCCGGCACTGCGGCGGGGTAATATTCGCGGAATTGATATTGCTTATGATCAGGTTGATGGTTTTAAGAGGAGCTATGGAGACCAACAGCTACTGGTGCTGTTAAATGCTGGCAAAGAGATGATTGATTTAGAAGTAGAAGTTGATGCAGCTGATGGTAAGTATCGAGAACTCTATCAAAATAGAATAGTATCAGTTGATAATGGCCGACTGCATCTTAAACTCGAAGGAATAACAGGGGCTATAATTAAATTAAGTTAGAAAGGGGTAGAATAGTGGAGTTTAAAAGACAGAGCGGTATTTTATTACATCCCACTTCTCTGCCAGGGGATTATGGAATCGGTTCTTTAGGTGAAGAAGCTTATGAATTTATAGATTTTCTTGTTGCTGCAGACCAGAAGTTATGGCAGATACTTCCGTTAGGTCCAACCGGATATGGAGATTCTCCATACCAGTCCTTTTCAGCCTTTGCTGGTAATCCATTATTGATCAGTTTAGAGCGGCTTAAGGAAGATGGATTATTAGCAGCAGATGATTTGAAGACAGAGAAAGAATTTGCTCTGGATTATGTAGATTATGATCAGGTAACTGAGTTTAAGTATCCTCTATTTGAAAAGGCCTTCCAAACGTTTAAACGGGATGCTGCAAAGTCGATCGAGGATAAGTTTCAACGTTTCTGTTGTGAGAACAGCGACTGGTTGGATGATTATGCACTCTTTAAGACACTTAAAGAGTGCTTTGAGGGGCAGCCGTGGTATGAATGGGATGAAGATATCAAATTAAGAAGGTCGGAAGCTATAAACCATTACCAGGAAACTCTGCAGGATAGAATTAAGTTTCATAAATTTATTCAGTATATCTTCTTTAAACAGTGGAATAGATTAAAAGCCTATGCCAATGAAAATTATATTAAGATAGTTGGTGATATTCCTATCTTTGTAGCCTATGATAGTGCAGATGTCTGGGCTAATCCTGAACTCTTTTCTTTAGATGAAGATAAGAAGCCGATTAATGTAGCCGGAGTGCCCCCAGATTATTTCAGTGAAACAGGACAGTTATGGGGTAATCCATTATATGATTGGCAGAAATTAAAAGAGACCGATTATGACTGGTGGATAGATAGATTTGAGACAACCTTGGAATTAGTGGATATTGTTCGTTTAGACCATTTTAGAGGCTTTGCTGCCTACTGGGCAGTTCCTTATGGAGAAAAGACAGCTGTTAGAGGCAAATGGAAAGAAGGGCCGGGCAGAGACTTCTTTAGAAAGGTTAAAGATGAATTAAAGAAACTGCCTATTATTGCTGAAGATTTAGGTGTGATTACTGATGAAGTTGAGGAATTGAGGGATTACTTCAAGCTTCCCGGGATGAATGTTTTACAGTTTGGTTTCAACTCTCAGGATGATAACAACCATCTGCCCCATAATTATACTAAAAATTCAGTAGTTTATACCGGAACCCATGATAATAATACTGTTTTAGGCTGGTATAATAATGCTGATGATGAAGCTAGAGAATATGCAATAGAATATCTAAAAGCTAGTGAGGATAATATCTGCTGGGATTTTCTGCAGGCAGCCTGGGCTTCAGTATCCAAAATTGCTATTGCCCCTCTTCAGGATATTCTTTCGTTGAATAGCGAGGCTAGAATGAATACTCCAGGAACTACTAAGGGTAACTGGAAGTGGAGATATAGAAAAGAAATGTTGGATGTTAATTTAAGCAAGAAACTAAAGAGATTAACCGGAATATACCATAGATAAATCTACAAGTCTTCACTTTTTTACAGTAAAAAGAAGGATTTTTTTGTCAGATGTAGAAATATTCTAGATACAATGTAGTTTAATTAAGTGAATAAAGCAGATGGCTGGGTGCCTTTTGTATTTACAAAAGGATAATAGGGAATCAGGTCTAAGTCCTGAGCGGGTCCGCCACTGTAACTAGTTAGTTAGGCTTAAATTGCCACTTGGATAGATTGATATCTAGGGAAGGTAAAGTCTAATGTTTAGGCTAGAAGCCAGGAAACCTGCCCAGCTGTTATCCTACATAATCTTCGGAAGTAGAGATTTGTAGGAAGGTTAAGCAGTAATTGATTCCTTTATTCCTTCCTCAATCTTGGTTTTAAGATTGAGTTTTTTTATTTTAAAAATGATAGAATCAGGGAGGTAGTTTAATTTGGAAATTATTCAGAATCCAGAGGCAATTGAAGATAAGAGCATGAATATTATCGAAGAAGAAGTAGCCGACTTAGAATGCAGCGACCAGGAAAAGAAGATAGTCAAGCGGGTGATTCATGCTACGGCTGACTTTGATTTTAAGGACTTAATTATTATATCCGAGGATGCCGTTGAGGCAGGACTTCAGGCTTTAGAATCCGGTTCCAATATTGTAACTGATGTTAATATGCTGCGGGCCGGAATTAATGATCGGAAATTAGGTTCATTTGGTGGGGAGCTGAAGTGTTTTATTAGCAATGATGATGTGGCTAAAGAGGCTAAAGAGAAAGGAATTACTCGATCGATGATGTCTATGCGGCGAGCAGCAAAGAATCCTGATAATAAGATCTTTGCTATTGGGAATGCTCCTACGGCTCTTTTTGAGTTGATGAAGCTTATCAAAGCAGGCAAAGCTGATCCGGAATTGATTATAGGTACACCAGTCGGCTTTGTGGGAGCTAAAGAATCCAAAGCAGAATTGGAAAAGATGGATCTACCCTTCATTACAGTACGGGGACGTAAAGGAGGAAGCAGCGTAGCAGCTTCCATTACTAATGCTTTGTTGTATATGAAGTAATTGTTAGCCAATAGAGGTGAAGATAATGTTTGAATCCTATGTAAAACGGAATGGTGAGAAATTAAGGCGGGGCTATACTACTGGAACTGCTGCTGCTGGAGCAGCCAAAGCTGCAGCAGAAACTTTATATTCGGGACAGACTTTAGATGTGGTTAAGGTAGATACTCCTGCTGAGATAGTAGTTGATTTAGAGATAAGTGGGACTGAAATCAAAGAAGAAAGTGTTAGCTGTACAGTGCTTAAAGATGGCGGTGATGATGCCGATATTACTGATGGAACAGAGATAGTAGCCGAAGTAACTAAACTGGACAGCGGAATTGAGCTCAAGGGCGGAAAAGGGGTAGGAGAGGTTACAAAACCTGGGCTGGCTGTGGAAGTAGGTAAGCCGGCCATTAATCCAGTACCCCGGGAGATGATTATCGATTCAGTTAAAGAGGTTTTACCACCAGAAAGCGGGGCAAAGATTACCATCAAGGTGCCCGAAGGTGAGGAGTTAGCCGCTAATACACTGAATCCCCGGCTGGGAGTAGAAGGTGGAATTTCGATTTTAGGAACTACCGGTATCGTTGAGCCTATGTCCAAGAAGGCTTACCGTGAATCGCTGGTAGTTACTCTTGACCAGGCACTGGCTGAAGATAATTATGAGTTGGTTTTTATCTTTGGTAATTACGGCAAACAAATGGCACAAAGCATGGGAGTTTCTGATAATCAGTGGGTTAAGATGAGTAACTTTGTCGGCTATATGCTGGAGCGGGCAGCTGAAAGGGAGATTGAACGGATTATCCTGTTAGGCCATGTTGGTAAGTTGATTAAAGTAGGAGCCGGCATCTTTGATACTCACAGCAGTGTAGCCGATGCACGGCTGGAGATAGTAGCAGCCTATACTGCCAGCTTAGGTGGCAGTCAGCAGTTAATTCAAAAGATCTTGGCGGCCAATACTGCCGAAGAGACGATTCAGATTCTGCGTGAAGTTGAGTTAGCTGAAGATGTATTTAATTTATTGGCTAAGCGGGTGGTTGCTAGAGCTGCTGAAAAGGTAGAATATGAAATTGATTTTGGTGCTATTCTATTTTCAATGGACCAAGAGGTTGTAGGTAGTTATGGAGTAGAGTTAAAGAAAGGAGCGGAAGAATGGAGAATCAAATCTATGTGCTAGGTATCGGACCAGGCAGTAAGGAGTATATGCTGCCGGTTGTTGAACGGTTAGCATCAGAATCCGATGTCTTAATCGGCGGTAGACGGGCTTTAGAATTATTTTCCCAGTTAGATAAAGAAGAGTTAGTAATCAAGGCTGATCTGGAGCGGATTCTGAATTATATTCAGGATAATTATCAACAGAAACAGATAGCTGTATTGGTCTCCGGAGATCCAGGGCTGTATAGTATGCTGAACTATCTATCGAAACACTTCAGTAAGGATCAGTTGAAGGTTATTCCCGGTATCAGCTCGCTGCAGTTAGGCTTTGCTGAAGCAAAGTTAGTCTGGCAGGATGCTGAGATTACCAGTCTGCATGGCAGAGAGAGATCTGAACTGCTGGAGTTAGTTCAAAAGGAAGATAAAGTAGGCTTCTTTACTGATCATAAATTTCCTCCGGATGAGATTGCTCAGTATCTACTGGATAATGGAGTTCAAGATAGAAAGGCCTTTGTCGGCGAGCGCCTGTCTTATGAGGACGAACGAATTATTGATGGAGATTTAGAAGAAATAGCAGACTCTGATAACTTCGATATGTCAGTGATGGTGGTTTATAGTGAGTAAATGGAGGTTTCAAACACCAGGTATTCCGGATGATCTTTTCATTAGAGGAGATCTGCCGATGACTAAAGAAGAGGTTAGGGCGGTGACTATCTCTAAACTCCGTTTAAAACGGGATAGTGTTGTCTGGGATATTGGAGCGGGAACTGGTTCTTTAAGTATTGAAGCAGGATTGATTGCTGACCAGGGCAGTGTCTGGGCTGTCGAAAGAGAATCGGAAGGAATAGAATTGATCAACCAGAACTGTGAAGAGTTTGGAGTAGAAAATATTGAACCTATCAATGGCGAAGCTCCAGCGGCTTTAGCAGATCTGCCGGCTGCAGACCGAATTATTATCGGCGGCAGCGGTGGACAGCTAGAAGAGATACTAGCCATGGTTGATAAGAAGATGACAGCCGAGGGCAGAGTAGTTCTCAATGCTATTACTTTAGAGACGCTGTTGGCAGCTAAAGAGTCTTTGAGTAAAATGGATTACAGTTTTAATATAGTAACAGTCAGCATCACTCGAACAAGAGAAATAGGCAACTACCATATGCTAGATGCCCAGAATCCTATCTATATTATTGCAGGAGAGAGGAGAAGATAAGATGGCAGGTAAGTTTTACGGAGTAGGAGTCGGACCAGGTGATCCAGAATTAATGACGCTTAAAGCAAAGCGGATTCTGGATCAAGCTGACATTATCTGTACTCCTAAGTCAAAAGCAGGAAAAGATAGTATTGCTCTATCGATAGTAAAGGAAGTAGTTTCGACTGAAGGAAAGATAAAGGATCTCGTTTTTCCTATGACTCACGATCAAGAAAGGCTGGATAAATTTTGGAATGAAGCAGTAGATGAAATTCAGGCTGAACTGGAAAGCGGACAGAATGTAGCCTTTATTACTCTTGGTGATCCTTTATTATACAGTACTTATATCTATGTTTTAGAAAGGTTGCAGAATAGACCAATGGAAGTAGAGATAGAAACTGTTCCTGGGATTAACTCATTTTCTGCCTGTGCTGCTGCTATGAATCAGCCGCTGGCAGAGAAGAATGAAACGCTGTCTATTATTCCGGCAGCCTATGATTATGATGATTTAGAAGAGATTCTAGCTACTTTTGATAATACAGTTTTGATGAAGGTAGCCCGCAACTTTGATGAGGTAGTAGCTAAACTGGAGAAGTTAGAGATGAAAGAAAGCTCCTTTTATGCCAGTAAATGCGGCCGCAGTGAAGAGCTGTTGACTAGAGACTTAGATAGTCTATTAGGCGATGAACTGGATTATCTATCATTAGTAATTGCTAAACAGAGAGGAGAGGAATAAAGTTATGAAGGTCTACTTTGTTGGAGCAGGACCAGGAGATCCAGAATTAATTACTGTTAAGGGCCAGAAGATTATTAAGAAAGCCGATGTTATTATCTATGCCGGTTCATTGGTTAATCCTGATGTCTTGGATGTAGCTAAAGATGAAGCTGAGATACATAATAGTGCTTCTATGACTTTAGAAGAGGTGCTAGAGGTAATGGAAACAGCAGTTGCTGAGAATAAACTGGTAGCCAGAGTCCATACCGGTGATCCCAGCCTCTATGGAGCAATCCAGGAACAGATCGATGAGCTAGTAGAGATGGAGGTTGATTTTGAGGTGATTCCCGGCGTTAGTTCCTTTCTGGCTACGGCAGCCAGCTTAAAGCGGGAGTATACTTTACCTGATGTAAGCCAGACAATGATTCTGACTAGACTGGAAGGCAGAACCAGTGTACCGGATAAAGAGAAACTGCATAAACTGGCCCGCCATAATGCTTCGATGGCAATCTTCTTAAGTGTCCATATGATAGGGGATGTAGTCAAAGAATTAGCCGAGGAGTATCCAGTGGAGACCCCAATTGCAGTGGTTCAGAAGGCCTCCTGGCCTGATGAAAAGAAGGTGATCGGTACTCTAGAGACGATTACTGAGAAGGTAGAAGAAGCTGAGATCGATAAGACAGCTATGATTGTAGTAGGCGACTTTCTGGATACAGAGTATTCGCGGTCCAAACTATATGATAAGGATTTCAGCCATGAATACCGGACAAGTAATACTGGGAGCCAGTAAAGAATGAATTTAGCTGTAATAGCTATTACAGATAATGGAATCAAAACAGCTTTTAGAATAGCAGAAGAGATGGAAGCCGGACTTGATATTTATTTACCTGATAAGTTCAAGGAAAGTACAGAAACAGAGCAGGTGAATTTCTATACCGGTAGACTGAAAGAATTGGTCAGTAGAATTTTTACTGAATATGATGGATTAATCTTTGTTATGGCTTTGGGAATTGTAATTAGAGTAACGGCTGATTTTTTAACCGATAAACGTCGGGATCCGGCAGTAGTTACAGTTGATGAGACAGAAGAGTTTGTAATCAGTACTCTCTCCGGCCATCTAGGAGGAGCTAATGAGCTGACTGTTCAGCTGGCTAGCTCTCTTGGAGCAGCACCGGTGATTACCACGGCTACCGACCGGCAGGGTAAACTGGCTATTGATATGCTGGCTAAAGAGTTGGATTGTAGAATAGATCCTTTTTCTAATTTGAAGCATATCAATGCAGCTATTGTAAATGATAAGGAGATTAATATCTTTACTGATTATGAACTGGATCTAGGTTCGGATAAGAATCTTAATTTTTATTCGCTGAATGAGTTAGACCAAGTGAATTCGGCTCCGACGGTTGTTATCTCTAATCAGCCGGTAAAACTGCCGGAGAATCTGGCTCAGAAGCCTTATCTTTATTTACGGCCGAGAAATTTAACTGTTGGTATCGGCTGTCGGCGCGGTGTCAGTAAAGAAAGGATTGCTGCAGCAGTAGATAAGGCTTTAGCAGAAATAGATAGTGATTTAA
This sequence comes from Acetohalobium arabaticum DSM 5501, assembly GCF_000144695.1. Lineage (GTDB taxonomy): Bacteria > Bacillota > Halanaerobiia > Halobacteroidales > Acetohalobiaceae > Acetohalobium > Acetohalobium arabaticum. The sequence continues at coordinate 905,580 of NC_014378.1, forward strand.
ACCAGGTTAAATCACTGGCAACTATTGATCTGAAGTCTGATGAAGCAGGTTTAGTTGAATATGCAGAAGATAAAGATTTAGAGTTGAAGATTATTTCCCGTGATAAAATTAAAAATGCAGATCTGGAGTTTACTACTTCAGAATTTGTAAAACAGACGATAGGAGTTGGTGGAGTATGCGAACCAGCAGCATTATTGAGTGGCAAGAAGATGGAATTACTCTTAAAGAAGACGAAACTGGACGGAGTGACAGTAGCAGTAGCCGAGGAGAGGTTTATGTAGTAGGCATCGGTCCTGGAGATTTAGAACATTTAAGCATTAAAGCCTTCCAGATTATTAAGGATGTAGATGTGGTAGCCGGATATAATACCTATATTGACCTTGTAGATGAATTAATCAGTAAGGAGCAAGAAGTTATTTCAACCGGCATGACTAAAGAAATAGATAGAGTGGAGATGGCTTTAGAAGCAGCCCAGAAAGGCAATCGGGTAGCAATAGTCAGCAGCGGTGATGCCGGAGTCTATGGTATGGCCGGCCTAGTATTGGAGACAGTAGATAAGAAGGATCTGGAGCTAGAAGTTGAGATAATACCGGGGATTACTGCTGCTAATGCTGCAGCTTCAACTTTGGGAGCGCCATTGATGCATGATTATGCAGTAATTAGCCTCAGTGATCTCTTAACTCCTTGGAAAGTGATTGTAGACCGGCTTAAGCGAGCAGCCGGTGGAGATTTTGTAGTTGTGCTCTATAATCCGAAGAGTAAACAGCGCCAGCAGCAGATAGTAAAAGCCAGAGAGATATTCTTACAGCATAAAGAACCAGCAACCCCGGTAGGAATTGTAAGAAGTGCTAAACGCGGCAGCGAAGAGATGGTGATTACTGATCTGGAGAATATGCTGGACGAAGAGATAGGCATGGTTACTACGGTGATTATCGGTAATTCAGAGACATTCAGTTTTGCTGACTCTATGGTGACCCCCAGAGGATATGAAGTATGATCTATCTGATAGGAGGAACTAAAGACAGCCGTCAATTAACTAAGAAGCTGCTTGAGGCTGGTTATGAAGTAGTAGTTTCAGTAGCAACAGAGTATGGTGAAAAGCTGGTAAATGAGATTGAGGGAGTAGAAGTAATTGCTGATAGATTAGATCAGAGCGGGATGGAAGAAGTAATTGAAGAGTATAATGTGGACCGAGTAATTGATGCTACCCATCCTTTTGCTGCCTTGGTTTCGCAGACAGCAATTAAGGCAGCTGCAAGTAAAGGAAAGGAGTATCTTAGATTCGAAAGACCGCCGATTGAATTACCAGAAAGTGAACTGATAATTGAAAAGGCCGGCTTTGAGGCAGCTTTAGACTATCTTAAGGGAACTACAGGCCGAATTCTACTGACTATCGGCAGTAAAGAGCTAGATCGGTTTGTAACAGTGATCCCTGATTTTAATCAGCGGGTGGTGGCTAGAGTCTTACCGACGGCTGGAGTATTACAGAAGTGTCAACAGGAACTGGGAATTCCTCCGGCTAATTTGATTGCTATCCAGGGACCTTTCAGTCAAAAACTGAATCAGCAGTTATTGATTGATTATGGAATTGATCTGTTGGTAACTAAAGCCAGCGGTAAAACCGGCGGTCTGGATACTAAATTACAAGCAGCATTGGACTTAAAACTTCCGGTTTTAGTTATCAGGCGTCCGGAAATTGATTATCCTCAGTTAGTTACTAATATGGAGGAACTAGTGGATCAGTTAAATTAGATAAAGGAGTGGCAAATAATGACAGATGAATTCAAGAAGGTTTTAATTTTGGGAGGAGCTCGTAGCGGCAAAAGCTCTTTTGCTGAAGATATGGCCTATACTTTAGGCCGGAAAGATGTAACCTATATTGCAACTGCTAAGCCGGATGATGAGGAGATGCAAGAACGGATCAAGCATCACAAAGAGCAGCGTCCTGACAGCTGGAGAACAGTTGAGGAGCCAGAGAAGGTAGCTGAGAGAATACCTAAATTGGCCGGTGAGGCTGAAGTAATTCTGCTGGATTGTCTAACAGTCCTAGTTTCCAATCTTTTACTGCAGGGAGAAGAGCTGGGAACAGAGGATTATCATTTCAAGGAGGGAGAACAGAAGTCTCAGGAGACTTTAGCCGAGCTTGAAAAATTAGCAACAGCTATCGAAGAAGCCGAGGCCAATATAATTGTAGTTTCTAATGAGGTAGGCCAGGGTTTAGTGCCTCCTTACCCTTTAAGCCGTATTTATCGGGATACTGTAGGTCGGGCTAATCAACTTTTAGCTCAGGCGGTTACAGAAGTATATATCAGCTATGCTGGACTGCCAGTGGAGATTAAAGAGTTAGGAGAGAGAACTAGAGAGAAATTTGGAGGTTATAACAATGACTGCTAAGACGATTATGCTGCAGGGAACTGCCTCTAATGTAGGTAAGAGCATTCTAACTACTGCTCTATGCCGTATCTTTGCCGAAGACGGCTATCAGACTACTCCTTTTAAGGGCTGGAATATGGCCCTGAATTCCTATGTAACTAAGGACGGCGGAGAGATCGGAATAGCCCAGGCGATTCAGGCCCAGGCGGCAGGAATAGATATTACTGTAGATATGCAGCCGTTTCTGTTGAAGCCGAAGGGCAAAGGGGAATCACAAGTTATCAAACACGGTCGGCCGATGGCTGATTTAGGGCTTAAAGAGCAGGACAGCCAGTACCGCCAATTTGCCCTGCAGGAAATTGAGCAGTCTTTAGATAGACTTTGTGAAGAATTTGAGATGGTAGTTATGGAAGGAGCAGGCAGCCCGGCGGAGATAAATATTAAAGAACGGGACTTAGCAAATATGAATGTAGCTAAGCTAAAAGAGACACCGGTGCTGTTGGTAGCAGATGTGGACCGGGGTGGGGCCTTGGCTTCAGTAGTAGGAACTATTGAACTTCTTCCACCAGAAGAAAAAGAACTGGTAGCAGGAATTATCCTCAATAAATTCCGTGGCGATAGAGAACTGTTAGAGCCTGGAATTGAGACTGTAGAGGAAGAAACAGGAATTCCAGTAGTAGGGGTTATCCCCTATTTTCAGGGGTTTAGAATTCCGGCTGAGGATTCGGTAGCCTTGACTGATCTGCAGGATGAAGATGTAGAAGTTGAGATTGCAGTAATCAAACTGCCTCATATCTCTAACTTTACTGACTTAGAGCCTTTTGAGCAGGAGCCGAAGACCGGCGTAAGGTATATAACTCAAAGAGATCAACTAGGTAATCCTGATTTGATTATTATTCCCGGTAGTAAGAATACCATCGATGATCTCTTATATTTACAGGAGACCGGATTGGCAGCTGAGATTGAGCAGGCAGCAGAGAAATCAGTACCGGTTATAGGAGTCTGTGGGGGTTATCAGATGCTGGGGCAAAAGGTCTATGATCCAGAAGGAACTGAATCTAACTGGCAGGAACTTGATGGATTGGGGCTGCTGCCGATTGAGACTACTTTCAGTCCTAATAAGCTCACCTTTCAGGCAGAGGCTGTAGTTAAGGGCAGCGGTGAATTCTTTGCTGACCTAACTGGTAGTGAAGTAGCAGGTTATGAGATTCATATGGGTACTAGCCAGTTGATCAGTGATAATTCGCCGGCCTTTAGAATTAAAAAACGCGGGCAGGAAGAGGTTAATATTGCTGATGGGGCCGTCAGTCAGGACGGTTTAGTCTTTGGTACTTATCTTCACGGTATCTTTGCTAATGATAACTTCCGCCGCAATTTGATTAATAGGCTGCGTGAAAGAAAAGGTTTAGAACGTTTAAAAGCCGATACAGTTTCTCATCAGGTTAAATTAGAGGAAAGTTATGAGCAATTAGCTGCTATTGTTAGAGATAATCTGGATTTAGATCAAATCTATAGAATTATGGAATAATCAATTTAGTAAGTGAGGTGGAAAGAATGACAGCTAAAACGCTTATGTTTCAGGGGACAGGTTCTGATGTCGGTAAGAGTGTAATGACTGCAGCCTTCTGTAGAATTCTTGCTCAAGATGGTTATCATGTAGCTCCTTTTAAATCACAGAATATGGCGCTAAACTCCTATGTAACTAAAGAAGGAGGAGAGATCGGCCGGGCTCAGGCGGTGCAGGCTGAAGCAGCCCAGGTTGAGGCAACAGTAGATATGAATCCGATTCTCCTAAAGCCTAAGGAGGATACTACTTCCCAGGTGATTATTCATGGGCGACCGCACCGGAATATGGGCGCTCAGGAGTATTTCAACCATCGTGAGGAAGGATTAAGCTATATTCAGGAGTCACTGAATAGATTAAAAGAGGATTATCAGGGCGTAGTCTTAGAAGGAGCCGGCAGTCCTGCCGAGGTTAACTTAAGAGAGTATGATTTAGTGAATATGAAAGCGGCTGAACTGGCCCAGGCACCGGTAATTTTGGTAGCCAGCATTGAGCGGGGCGGAGTCTTTGCTTCGATTGTCGGTACCTTTAAGTTGTTAAATGAGAGTGAATTGGAGAGAATTAAAGGGATTATTATCAATAAATTCAGAGGTGATGTCAGTAGATTAAAGCCGGGGCTTGAGTTTATAGAGGAATATACAGGAGTTCCGGTTTTAGGAGTAATTCCTTACTTTACTGATTTTAAAATACCAGAAGAGGATTCACTGCCGGCTGATAGATTAGAAGGCAGCCAATATGGAGATATAGAGATTGCTATTCTATATTTACCCCATATTTCAAACTTTACTGACTTTGCTCCGCTAGAAGATGAGGCTGATGTTAAAGTCCGGTATATCAAAGATGGAGAGCAATTAGGAGAGCCGGATGCAGTTATAATTCCGGGCAGTAAGAATACTATTGAAGATCTGGAGTATTTACAAGAGGTAGGCTATGTTGATCAGATACAGGAGTTAGCTGAGAAGGGAACAATGGTAGTCGGTATCTGCGGTGGTTACCAGATGCTGGGTACTAAGATAACTGATCCGCACCGGATGGAGACTGATGGTAAGGAGATTGCAGGCCTGGAACTGTTGAAGGTGGAGACTACTTTTAATCCCGAAAAGGTAACTAAACAGGTAACAGGGGAGATTATCAATAATCAGAATCTATTTAGTAGTTTAGCCGATAGATCTATAGCTGGCTATGAGATACATATGGGTGAAAGCAGGTTGGGTAAAGGAGTTGAACCTTTGATTGAAGTCTCTGCGGAAGATGAAAAGAAGACTAGACTGGATGGAGCAGTTAGTGAAGACGGTCTGGTATTTGGCACCTATCTCCATGGTATCTTTGATAATGATACCTTTCGTCGCAGTTTTATCAATTATCTACGCCAGCAGAAAGGGCTGCCTAAGTTGGACTGTAGTGCAGAAGTATCTACTGCAGAAAAGAGAGAAAAAGCCTATGAACAGCTGGCAGAAATAGTAAGAGAGAATGTGGATCTGGAGCAAGTCTATCAAATTCTGAATTTATAAATTTTACTCAGGGAAGAGGAATTAAAGCTATGTTTGAACAAATTAGTATTATAGTTATAGCAGCAGTAATCCTGGATTTAGTTATAGGAGAGATAGATAGGATTACTCATCCGGTAGTGATTATCGGTAATTTCATTGACTGGGGAGAGGAAAGATTAAGACAGCTTGCTGGCAGTAGCTTGGCAGAAAAGGCTGCCGGATTGATTCTGGCTGTAGTGACAATTGGGCTGACCTGGTCTATAACTTACTTTTTGGTGATGGCGGCTGTTAAAGTAAATATTATTTTAGGATTAATAATTAAAGTATTATTGATATCTATAACACTTTCTATCAGCGGTTTAGCTGAGGCAGCCAAGGGAATTTACCAACCTTTAGTGAATGATGATTTAGACCAGGCCCGCCAGAAGTTGGACTGGATTGTAGGCCGGGATACTGATGAGTTAGCAGAAAACGAGATAGTCCGGGCTACAGTAGAGACAGTAGCTGAGAATACTGTTGACGGAATTCTTTCTCCATTATTTTATGCTTTCTTGGGCGGAGCGCCTCTGGCCATGGCCTATAAGGCCGTTAATACTCTGGATTCAATGTTGGGCTATAAGAATGAACGCTACCGCTACTTCGGTTGGGCTCCGGCCCGCATAGATGATCTGGCTAACTTAGTTCCAGCCCGCATCAGTGGTCTCTTATTTCCATTGGCAGCCTTATTGTTAGGCAAGAATAGTCTACAGTCATTTAAGATAGTACTCCGTGATGCCCGCAAGCATCCCAGTCCCAACGGAGGCTACTCAGAAGCAGCAGTAGCAGGAGCTTTGGGAGTGAGATTAGGCGGCCTTAATTATTATCATGGAGAGCCCAGCTTCAGAGAGCATTTGGGAGATGAAACCAGAAAGCTAGTAGCTGCTGATATTAAGGCGGCAATTCATTTGATGTACTTAACTACGGGGTTATTCTTGATTAGTGAGATATTGTTTGTGATTATTTAATGGAAGGAGCCAATAAAATGCAACCAAGAGTCGTGATTGCCGGTACCCAAAGTGGAGTTGGTAAAACAACACTGGCTACCGGACTGATGGCTGCCATGACCAAGAAAGGTTATGATGTTCAGCCTTATAAAGTAGGGCCTGATTATATAGATCCAGGCTTTCATACTGCAGCTACCGAACGGATTTCGCGTAATTTAGATAGCTGGATGGTATCTTCAGATAAGTTAATAGAGCTATTTGATAGGAATAGTCAGGGAGCCGATATTTCAATTATTGAGGGAGTGATGGGCCTATTTGACGGACATCGCGTCGATGAAGGAGACGGGAGTACTGCGGAAGTGGCCAAGATTCTATCTGCTCCAGTAATTTTGATCATCGATGCAGGTAAGATGGCTCAGAGCGGAGCAGCTTTGGCTTACGGGTATAAGCATTATGATTCCGAATTGAACCTGGCCGGTGTGATTTTAAACCGCGTCAGCAGTGACAGCCATTATCAGATATTGAAGGAACCGATTGAAGAACTAGGGATTTCTGTGCTGGGATATATTCCGCGGCAGGAGAGTTTAGAGCTGCCGGAACGACATTTAGGCTTAGTACCGACCTCTGAAACCTCTCAGATGGATGATTATATAGATGATTTAGCAGAGGTTATTCTTCAGAATCTGGATTTAAAGGAGCTATATAATCTAGCTGCTGAAACTGAAGAAGTTGAAGTAAAGAAGAAAACTCTATTTTCACAAACCGGACCAGTATCAGAAGTGAAACTGGCAGTAGCCAGAGATGAAGCCTTTAACTTTTATTATGAGGATAATCTTGATTTATTGGAGGAAAACGGCGTTGAATTAGAATATTTTAGCCCTGTTTTTGATACTGCTCTACCTGAAGATATAGCAGGGCTTTATATCGGCGGTGGTTTTCCTGAAAGCTTTCTTGCTGAGTTAAGTGATAATCAGTCTATGCAGAAGAGTATTAAAGAAGCTATTGTAGCCGGAATGCCTGTTTATGCCGAATGCGGCGGTTTAATGTATCTGACAGAAGCAATTACTGACTTCGAGGGAGAGACTCATTCGATGGTTGGATCAATTTCGGGTCGAATAGAGATGACAGATCGGCTGCAGGCGATGGGATATGCTGAGGCTGAAGTTAAAGAGGATAATATTCTATTGAATCAGGGAGATAAGGTACGGGGACATGAGTTCCATTATTCTCGATTAGTAAGTTTACCAGAAGATACTACTTATGCCTATCGATTAACAGGAGGTAAAGGAAGGGATAACCGGGCGGGCGGTATTCTTAAAGATAATCTGTTGGCTTCTTATCTCCATCTCCATTTTGCCAGCAATCCGGCTGTGATTGATAACTTAATTGATAGCTGTCTAAAATTCATAGAAGGGAGCAGTTATTAAAATGAACTCAGAATTAGAACAGGGACTAGTTCAGGTCTATACCGGAAAGGGTAAAGGAAAGACTACAGCATCTTTAGGATTGGCACTGCGAGCAGTCGGCCATGGATTTAAGGTAGTTATGATTCAATTTATGAAGGGAAGTGCTTATTCAGGAGAGCTTTTTTCAACCGAGCGGCTACCTAATTTAAGTATAAAGCAGTTTGGGAGAGGATGTCCCTATGCTGCTTTAATTAGAGAAGGTCTACGTAAATGTGACGGCTGTGGAGAATGCTTTCTAAAAGGTGAAGAGGATGAAGCTAAAGAGGAATTTAAAGAATATGTTGATGAAGCCTATAGTTATGCTCAGAAAGTCTTACAGAATTCAGAGATAGATATTGTTATTTTAGATGAGATCAATAATGCTTTACGGTATGATTTATTGGCTGTAGATGATGTATTGGACTTAATCTCTTTAAAAGGAGATAAGACAGAGCTGATCATGACAGGACGCGGATTTGATGATGATATCTTAGAAGCAGCGGATCTGGTAACAGAGATGAAGGCCCAAAAGCATCCTTATGCTGACCAGGGAATCAGCAGTAGAAGAGGGATTGAATATTGATAATGAACAAGGAAGTGATAAGCCAATGTTGATCAGAAGATTAGTTACTCGCTTGATTATTTCACTGCAGTTTTTGACTAGAATTCCGATTAATGCTGATATAAATTATACTTCTCGTAATGTTGGTAAGTCTATGATTTATTATCCAATTATCGGTAGTCTAATTGGAGCTATATTAGTAGGGCTGAATGTAGGTTTCAGCTTCTTATGGTCTGATTTAGCAGTTAAAGCTTTGCTTTTAATTGCCTGGATTATGATTACCGGCGGATTACATTTAGATGGTTATATGGATACTATTGATGGTATCTTCAGCGGTCGCTCTAAACAGCGAATGCTAGAGATTATGCATGATAGCCGAGTAGGGGCCCATGGGGTAACAGGTCTTATGTCATTATTGTTATTGAAGTTTGTCTTTTTAACTGAGCTTACTGCTCAGATTGAAGTAGAGGTTCTATTGTTGGTACCCACTTTAAGTAGATGGGCTATGGTCTATGCTGCTGCTTTCTATCCTTATGCTAGAGAGGAAGCAGGTTTGGGTACAGCATATGCTGAGTTTGTTGAGACTAAAGAACTTTTAATTGCTTCTTTATGGACAGCAGTCTTAGCAGGCTTATTATTAGGAGTCTATGGTTTGGCAGCCTTTATTCTAGTCTGGATTATAACAGTAGTAATTATTAGAATTATTACTAAGCGAATTGACGGCTTAACAGGTGACTGTTATGGAGCAATTAATGAATTAATAGAGGTATTTGCATTATTAGCATTAACATTAATCTATTAATAGAAAGAGGTGGGTAAAGTGAAAGCAACGGTTAGAGCTCCAGGAACCTGTGGTGAGTTAGTCCAGGGAACAATTAATGGTGATAACTTCCATGTTACTTGTCCGATTAATTGTTATTCATATGTAACAGTAGAATTAACTACAGAGCTGAAAAGAAGTATCTGTAACTGTAATCTATCGAAGACAATTAAGGCTGTCGATAAGACCTTGGATTATCTGGGTAATGATAGCTTAAAGGCCAGGATTGAAGTTGATTCTAATCTAATATCTGAGAAAGGAATGGCCAGCAGTACAGCTGATATTACAGCAGCAATTCTGGCTACAGCCGTTGCTTCAGGAGAAAGGATCACCTCTGATGAAATAGCTAACTTAGCCCTTAGTATTGAACCAACAGATGGTCTTTTTTATGAAGGGATTGTTCTTTTTGATCATGTGCAGGGCAAGCGGTATAGGTATCTGGGTGAGGTGGCAGGAATAGATATTTTGATGCTGGATCTAGGGGGTAAAGTGGATACCTTGGATTTCAATAATAGAAAAGATTTGGCTGAATTAAATCGAAAGAATGAACCAGAGACCAACCGGGCTTTAAAATTGGCAGTAGAAGGGATTAAAGAACAGAATTCAAAGCTGATTGGTAGGGGAGCTACTCTAAGTAGTCAGGCTAATCAGAGGATTTTGGCTAAACCTCACTTTAATAAGCTACTTCAGCTGACTGAATTACAGGGAGTCTGGGGAATAAATGTAGCTCACAGCGGAACGTTGCTCGGAATTTTACATGATTCGAAGAGGATTGAGACTGAAGCTTTAAAAACAGAGGTTCAGAATATGAAAGATGATTTATCTATATATAATGTAAAGCTGATCAATGGCGGATTGGAGATAATTGAGAGCAGTTTCAATCAGGAAAGGAAGTATCAATATGGCTAGTAATAAACGAATCCACGGCGGCAATATTAAGGCAGCAGCAGATAAGTATGGTTTAAAGCCGGATAAGATTATTGATTTTAGTGCCAATATAAACTTTTTGGGTCCTCCGGCTGTAGTAGAGGATGTAATCAAGGATAATTTAGATGATATAGTTAATTATCCAGAGCCGAATGCTCAAAGTCTATCTTTAGCTCTGGCTGAGTACCATGGAGTAGAAGCAGAGAATCTAATTGTTGGTAATGGAGCAGTAGAATTAATATATCTGGTCAGTAAGGTGATTTCACCTGAGCAGGCATTGGTGCTGGCTCCAACCTTTTCAGAGTATGAAGCAGCCGTTGAGAGTGTGGGAGGAGAAGTGAATCTGTTTGAACTGAATCGGGCCAATAAGTTCAGTTTGGAGATTGATGAGTTAATTGTTGAGTTGAATAATTCTCAGCTGGATTTATTATTCTTATGTAATCCGAATAATCCGACAGGAGATTTAATAAGTAAGGATGATTTGTTGAAATTATTGGCTACAGCTGAGAAGAATGATGTTTTTGTAATAGTTGATGAAGCTTTTCTGGATTTTTTATGGGCTGAAGCTGATTATACATTAATCTCTAAAGCAGCAGCTGTTGATAATCTACTGGTGCTGCGGTCTATGACTAAATTCTTTGCTATTCCCGGTTTAAGGGTCGGTTATGCTGTTACTAATCGTCAGCTGGTAACAAAACTGGAAGAAAATAAAGATCCCTGGAATGTGAACCTATTTGCTCAAAGAGTAGGAACTGAGGTTGTAGCTGAAGATAAATATATTCAAAAGACTAAAGAGGCGATTAATCGAGAAAAGAAGTTTCTGTATCAGTCTCTAGAGAAACTGACAGGATGTGAGCCTTATCAGCCGGCAGCTAATTATATTTTAATCGATATTTCTAAAACAGAGTATACTTCGACAGAATTGAAGGATAGATTAGCCAGTAAGGGTATCTTAATTAGAGACTGCAGCAGTTATCATTTATTGGGAAGTAATTTTATTCGGGTAGCAGTTAAGGGTAGAGAAGATAACCAACAATTAATTGCTGCTTTAAAGTCATTGCTAGAAGCAGGGGGAGAATAAAAGATGGCTACTGAGATTATCTTAGTTCGACATGGTGAGACGTTGTGGAATAAGGAGTCCCGGTTTCAGGGTTCAGCCGATGTAAAGTTGAGTTCAGATGGTGTTAAGCAGGCTGAAAGACTGGCGGAAAGATTTGCCGACTTTAGGCTGGATATGGTTTATGCTAGTGATCTACAGCGGGCAGCAAAGACAGCAGAGATAGTAGCAGATCAGCACGGAATTAATATTAATACGGAAGCTAAACTTAGAGAAGCCAATTTTGGTGTCTGGGAAGGTTTAACATTTGAAGAGATCAAAGAACGTGATGGAGAGAAATTAGATGCCTGGCTTAAGGATCCGGTAACAGTTCAGACACCGGAAGGAGAGAACTTTGAAGAGGTACAGAAGAGAGCAAAAGAAGGTTTAAATAGAATAAAGACTAAACATGAAGATGAACAAGTATTAGTTGTAGCCCACGGCGGTACAATTCGGGCACTGTTAGTTGATCTCTTGGGAATGCCGCTAAGTAACTTCTGGCGGATTCAACAGGATAACACTGCGGTAAATATAGTTAAATTCTACGATGGAGATCCGATTGTATCCTTAATTAACTGTACGCAACATTTAAGAGAATAAAAAATAGAACCTCCTTGTTGCTGACTATCTACATAAAGCTAGTAAGAAGATAGTTGAATTAGCAACTAAAAATAATGTAGATACTATAGTAATTGGTGATATAGCAGGTATTAAGCAAAATAATTCAAATAATAAACATTTTGTAGCTATTCCTATACAAAGATTTAAGGATTTGATAGAATACAAGGCTAAATTAAAAGGGATTAAAATTGTTTTTGTTAATGAAGCTTACATTATATATAGATAGATGTTATTGCATCAGTATCTTTTTAGATACTGGTGTTTTTTTATTAAGTATTGCAAAAATTACATGTATAAATCTTGAAGTACCCGGCAATAATGATAATAGAAGGTATCAACTGGTAAAAACTGGGAGGGTCAGCCTTGGGAAATAAAGTAGATATTTCTGGGGTAAATACTTCAGAATTACCTGTTCTATCCAATGAAGAAATGCGAGAGTTATTCAAGAAGATGCAGAATGGAGATAGAGAAGCACGCCAGACGATAGTAGGCGGTAATTTAAAATTAGTACTTAGTGTGTTGCAGCGATTTAATAACCGTGGTGAGCCTATTGATGATTTATTTCAGGTAGGATGTATCGGATTGATGAAAGCAATTGACAATTTTGATCTCAGCAGGAATGTTAAGTTTTCTACTTATGCTGTCCCGATGATTATTGGCGAGATTAGACGCCACCTTAGAGATCATAATCCTATTAGAGTCAGCCGTTCATTGCGTGATACCGCCTATAAAGCTTTACAGATGAAAGAAAGCCTAGAGAATAAAACTTCGGAAGAACCAACATTGACTGAAATTGCTCAGGAATTAGGTATACCCCGGGAAGAGATAGTACAAGCACTTGATGCAATTCAAGATCCTATTTCTCTCTTTGAGCCTATCTATCAAGATGGTGGAGATCCTATTTATGTAATGGATCAGGTTAGCGATGATGATAGTGAAGATGAATCCTGGCTAGAAGGAATTGCTGTTAGAGAAGCACTGCGCCAGCTAGAGGATAGAGAGAAGTTGATTCTAAGTATGAGGTTTTATAAAGGAAAGACACAGATGGAAGTTGCAGATAATATCGGTATTTCCCAGGCTCAAGTATCTCGTTTAGAAAAAGCAGCTTTAGAGAATCTTGAAAAGTATGTAAGTGAGGAACGATAATATGAAAAAAATTAGATTAATGGCTATTACAGTAATTGCTTTAGTTATTTTAGTCGGGTTTGGTACTTCTTCAGCAGTGGTGTTTACACCTGAGCAGGATACCACTGCTTATAAACATAAAAATTTACTGCGGTTACATGTGATAGCCAATAGTAATTCTGTAAATGATCAAAAGATAAAGCGAAAGGTTCGGAACAGAATTATGAATCAAACAAAGAAATTATTTATTGGAGTGACTGATGCTGATAAAGCCCAGGAAGTAGTAAAGGAAAACTTGGGCTACATAGAAAGTGTTGCTGAAGCAGAATTAGCTAGCCTGGATAGTAATTGTCAGGTTAAAGTTAAGTTAGGTAACTTTCATTTTCCAAAGCGAACTTATGGTAGCAAAACCTTGCCGGCTGGAGACTATAATGCTTTAAGAATAATTATTGGTCAAGGGCAGGGTCAGAATTGGTGGTGTGTCTTATTCCCTCCTTTCTGTTATATAGATTCGGTTAATAAAAAGGAAGCTAAGAAGAATTTTGAAGCGTTAGAAAAGGAAGAAGTGAATATCAAGGTTAAATCAAAGTTTATGGAGTATGTAAAATCCAATCCTCAGCTAACCCAAAAGAAAAAGGAAATAACGAATTTGTTAAGAACTTCAGTTACTGATTTAGATAATTTAATTAGCAATTTGACTAGTGATTAATTAATATTAGTTTAGTTAAAGGCTCCCTTGTAGGGAGCTTTTATTATTTTTGGTAACATATCCGGAATGGGATTCATATATATAATTGAGATTAAATACATAATATATAAATAAGCTGGGGAAGAGGAGGGATAAAGGTGATTAAGACCTCTGAATTGAAGAAAAAAGAGGTGATTAGTGTTAACGGCGAAAGATTAGGCTTGATTAAGGATATTGAGTTAGATTTAAACAAGGGAAAGATAAAGGCAGTAGTAGTTCCGGGAGAAAAGAAATTATTTGGAGTTTTATCAGACCCTGATGATTTAGTTATTAACTGGAACCAGATTCAGAAGATAGGTGAAGATGTGATTTTGGTAAATTTAGATGAGTTTGCTAACTTTGAAAATGATATTACTGAGGTAAAATAATTTAAATTAATACAGGAATTTTCTTCTGTTTTATCGAAATTTATAAATAAAGTTTGAATTTATTTACAAAATAAAGGGTTAGGTGATGCTAATATGGATGAATTAGTAAGATTCGGCATATCAATGAAGGAAAGCTTGCTTAATAAGTTTGATGATTTAATTGCAAATAAAGGATATTCCAATCGTTCTGAGGCTATTAGAGATTTGATTAGAAATAGATTAGTAGAGAATGAATGGGAGGATGAAAAAAAAGAGGTTGCTGGAACTGTTACTTTAATTTATGACCATCATTCTTCCGGTTTAAGTGATAAGTTAAATACTATTCAGCATGATGCTCATCACCTTTTTTTGTCAACTACTCATGTGCATTTGGATCATCATAACTGTTTAGAAGTATTAGTAGTTAAAGGAAAAGCCGGAGAAGTACGAAGCATAGCTGAGAGATTAATTGGGGTCAAAGGCGTTAAACATGGTAAATTGACTATTACTTCTACAGGAAAAAATTTGGATTAATAACTAAACCAGACATATATATGTCTGGTTTAGTTATTTTAATCTGTTGAAATAGTATAATATATTAGAGGTGTGAATTTTATGTTCAAATTGATTGAAGGTAAGAAAGTAAAGTATTATACTATAGAGGAGTTTGCTGATACTGATTTGGTAACTCATGCTTTTTCTACTAGATTGGGTGGGATTAGTAAAGGTGACTTTGCTGAGCTGAATTTAGGCTTTCATACCGGAGATAGAACAGAGAATGTACTCAAAAATCGCCAGAGGCTCTGTGATGAGTTGGAGATAGATTATCGTCAGTTAGTAGCTGGAGAGCAGGTTCATTCTGATAATATTGAGATAGTAACTGAAGCTGACCGAGGTAAAGGGGCAGTTGAGTATCGAGATTCGATTCCTGAAACCGATGCTTTAATTACTAATCAAAGAGATGTAGTTTTGACTTCTTATTATGCTGACTGTGTACCGGTAATTATTTTAGATCCGGTTAAAGAGGTAGCTGCCCTAGCCCACGGCGGATGGAAGGGAACAGTAAAGAAGATAGGACAGAAGACTGTTCTTAAAATGAAGCAGGAGTTTGGTTCAGAGCCTGAAGATATCTTAGTCGGTATCGGTCCTTCTATTGGTTCCTGTTGTTATGAAGTAGATGATTATGTAATTAAGCCGCTTAGCCAATCAGTTGATTATTGGGAAGAATTAGTGATTAAGACTGGCGATAATAGCTGGAAGCTTGATTTATGGCAGGCTAATAGCCGACAGTTGCAGGATATAGGGGTTTTAAAAGAGAATATTATAGTTAGTGAAATCTGTACTGCCTGTAATACTGATAAGCTATACTCCTATCGAGCGGAATCTGGTACTACTGGGAGAATGGCCAGCTTAATTAAATTAAAATAAACCATAATGAGGTGTTCTTATGAAGGAAAAGAAGATTTTAGTTGTTGATGATGAAGAAAATATAGTTGAATTAGTTAAATTTAATCTAGAAAAAGAAGGGTACCAAGTCTTTGTAACTTATGATGGTCAGGCTGCTCTTGATAAATTACAGGAAGAAGATATTGATTTATTGGTTCTGGATTTAATGTTGCCTGAAATTGGCGGGCTGGATATCTGTAGACAGATTAGAAATGACGATGAGTTGAGTGATTTACCGATTATTATGTTAACGGCAAAAGAGAAGGAAGTAGATAGAATTTTAGGATTAGAATTAGGGGCTGATGATTATGTAACTAAGCCTTTCAGTCCTCGGGAATTGGTAGCTAGAGTTAAAGCAATCTTAAGAAGGACAGGCTCTTCTGGTCAAAAAACAGATGAAGATTGTATCAAGCTGGGTGAGATAGTAATTGATTTAAATAAATATGAGGTACTGCTTGATGATAAACAGGTTAACTTTACTCCTAAAGAGTTTGAATTATTGATGTTATTGGCTAAAAATGCGGGTAAGGTGCTTACTAGAAATTTTCTTCTTAAAGAGATCTGGGGTTATGGCTATAATGGCGATACTCGAACGGTGGATGTTCATATTCGTAGAACAAGACAGAAATTAAATAATAATCTTGCGGAAGATGTTGAGTATATAGAAACAGTAAGAGGAGTCGGATATCGCTTTAAGGAGTTGGAGTAAAATATGTTCTTCAAAAGCATTAGATGGAAGATAATGGCACTCTGGTTAGTATTAATTATTTCTGTTTTAATCATTTCGGGATTGATTTTGAATGATAGGTTGAAACATCATTTTACAACCCAGCTAGAGGAGGATTTAATTAAAGAAACAAAGCTGATTAGGACTCTGTTGCAGGATAGGATAAGCAGTAGCCAGCGGCAAGTTGAAGAGATAGATAAACTGGTTACTGAGTATGGTGATAAGATAGATGCCAGGATTACCATTATTGATGCTGATGGTTTAGTATTAGGTGATTCAGAAGAGGTCCCTACTGATATGGATAATCATCTTCACCGGCCAGAAGTACAGCAGGCATTAGAATCAGAAGTAGGTAAGTCTACTCGGTACAGCAAGACATTACAGATGAATATGAAGTATATAGCACTTGCAGTAAAAAGTGAGAACGAAATAACCGGAATAGTTAGACTAGCCTTACCTTTAACGCAGGTTGAAAATTCGTTATTTGATATTTTTTGGCGGTTAATATTTTCTGGCGTAGTAGCTATTATTATTTCTTTGATATTGGGATTGAAGTTAACTAAACGAATTACTGACCCTATTGATCGTATGACTCAGGTAGCTGCTCGAATGGCCCAGGGGAATTTAGATCAGCGATTAAGTTTTAACTTTCAAGATGAGTTAGGACGATTAAGTAGGGCTTTTAACAATATGGCTGATAAATTAGAAGCTAAAATTAATGAAATTTCTGGAGAAAAGAATAAGATTGAGGCTATTTTGCGGGGGATGGGCGATGGAGTAATTGCAGTTGATGAAGATGGTAAAATAATTCTTTTAAATCCAGCAGCTGAAGAAATTTTTCAGCTTAAAGAAGAGAAGACTTTAGGCAAATATACTATGGAAGTAACCCGCAGCCATAAATTGGATGATGCTATAATGGCTTCGTTGAAAAATGGTGAAGACATTACAGAAGAAATAGAGACTATCTATCCTGTAGAAAGGATGATTAGAGTCCATGTTACTCCTATTAAAAATGATAAAACAACTGAACGGGGAGCAGTAGCTGTTCTACGGGATGTGACAGAGTTAAGGCGGTTAGAACAGATTAGAACTGAATTTGTAAGCAATGTTTCTCATGAATTACGGACTCCATTAACTTCTATAAAGGGTTATGTGGAGACCTTATTGGATGAAAGAGATTGTGAACCAGGGGTTCGGGAGCGCTTTTTACAGGTTATTAAAGACGAAACTGATCGTTTAGAGCGGTTGATAACTGATTTATTGAATCTATCCCAGTTAGAATCGGCATCTGATAGCTTTGATCAAGAATTGGTTAATTTAAATCAGGTGATCGAAAATGTTTTAACTACTGTAATGCCTAAGGCGGATAATAAGGGGATAGATCTTAAAGTTGATGTTCCGGTTGATATAACTGGGATTAAAGGTAGTCGAGGCCAGTTAGAAAGATTATATATTAACTTAGTGGATAATGGTATTAAGTATACTTCGGAAGGCGGTCAGGTTAAGATTAAAGTCTATGAGGATGAGGATAGAGTCTGGAGTGAAATCATTGATACGGGAATGGGTATTCCAGAAGAAGATCTACCTAGAATTTTTGAAAGGTTCTATCGTGTAGATAAGACTAGATCCCGCAAATTAGGGGGGACGGGTTTAGGTCTATCGATAGTTAAACATATTTTGGAGAGACATAATGGCGGAATAGAAGTAGAAAGTAAAGTAGAAGAAGGAACTAAATTTATTTTCTGGTTACCTAAGCCGAAGTAGTTTTATAAAATTCAGCTCAGAAAACCCCTATGCTTGTCGTAGGGGCTGAATGAGCCTTTAATTTTAAAGTTCGATATCTTGAAATTAAACATTCTTTTGGTTTTCATACTTGTTAATAATATACTCCATGCCTTCTTCAATTAAATCATTAGCATTTTTGTCTAATTCAATAGCTAAAACTTTAATTTTTTTGTATAAATCCTCATCTAATGTAGTATTAATATTTTTTCTAGCCATATTAAGCACCTCCATAATTAATTATAATACATAGTTGACAATGTGTCAATGATATGCTATAATTAACATAGATAACAATGTAAAGGAGGTGAAAATATGAAACTGTCTTTTAAATTCAAACCTAATTTCAGCCATAAACAATTAGAAATAATTAAAGAATTATCTTGGCATTGTTCAAAATTATACAATACAGTTAATTATCAAATAAAAAATAATGAAGATGTTAAACCTGTCTATACTAAATTAGAAAAACAATTTAAATCTAATTGGCACACAGACTATTTACACAGCCATAATAGACAACAATTATTTAAACAACTAGCTCAAGATTGGAAGTCTTATTTTAACTCAATTAAAGATTACAATAACAACCTGAGCAAGTATCAAGGTCAACCAAAACCACCTAATTTCAAGTATTTAGATAGCAATCCAAGTGAGATTATATTTACTAATTTAGCTACTAGAGTTAGAGAGAATAATCTTCTTTTGTCCCTGTCTAAAGAGATTAAAAATCAATATCAGGTGGACAGTCTTAAATTTGAATTGCCACCAGCAGTTCAAAGCCTGATTAACTTAGATAACCTCCAACAAGTAAGAATAAAAAAAGATAACCTCTCTAGCGATTGGTATTTAATCATCATTCACAAAGTAAATGAAAAAGAAAATGCTTCAGGAGATAATTTAATGAGCATAGATTTAGGTTTGGATAATCTTGCTACCTTAACATTTAAGGACGATATTGATTCTTATATTATTAATGGTAAACCGCTCAAAAGTAAGAATAAGTATTTTAACCAGGAAATAAATAGATTGCAATCTATTAGAATGAAACAAACCAGTAGTAAAAAGTTTAAAGATACCAAACAAATTAAGAAGTTAAGAATAAAACGCCAAAACTATATCTCGAACTATCTCCACCAAGCTAGCAGAAAAATAATTAATTTAGCTAAAAATAATAATGTATCTAAAATAGTAATTGGAGATTTAAAACAAATCAAGCAAAATATGAACTATAATAAATCTTTTGTTCAAGTGCCAATTCAACGATTAAAAGATTTAATTGAATATAAAGCTAAATTAGCTGGTATAAAGGTATATATTATCAATGAAGCCTATACTAGTGGCTGTAGTGCATTAGACAAAGAAAAGTTAAATAAAGTTAATTACAATAAATTTCGCAGAGTTGAAAGAGGACTATTCTTTACCGAAGATAGTATACCAATCAATGCTGATGTTAATGGCAGTTTGAATATAATGAGAAAGTTTCTTAAAGATAAATGTATTCCTGAAATGGTAGATAAGTTCCATAGTAGGGATAATGGGGCTGTGAACTCTCCAGAACGAATAAGAGTTGCCCGATAATAGGTGCAAAAACTTAATTACTAAACTTCGTTCAAATCTCTCTAGTAACACATTGCTTTTTTAGGATGTGCGAAGTAAGAGAAGCTTCCGCTGCTTGTCTCGGAGGTGGTTCACATGGCTTCTTTCTTTAAATTAACTACAATAACTAAGAATCCGATTACTTCAATAGTAATCTTACATATTACGGCTACAGTCTATGGAATAGTTATGGGCTATCTATTATATTATTTTTACCAGAGATGGGGGCCGGTTTTGGAATGAAAGTTTTTACATAAATTTAATAATCATTTAATTTCTTTTCAAAGTGCGGATGTTATACTTCAGTTGAAGTTAAAAAATAGTTAGCATCTAGATAATAATAAAGGAGGAAATTAAATGATTAACAGAAAAGTAGTTGCTTTATCTTTAGTATTACTTATGACAGTAGGTGTTCTATTTACGGCTACAGGCCAGGCAGAGGCTTGGGGGATTTTTGGAGATGACGAGGAGAAGCAAGAAGAAAAGGTTGAAGAGAATGGTAATCAAGGATCTGATGAGAAGGCAAAGAATTTAAGTATCCAGGGATCTTCTACTGTACTACCGATTGCACAACGGGCTGCCGAAGTCTACATGGAGAAGAATCCAGAGGTAAATATTACAGTTAGAGGCGGCGGTTCTGGTAATGGTATTGCTGCCTTAGTCGATGGAGCTGTTGATATTGCGGATGCATCGCGGTTTATTAAAGAAGGAGAGTATGACCAGGCTAGAGATAATGGAATCTATCCTGTACCACATAGAGTAGCAATGGACGGTATTGCTGTAGTTTTACATCCAAGCAATTCTGTTGATGGATTAACATTGGATGAGATCAAGGCTATCTATACTGGTGAAATTACTAACTGGAAAGAGTTAGGCGGCGAAGATGAAGAGATAGTTGTTGTTTCTCGTGATTCCAGTTCTGGAACCTTTGAAGTCTTTGGAGAGATTGCTCTTGAAGGAGAAAAAGTAGCACCTAGTGCTTTAATGCAGGCATCCAATGGAGCAGTATCCGGCACTGTTTCAGAGACTGAAGGAGCTATTGGTTATGTAGGATTGGGATACTTATCAGATGATCTTAAAGCTGTTAAAGTTAACGGCGTTAAACCGAGCAATGCTACAGTAGCTAGCGGTGCTTTCCCAATTGCTCGTCCGTTATTTATGTTTACTGACGGTTGGCCAGAAGGATTAACTGCTAAGTTCATTAACTTTGTTTTAAGCGCTGAAGGACAGGAAATTGCTGAAGAACAGGGCTATGTCCCGCTTCATTAATTTAAAATTAAGTAGTGAGTAGTTGAGTAATAGACCCAGCTTGTCAATAGGATAAGCTGGGTTTTAATATTATAAAAAGGAGGTGGAATAATGTTGGAAAATATCAAAAATTCCATAAAAGGTTTATTGGATTATGGGATGAATGGGTATATTCGGGAAAACTTAACTGATACTTTAACTGACTTGCCGATAATTCCTGTTTTTCATGATAAACTACATAAGTATTTAAAGATAGAGGGTAAGAATGTAGGAGTAGTCTGTTTGGATATTGTTAATTTTAGCCATATTGAAAAAGAGTATGGCTATAAAGCTTGTGAAAAAATCCTACTTGGCTTGACTGATATCTTGGATGATATCTGTGATAATTTAGTCCGGGCTGAGGATAAGATCGGCATCAGTAACCGCGGCGGCGATGATTTCATTATCTTTTTAGCCGGTCTGGAGGATACTATAACTGAAGCAGAAAAGTCTTTACAGATAGTAGCCAATCGGATCAAATCACAAGCAGTAGATAGATTAAATAAAAGAGATTATATTGAAAAAAGTTTGAACTTATATGTAGGTTATACTGTAATCAGCGGTAAGAATGTAAAACGAGTAGAGAGTGCTGTCTATAAAGCAATAAAAGAAGCAGATAAGAGAGCCAAAGACGAAGAATATCAAAAATGGATCAAAAAGAAGAATAGATTAGCAGAAATAATTGATCAGGAACAGATTCAAATTCTCTATCAGCCGTTAATTTCTTTACAATCAGGAGAGAAGATGGGATATGAAGCCTTAACTAGGGGACCTGAGGGAAGCGAGTTTGAAAGGCCTGATTACTTATTTGGATTTGCTAAGGAGACAGATCTATTATTGGATCTTGAGCATTTATGTCGGCGGAAATCCATAATTGATGCTACTGACTTTTTGGACGGAGAGAGGTTATCTATTAATGTCAGCCCCGAGGTTATTGAGGTTGATGATTTTAAAAAAGGCGTTACAGAGCAGTTAATCTCTGATCTGGAGATGAATAAAAAGAATATAATCTTTGAGATTACTGAAAAGACTGCTATCAATAACTTTGATATCTTTCGTAAGACATTGAAGCATTATTATGGACAGGGATATCAGATTGCGGTTGATGATGTAGGTGCCGGCTATGCCAATTTGCAGACGATTTCTGAACTCCATCCCCAGTATATTAAACTGGATATGTCTTTAGTAAGAAAAGTGAATATCGATACTACTAAAGAAGCATTACTGGAGGCATTAATCAATTTTGCGCATCGGATTGATGCTAAAGTAATTGCTGAGGGAATTGAAGATTATGATGAATTAGAGAAGTTGATAGAATTAGGAGTGGATTATGGACAGGGCTATCTAATTCAGCATCCATTGTCTACTCCTAAGCCTATTGATCAGAGCTTAAAGCAGTTTATACTCAAAAAGAATGAAGAATTAGAGAAATCAATTACTATCAATACTTTAAAAATAGAGAAGATAGCCCGCCAGGATATTACTTTACATCAAGATGACCTGGTAGAAAAAGCGGTAAATTACTTTGAACAGAATCATTATTTAACTGGGATAGTAGTAGTTAATGATGAGGAAACCCCAGTAGGCTTAATTATGAAGGATGAATTATATTATAGATTGGGAAAACGGTTTGGAGTGTCGCTATTTAAACAGCGGTCAGTAGAATTAATAATGGAGAAGCATCCTTTAATTGTTGATGGCGAGGAGACAATTAAGGAAGTATCCAGGCAGGCTATGAGTCGGGAGCATGATAGAATCTATAATTATATAGTAGTAACTAAAGAAGATAAGTATTATGGTTCAGTATCTATCCGCAGCTTATTGGAGCATATAACTAAGATGCAGGTGGATGTAGCCCAGAACTTAAATCCATTGACCGGACTACCCGGCAATTCTTTAATCGAACAGCAGTTAGATAAAGCTATAAATAATAATTCTGATTTAGCAATTATGTATATTGATCTCGATAACTTTAAGGCTTTCAATGACAATTATGGGTTTGAAAATGGAGATCGGGTTATTAAGTTAACTGCTGATATTTTAGTTAATCTGACTAGACAGGGTGATTTTGTAGGACATATCGGTGGAGATGACTTTATAGTTATTACTGAAGCCAAAGGAGCTAAGGCAGTATCCCAAAGAATAATTAATCGGTATGAAGATGAAGTTAAAGAAATAGTTAATGATAAAACCTGCTTTTTATATCAGCCAACTATTTCGATATCGGTAGAACAGCTGCTCAGCTAAAGGATAAGGTTAAGAAATTAGAAGGAAGTAATTACTTAATTAATGATTAATTTTAACAGACTGTTAACTTTAATCTAAAGTCTTTGTAACATAAATTTGAGATAATTAGATTAAAGTTGATAGATATCGGGAGGGGAAACTGATGGGGGAAGATCATATATTAGTAGTAGATGATGAAAAGAATATCCTAGAACTGGTTAAGTATAACCTTATTCAGGAGGGGTATGAGGTTTCTCTAGCTATTAATGGAGAGAAAGCTTTAAAAAAAGTAGATGATATTGCTCCGGATTTAATTATTCTGGATATTATGCTGCCTGGACTTGATGGATTTGAGGTCTGCCACTGTTTACAGGAAATGGAGAAGACTGAAGGAATTCCAATTATTTTTTTGAGTGCTAAAAGCGAAGTTGAAGATAAAGTAAAAGGATTGAACTTGGGAGCTACTGATTATTTGACTAAACCCTTTAGTCCTCGAGAGTTGGCTTCTAGAGTTAAAGCAGTTTCACGGAGGATTAATCAGAATCCTTATCACAAGAAAGAGACTTTAAGGTATGGTAAACTAACTATGGACTTAAAGGGATATCGGGTATTAATTAATAAAGAAGAGATTGATCTGACTAATAAGGAGTTTAATCTTCTAGCCTATTTAATTGATAAGTTAGGTAAAGTCTGTTCTAGGGATGAACTGTTGGCTAATGTCTGGGGGTATGAAAATGTAAGTGGAATCAGGACAGTAGATGTACATATCCGTATGCTGCGTAAAAAGTTTACTCAGTATAATATAGAAAGCCTCTTAATTAAGACAGTACAGGGAGTAGGTTATAAGCTAGTTAAGAATAATTAAACAGCAGTTTCTTTTTTTATTAACATAAATTTAACATTACTGTAATCTAGCTTTAATATTCATCTGCTATAATTCATATTAGAATAGAACTAATAAATCATTTAGGAGGCTGAGAAATGAAAAAGTTATTTAACAAGAAATTGGTGGTCTTAGTAAGTCTTGTAGCATTAGTAGGAATAGTTGCAGTAGGATGTGGTGGAAATCAGCAGAGTCAGGGAGATTATGTACAGGTTAAAGGTTCTGATACAATGGTAAATATGGTACAGGTTCTATCAGAGAAGTATATGGGTGAAAAAGAAGATGCTTCTATTTCAGTAACCGGCGGCGGTTCCGGAACAGGAATTGCAGCTTTGATTAATGATAAAGTGGATATAGCCAATGCTTCACGAATAATGAAGGATGAAGAGATTCAACAGGCTAAGGATAATGGAGTTGAGCCTAAGCGATTTGTTATTGGAATGGATGGCTTAGCAGTAGTGGTTAATGGAGAGAACTCTATTAAAGATTTAACAGTTGAAGAGATAGGTAAGATCTTTAGAGGCGATATTACTAACTGGAAAGAAATCGGCGGTCCGGATAAGGAAATTTCATTATATGGTCGTCAGAGTAATTCCGGTACTTTTGTTTATTTCAAGGATAATGTTTTAGAAAGTGATTATTCTGCAGACATGAAGCGGATGAATGGTAATGCTCAGATTGTAGAAGCAATTAAAGAAGATAAGGCTGGAATCGGTTATGTTGGAATCGGCTATGTTGTAAAGGATGGTGAAGTTATAGACGGCTTAAATGTCTTAAATGTAGCCAAGGATGCTGATGCAAAGGCGGCTAGTCCTCTGAAACCGGAGAATGTAAAGACAGGAGCTTATCCACTGGCTAGACCTTTAAATCAATATACTAACGGAAAGCCGACAGGGGCTATACTGGACTTTATTAAGTATGAATTGAGCGAAGAAGGACAGAAGATAGCAGTTGAAGAAGGCTTCTATCCTGTAAGCCCTGAGTTCAAAAAGATTAATCAGAAGAATTTAACTGACTAATCATGAATGAGTATCAACTTAAGCTAAATTGATATAATGTTGCAGTTTTGTACTTTTATGATATTGCAAGAATAGTCAATATGTATCCGCCGCTTGCCGTTCGTTCGACATCCTGTCTCACTCACTCTCAAAAACTGACTCTCCACCATCCGTGGTTTCGAGTCAGTTTTAAGAGTCGCTCTGGACACATATTGACTATTTGTAGCACAGAAATTTCATTAATTTGGTTTTAAACGCTTCTTCAGATAATTTTGCACAATGTAGTTGATATCTTGCAACAAGCGACTTTAAAGCAGCCCCATAAGAGAAAATAATTAACATATAAAGTAGGTTCTTTTTTTAATTGTATCTCTAAGATTAGTTTATTGCTAGTTGATTAGGGCTGATTTTCGGAGCGTTTGCAAGATATCAACTTTAAACTGCAACAATATATCAAATTTATGTAAAACAAAGTTGATCTGAAGCCTGATGAAATATCTTCAGTTATTTGCTGGTGAGTTTGTAAGGAGGAGTGGTTTAATTGAAGAAAAAGGGAAGTTTATCCAGACTGAAGGAAAAGGGGATTGAATTATTTTTTTTTGGTAATGGTATTTTAGCTATTATTATTCTGATTGGTATCTTTTATCTGTTAGTAAGTGAAGGACTTCCTATGTTTGAAGAAGTCGGTTTTAAAGAATTTCTAACTTCGACTCGCTGGAATCCAACATCTTCTAATCCAGGTTATGGAATACTTAGTTTAATAGTAAGTACTCTGTTGGTAACTATCGGATCATTGATTTTTTCTGTTCCTTTAGGAATAGCCTGTGCTGCCTATTTGGCTGAGGTGGCTGATTCCAGAGTTAGAGAAGCTTTAAAGCCAGTAATTGAAATTTTAGCCGGGATTCCATCAGTAGTAATTGGATTTTTGGGGATTGTATTAGTAGGTCCAATGATTGCTGATCTATTTAATCTAAGTAATGGTCTAAATGCTATTAATGGTTCTATTTTACTGGGGATTATGGCTTTACCGACGATTATCAGTATTTCAGAGGATGCAATTTCGGCAGTACCGGAAGAGTATAAAGAGGCTTCACTGGCTTTAGGTGCCAACAGATGGCATACATTGATTAAGGTTGTTCTTCCGGCGGCATTATCCGGAATAACAGCAGCAGTTATGCTGGGAATGGGACGGGCTATCGGTGAGACAATGGCAGTTTTAATGGCTACCGGTAATGCTCCTGCTCTACCAGGGAGTATATTCGATTCTGTTCGGACCATGACTGCTACTATTGCTGTGGAATTAGGAGAAGTGCCTTACAACACTACCCATTATTATTCGTTATTTGCTATTGGATTAGTCTTATTTGTAATGACTTTCATTGTTAATCTAGTATCTGATATAGTCCTCCATAAATACGGGGAGGGTCAGTAATGAAAACAAATGAATTGAAGCAGAAGATAGGATTTGGGATTTTGAGGCTATCTGCACTGGTGATTTTATTGATTTTAGGTACTATATTATATGATATTATAAGTAAGGGTATTGGTGTTATAAATTGGGGATTTATTACTGAGGCCCCTAAACAGGGTATGACAGCAGGCGGTATCTGGCCGGCTATTGTAGGTACCTTTTTGGTAACTTTAATTACTGCTGCTGTAGCTATTCCGTTAGGTATTTTTGCTGCTATTTACTTAAATGAATATGCTAATCAGGGAAAGATAACTAGATTGATTAGAATGTCTATTAGGAATCTAGCCGGAGTACCGTCTATAGTTTATGGCCTCTTTGGTTTAGCTTTTTTTGTAAATATCTTAGGTTTAGGAACTTCAGTCTTATCTGCGGGATTGACTTTAGGATTAATGACACTGCCCGTAACAATTACTGCCAGTGAAGAAGCACTTAAAGCAGTACCTGATGCTTACCGTCAAGGAGCTTTGGCACTAGGGGCTTCTAAATGGTATAGCATTAGAACCAATGTATTGCCCCATGCGATTCCTGGAATCTTGACGGGAACGATCTTAGGTTTAGCCAGAGCAGCCGGCGAAACAGCACCTATTCTATTTACTGGTGCAGCCTTCTTTTTACCATTTCTACCGAAGTCGCTTTCAAGCCAGTTTATGGCTCTACCGTATCATCTCTATATTATGGCTACCCAACACCATGATATAGCCCAGGTAAGGCCTTTAGCCTATGGTACTGCTTTGGTATTAATTACATTAGTTTTAGCTATGAATTTAATTGCTATTTTGTTACGATTCTGGCTGCGTAAAAAGAAAGAATAGCCTTTAATGTAGAGGAGGAAAGAATAAATGGTTGAGGAAGTAAATAATAATTCAGAAAAGATTGTAGTTGAAGATCTAGATTTTTATTATGATGACTTTCAGGCTTTAGAGGATGTTACATTAAGAGTTCCGCCTAATCAGGTAACTGCTTTAATTGGACCGTCCGGCTGTGGAAAGTCGACCTTTTTAAGGACTCTAAACCGGATGAATGATTTAATTGAAGGTACCAAAGTAGAAGGAACTGTCTTAATTGACGGAAAAGATATATATCAAGAGGACCTGGATGTAGTTAGTCTCCGCAAGAGAGTAGGAATGGTCTTTCAGGAGCCCAATCCCTTTCCAAAATCAATCTATAATAATGTAGCTTATGGACCTAAAGCCCATGGTATTAAAGATAAGGCTGAATTGGATGAGATAGTAGAGGAAAGTTTAAAGCGGGCTGCTCTATGGGATGAAGTTAATGATAGACTGGATAAGTCAGCCATTGGTATCTCAGGCGGACAGCAGCAGCGGTTATGTATCGCCCGGGCATTAGCAGTCAATCCTGATATACTCCTAATGGATGAGCCTACTTCAGCTTTAGACCCAGTAGCGACAGCCAAGATTGAAGAATTGGTTGAGGAGTTAAAGAAGAACTATACAGTAGTGATTGTAACTCACAGTATGCAGCAGGCAGCCAGAATCTCAGATCATACAGCCTTCTTCTTGACAGGAGAGGTAGTGGAGACTGGACCAACAGAGAAGATATTCGAAAGACCAGAAGACCAGCGGACTGAGGATTATATTACTGGACGATTTGGTTAATTAATATTTATACTAAAGAGGGGGTAAAATATGGTGAGATCTAATTTCAATCAGGAGTTAGAAGAATTAAACCAGAAACTTTTAAAGATGGGAAGTATGGTAGAGGAAGCAATCCATAAATCAGTAACTTCTTTAGCAGAAAAGGATGTAGAGTTAGCCGAAGAAGTAATGGAGAATGATGATCTGATTGATGAGGCTGAAGTTGAGATCGAAAAGAGATGTATTAAGTTAATTGCTCTTCAGCAGCCAGTGGCCAAAGATTTGAGAACTATCGGTATGATTTCAAAGATCATTACTGATTTAGAGAGAATGGGTGATTTGGCTTATAATATTGCTCGCATTACTACTGAAATAGCTGGGGAGAGTTTAATCAAACCATTGGTTGATATTCCTCATATGACGAGAATTACTCAGGATATGGTTCGGGAATCTTTAGATGCATTTGTTAATCTTGATTCAGAGAAGGCCTATGAAGTAGCTGAAATGGATGATGAAGTGGATCGAATTAATGAGCAGATTTTGCGTGAATTATTAACTTATATGATGGAGGATGCATCAACTATCAGTCAGGCTACTCGTTTAATGTTTGTAGGTAGATATTTAGAAAGAATTGCTGACCATGCTACTAATATCTGTGAACGGATTATCTATATGGTAACTGGAGAACGAGAAGAGCTATAGTTTAATATTATTAATCTAGTAAGCCTCCCTGAAATTAATAGGGAGGTTTATTGTTTAAAATAAAGGATTCATTTTCTTGATAAAGAAATATTATAATAGCTAATATATAAGGAATGATATTGGTGACAAGAAAGAGAATTAGAAGTAAGGCTGACTCCCAAAAGAATAAATTTGGTGTAACTAAAATTTTAATGGCTATTATTGCTTTTATTATAGCGCTGTCTGTGGTATTAAATCTATTTTTTCATACTACAGATAAGACAGTACTATCAAAGTATGGTAAGATTAGAGATGAATTTAAGACTGAGGGATTATTTGTAAGGAGAGAATCGGTAACGATAGCTCCTATATCAGGAAGGCTGAATTTAAAAGTGGAAGCAAGAACTAAGGTACAGGCCAGCACTTTAGTAGCCCAGATTAAGAATAATCGAAGCAAATATAATCTATATAGCTATAACAGCGGCCTTGTAAGTTACCACACCGATGGGTTGGAGTCTACTTTACAGCCGGAAAATATAGATGAGCTAACCTATAAACAGTTTCAGAAGCTAGGATATAAGATCCACCGAATACATAATGGAACCAATGTAAATAACGGTCGACCGATTTTTAAAATTGTTGATAATTTCTTACTTTATTTAGTAACGCCGATTTCTAAAGATAAGAGCCAATTATTTAAGCCTGGTATGGAAGTAGAGTTTGAACTGCCTCAGAAAACAGAAGATAGATATACAGCCCGGGTGGATAGAATTATTAACAGCCAGAATAAAGATATGTTGGTTCTGGATGTAAAGAGGTTTATTTCTCTCTTTATGAAATTAAGAAAAACAGAGGTGAATTTAATAAAGTCATCATATAATGGTATTGTAGTCCCTATTACTGCTTTAGTAAGTAAAGAAGGAAAGACTGGAGTAATGGTAGTTAAAAATGAGCAAGCATCCTTTAAAGAGGTTAAGATTGTAGGTAAGAATCAAAATCAAGCAGTAATTAAAGGGATAGATGTAGGAGTCAAGATTTTTAAAGATCCAGAATAGGAGGATGGTTAAATGAAAAAGACTTATGTGTTAGATACTAATGTTTTACTTCATGATCCGGGTGCTCTCTTCGCTTTTGATGATAATGATATAATCATTCCTATTGTAGTGATTGAAGAGATAGATGCACAGAAGAAGCGCCAGAATTCTATTGGAAGAAGTGCTAGGCAGGTGTCCCGTTATTTGGATGATTTGCGGGAAAAAGGAGAGCTGTATAAAGGAGTTGAGCTCCGACAAGGCGGTACTTTAAAGATTGAACTGAATCATCAGATGCTTGATCAGCTTCCTTTGAGTTTAAGTGAAGAAAAGGCTGATAATAGAATTCTGTCTACTGCTATGGGCTTGGATGAAGACAGTGAAGTAAACAAACCAATTATTCTGGTAACTAAAGATATAAATATGCGGGTTAAGTCCGATGCTTTAGGGATTAAGGCTGAAGATTATGAAACCAATAAAATTAATATTGAGGAGCTGTATTCTGGATTATCTACTGTAAAAGTAGATCCTGAGTTAATAGATCAGTTCTATTCGGAAGAAGAGCTGGAGCTTGAACAGGACTTCTATCCTAATCAATTCATCTTACTGGAGGATAATGTAGGAGGTTCTCAGTCTGCTCTCTGTAGATATGATGATGAAAGGAATCTGCTGCGTCCGTTGATCTTCCAGGGAACAGATACTTGGGGTATAACTCCTCGGAATAAAGAACAGCAGTGTGCTTTTGATATGTTATTGAATGATGAAATTAAGTTAATTACCCTAGTAGGTAAGGCCGGAACCGGTAAGACGCTGCTTGCTTTGGCAGTAGGATTAGAAAAAGTAGTAGAGTTAAAAGACTTTAATCGGCTGTTAGTTACGCGGCCGATTGTGCCGATGGGTAATGATTTAGGTTACCTACCTGGAGATAAAAAAGAAAAACTGCGGCCCTGGATGCAGCCGATCTATGATAATATGGAGCTTTTAGTCGGCAGCAGGGACGGCGATGCTGCTGATATGATTCAGAACCTGCAGGATATGAATCTAATTGAGATGGAGGCTCTGACCTATATTCGAGGCCGGAGTATTCCGCAGCAGTTTATCATAGTTGATGAGGCCCAGAATCTAACGCCGCATGAGATTAAGACAATAATTACGAGAGTAGGCGAAGGAACCAAAATCATCTTAACCGGTGATCCTTATCAGATAGATAATCCTTATCTGGATAGCAATAGTAATGGTTTGACTTATTTAGCAGAAAGATTTAAGGACCAAAAGATTGCTGGACATATTACTTTACGCAGTGGAGAACGGTCAGAACTGGCAGAATTGGCTGCTTCAGTTTTATAGAAAGAAAGCTCCTACTTAAAATTTTAAGTAGGAGCTTTCTGGTTTATTTTGCAGGAATTATTATTAATTTTGTTAAAAATAAATAATAACCAAAAATATTTCACTTTATAATATTTTTAATAAAATATAGGGGGAGAAGAAAATTAGATATAAAAAAACATTAATCAAAGAGGCCATAATATTATTCTGTTTAGTAATAGGAGCTATTTATATAAGTTTTAAGAATTTTTTACTTTTTCATGTTAGTATAGAATTATTCAGTATTATTATTGCCTTTAATATCTTTGTTATTGCTGTAAATGCTTCTGAAATTACTGAGAATAGTAATTTCATTTTTTTAGGATTAACTTATGGATTTGTAGGTTTTTTTGATCTGCTTCATACTCTTGCTTATCCAGGAATGGATATCTTAGCAAAAGGTGGTATTGATTTATCAGCTCAATTATGGATTATTGCTAGGTATATTGAATCTTTTTCTTTATTAGGTTTTGTGTTGTTTTGGTATAAAGATTTTAAAAAGAGTAATAAAGTAATTTATATTTACATTTTAGTTACAGCTATATTGTTATTGAATATTTTTTATTTGCATACATTTCCTGCTTGTTTTATAGAAAGAATAGGATTAACTTCATTTAAAATAATTAGTGAATATATAGTTTCTGGAATATTATTGATAGGAATTATATTATTAGTTACTAACAAACAGAAATTAAATTCAAAAATCTATTGGTTTATGTTAGGAGGACTAGGAACAACAATTGGATCTACAATATCTTTAACTTTTTATACAAACCCTTATGATTTTTCAATTATAGTAGGCCATCTTCTTAAATTAATTTCTTTTTACTTTATTTATAAAGCTATAACTAAAACTAGTTTACAAAAACCTTATCAATCATTATTTTATGAATTAAATAAGACTAAAAAGAAGTTAGAACAAAAACAGAATAAATTACTTAATGTAGCTAAAGTATTATTTGTAATTGTTAATACCGAAGGAAAAGTGACGTCAATTAATCAGTATGGATGTGAAGTTTTAGGATATCAAGAAGAAGAGATTATCGGTAAGGATTGGTGCGATAATTTTGTTGCCATAGAAGATAAGAAAAGAAGTAGAGAAATTGGAAAGAAATTGGTTGCTGAAAATTTAGAGTCAGTTGAATGTATTGAAAATAATATTATTACCAAAGAAGAAGAAAAAAGAACAATTGCCTGGCGGAACACTATATTAAGAGATGAAGTAGGAAATATTAAAGAAGTATTGGGGGCTGGAATAGATATTACTGACCGAAAAAAATTACAGGAACAGTTAGTGCGTTCTGAAAAATTAGCTGAATTAGGTAAACTTGCTTCAGGAATATGTCATGAATTTAATAATCAACTTGCTGGTATGATGGGGCAAATTGATATATTATTATTGAAGAATAAACAGGATAAAATTAGTTTAACAGCAGATGCAATTGATAGACTTAAGCAGATAAAGTCAAATGGACAACAGGCTAAAAAAATTGCCTATGATCTTATGAATATATCTAAACCTAAAAGCGAGAGTATTTCAGCTCATGATATTAAAGAGATAATAGATGAAATATTAAGCATCCAGCAAAGAAAATTAGAGGTAGAAAATATAGAAGTAATTAGAAAATACTCTTCTGTGCCAAAAGTAAAGATGAATTCAGATGAATTGAAACAAATTTTCTTAAATCTAATAATAAATGCTCGCGATGCTATGGGACCTTATAATGGAGGACAATTAAAAATATCTGTCCAAGAAGTAGATAATGACGAAATTGAAGTAGAGGTTAGTGATACAGGAATAGGCATGGATGAGGAAACTAAAAATCAAATATTTAAACCTTTCTTCACTACTAAAGCAGATTTGATTCAAGATAAATTTGATCAGAAAGGAAATGGCTTGGGATTATCAATAACAGCAAAGATTATTGAAAAATATAATGGCAGTATTGAGGTGAAGAGTGAAAAAGGAACAGGAACAACTTTTACAATAAGAATACCGACTGTGAACCTCTCCACCTAAATCTGTGATTTAGGTGGAGAGGTTCACTCAATGTTTCAAAATATATTTAAGCATAATTAATAAATTTTTTTGATAACTAAGGAGGAAGATTATTGGGAGAAAATCATCAATATAAAAGTAATAGCTTAATTATTTTGGTTATAACCTGTTTAGTACTATCATTTATTAGTTTTAAAAATTACCTGCTTTTTCACAATATTGTTGAATTATATAGTGTTATTATTGCTTGTGGTATTTTTATAATTGCTGTTAACACCAGTCATCTTTCTAGTAATAGTTATTTATTATTTATAGGCGTCTCCTATGGATTTATTGCTTTTTTTGATCTATTCCATACCCTTTCCTATAAAGGAATGGGAGTTTTTTTCATTAGAACAGCGAATTTACCAACTCAATTGTGGATTATAGCTCGTTATCTAGAGGCAATATCATTATTAATAGCTTTTAAATTTATCAATACTGACATTAGTACTAAGAAATTATATTTTAGCTATTTTATCTTTTCTTTAGTTTTATTATCAGGGGTGTTCTGGGCAGAATGGTTCCCTAATTGTTATCAACCAGATAGTGGCCTTACTATTTTTAAAATATATAGTGAATATGTAATTATAGCTATTTTAATTTTAAATATTATGCTTCTTATTAAAAAAAGAGATAAATTTCATTCTCAATTTTATAAATATATGATGTATTCAATAGGTTTTACTATTCTATCCGAATTACTTTTTACCATGTATAGTGATGTTCAGGGACTATTTAATATATTAGGACATATTGTAAAATTAATTTCTTTTTATTATATCTATAAATCAGTTATTCAAATTAATCTCTTAGATCCTTATAATGCTTTATTTCGTAATATAAATAAAAAAAACAAAAAGATGAAACAATTAAATAATACCTTACTTGTAATTACTAAAGTCAAGGGTTTAATTGCTACTGAAGAAGATATTGAAACTTTCTTTGATAAATCCTTAGATGTTTTATTAGAAAAAAGAGATTATGCAATGGCTTGGATTGGAAAAGCAATAGAAGAGGATAAGAAAGTAATTCCTATGGCCCAAGCAGGAATGACTAAAGGATACTTAGATAATATCACTATTACTTGGGATGATAAGGAATCAAGCATGGGGCCAACTGGAAGGGCTATTAAAGAAAGAAAACACATTATTGAAAAAAATAATGTTAACTTTGCTTCCTGTCAAGAAGAGGCGTCTAGAAAAAATTATGTAACTAGTATTGCTCTACCTATTATTCATGATGATCAAGTTTATGGTGCTTTAAATATTTATTCTAAATCCAAGAATACTTTTATAAAACCAGAAATTGATTTATTACAAGATTTAGCTAGAAATATCGGTTTTGCCATTAATAAATTACGAAATAAAGAAAAAATAAAATATTTATCCTTTCATGACCAGTTAACTGGGTTGTATAATCGCATGTTTTTTAATAAAGAATTAGAAAGATTAAATGTGAAACGTAATCTTCCTTTAAGTATTGTTGTAACTGATTTAAATGGGTTAAAAAAAGTTAATGATAATTATGGACATAAAATGGGAGATAAGTTATTAATTGCTTTTGCTAAATTATTAAGAGAATATTGTCGTCAGGATGATATTATTTGTCGTTGGGGTGGTGATGAATTTGCTTTATTATTTCCTAAGACTCCATCTTCAAAAACTAAAGAAATAATTTCTAGAATTAAAGAGAAGGTAAATCAGACTACATGTGAAGGAATTCAGTTAAGTAGTGCTTTTGGTTATGCAGTTAAAACTAATACTGAAGATGACATTCAGCAAATATTTAAGCAAGCAGATAATAATATGTATCAAGATAAAAGACAACAAAAGCAGTCATCAGATATAAATAATTGTTAACAATAAAACTAAATTTATAGTATTTTGTTATATTATAGGTAAAAAAAGGGATTTTTATATAAGTATCCAATTACTAAGATATGATAATGCCATTGAGGATAATTTAGCTTACATTTAGTAGATAGCAGCAGTTTAGGGTTTAACCAATAACTTTATTTAAATATAGTTAATTTATTGAAAGGGGAGTCTATGAATTATTTGATATGGGAAAATGAAAAATTAGAAATTAAAACTAAAAAAAGAAAAGTACCCGAAAATACTATTGAAAAATGGCAAAACATAGTTGATATTATGGTCAAAAAAATTGGAGTAACAGATGCTTTAATCACTCGAGTGACTCCACCTTATATTGAAGTTTTTCAAGCTAGTCAGAATAAAGAAAATCCTTTCAATAGAAGGGATAAGGTAAAACTGACAGGACATTATTGTGAAGTGGTAGTCAAAAACAGGAAAAAACTTTTAGTTTCCAACGCTTTAGAAAATGATAACTGGAAAGATTCTATTGAGGTAGAAAAAGGAATGATCTCCTATCTGGGATTTCCTCTAAAATGGCCTGATGGTGATATTTTTGGTACTATATGTGTACATGATACAGAGGAAAATGAATTCAGTAAAGATGCCGAAGAATTAATAAAGCAATTTCAGGAACTTGTTGAGTCTCACTTGAAAATACTCTATCAGAAAGAACAGCTAGACCAACAGATTGAAAAAGAACAGAAAATAAAAGAAAGATTAGAACTTGTCATGGATGCTAGTGAACATGGTTTTTGGGATTGGGATTTGGATACAGGTGAGGTATATTTCAGTCCTAGATATTATACAATGCTCGGTTATAAACCAGGAGAATTACCTATGAAAACAGAAACCTGGATTAATTTAATACACCCAAATGATAGAAAGAAAATCATTCTCAAAATTGAAGAATACATAGAAAATGCTCAACCTTTTGAAGAAGAATTTCGGATGAAGTGTAAAGATTGTAGCTATAAATGGATATCAGGAAGAATTAAAAGTTTTGAAATAGATAAAGAGGGAAATCCACATCGAGCAGTTGGCGTTCATGTGGATATTACTAAACATAAAAAAGATGAAAGAAAGTTACGGAATCAAAAAGAAGAACTTAAAGACCAGAAAGAAGAACTTCAGGCGTTAAATGAACAATTGACTGCTTATAGTGAAGAAGTAGCAACTATAAATCAAGAATTAAATGAACTTAATAACCGATTTATTAACATGATAAATGTCATTTCTAATTTGAATGAAGGTTCTAAAAGTGATGAAAAGGGTTTTTTAGCTGATTTATTACATAGAGCAGTAAATATTATTCCTGAAGCGGATTATGGTAAAATATATATAGTTGATGAAGATGGTTATTGTAACTTTATTGATGCAATTGGACATGATATTGATATATTAAAGAAAAGCAAAATGCGTGAAGAGATATTCTTCTGTGATAGTGGTCAAAGTATCTATATTTTAGATGAATACTCACTTAATATCGATAAAATCCCTGATGGTATTAAACAGAATTTCATAAGTGCTTTAAAACCTGTAAGTCAATCTATATACATCAATATAACTGTAAATGATGAAGTTGTAGGTAAGATTATTCTTGATATAGCTGAAGATAGTAATCAAGAATTTAGTAACAATACAAAAGAAATTTTGAGCTCACTTGCTACTTTAGCTTCAGTTTTCTTTTCTTTTCAACGTTATAATAAATTACAGGGGCAGTTTACTAAAGATTTGATTACTTCTATTATTCAGATGTTAGAAATATATGATAGATATACTAGCGGACATTCGGAGAATGTAGCCCAAATAGCTTCAAAAATAGCTGAAGAGATGGGTTTATCACAACGAAAGATAACAGATGCTTACTGGGCTGGTATGGTTCATGATATTGGTAAACTGCTTATTCCTCTTAATATTTTAAATAAGAAGGGAACCTTAAGTGATAGTGAATATGAATTAATAAAAAAACATCCGTATTGGGGTTATAAGTCATTAAGTAAGTCAGAATCTTTGAGTCATATTGCTAAATATGTATTGCATCATCATGAGCGTTGGGATGGTGAGGGGTATCCAGATGGACTTAAAGACAGTGAAATTCCTTTAATATCACAGATATTAGCAGTATCTGATAGTTGGGATGCAATGACATCAGACAGAGCCTATAGAGAAGTCTTATCTAAAGATGAAGCAATCCAAGAAATTAGAGATAATAAAAGGAGTCAATTTTCTCCTAGAGTAGTAGATGCTTTTATTAATTTATTGGAAGGTAATCTTGAATTTGAAGTAGTTTAGAAATCAAATTAAAAGTTTGAATAATAAAATTATCTTTATATGAAATTTAATACTTTTATAAAATTCAGCTCAGAAAACCCCTATGCTTGTCGTAGGGGCTGAATGAGCCTTTAATTTTAAAGTTCGATACTTTAAAATTAAATATTTGTTTAGTCTTGGTTTTCATCATTATATTTGTTAAGTACCATTTCCATACCTTCTTCAATTAAATCATTAGCATTTATGTTATAATATACCTAGATAACAAGGTGCGAGAGGGGGTGAGAAAATGAAATTATCTTTTAAATTTAAGCCCGATTTTAGTCATAAGCAACTAGAAATAGTTAAAGAGTTAAGTTGGCACTGTTCTAAGCTGTATAATATTACTAATTATGCAATCAAAAATAACAAAGATATTAAACCAGTCTATACTAGGTTAGAAAATAACTTTAAGGATAATTGGCATACCGACTATCTACATAGTCACAATAGGCAACAACTTTTTAAACAATTAGTTCAAGATTGGAAAAGTTACTTTAATAGCATTGAAGATTACAATAACAATCCTAGCAAGTATCAAGGTCAACCAAGACCACCTAAATTTAAGTATTTAGACAATAATCCAAGTGAAGTGATATTCACTAATTTAGCTACTAGAATTAGGGAGGGCAACTTGTTATTATCCTTATCCAAAGAGATTAAAAACCGATATCAGGTGGACAGTCTTAAATTTCGATTACCTACAGTAATTGAAAGCCTTATAGACGAGGATAATCTCTCCATGTCCAAAGGACATTCCGTGGAAAACTCCCTCCAACAAGTTAGGATAAAACAAGATAACCTAACTAACCAATGGTATCTATTAATAATATATAAACAACAGCCGAAAGAAAATTCTCCAGGTGATAATATAATGTCAATAGATTTAGGATTAGATAATTTAGCTACTTTAACCTTTAAAGATAATACTGAAAACTACATTATTAATGGTAAACCGCTCAAAAGTAAGAATAAGTATTTTAACCAGGAAATAAATAGATTGCAATCTATTAGAATGAAGCAAACTGGTAGCAAAAAATTTAAAGATACCAAACAAATTAAGAAACTTCGTACTAAACGTAGAAATTATGTATTTGATTACCTTCATAAAGCAAGTAGAAAAATAGTTAATTTGGCTAAAAAGCATAATGTGTCTAAAATAGTAATCGGTGATTTAAAAGAAATCAAGCAAGGTATGGATTATAATAAATCTTTCGTGCAAGTGCCAATTCAACGATTAAAAGATTTAATAGAATATAAGGCTAAACTAGAAGGTATAGAGGTTAATATCATTAATGAAGCCTATACTAGTGGATGCTCGGCAATTGATTTAGAGAAGTTAAATAAAGATAATTACAATAAGTCTCGCAGAGTTGAAAGAGGGCTTTTTCAATCTAATTTTGGATTAACTATAAATGCTGATGTAAATGGTAGTCTGAATATAATGCGTAAATTTCTAGATAAATGTATTCCCGAACTTATTAACCGAGCTAGGGATAATGGAGTCGTGAACCCTCCAAAAAGATTAAGGGTGGCTTAGATACCAAACATCTTTCAAATCTCTCTAGTAACGCATTGCTTTTTTAGGATGTGTGAAGTAAGAGAAGCCTCCGTTGCTTGTCTCGGAGGTGGTTCACTAAACATCAGTAAAAAAGAAATAAATAATAAAAAAATTCATGAGGTATTTATTACTGATGCTGAAGATTTAGAGTCCACATTTTTACTAAAAGAAGGTTCTTATAAAGAAATTCATCTTAAATTTTGCAATTCATTACTTGAAAAGGATAATTATATTTTTGTCAGTTATATTTTCAAATTAGATAATAATTATTGTCTTATAGGAGAAAGAAAGAATGTAGAAGATAAAGAAGCTTTAGAAAAAATATCTCTTTTAAATAATGAATTAGCAAATAAAACTCGAAAATTGACCAAAAAAAATAAAAAACTTCAACAAGCAAAGGATGAAATTGAAAAACTATCTAAAACTGATGAACTAACTGGGCTTGCTAATCGGAGACACTTTATGAATTATTTACAGAAAATATTCTCTCAGGCTCAAAGATATTCCCAATCATTATCCCTGGTAATGATTGATCTGGATAAATTTAAAAATATTAATGATACTTATGGTCATGATGCAGGGGATAAGGTTTTATCAGCTCTTGGAGATCTTCTCAATAATGAAACTAGAAACGAAGACTTAGCTGCTAGAATTGGCGGAGAAGAGTTTATTGTTATTTTAACTCAAACTGATTTAAATGATGCTAGAAATTATGCAGAAAGAATACGAAAAAAAATTTCTAAACTTAATATAGAATCAATACCAGTTAAAATAACAGCAAGTTTAGGAGTTGCTACAATGAAGAATAATGATGATTATGAATCAATTTTTAATCGGGCAGATGAAGCTCTATATAAAGCAAAAAATAGTGGGAGAGATAAGGTCTGTAAATATAAAGGATATAAATTATAGAAATGCAGATTCTATTGATGATTTTACTGATAAATGTAGAATAGAAAATGGAATCTATTTTAACTCTAATTGCTAATTAAGCAATTTATTAAACTAATTATTCAACAACCTAAAAACCAAAAAAGTTTCCTTTAAGTGATGCATATCACAGAAAGTAATTAACATAATGGATATAATATGAATAACGAATTAAATAAGTAAGAAATGCAGCAAAAGGAGTCTTTAAATGTTTAAAAGGATTTTATCATCTCACTTAAAGGAGGAGATTAATATGACAGAGATGAATATGTTCTGTAATCAATGTGAACAGACACCATCTGGAGGATGTACGAAAGTAGGAGTCTGTGGTAAGAATGAAGATATTGCTAGCCTACAAGATACAGTTATCTATGGTTTAAAGGGAGTAGCTGCTTATGCTAATCATGCCCGAGAATTAGGCTATACTGATCCGGAAGTTAATGAAACTATCGAGCGGGGGCTGTACTCGACTTTAACCAATGTTAATTTTAATTTGGAAGAAAATATCGAGATGGCGATGGAAGTAGGAGAAGCAACAGTTAAAGTTATGGATTTATTGGATGAGGCACATACAGATGAATTTGGCATTCCGGAACCTGTAGAGGTACCACAGAATCAGGCTGAAGGAAAGGCAATTTTAGTTACCGGCCATAATCTTCATGCTCTTAAAGAATTATTAGAACAGAGTGAGGGTAAGGGAATTAATATTTATACTCATTCGGAGATGTTACCGGCCCACGGCTATCCGGAATTAAATAAGTATGACCATCTAAAAGGAAATATCGGCGGTTCCTGGACTGATCAGCGGGAATTATTTGAGGAATTTCCCGGAGCAATTTTAGGAACTACTAACTGTGTAATGCCGATTAGAGGCGGCTATGCTGACCGATTCTTCTCTTATGATGTAACCGGTCTAGAAGATGTAACTAAGATTGAAGATGATGACTTCACGCCTGTAATTGAAAAGGCTTTAGACTTACCAGAGGCTAATATGGAATCAGATGAAACATTAACAACCGGCTTCCACCATCAGAATGTTTTGGAATTAGCTCCGAATATTGTAGAAGCAGTTAAAGAGGGCAAGATCAGCCGCTTCTTTGTTATTGCCGGCTGTGACTCTCCAGGTTCAGGCAATGAATACTACCGTGAGTTAGCTAAATCTGTTCCAGAGGACTGTGTAATATTAACTACAGCCTGTGGAAAGTTTAGATTTAATGATCTAGATTATGGTACTGTGCCCGGGACTGAAATTCCTCGATTCATCGATTTAGGCCAGTGTAATAACTCAATTTCGGCAGTCAAGATTGCCTTGGCTCTAGCAGATGCCTTTGATTGTGAAGTTAATGAATTACCATTAAGCATTGTTCTATCCTGGTTTGAACAGAAAGCATGTGCAATTTTATTAGGACTCTTTAATTTAGGAATTCAGGATATCTATCTTGGTGCTACTCCGCCGGACTTCTTAACTGAAAATGTTGTAGGAGTTTTGCAGGATAACTTTAACTTACAGCTAACAGGAGATTCCCAAGAGGATTTAGAAAAGATGTTAGGCTAATTAAACAATAGAATCAGCTTAAAAATGAGTCCCTACCTAAATAAGTAGGGGCTTCTTTTAATTAAATAAGAGGAAGAAGCTATATTATTTGTGATATTGGGTTGGTTAGTATATCCCTTTGTATTTATAATTTTGCTTCTTCTGGATTATTTTCTGGTTTTGATAGCCAGTTTTCACCGGCTAGTTTGATACCTGCCGCACCGAGCGGTGCAGTGATAATAATTGCCAAGACTGCCATTGCCAGGATTAGCTCTCCTGACTCTACGCCTGCAGATAAAGGTACAGCACCGATGGCGGCCTGGACGGTAGCTTTAGGCGAGTAAGCAATTACACTAAAGATTCGTTCCTTCCAGTTTAGCTCAGTTCCAGCAACTGAGATTAGGACTCCGGTTCCCCGGGCAATTAGTCCAATAAAGATAATTACAAGACCTATCAGCCCTGAATTAATTGCTAAATAGATATTCACCTCAGCTCCCACTAAAACAAATAACATTATTTCAGCAAAGACCCAGATCTTATTGAACTTAGAGGCCAATCTTTTGGCGACTAGATTATATCTTTCCTGCAGAATAAAGCCGATAGCCATTACTCCCAGCAGGGCTGCAATCGGAATTATATTTTTGAGAAGATCTTTTAATCCGGTCAGAATTATGGCTGAACTGAGGATTAATAGGGCTTTTTTGGTATCCCGGATATGGTATTTTTTAAAGAGATAAAGGAGAATGAAGCCAGTAATAATTCCTAGTAGTACTCCCATAAGAATTGAAATAGGGACATTTAATAACTTTTTAGCAATATTTAGCTGAGAACCTCCATAGAAGCCTAGAAAGGTGGAGAAGATAGTAATAGCAATTACATCATCTATCGAGGCTCCTGTCAGAATTAAAGTAGGAATTCCTTTATCTGCTCCTCGATTATTATCTATTAAATTTAACATCTGCGGAACTACAACTGCCGGAGAAACAGCAGCTATAATAAAGCCCAAGATTCCTCCTTCTATAAATGATAGCCCAAAAAGCTGCATAGATACAAATAATACTGTAAAGCCTTCTAAGAAACTGGGGATAAAGCTCAATTTAACTGCTGGTACTCCTACTTTTTTTAGAGTTTCTTTTTCTATACCTAGACCTGCCCTTAAAAGAATTACAATTAAGGCAATCTTACGCAGATCAGGCGAGATAGTTAAGATTTCTTCACTGATTAGATTAAAGCCGTAAGGGCCGATTAAGATACCGAGGATTAACATGCCTAATAGCCCCGGTAGTTTCATCTTCTTAAAGGCTCTATTAAAGATCAATCCTAATAAGATAATAACTGCAAGACTTAAAGCCATTGTTTGATTATCCCTCCCTTTTATTATAGAATATAAAAAGCTCCTATTTAGGTTAAGAGAACCCAAATAGGAGCCATCA
Source organism: Acetohalobium arabaticum DSM 5501 (assembly GCF_000144695.1). Taxonomy (GTDB): domain Bacteria; phylum Bacillota; class Halanaerobiia; order Halobacteroidales; family Acetohalobiaceae; genus Acetohalobium; species Acetohalobium arabaticum. The sequence continues at coordinate 948,455 of NC_014378.1, forward strand.
ATTGCAAGAATGCAATAGTTAACGGCGAGCTCCATCACCATAATATGTATTCACTTTATGTTACTTCTTTAAATATATCATAATTTTAAATCAGAGTCAATGAAAAAATAAAAGAAGGATAGTAAGTCTAAATCACGAAATAAATAGAGTGAGGAGGTAGCGGTATGTCAGAGATAAAAGACAATCTAAAACAGGTACAGAAGCGTATTGCAGCAGCTGCCAAAAGAGCTGGCAGAGATAGCGATGAAATAAAATTAGTTGCTGTGACAAAAACAAGAGGTATTGAAGAGATCAAAGAAGTAATAGAAGCAGATGTAGTTGATTTAGGTGAGAGTAGAGTTCAGGAACTGAGAGATAAGTATGATAATATAAGCCAGAAGATTAACTGGCATATGATAGGTCACTTACAGAGGAATAAAGTTAAGTATATAATGAGAATGGAGCGGTGTAATCTGATCCATTCTATGGATAGCATGCGATTAGCCAAGAAGATAAATAAGAGGGCTGGAATGGCAGATAGAGTGATGAATGTTCTAGTCCAGATTAATGTTGCCGGTGATGAGAATAAGTTCGGCTTAGAACCGGAAGAGACTATCGATTATCTAAGAAAGGTAGCAGAGTTTGAGAATCTGCAGGTTAAGGGTTTGATGACTATGGTACCTTATGTAGATGATACTGAGCAGGTAAGGCCTTACTTTAGAGAGTTAAAAGAACTATTTGAAGAAGTTAAAAGGGCTGAGATTCCTAATATAGAAATGCAGGAGCTGTCAATGGGAATTACTAATGATTTTGAAGTAGCTATTGAAGAAGGAGCAACTATTGTTAGAGTTGGTTCGGCTATCTTTGGACCGCGGGAGTATTAATACTGTTTAATAAGTAATGAGGTGAAGTCTTTATGAATAAAATAGGAATTATAGGTGCAGGCTCGATGGCAGAAGCATTAATTAATGGATTGATTAATGAAAATCAGGTTGATAAGGAAGCAGTGATTGCTAGTGATATTTCTGATCAGCGTAGAGAAGTGATGACAGATAAGTATGGAATTGAAATAGTGGCAGATAATCATAAAGTTGTTACAGAGAGTGATTATATTTTCTTAGCTGTTAAGCCACAGGTGATTGGTGATGTAATTGAAGAAGTTGCCGATCTCTTTACTACTGAACAGAAGGTAATATCTATTGCAGCTGGAGTAAGTACGGAGCAATTAGAAGAGATGATTTCGGCTAAAGTACCGGTAGTTAGGATTATGCCCAATACTCCAGCTTTAGTACAGGAGGGGGTCTTGGCTTATTCTCTCGGTAGACAGGCTACAGAAGAGTTTGGAAGAGAGCTTGAGGATTTATTAAGTCCTGTAGGGAAAGTAATCAAAGTGAAGGAAGCTTTAATGCCGGCAGTGACAGGATTAAGCGGCAGCGGTCCGGCTTATGTGGCTTTGATTTTAGAAGCCCTAGTAGCAGGAGGGGTTAAATTAGGTTTATCCCACAGTGATTCTAAGGATTTAGCTATTCAGACTTTGGCTGGAACGGCTAAGCTGGCTGCCGAAAGTGATGAACACCTAGCCGTATTACGCGATCAGGTTACTTCGCCGGGAGGAACTACTGCCGAAGCATTATATAGACTGGAGAAGTCAGGAATTCGGTCTGGTTTAATTGAGGCTGTAGCTGCCTCGGCTGAAAAGGCGCAGGAATTATAAATTATTTTGGGGAGTGAAGATAAATGTATGCTTTAATTAGATTAATTGATTTGTCATTTACTATTTATACCTGGATTCTGATTGCCCGGGTAATATCTTCCTGGGTTAGTCCTCCGATGCATAATTCTAATGTAAGAAAGATTATGAAATTTATTTATGAAGTTACAGAACCTGTACTGGCTCCAATCAGAAGAATGCTGCCTACAGGAAATATAGGTATTGATCTTTCTCCATTGATTGCTTTTATTGCTATCAATATTATTCATAATTCTCTGCTTAGAATCTTAAGGCGGCTATTATTATATTAATTTTGGCTGTAATCTGGAGGGGTAAAGTTTGTTTAATAGGGAAAAGTTCTTAAGATATATTAAAGCCAAGGATGAAGAAGAAGAGTTAACGGCAGCTAAAGTATTGGATAAGGCTAGAGAAGCTTTACAAAAACATGAACCTACATTTACTAACTTTTTAAATCCTTATCAGCGAGAGCTGTTAACTTCAATTTTGGATCAGATTTATGACTTGAAGTATCTTCTCTACGGTGGTTTTGAACGGGCTGAACGAAAGAGAATTGGCCTGATGCCGGATTATTATATGAGAGAGATAGTAGATAATCCGTTGACTATCTTTGAGATCAGCGGTAACTTTAATTTTGCTTCGGTAAGCCACCGTGATTTTCTGGGAGCTATTCTAGGCACCGGAATCAAACGGGAAGTAGTAGGAGATTTAATAGTTAGCAGTGATAAGTGTCAAGTGATTGTAGCAGAAGAGATTAAAGATTATTTGTTGTTTAACTTAAAGCGGGTTCATAATGTGCCTGTTGAGGTTGAAGAGATAGATGCTGAGAAGCTAGAAGTAGAGCCGGAACATGTTAAAGAGATTAAAAGCACTGTAGCTTCTTTACGGTTGGATTCAGTTGCCAGTTCCGGTTTTTCAACATCGCGGACTAAGATGGCTAGAGAGATTGAAGCCGGAAATGTAAAGTTAAACTGGAAGATAGAAGATGATCCGGCTCAAACAGTAGAATTAGATGATATTATTTCTATTCGCGGCCGCGGCCGGGTAGAGATAGACCAGCATCTGGGAAGATCACGGAAGGATAGAATTAAGTTGATTTTAAAGCGCTATACTTAACCTGTTAAGAGAGGTGAGAAAAGAATGGACGAGTTATTGACTCCACTTGATATCTATAATAAGGAATTTAATAAGACTTTTTCTGTTTGGGCCTATAATACTAAAGAGGTAGAGGAATTTCTGGATTTGGTAGCGGAATGTTATGAAGAAATATATCTGGAGAATGAAGAATTACGGGATAGAATAGCAGATTTAGAGGAAAGGCTACAGGAGTATAAAGAGAGAGAAGAGACATTGAATAAAACAATAGATACTGTCAAGGAAACGGCTGATAAGCAGCAGCGGACAGCTGAGCAGAGAGCAGAATCAATAATTGAAAATGCTAAACAGAAGGCAGCTAATATCAAGGAACGGGCTAAAACACAGGCTGAGTTAATAATTGATAAAGCAGAGATGAAGACTGAAAAGATGGTAAATCAGACTAATGAGCAGTTAGAAGAGGAAAGAAGGAAGTATAAAAATTTAGTGGAGAGTAAAGAATTATTTGAAGCTAAATTCAAAAGCCTACTTAAAACTTATTTAGTTATGTTAAATGAAAGTGACGGTTTAGAAGAGTTAGAACTGGAACAGTTGGATAATTTAGAAAAACAGAATATCGAGGAATTAAAGGATAAATTTAACAGCGATATCAGTGATGAACTGTCTACCATAAAATTCAGTCAGGATAAGGTAGCAGCTATAGAAAAGGATAAGACAGAGTAGGAGGTACCGGGGATGGAGGATAGAATAGCAGTTGTTGGAATCTTAATTGAAGATAGAGAGGGTATAGCCCAGCAGGTTAATAAAGTGCTGGGAGAGTTTGGAAATATAATCGTAGGTAGAATGGGAATTCCTTATCGTGAAAAAGAAGTTAGTGTTATTTCATTGATTGTTAACGGAACTACAGATCAGTTAAGTGCAATGTCCGGTCAGTTAGGTAATTTAGAAGGGGTTAAAGTTAAATCTGCAGTTACTGCTTAAAAATTTTCTGGAGTGTGATGAAGAAATGATTGGCATTATAGGTGCTATGGATGTAGAGATTAAACTTTTGAAGTCGGATTTAGATCTAAAGGAGAAGAAAGAACGGGCTCAGATGGTCTTTTATCAAGGAGAATTAAAAGGAAAGGATGTAGTGTTGGTCAAAAGCGGAATTGGAAAGGTCAATGCTGCAGTCTGTACTCAGATTCTGGTTGATGATTTCAGTGTTGATAAAGTAATCTTTACGGGGGTAGCTGGAGCAGTAGATGAAGAGTTAGATGTAGGGGATATTGTGATTTCTACGGATACTATTCAACATGATGTTAATTCTACAGCTATGGGTTATGAGTTAGGTGAGATTGCTGAAATGAATAAGGTTAGATTTGAAGCTGATCAGGATTTAATTGCTATAGCTAAAGATGCTGGCGAAAAGTTGATAGAAGATGGAGCAGGTATTGAAGTGGTAGCCGGTAGAGTCTTATCCGGTGATGAATTTATCGCTGATGATGAGAAGGTAGAGTGGCTAAAAGAAGTCTTTAATGGTTATTGTGCAGAGATGGAAGGTGCAGCAGTAGGACAGGCCTGTTTTTTAAATGATATTCCTTTTGTAATTATTAGATCTATGTCTGATAAGGCCGACGGCAGTGCTGAGGTTGATTATTCTGCCTTTATGAAGAAAGCGGCCAACCGTTCTTACAGAATTGTTGAAGAGATGCTGGAACATCTTAAATGAGGAAAATATTTTGGTTTAGCTTGACGAGGGTTAAATATTGTACTATAATGAGGTATTGAGTAAAGTAAGTCTTTAAATTAAAATTCAATTACGAATTTAACTACTATGATAGAGAAGAGTAGATAGATATAAATGTTACAGCGAGTCAGGGATGGTGAAAGCCTGATACCTACGATCTATTGAAGATCATCTCTTAGTAGTCGGCCTGAAGAATCAGTAGGGTTGACCGGTAGCAGCCGTTATTTGTCTGGAGATAGGGATATTGAAGATCAGTATCTCTAACTAGGGTGGTACCGCAAGCTATGCCTTGCCCCTGATTGGGGTGAGGCTTTTTTTATATTTAAAATATTATATTTAATGGAGGTGCAGAAGTTAATGGATTACAAGGAAACATTGAATTTACCGGAAACTGAGTTTCAAATGCGTGCTAATCTATCTGAACGAGAAGAGGAATTTCAAGAGTATTGGGAAGAAAATGAAATTTATGATGAAGCACTTAAGAATCGTGAAGGAGCTGAAAAGTTTATACTCCATGACGGTCCGCCGTATGCTAATGGAGATATTCATATCGGCCATGCTCTAAATCAGGTATTGAAGGATATCTTAACGAGATATAAAACACTGCAGGGGTACCAATCTCCCTATATTCCTGGTTGGGATACACATGGACTACCTATTGAACATCAGATAACGAAGGAATTAGGGGATAAGATAGAAGAATTGAGTACAGCGGAATTGAGAGAAGAGTGTAAGAATTATGCCTTGAAATATATTGACCGTCAACGAGAACAGTTTAAGCGGTTAGGTGCCTGGGGAGAATGGGATAATCCGTATGTTACACTTGACCCGGAATATGAAGCTAAACAGATTGAAGTCTTTGGAGAGATAATCAAAAACGGTTATCTTTCTAAAGGAATGAAACCGGTTTATTGGTGTCCCCACTGTAATACAGCCTTAGCGGAGGCAGAAGTGGAGTATGAGGAGGCTAGAGCGCCGTCTATTTATGTTAAGTTTCCAGTACAAGAAGGTATAACTGTTGGAGATACAGAATTGACTGCCGAAGATAGCTATGTTGTTATCTGGACCACTACTCCGTGGACAATTCCATCCAATATGGCAATTACAGTCCATCCTGATTTTGATTACGTAGTAGCTGAAGCTGAGGGGGATTTGTTGGTAGTTGCTAAGGAATTAGTAGATGAAATGATGGAGATTGTAGGAATTGATGAGTATGAGATTGTAGAAGAAATTGAGGGGGATGCTTTAGAAGGATTAGTAACTACTCATCCTTTCTTCGATCGTGAATCTCCAATTATTTTTGGTGATCATGTTACATTAGAACAGGGTACCGGCTGTGTTCATACAGCACCGGGACATGGTCATGAGGACTATGTAATTGGTGTAGAGTATGATCTACCGGTCTTTGCACCGATGGATAATGATGGTGTCTTTACTGAGGAAGCAGGACCTTTTGCCGGCATGTATTACGATGATGCCAATATCAAGGTTACTGATATGTTAGAAGATGATGATTTATTAATGAACTTAGATTTTATCGATCATTCTTATCCTAACTGTTGGCGTTGTAAGAATCCGATTATCTTCCGCGCTACTGAACAGTGGTTTGCCTCAGTAGATGCTATTAAAGATGATGCCTTAGAGACCATCAAAGATGTTGACTGGTATCCCGAGTGGGGCGAAGAGAGAATGGCCAATATGATTGAAGATCGCTCTGATTGGTGTATTTCCCGTCAAAAGTCCTGGGGAGTACCAATTCCGATCTTTTACTGTCAAGACTGTGGTGCAGATATTGCTACTGATGAGACAATTAAAGCAGTAAAAGAGTTATTTGCTGAGGAAGGTTCAAATGCCTGGTTTGAAAAGACAGCTGAGGAGATTCTGCCTGCTGGGTTTGAATGTCCAGAATGCGGAGAAATAGAATTCGAAAAGGAATCTGACATCATGGATGTCTGGTTTGATTCCGGTTCTAGCCACGCGTCAGTATTAGAAATTAGGGAAGAGTTAGAGCGCCCGGCCGATATCTATCTGGAAGGTACAGACCAGTACCGCGGTTGGTTTAATTCTTCACTGTTGACTTCTATTGCCTATAAAGGCGAAGCGCCTTATAAAGGTGTAGTTACCAACGGATTTACTGTTGATGCCAACGGTAAGAAAATGTCCAAATCACAGGGCAATGTGGTATCGCCGCATGAAGTAATTGATCAGTACGGTGCAGATATTTTAAGACTCTGGGTTGCTTCTTCTGACTTCAAAGAGGATGTCAGAGTTTCTGATAAGATTCTGCAGCAGAATGCTGAAGTCTACCGCAGAATCAGAAATACATTCCGCTATATTCTCGGTAATATGGATAACTTCGATCCTGTAGAGAATACTGTTGAATATGATGAACTGCTTGAAATCGACAAATGGGCGCTTCATAAACTACAGAAGCTAGTAGATGAAATTACTGAAGCTTACGAAGAGTATGATTATCATAAATTATACCATAAGGTCCATAATTTTTGTGCTACAGAAATGAGTTCCTTCTATATGGATGTCTTGAAAGATAGATTATATACTTCAGTAACTGACTCAACAAAGCGGCGTGCAGCCCAGACAGCTATGTATGAGATTTTGACGACATTAATTAAAGTATTATCACCGGTCTTAGTCCATACTGCTGAGGAAGCATGGCAGCATCTGCCAGAAAGTGGTAAAGAAGCAGAGAGTGTCTTCTTAACGGATTGGCCGGAAGTAAAAGAGGATTATATAAATGAAGAATTGGAAGCTAAGTGGGATAGATTGCTGACTATTCGAGAGGATGTCTCTAAAGCCCTAGAATTAGCTAGAAATGAAGATATTGTAGGCCATTCTTTGGATGCTGGAATAGAGATTTATGCATCTGAAGAGGTTAATGATTTTCTAAAGCAGTTTGATAACTTAGCTGACCTCTTTATTGTATCCAAGGTAGAGTTAGCTGCAAAAGAGAATGCTGATGTAACTACCTATACTGGAGAGGAAACAGATATTGAAGTAGTAGTCGAAGCAGCACCAGGTGAGAAGTGTGACCGCTGCTGGAAGTACCGTACCAGCGTTGGTGATAATGAAGACCATCCTGAGATCTGTGCTGAATGTTTAGAGGTTGTTAATCAATTGTAAATGCATAATAAAAATCCTCCAGATTCCCGCTCTGGAGGATTTTTTATTTATGCTAATTCTTCAGGTTCTTTCGTTTTATCCTGATAAACCCTATAAATCTGTTCAAAATCTATATCATATTTCCGGCAGATATCTTTTATCTCTTCCAATTTTTCTTCCTCAAATCTACCGGCTATTCCGCAGGAAGAGCTAATTTGTCTCGGAACAGGAATAGATTTAGCCTTTATTTCTTCTTTCTTGACAACTCGTTCAAATTCTAAAGCTAAATGGGTAGAGTGAAAAGTTATAACACAGAAAGTATCTTTAATTTTTAATCACCTCTTTGTAATCAGTAGTCGATAGCCGTCCTCACTATCTTCTACTTCTACACTACAGCCTGAATTCCTTGCCATGCGGCTTACATTTTCTTTAGCTACTTCTTCATTAATTAAGACTGTAATTTCTCCTTCAGAAATTTCTTGGATTGCCTGTTTAGTCATAATTACTGGTTCAGGACAGGACCGTCCTCTAGTGTCTACTTCTTTATTGGCCATGGCTAATTCCTCCTTTAGTTAAGGTGAAGTTTTTAGCTTTAGAGAAACCGATGCCAGCAACGATGATAATACCGACGATTACAGCTATCTTACCATTTATGCTAACTCCCTTTGGTGTAGCTGCTAGTCCGAAGTTGTGGGCAATAGCTGCTCCAAATAAATAGCCCATAAAAGTAATAGCTGAATCAATATTTCCTTCTCCGGCTAAGATGGTTTGTCTTAGTGGACAGCCGCCTAATAGGACTGATCCAAAACCGGTAAGTAACATACCTAAGAAGTTCCAGAGTCCATCAGTATGAGCGGCAGGCTGACCAACAAAACCCAATTGGAAGTTTCCAAATCCTAAATTAACTAGTAAGGTGAAAACAAAGACTGAGATAAAACCGATAATTAAATGTGGATCTTTGATTAAATAAAGATCTCGAATGCCGCCTACCATACAGATTCTACTTCTCTGTGCTAGACCACCAATGATTAAGCCTGCAAGTAAAGAAATCATAATCGGTGCGTACATAGCTCCTGGACCTTTTGAACTAAATAAGATAAAGCTTGGTTTTGTAATTACAAAAACTAATAAAATAAGTGCAACGATAGGCAGGATATAGCCGTTAGTTTGATTCTGCTGGTAAGCTCTACCGAGAGTAAAGCCTTTCTTAATAAATTGGGCCCCGATGATAATTCCAGCAGCAAAGCCTAAAATTCCTATAATAGCATTTAAGTCTCCTCCAGCCAAGCGGAGTACCATTCTTAACGGACAGCCTAAAAAGACTAAAGCTCCAATCATAACGAACATTGCCAGTACAAAACGCATGAAAGGAGAAGAACCACCTTTAGCGTCAAATTCTTTAGTAACTAACGAGATAATAAATGCTCCGAGAATAAAGCCTATGATTTCTGGACGAATATATTGAACTACTCCAGCTCTATGTAGTCCCATCCCTCCTGCAATATCTCGAATAAAGCAGGCAACACAGATTCCCATATTTACTGGATTGCCGAATTTAACAAGTAATCCTGCTAAAACACCGATGACTGCACCGGTAAAGATAATTCCTTTTCTGTTATTCATTTTTTGTTCACTCCTTGTTAAAGATAGTAGTTTATTATTAAAAAGGTAAATTAATCATTATATGTTGTATTTAATTTAATCACCACCTTTCATTATTAATCTAATCATGATTATTATAACATAGATAAGTTAAAAAGTTAAGTAATTATGATATTAAATATAAGATTTATTTATATATATTTGGTATTATATAGAATTATAAGCATATATTTGTTGCGAAAATAAGTTTCATTTATTAAAATTATAATAAATAATAATATGTTGTTGACGTAAGTTGTGAAAAAAGATATAATTATTTCTAGAATTATCTTAAGAACATTCGCTCAAAAATATTAAGTGAGGAGATGTATAAATTATGAAAGAAGTCTATCTAGATAATGCTGCTACTTCTCGCGTTAAACCGGATAACGTATTAGAAGCTATGAATAACTACTTAACTAACATTGGCTGCAGTCCTGGCCGCGGCGGCTATGAATGTTCACTTCAGGCAAGTCGGATAGTGCTGAATACTAGGCTTGCTTTTGCTGATTTTTTTAATGTAAACTCATCAGAACAGATTATCTTTAGCCATAATATTACTCATGGTCTTAATTATGCTCTTAAGGGTTTATTAAGTGAGGGCGATCATGTGATTACTACTTCTATTGAACATAATGCAGTAGTTAGACCGCTTAAGGGATTAGAAGAAGCCGGAATTATTGAAGTAGATTATATCTCCTGTGATGAAGCAGGGATTTTAGATCCAGAGGATGTAGAAAAAGCAGTATGCGATAATACTAAGCTGTTAGTTACAACTCATGCTTCTAATATAATAGGGACTTTAACTCCAGTACAGCAGCTAGGAAAGATTGCTGATAAACATGGTTTATACTTTATTTTGGATACAGCACAGACAGCAGGGATTTATGATCTTGATTTTGCTGATTTAAAGCTGGATGTCTTAGCTTTTACCGGTCATAAAGGTTTGCTGGGACCGACAGGAACTGGTGGACTTGCTGTTAGTAAAGAAGTAGCTCAAGAGATGGAGCCGTTGATTGAAGGTGGTACTGGCAGCATCTCTGATAAAGAATATCAGCCTGACTTTTTACCGGATAAATTTGAAAGCGGTACGATGAATACTGTAGGATTAGCAGGATTAAAAGCTGGGATTGAATTTATTAAAGAGCAAGGGTTAAAGAAGATAAGAGAGCACGAACTGGAATTGACTGATAGACTTTTACAGGGTTTAGATGCAATTGAGGGAATTAAGATATATGGACCTAAAGATACTAAACTGCAGACTTCAACAGTTTCTATAGATGTAGCTGATTTCGATTTAGGTCAGTTAAGCTTTAGACTGGATGATGAATACGGTATTATGACTCGTTCCGGGCTGCATTGTGCTCCTTTAGCCCATAAGACTATCGGCAGCTTTCCTGAAGGAACTCTACGCTTCAGTATCGGTTACTTCAACACCGCCGAAGAGATTGATTATACTTTAGAGACATTAGAGGAGCTTATGCGGACTAACTAATTATAATGTAGAATTAAATTGATATAATGTTGCAGTTTTGTACTTTTATGATATTGCAGTAATAGTCAATATGTATCCGCCGCTTGCCGTTCGTTCGACATCCTGTCTCACTCACTCTCAAAAACTGACTCTCCACCATCCGTGGTTTCGAGTCAGTTTTAAGAGTCGCTCTGGACACATATTGACTATTTGTAGCACAGAAATTTCATTAATTTGGTTTTAAACGCTTCTTCAGATAATTTTGCACAATGTAGTTGATATCTTGCAACAAGCGACTTTAAAGCAGCCCCATAAGAGAAAATAATTAACATATAAAGTAGGTTCTTTTTTTAATTGTATCTCTAAGATTAGTTTATTGCTAGTTGATTAGGGCTGATTTTCGGAGCGTTTGCAAGATATCAACTTTAAACTGCAACAATATATCAATATTACTGCAAAAAATAGCATAGAGTTAAATCAATAGAAGAGTGGCCGCTAGGCCATTTTTTTCTTTTGTAAATTAGAATAGACATTATTTAAGTTAATATAATAAGAATAGATAGGCTGGTTGATAAGGAGGAAAAATTATGAGCAATAAGCAATGGGAAGAGGATGATGAGGTTGAAGAGGAGTTGGATAAAGAGACAATTATAGAGCTTAAAGAGAGTTTAATGAAATTAATTGGAGATTTTCATAAAATGGGAGTAGCTGAATATATTGAAATGGTTAGATCGCCGAAAAGAATGCTCTATGTAAATTTTTTAGCCGGGCTGGCTCGCGGATTGGGAGTGGTAGTAGGTGCAACTTTATTAGGTGCAATCTTTCTTTCTATTTTATTTAAGATGGCTGATTTAAATTTACCGCTGATCGGTGAATATATTGCTCGCTTGGTCAGGATTGTAAAGCAGAATTTATAATGAATAAATTCAGAAAAGCTACAAAGACTAGTTAGTGAATTCCAATAATCTAACTAGGAGGATAAACGATGACAGAGTATAATGAAGAATACTATAGAGAAAAGCTGCTGCAGGAAAGAGAAAGAATAATAGAGCAGATTGAAAGCTTCGATGATAAGAATTATACCGGGTTACATCACAGTTTAAAAGACTCAACTAGTGAGCTATCGACTTATGATAACCATCCTAGTGATCAGGCGCCTAATACTTTTGAGCGGGAAAAGGATTTAGGCTTAAAGGATAATGCCTATCGCCTATTACAGAAGATAGATGATGCCCTGGAAAGAATAGAAACCGGTGATTATGGTATCTGTGATATCTGCCAGGAAGAAATAAATAGAGAGCGCCTGGATTTTATTCCTTATACGACTAGGTGTGTTGAATGTAATCGGGCCCAAGCAGAGGAAGAAGAGGAGACTACTAATCGACCAGTAGCTGAAGATCCTTTAGGGCATCCTTTTGGACGAACCTTCAATGATGATACAGAAAGCATTAGTTTCGACGGGGAGGACAGCTGGCAGTCAGTAGCCCAGTATGGAACTGTAAATACTCCTTCGGATATCAGTGAGGCAGTTAAGCAGGCAGAGGCTTATATAGATGCTGATGAGAATCAAGGCAGTGTTGAGTGGGGAGATAGGGTGACAGACCAAGGCTTTACAACTGGAGATGAAGAATACAATGATGAGAATCTCTTAAGCGAGCAGCCGACAGTTGATGGAGAAGTAGAAGATAGTGAGGAATAATTAATAACTACAATATACTTTTCCTCTCTTGTTTTTATTACTCAATTGTGTTAAAATGAATGCGGATTTTTTCATAAGAGGCCAAAGGAGGAGAATATGATAGCGGCTTTTATTATTGTTGTAGTAGTAATTATTTTAGATCAGGCAAGTAAATTGGTCATAGTTCAGAATTTTTCACTACATGAATCCATACCGATTATTGAAGATATATTCTATTTGACTTATGTTAGGAATTATGGAGCTGCTTTTGGTTTATTAAATAATCAGCGTCTTTTCTTTATTATTATTACACTAGTAATTATTTTAGGACTATTATTTTTTTATAAACAAGCACAGAAAGAAGGAATTATTCTTCAGATTGCCTGGGGATTAGGTTTAGGCGGAGCGGCTGGTAATCTGATTGATAGAGTAAGATTAGGTTATGTAATTGATTTTTTGGATTTTAGAGTCTGGCCTGTCTTTAATCTTGCTGATTCAGCAATAGTGATTGCAGTAAGTCTATTTTTTTATTGGGCGATTATACTTGATGGATTGGAGTGATTATAATGTCTGAAGAAAGAGAATATATAATTGATGATAATGATGTAGATCAACGGTTAGATAAATTTTTGGCCTACCAGAATGAAGAGCTGTCTCGCAGTTATATTCAAAAATTAATAGATAATGGAGAAGTAACTGTTAATAAGGAGGAAAAGAAGAATAGTTATCGTCTGCAGGTTGGGGATGAAGTTAAGTTAATTATTCCCCAGCCAGAAGAGGTTGAGATAAAGCCAGAATCGATACCGCTTGAGGTTATTGCTGAAGATGAGGATATAGTTGTTATTAATAAACAGGCTGATTTAGTTGTTCATCCGGCTCCCGGCCATAAACAGGGAACGCTGGTAAATGCTTTATTGTACCATTGTGATAATCTGTCTGGAATTAATGGAGAGATTAGACCAGGAATCGTACATAGACTGGATAAGGATACTTCCGGAGCTATAGTAGCAGCTAAGAATGACCAGGCCCATCGTAATCTTGTTAAGCAGTTTAAAGAACGCCGGACAGAGAAGATATACTTAGCCTTAGTTGAGGGGAATATTAAACATAATAAAGCCAAGATAGATGCTGCCATCGGTAGAGATCCCTATAATCGTAAAAGGATGGCGGTTACTAAACGGAATAGTAAACAAGCAGTAACTAGATTTGAAGTTTTAGAGCGGTTTGGTAATTATACCTGGGTAAAGCTGAAGCTTGAGACAGGCAGGACCCATCAGATTAGAGTTCATATGAGTTATATTGATAATCCTGTTGTGGGAGATAGACTTTACGGTTATAATAAACAACAGTTAAATGTGCATCGTCAATTATTACATGCTTATCAATTAGGCTTTAATCATCCGCGGCGTAATAAATGGGTTGAGTTTACTGCAGAAATGCCTTCGGATATAAAGCAGATATTAGAAAAACTGCGGAGTGAGAAAAACAGATAAATTATAAGGAGCCCGGCTGTCGGACTCCTTTTTTAGTTTATGCATCTTTGATTGCATCAGTAGGACAGCCTTCTTGAGCAGCAATGGCATCTCCTTGGACTTTTTCTGGTATTGTATCTACTATAGCTACTGCTTTATCGTCATCTCCCCAATCAAAGACAGCAGGACATTCTTCAATACATAAACCGCAGCTAATACAGAGTTCAGGGTCTACTTCTAGAACTATAGTATCAGTAGGCATTTATTAATCACTCCTTTATCTATTAGTATCAACAAATTTTATATTTTTATTAATAAAAGCTGTAGTTTAATATTGATTATCTAAATAAGATTAAGTTAATTAAGACTTAAGTGTTGACATAAAGATTAAGTTATGGTAGACTCTATATGAGCTAAGTAAAAAAGTTAAATAGGCTCCTTTAAATTAGCCCTGTGAGGCTAGTAAGGAGAATTATAGATTGGATTTAAACCTTCTTACTCTCCTCAGGGAAAAGAAGGTTTTTTGTTTTGGATCTTTATTTTAGGAGGAATTAAGTTGTTAGAGTATAAAAAAGATATTCTTGATCAGGAAGGTATTCAGCGGGCATTGACTAGGATTGCTCATGAAATTTTAGAAAAGAATAAAGGCTTAGATGATTTGGCAGTTATCGGAATCAGAACTAGAGGTGTTCCTCTTGCAGAGCGGATTGCTGAAAAGATAACTGAGATTGAGGGAGAAGAGGTACCAGTAGGAATTTTGGATATTACTCTTTATCGTGATGACTTAACAACAGTGGCTCAACAGCCGATAGTTCATCAGACCGAGATTCCTTTTGATATTACTGATAAAAAGGTTGTGCTGGTTGATGATGTGCTCTATACTGGACGGACAGTAAGAGCGTCTTTGGATGCCTTGATAGATTTAGGAAGACCTCGAGCCATTCAGCTGGCTATACTAATTGATCGGGGACATCGAGAGCTGCCGATAAGGGCTGACTTTGTAGGTAAGAACCTACCTACATCCCAAGAGGAAGTAGTAGAAGTAAAGTTAAAAGAAGTCGATGATGCTGAAGAAGTTATCTTAATGGAATATCAGAAGTAACTGGAATACAATAGAATATTGGGAACCCTTTTAAATTAGTCCTGTGAGGCTAGTAAGGGGTTTAAATGTAACTTCTATAGATAATTTAAACCTCCTTATGCCTGACACGGCTGTAAGGAGGTTTTTTCTATAGTAATTAAAAAAATTGGGGGTATAATAATGGAAAAGGAAAGCTTACGAGCAGAGAAGTTAGCACTGCCGCAGAAAGTAATTTTAGGAATTCAGCATATGTTTGCTATGTTTGGAGCGACAGTTTTAGTTCCTAAGTTAACAGGATTGAATCCTTCGGTAGCACT
The DNA here is from genome assembly GCF_000144695.1 of Acetohalobium arabaticum DSM 5501. Classification (GTDB taxonomy): domain Bacteria; phylum Bacillota; class Halanaerobiia; order Halobacteroidales; family Acetohalobiaceae; genus Acetohalobium; species Acetohalobium arabaticum. The sequence continues at coordinate 963,770 of NC_014378.1, forward strand.
CTTTACTTCAGCAGTAGGTACAATTATATTCCATTTTATTACTAAAGGAAAGGTTCCGGCTTATCTAGGTTCATCTTTTGCCTTTATTGCTCCGATTATTGCCGCTAAAGAATCATTTGGTATTCCCGGGGCAATGTTGGGCTGTCTTACTGCTGGCTTAATCTACATAATCATGTCAGCAGTGATTAAAGCAGTAGGTTCCGATTTCTTAGAAAAGTTTTTACCGCCGGTAGTGGTAGGACCTGTAATTATGACTATCGGTTTAGGTCTCGCTCCGACAGCTAAGGATATGGCAACTGCTCATTTACCGACAGCCATCTTCACCTTAGCAGTAGCCATTGTAATCAGTATCTTCGGCAAAGGATTAATTAAAGTAATTCCTATCTTAATCGGAGTTGTTTCCGGATATATCTTTGCTTACTTGGCTGGAATTGTGGATTTAGCTCCAGTCCAAGAGGCAGCCTGGTTGGCACTGCCTAATTTTTCACTACCCAGCATCAGTGAATTTTCGGCCAGCCTACCGGCAGTTTTGATTATAGCACCGATTGCAGTAGTAACGATGGTAGAGCATTTAGGTGATGTTCTGGCCTTAAGCAAGACAGTAGATCGGGAGTTTATTGAAGAGCCGGGGCTGCACCGGACTCTGTTAGGCGACGGAATAGCAACAGCTTTTGCAGCCTTACTGGGAGGTCCGCCGAATACGACTTATGGTGAGAATATCGGAGTTTTAGCAATTACCAAGGTTCATAATCCGGTCGTAATTGAAATAGCAGCAGTCTTTGTCTTCGGTATGAGCTTTGTTCAGAAGTTAGGGGCTTTGATTAGAACAATTCCAGCGGCGGTAATGGGCGGAATAGTTATTCTGCTCTTTGGAATGATTGCTTCTATTGGTCTTAGAACATTAATTGAGAATGAAGTGGACTTAAGCAATAATCGCAATTTGGTAATTGTCTCTACAGTATTAGTTATCGGGATTAGCAATCTGGCATTTACAATTCCCGGTTTAGGTACTGATCTTAAAGGAATGGGGCTGGCAGCCATTGTAGGAATTGGTTTAAATATTTTACTGCCGGAATCTGCAGAAGCTGAATCTGATACGGAAGCTAATGAAGTACAAGCGGAGGAAGCAGTACAGAAGGCTTAAGCAGAAAGGTCGTTTATTATCTAGGGAGGGATGAATGTGAGTTTTAAGCATAAACATCTTCTCGATTTGATGGATTTAAGCAGAGAAGAGATTCAGTTAATTCTGGATACAGCTGAATCAATGAAAGAGATCTTTACCCGATCAATTAAGAAGGTGCCGACATTAAGAGGGAAGACGATTATTAGCCTCTTTTATGAACCCAGTACTCGAACAAAGTCATCATTTGATCTGGCCGGCAAGCGGCTGAGTGCTGATATGATGAGTCTGTCGGTATCAACAAGTAGTGTTGTAAAAGGAGAGAGCTTGGTCGATACAGCCAAGACGATGGAGGCTATGGGGGCAGATGCTGTTATTATGCGCCATAGTATGCCTGGAGCGCCGCATCTACTAGCAGAAAGTATTGATGCATCGGTTCTGAATGCTGGCGATGGAGCTCATGCCCATCCTACTCAAGCTCTGTTGGATATGTATAGTATTCGCGAAGAACGGGGAAAAATAGCAGGAGAGACTATTGCTATTGTAGGTGATATCAAACACAGTAGAGTAGCCCGTTCGAATATCTGGGCTTTGAATAAATTAGGAGCTAAGGTAAGAGTGGTTGGACCGCCGACTCTGATTCCGGCCAACTTGGAGGAGATGGATGTTGAGGTTTATTATGATTTAGAAGAGGGCTTAGAAGGAATAGATGTAGTCAATATTCTCCGGATTCAATTAGAACGACAAGAAGCAGGATACCTACCTAATCTGCGGGAGTATACTAAATTCTACGGTGTAGATGAGAAAATATTGGAATTGGTTGGTGACGAGGTTACTGTGATGCATCCCGGGCCGACCAATCGTGGAGTAGAGATTACACCGGAAGTAGCTTATGGAGACCAATCAGTAATTAATGAACAGGTAACCAATGGAGTAGCTATCAGAATGGCACTCCTATATCTCTTAACTGGGGGTGAGAAGATTGAAGAGACTGCTAATTAAGAACGGGAAGGTAGTCAGTCCGGCCGATGGTTTAAATGAAGAACTGGATATCTTAGTAGCTGAGGGAAGGATAGAGAAGATTGGTTCTGGGCTTGAGGATAAAGAAGCAGAAGTAATTGATGCGATCGGTAAGGTAGTAACGCCGGGACTTATCGATATGCATGTTCATTTACGGGAACCGGGCTTTGAACATAAGGAGACAATTAAGACAGGAACTGAAGCTGCTGCTGCCGGCGGTTTTACTTCCGTAGCCTGTATGCCGAATACTAATCCTGTGATAGATAATTCTTCGATAGTTGATTCAGTTATAAAGAAAGCTGAATTTGAAGGTAAGGTTAATCTCTTTCCTATTGGCAGTATTACTAAGGGCTTAGAAGGAGAAGAGCTATCTGAAATTGGATCTATGAAGGAAGCCGGCATTGTCGGTATCTCTGATGACGGAGAGACGGTGATGAATTCGGAATTGATGAGGTTGGCTTTGGAGTATGTAACAGCTTTTGATCTACCAGTGATTTCACATGCTGAAGACCAGGTGTTAAGCGGTGATGGCGTTGTTAATGAAGGCTATTATTCTACAGTAACCGGTCTGGATCCGATTCCTGCTGCGGCTGAGGATATAATTGTAGCCCGCGATATTAGACTGGCTGAATTAACAGGTGCTCCGCTCCATATTGCCCATGTCAGCACGAAGCGGGCAGTAGAGCTAGTACGGGATGCTAAAGAACGCGGCCTAGAGGTAACGGCTGAAGCTACTCCTCACCACTTCACTTTAACTGATGAAGCAGTTATTAGTTTTGATACCAATACCAAAGTAAATCCCCCCTTAAGAAGTGAAGAAGATGTAGCTGCTATTAAAGAAGGATTGGCTGATGGAACAATCGATGTAATTGCTACTGATCATGCTCCCCATGCCTTCGAAGAAAAGAATGTAGAATATGATGATGCTCCCTTCGGAATCTCCGGTCTAGAGACGGCACTGCCGCTGGTAATTACGGAATTGGTTAAACCGGGGATTATCAGTCTGGAGGAAGCTGTGGAGAAGTTAACGAGCAATCCGGCCGAGGTTCTGAATTCAGACGTCGGGAGACTCAAGGAAGGCAGCAGAGCAGATATTACAGTTTTAGATTTGGATGAAGAGTATGAGGTTGATGTAGATAAGTTCTATTCAAAGGGAAAGAACAGTCCCTTTGATGGGTTTAGATTATCAGGTAGACCGAAGGTTACTATTGTTGATGGAAAAGTAGTGATGAAGGATAATAAGGTATTATAAAGGAGAGGATTTTGTGTCTAACTTTACAACAAGATTGAAAGCAAAGATTGAAGAGAAGAAAAGCTTTGTCTGCGTAGGACTGGACCCGCGCTTAAATAGGATTCCGGAGCAGATAAAGGAAGAGATTGTGGCTGAATATGGTAAGACTAAGGAAGCAGTAGGGAAAATATTTCTTGAGTTCAACCAGGGCATTATAGATGCAGTAGCTGATTATGCTGCGGCTGTTAAGCCCCAGATTGCTTTTTATGAACAGTACGGCCATCAAGGGATTAAGGCCTATGAAGAGACAATTGAATATGCCAAGAAGAAAGATCTATTAGTAATCGGCGATGCTAAACGGAATGATATCGGCTCTACGGCCAAGGCTTATGCCGACGGACATCTCGGTGAAGTGGACTTTTGGGAAGAAGCAGAGGTCGGCTACGGGGCTGATGCGCTGACAGTCAACGGCTATCTCGGCAGCGATGGAATTGACCCCTTTGTTGAGGCTTGTAACCAGCAGGGAAAAGGAATCTTTGTTCTGGTTAGAACTTCTAACCCATCGGCCGGTGAACTGCAGGATTTGGAAGCGGATAACAAGAGGATATATGAAGTGATGGCTGAATTAGTAAATGACTGGGGTGAAGATATAAAGGATGAAGACGGCTTCTCTGCTGTAGGGGCAGTTATCGGTGCTACTTATCCTGAGGAAGCTGAAGAGCTGCGAGAAATAATGGGGAATGCTTATTTCTTAGTACCGGGTTATGGTGCTCAGGGTGCTGGAGCTAAAGAGGTAGTTCCTTCTTTTAAAGATGGCGGTTATGGAGCTATAGTTAATTCGGCCCGGGGAATTATCTTTGCCTATCAACGGGAACCCTGGAAGGATAGATTTTCGGCTGACGAATATCAAGAAGCAGCCCAGGCAGCAGTGGAGTATATGAGAGAAGATATTAATACTGCTTTAAATGAAGCAGGAAAACTACCCTGGTAGTAGACTGAAAGGAGGCGGAAAAATTATGGAAGCAAAATTAGTTTTAGAGGATGGAACTATATTTACTGGTAAGGCCTTTGGGGCTGTGGAAGAAGGCGCTGAGGGAGAGATAGTCTTCAATACCAGTATGACTGGCTATCAAGAGATCTTAACTGATGCATCATATAAAGGTGAGATAGTAACAATGACCTATCCGTTGATTGGGAATTATGGTATTAATGAGGATGATATAGAGTCCTATACCTCCCATGTCAACGGCTTTATTGTGAAAGAATTCTGTGCTCAGCCCAGTAACTGGCGGGCTTTGGATAAATTAGAGAATTATCTAAAGGAACACGGTATTATGGGAATTAGTGATATCGATACTCGGGCCTTAACTAAGAAGCTTAGAATCCATGGTACGATGAAGGGGATTATTACTACTAATGAAGCCGATAGAGAAGAACTGATTGGACAGGCTAAGGAGGCGCCTGGACTTTCGGGTCGTGATCTAGTCAGTAAAGTAACGACAGATGAGACTTACCGGTTAGACGGTGACGACTACCGAGTAGTATTGATGGACTTTGGAGCCAAAAAGAATATCGGCCGTTCGCTGAGAGAGGAAGGCTGTGAAGTAATAGTAGTGCCGGCTGATACTTCGGCTGAGGGAGTAATGGAGTATGAACCGGACGGTATTATGTTATCCAACGGGCCTGGAGATCCTCAAGATGTGCCTTATGCTGTAGAGACGGTTAAAGAATTAATCGGCAAGAAGCCGATCTTCGGTATCTGTCTGGGCCATCAGATTCTAGGACTGGCCTTTGGCGGCGACACTTATAAGTTAAAGTTCGGTCACCGCGGGGCTAATCATCCGGTGCAGGATCTGCGGACGAAGAGAGTCTATATTACTTCTCAGAACCACGGTTTTGCTGTGGAGGCTGAATCTCTGGATTCTGCGGAGGTTGAAATCACACACCGAAATTTGAATGATGATACTGTCGAAGGAATGAAGCACCGCAAATATCCGGTCTTTTCGGTACAGTACCATCCGGAAGCATCACCGGGACCAGAGGATTCTCATTATTTATTTACGGAATTTATAGAATTAATTGCTAGCGAAACTGCATAGATACTAAATAATTATTAGGGAGGCTAAAGTATGCCGAAACGGGAAGAGCTTAAGCGAGTAATGGTCATTGGATCAGGACCGATTATTATTGGACAGGCAGCAGAGTTTGATTATTCAGGCAGTCAGGCCTGTCGTGCTCTGAAGGATGAAGGAGTAGAGGTAATTCTAGTTAATAGTAATCCGGCTACAATTATGACAGATCAAAATATTGCTGACCGCGTTTATATCGAACCATTGACTGCGGAAGTAGTAGCCAAGATAATTAAACAGGAAAAGCCTGACGGTTTACTGCCGACTTTAGGCGGCCAGACAGGACTTAATATTGCTTCGGAGTTAGCTCGAAAGGGTCTATTAGAGGAATTAGATATCGAAATGTTGGGTACTCCGCTGGATACAATTGAGAAGGCGGAGGATAGAGATAAGTTCATTCAGATGCTGCATGAGATTGATGAACCGGTATTGGAGAGTAAGATTGCTGATAGTATAGAAGAAGCCAAAGAGATTGCCGAGGGGATCGGCTATCCAGTAATTATTAGACCGGCCTATACTATGGGCGGTACCGGCGGCGGTGTAGCTGATAATCCTGAGGAGTTAGAAGAAGTAGCTTCACGGGGTTTAAAACACAGTTTAATCGATGAAGTTTTGATCGAAAAGAGTATCAAAGGTTGGAAAGAGGTAGAATATGAGGTAATGCGTGATGGGGCTAATAACTGTATTACTGTCTGTAATATGGAAAACTTTGATCCGGTAGGGATCCATACCGGCGACAGTATTGTAGTGGCTCCCAGCCAGACATTATCGGATAAAGAGTATCAGATGCTCAGGTCTTCATCACTGAAGATAATTAGAGAGTTAGGGATTGAAGGCGGCTGTAATGTGCAGTTTGCTTTAGATCCAGACAGCTTCCAGTATTATATCATCGAGGTTAATCCGCGGGTTAGCCGCTCCAGTGCCTTAGCTTCGAAGGCAACAGGATATCCAATTGCTAAGGTATCGACTAAGATTGCACTGGGTATGACTTTGGCGGAAATCGAGAATGCTATTACTAAGAAGACTAGTGCCTGCTTTGAACCGGCATTGGATTATATCGTCTTTAAGATACCGCGTTGGCCTTTCGATAAGTTCCATTATGCTGACCGGGAGTTAGGAACTCAGATGAAGGCAACTGGTGAGGTAATGGCTATAGACCGGCTCTTTGAATCATCAATGCTTAAAGCGGTACGTTCATTAGAGATCGGGACTTACAGTCTGCGGCTAGAAGAGAGTTCAGAGTGGACTGATGAAGAGATGAAAGAGGACTTAATCAATGCCGAGGATAAACGGCTTTTTGTAGTAGCTGAGGCTCTACGCCGCGGCTGGTCAGTGGATGAGGTGCATGAGATTACTGAGATTGATACCTTCTTCCTCTGGAAGATGCAGAATATCATCGACCATGAACAAAAGATTGAGGAAGCTGATGAGTTAACAGCTGAGTTATTAAAGGAAGTTAAGAAGTTAGGCTTCTCTGATAAAGATATTGCTCAATTGCGCGGAGTAACTGAAGATAAAATAAGAGAGTTAAGAGAAGAGAAAGATATTGATGCTGTCTATAAGATGGTTGATACCTGTGCAGCTGAATTTAAAGCTGAGACGCCTTATTACTATTCTTCTTATGAACGGGAGAATGAATCAGAGACTACTGACAAGAAGAAGGCTATGGTTATCGGTTCGGGACCGATTCGGATCGGACAGGGAATTGAGTTTGATTACTGTAGTGTTCATTCGGCCTGGGCGCTGCATGAAGAAGGTTATGAATCGATTATTGCCAATAATAATCCAGAGACAGTAAGTACCGACTTCGATACTTCTGATCGGTTATACTTCGAGCCGCTGACTAAAGAGGATATGCTGAATATTATTGAACATGAGGATCCGGAAGGAGTAGTAGTTCAGTTCGGTGGGCAGACATCAATTAACTTAGCTAAACCACTGGCTGACGAAGGAGTTGAAATATTAGGAACTTCGGTAGAAGCTATTGATATTGCCGAGGACCGGGATAAATTCATGAATCTTTTGGATGAATTAGATATTCCTACTCCGACAGGAAGTACTGTCTATTCTGTACCGGAGGCTAAAAAGACGGCGACTGAAATTGGTTATCCGGTAGTAGTGAGACCGTCTTATGTTCTAGGCGGTAGAGCTATGGAAGTTGTCTATAAAGAAGAAGAGTTAATGCAATATATGGAAACGGAAGCTAAGGTTTCTGAGGAGCATCCGCTCTTAGTTGATAAGTATATTACGGGTAAGGAAATTGAGATTGATGCTATTTCTGATGGCGAAGATGTCTTAATTCCCGGTATCATGGAGCATATAGAACGGGCCGGCGTTCACTCTGGCGACAGTATTGCTGTCTATCCGGAACAGACGTTGAGTGAAGATGAACGTGAACAGTTAATTGATTATACAGTTAAGTTGGGCCGTGCTCTCAATGTAAAGGGTCTGATTAATATCCAGTATGTTGTGGCTGATGGTACTGTCTATGTAATCGAGGTTAATCCGCGTTCCAGCCGGACAATTCCGTATCTCAGTAAGGTAACTGGAGTGCCGATGGTTAAAGTTGCTACTAAGGCAATGTTAGGCCATAAATTAAACGACTTAGGCTATGAGAACGGTCTTTGGCCTGAACAGGATCATGTAGCGGTAAAGGTACCGGTCTTCTCCTTCTCTAAATTAATGAAGGTTGATACTTCCTTAGGCCCTGAGATGAAGTCAACAGGTGAGGTATTGGGAATCGACCATGACTATGCTAAGGCTCTCTATAAAGCTTTTGTAGCAGCTGGTATCGATATTCCAGAAGATGGTACAATTCTAGCTACTATTGCTGATAAGGATAAGAAAGAAGCTATTCCGTTCATTAAGCGGTTTGCCCAATTAGGCTTCAATATTGTGGCTACCAAGGGCACAGCTAAGGCGCTAAAAGAGACTGGCGTAGAAGCTGAATCGGTTAATAAGATTTCCGAAGGTTCACCACATGTAGTTGATTTGATTCGTGATAATGAGATTGATTTAGTAGTTAATACTTTAACCAAGGGGAAGGAACCGGAGAGGGACGGCTTTAAGATTAGAAGAAATGCTGTAGAATACGGCCTACCCTGCCTGACATCGCTGGATACTACGGAGGCTATCCTGCATGTGTTGGAAGAGATTAAGACTGAAGGAAATGATAATTTTGAATATCTGGCCTTGCAGGATTATATGGCCTAATTTAAGGAGGTAGAGAAATGTCCAGACAGATTAACGGAGATATTTTAGCCAATGAACGGATAAATGAGTCTGATTATAGATTGGTGCTGTCGCTGCCGGAGATTATTGATGAGGTCAAGCCGGGCCAGTTTCTGCATGTTAAATGCGGCCCGGGAGTAGACCCGCTCTTGCGGCGGCCGCTCAGTATTCATCAGTGTAACCGAGATAAAGGAGAGATAGTACTGCTCTACCGTGTCTTCGGTAGAGGAACTGAGCTGTTGGCTACAAGAGAGGTTGGCGAAGAGCTGGATATCATGGGACCGTTAGGCAACGGCTTCGATTTAACAGAACTTAAAGAGAAGATTTTAGTCGTCGGTGGAGGTATCGGTTCGGCCCCGCTGATGGCTCTGATTGAAAGGTTAGTTAAGCTGAACAAAGAGGTAACGGTGCTGATAGGAGCCCAAAATAAAGAACAGCTGCTCTGTCAGGATGAGTTAACAGATCTACCGGTGGACTTCAAGACTGCTACTAATGACGGCAGTGCTGGCTATGAAGGCTATGTAACGGGGCTTTTAGAGCAGGAACTAGAAGCGAATGAATATGAACAGATCTTTGCTTGTGGACCAACACCGATGCTAAAGGCTATGCAGCCTTTGGTTAGCAAGAAAAATATAGAGATGCAGCTTTCGCTGGAAGAGAGAATGGGCTGTGGAACTGGAGCCTGTCTTTCCTGTGTTTGTAAAGTGAAAGTAGAAAATGAAGAAGGCTTTGAGTACCGCAAGGCTTGTACTGACGGTCCGGTCTTTAAGGCTAGCGAGGTGATTTTTGATGAGTAAGCCAGATTTAGCAGTGGATCTTAACGGTTTAGAATTGAATAATCCGGTGGTTACGGCTTCGGGGACTTTCGGCTTCGGAGAAGAGTATGAGGATTATGTTGATCTGGATAGATTAGGTGGAGTAATGGTGAAAGGTACTACTCTAAAGCCTAAGCAGGGTAATCCTACACCGCGGATTGCGGAAACGCCGGCCGGTATGCTGAATGCTATCGGTTTACAGAATCCAGGCGTGGAGTACTTTATCGATGAGATTCTGCCGAAGATTAGAGATTATGAGTTTCAGACTATCGTCAATATGTCGGCTAATACCGTCGAGGAGTATCAGGAGCTGGCTGAGAAGCTATCACAGCCGGAGGGCATAGCTGCATTGGAGGTTAATATTTCCTGTCCCAATGTGAAGAAGGGCGGCCTGGCTTTCGGTACTGAACCTAAGATGGCAGCCGGCGTAGTCAAGGCAGTAACGGAGAATACTGATCTGCCGGTAATTACGAAGCTGTCGCCGAATGTAACGGATATTACGGAGATAGCCCAAGCAGTAGAGGAAGCAGGCAGCGATATTATCTCTTTGATCAATACTTTGGTAGGAATGAAGATAGATATCGATACCCAGGAGCCGATTTTAGCCAATACTATCGGCGGGCTATCAGGACCGGCGATTAGGCCGGTAGCTGTAAAGATGGTCTATCAGGTAGCCCAGGCTGTTGATCTGCCGCTTATCGGGATGGGCGGAATTATGAATAGCCGCGATGCTGTGGAGTTTTTGCTGGCAGGAGCTAGTGCTGTTTCAGTAGGTACGGCTAATTTCAGCAATCCCGGAGTGACGATGGAAATTATTGATGGAATTGAGGAATATTTAAGTGAGTATGGATGTGACTCAGTGGAAGAAATAGTTGGTAAAGCAATTAAGTAGATAAATTGTTGCAGTTTAAGTATCTTGTGTCAAACGAAACCAATAAGGAGTGATAGATATGGATGAAAAGAGAGTAAGAGAGATATTCAAGAAGACTGGTGTACTGCAGGAAGGACATTTTAAGTTAACTTCGGGTAAGCACAGTGATCAGTATCTACAGTGTGCGCAGGTGTTTCAGTATCCGAAGTATGTAGAGGAGTTATGTGAGGAGTTAGCCAGCCGATTTGATGAGCAGGAGATTGATCTAGTAATTGCTCCGGCTATCGGCGGTATTATTATGTCTTATGCTATGGGAACGGCATTGGGCAAGAAGACTATCTTTGCTGAGCGTGAAGATGGAGAGATGACTTTACGCCGCGGATTTAGGATCAATGAAGGAGATAAGGTTCTGTTAGTCGAAGATGTAACGACGACTGGCGGTTCGGTTCGGGAAGTAATCGATGTTGTTGAAGAACGCGGCGGTGATCTCGTAGGCGTCGGTATCTTAGTTGACCGCAGCGGCGGTGAAGTGGACTTCGGTGTTCAAAAAGAGGCTTTACTTACTGTAGATGTAAAGGCATATGAGCCAGAGGAATGTCCATTATGTGAAAAGGAACTACCGATCGATAAGCCGGGTAGCCGAGATATATAATATAGTGATAGATTGATCACAAGGGCCCCTTAATTGGGTGCTCTTTTCCTTTTTAATATGTAGTCCCTCACAATTAAGATGATTGTGAGGGGAAGGAAGTTAAAGTAGTTTTATCTATTTTTCCTCATCTTTTTCTCGAGTTTCATCGTCTAGAATATCATTGATCTCATCATCCATTACATCGTTACCTAATGCATCATCATTCATCACATCATTATCAGTTACGTCATCTACATCATTATTCAGGATTTCATTACCCATAACATCATTTCCGGCTAATTCTTCATCCATGACGTCGTTACCGAAGGCTTCATTAGCAAATTCTTCATCAGCTAGTGGTTCATCAGCCAGCAGATCTTCATTTTCTTCATCAACTGTTCCGACTCCAGGTACTACTTCTTCGGCAGCTTCCTCATCGGCTGGATCGAAATTTTCTGTTCCATAATTTCTTAGTGTTTCAGGCTCTTCATTTTCTTCCTCTTTTTTATTACGAATATCCAGCTCATCTTCTCGTTTGTCTTTTGTCATATTTATCTTTACCTCCTTACACAACTTAGTATATGAAAAATTGCGGAAAAGATTTATAGGATTTTCTGTTAAGTATGCAATAGAATTGTTTGGAGTATAGATTTTAAGAGTAAAACTTATTTATCACATTTTGGAAGAAAGAGGTATTTAATTTGATATTAAACAGGAATGATGTATTTAATTATCTAATTATATTATAGAATCTTTTTGTGATAATGGAATTTTTTAACAAGAGGGCGGTAAAAAGAACCGCTTTTTCCAGGAGGTAAGGAAGGGACTCATTTAACGGAGCGTTCTGTACAGCGAGTGTTTAAAAAAGCCTGTAGGAAGGCTGGGATTAAGAAAGAAGTAGGGATTCATTCGTTAAGACATTCTTTTGCTACTCATTTACTAGAAAGGGGGACTGACCTAAGATATATTCAAAAATTATTGGGGCATAAGAACTTAAAGACTACAGAAAGATATACACATGTCAGCAAGAAGAATCTTGAGAATATTCAGAGTCCACTGGATTACTTGGATTAGAATAGGAAGGGAAATGAATTTTTATAGATAATGAGTGTTCACGACAGACGTAAATACTGAAATATAGTGAGTGTTTGCGACACTGTTTCGTGATATATCTAAATATGGAGTATTTGTGACACCAAGGATGAAAGAAGGAGTGTCGTAAATATCAAAGTTATGCGAAATACAACATAAATCATTTGTAATTATTGGTATATTTGTTTGCTGTTTTTTCAAACTTTTGATATTATGATAATATATAGTATCTTTTAAAAACTTTTGATTATGAGGAGGGAATAATTTGGAAAAAAATGATTTGGAAATAAGTATGGAAGAAGATGTAGAGAATTATAACAATAAAAAAGCTGCAGAAAAGTTTAGTGAATTAGTACAAAAAGATCAATATGTAGGTGAAACTTATTCTATTAATTATGAAACTATAAAAGTAGTAATTAGTGATTATTTTAGGAAACAAGTTGGGGGAATATCTAGTTTGAGTTTTTTGATAGCAACAAGAGTTGATCCAGAAAAAGAATATATTGATTTTAAGCGAGAAGATAGTTCAATTATATTATTAAGAGTTCTTGATGCAACTGATACACCAGAAAGTAATGAAAAAGAAGCTTTAAGACATGAAATTGCACGGAGAGTTAGTGGAGAAAATAAATTTTGGGATAGTGAAGATGCAATGGACCATAAAACAAGAGAGTTTTTGGCTTCTTCAGCTCTTGAATGCAGAATTATTGGGACATTTTATTTAGAAGAAGCTCTTAAAGAAGCCAAAGGAAAATTACAATTAAAGTTTGGTTGTGATATTTCTAATTTTTATCCAAATAAAGGATTAAAGGTTTATAAGCCTAATGGCGAAGCGTTAGAAAAAATTATAAATTATATTGATCCAGAAACTTTGAAAGAACATTATGAGGAGTATGAGAATAATTCTAAAGTTAGATTAGGGAATGTTAGATATGCTTCTACTAGAAGAAAACATCAAAAAATTGATAATGTACCAGTTTATATGTATCCAACAGACCTATTGACCCAGAAAACTGCATTGTTTGGTATGACTAGAACTGGAAAATCAAACACAACTAAAATAATAGCTAAATCAGTTTATGAATTAAGATATCCGGATTCAGAAGAAGGAGAACCTTTAAGAATTGGTCAATTAATATTTGACCCTAATGGAGAATATGCTAATGAAACGGTTCAAGATAGGGGGTCTTTGAAAAGAGTATGGAAATTAAAAGAAGATGCTAAAAGAGAAGATGAAGTTGTAACATATGGTTTAGATGATCATCCTGATGACCCCCATAGAAAACATATGAGAATTAATTTTTTTAAACAGGAATTACTTCAACAAGGAAAAGATATAATAAATAATATTTTAGAAGATGAAGGTGCACAATATATAAGGAATTTTGTTAATGTAAGATTTGAAAAGCCTAATAAAAATGATTATGAGGATGATGAGTTTTGGTCATATTTAGTAAGATATAGAAGAAGAGTTCTTGTTTATCAAACTTTATTAAAAAAAGCAGGATTTAATGAAGGTTATTTTAAACCTAAATTAAAAGTAGGAAAGACTCCATTTTTTAATAGTGATATATTAGAAATAATGAGTAATGTAGAATTAAATAATACTAAAAAACAAAATTTAATAAATAGTGCTGCAGAAACATTATCAAAAGAAAATCCGTCTTGGGGAGCTTTAGCCTCCGCATTTGAAGGTTTATTTTATTTCATATCTGATACAGAAGCTTATATTGATTATAACCAAGATTATATAAAAGAATCAACAACAGGAGAAGGATGGGCTGATTCTGATTTAGAGAGATTGTTAGAAATGTTTGTATATTCAAAGGGAGCTAATTTAATTGGGAAAGCAGAGGATTATCATTCTTTTGGTATGGATGAAGATTATGCTGAAGAAATTTATAATGATTTAGTTGAAGGCAAATTAGTTATTGTTGACCAAGCTACTGGAGACCCTGAAATTAACAAAAACGTTTCAAAAAAAATAATGTGGAAAATTTTCAGAGAAAATCAAAACAAATTTAGGCTTGGAAATAAACCAGATCATATACTTGTTTATTTGGAAGAAGCACATAATCTTCTCCCAGCAGGGACTGAAACCGATATGCAAGATATTTGGGTTAGAACAGCAAAAGAAGGAGCAAAATACAATATTGGAATGATATATGCCACCCAAGAGGTTAGTAGTATTCAAAAAAACATTTTAAAAAATACAGCAAATTGGTTTATTAGTCATCTGAATAATACAGATGAAACTAAGGAATTATGTAAGTATTATGATTTTGAAGATTTTGAAAGATCAATAAGGAGAGCACAAGACAAAGGGTTTTTGAGGGTGAAAACATTAAGTAGTTTCTTTGTAAAACCTATTCAAGTGGATTTGTTTGAAATTGAAGAGGGGGAGTAGTGATGGGGTTTGAAAATGAATTTGCCAGTTATGAACCGCTAAGAAGAATAATGTCTAGTGAAAAGGTAAAAAATTTACAAAATAGATTCAAAAGAAGGCAAAGAGAAAATGAAGAATTTGATAATTTTATAAGAGATGAAACAATATTAAAAGATGATTTGAATAAAGATGGATGCCTACCAAATAAAATTATAGCAATAGATGGCAGTAAACAAGCAGTCAAAGCTGAAAACGGATTTCCTGGATCAGAATTTGGATATATAACAATTGCTTCTGTTTTAATATTTGTAGATAAAATTAGAGAACTTGAGCAACGTGAATTCATTCATCCCCAAGAATATAGAGAAACAGAAAAGGCAACTTCGATAGATGGTGTATTACCAGGATGTAATATAATAGTTGATAATGAGAAAACTGCGAAGGAATCTTTTAGAAAAATATTATATGAAGAATTAAAAGATTATAAAGTTTTTTCAGATTGTGAAACATTATTAGAAACTTATGAATATATTTTAGAATTGAAATTAGAAGATGAAAAAGAAAATAATTCTAGTGCTCCTAAAAGTCCTATTGGGAGTGTTGATAAAGAAATGACTTATGGGTTTGGGGAGTATAAATGTCCACATTCTGGAAAGACTCTTTATTCAACCGATGCTTTAAGATTACATGAATTAATGAAAAGTGGTGGTACTAATGGAGAACTTTATGGGCAAGTCATGCAGACTTTTGAGAAGTTATTTTTAGTTCATTTATTAAGGTCATTTGAACAAAAAGGATGGGTGTCTATTTTAGATGAGATAGCTTTTGTTTTAGATGGTCCATTAGCTGTCTTTAGTGCTTCATCTTGGCTTGCAAAATATATAAGAAGAGAAATAAACAGGATTAATAAAAAACAAAAAAAGTTTAGTAATAAAGATATGATTATATTTGGTATAGAAAAGTCAGGTATGTTTGTTGATCATTTTATAGAAGTTGATAGAGAAATTTATAATGAGGAAAAAGATAAAAGAGAAAAATTAATTCCTAATCAATCATTATTCTTAATTGATGATAAATATATTAAAGATAATATTATTTTTTCAGATGCCAAAAAACAGTATGGTTCAGAAACATATTTTGGAAGAAAGTTGTTTTATAAAACTCAAAATGGATATCATTTAGTTCCTGTAATAATCTCTTATACCCAAGAACAACTAGATTTATCAAAAGCTAAGGTTAATCAATTTCCTAGATTAGCAGATGTTTTATCAATATTAGATGAACTTGTTTCAGTAAGATATCCAAATTCTTTAACTCCTCTTATATCTGCTCATTCAGAAGCTGCTATACCATTGAATTTAGGAGAGAAAGTTTTTGAAAAAATAGCAGAAGAAATAAAGGAGAAAAATTAATATGAATAATTATAAAAAATATTTCAATGGATATAGTACACCAGAATCTAGGTGGTCAAGATTTGGTCCATATTATGCAATGTTTCCACTTGAGTTTGCAGCAAAAGTAATTACTAATCATTCTGAAAAAGGAGATTGGATATTAGATCCATTTCTTGGAAGAGGTACAAGTGTTTATGCAGGTAGTATATTAGAAAGAAAAGGATTAGGAATTGAAATAAATCCAGTAGGTTGGGTATTTAGTGTTGTAAAATTAAATCCTGCTCCTATAAAAGATGTATTGAGAAGATTAAAAGAAATATGTTCTCAAAAAGAAGAATATAATAAAAAGATACTTGAGTTACCTGAATTTTATGATTATTGTTTTTGTGATGAGGTTTTAAAGTTTTTATTATCAGCAAAAGATAATCTTAATTGGAAGGAAGATTTAGTTGACGCAACTTTAATGGGGTTTATATTAGTTTATTTACATGGGAAGATTGGCAGTAACCTATCGAATCAAATGCAAAAAACAAAAGCAATGGGATATGATTATTCTATTAATTGGTGGATCGAAAATAATTATTCTGAGCCACCAAAAATAAATCCTTATGAGTTTATGAAGAAAAAAGTTAATTGGAGATATAAAAAAGGTCGTCCTCAGACTGAAGAAAGTGAGATTGAACTTGGTGATAGTACAGTTATTTTGCCTGAGATTGTTGATGATAATAATAGAAAATTTTCTTTGCTATTAACTTCTCCTCCATATTATGGTGTAACAGATTATTTTATAGATCAATGGTTAAGATTATGGATGCTTGGTGGTAGTGCTAAGCCGAATTATTCAAGTGATAAACACAAAGGTAGATTTTCTTCTAAAGAGAATTATTATAATCTTTTAGATACAGTTTTCAGTAATGCTTCAAAAGTTATGAAAGAGAAAAGTGCTATTTATGTTAGGACTGATACTCGAGAGTTTACATTTAAAACTACTGTTAATATTTTGAAAAAGAATTTTCCTGACCATCAAATGAAAATAGAGGGAAAACCATATAATAGTAGAACCCAAACTGAAATATTTGGACAAAAGTCTAATAAGCCTGGAGAAATGGATATAGTATTAAAAAAATAGACAAATTATATTGATTATAATAAAGAGCTTCCAGAAAATGATGGAGGCTCTTTGTTATATGATGTTGTACTTCGCATAACAGCAGATTAACAACATCCCAGCTAATGAGCATAAATGAAGGTTGGGGTAACATTAACATAAGGTTTTAGTTTTAATCAGAGTTTAGGAGCATTAATGGGGACGTCGTGAATCTGCGGGACGTTAGCCGACATGCCTCTATAAACATGTTCATATTTTCTTAAACGTATTCATTGATAGTTTAAATGAATATTTTTATGGTAAAGTGAATAGGTTTGTGGTATAATAAATATTGTCATAAAACTATTAAATGAATATGTTTATAGAGAGGTGAGTATATTTATGATGTCATTTAGAAATGAGAAGTTAAAAAATGAAGAAGTTCCTATGGATATTGTGAAGTTGATTGGAAAAATAAATGAATATAAGGGAAAACAAAATTTATATTTAGATCAAGCTCCACAAGTATTAGAGAAATTGAAAGAAGTAGCAGTTGTTCAAAGCACTAAAGCTTCGAATAGTATAGAAGGAATAGTTATTACTGATAAACGATTAAAAGAAATAATGCAAGATAATACTGTACCTGAAGATCGTTCTGAAGGGGAAATTGCCGGATATAGAGATGTGTTAAATACAATTCACACTTCTTATGATGCTATTCCCATAAAGCCAAATATAATTTTACAATTCCATAGAGATCTATATAAATTTGTTTCTCCTGAAGGTGGAAAATGGAAAAATCAAGATAATGTTATTGAAGAGATATTACCTAACGGAGAAAGATATGTGAGGTTTAAACCTTTATCTGCAGCCAAAACGCCAGCAGCTATTGAAGAATTGTGTAATTATTTGAATAGAGAAATGAAAGAGGAAAATATTGAACCTTTAATTTTGATAGGTGCTTTTGTATTAGATTTTTTAAGCATTCATCCTTTTAATGATGGAAATGGCAGAATGGCAAGATTATTAACACTACTATTATTATACAAATATAACTATAAAGTTGGAAGATATATAAGTTTAGAAAAAGTTATAGCGAAAAGCAAATCAAACTATTATGAGGCTTTAAATAAATCTTCTGTAGGTTGGCATGAAGGAGATCATAATATTTTTATTTGGTTAAATTATTTTTTAGGGACGTTATTAGCAGCGTATAAAGAGTTTGAAGATAGAGTAGGATTAGTAAGAAATAAAAAAGGAAATAAAAGTTATAGAGTCGAACAAGCTATTAAAAGTACATTAGGAAAGTTTGAAAAAGGAGATATAAGAAATGCTTGTCCAGATGTTTCAGAATCTACTATTAATAGAGTGTTTAAAAAATTAAAAGAAGAAGGAGTAATTGAGTTATTAGGCAAAGGTAGAAATGCTAAATGGAAGAGGTTAGAATAAAACCAGAGGCACGATCGGCTAACAGCAGCTTAGCGGTGCGTCTTGGCAGGGCGTGTGTTCTAGTGGGTGTAAATCCCATCAGGGTAAAGGTTAGCTATCAGCTCTGTATCGAGTCTTGGAGAGATTACGGTAACGTAATCTTTTAAGCGTAGACAGAAAGTTAGCAAGGTAGAATCGTCTGAATTGGTTTGTCAGCGGTGAATGGTATTGAGCCTCGAAAATAGTGTACCTAATGATGATGGCCGAAGCTGTCGCTAAGGTGGAAGGCATTATTTAGCTATGCGGTTTGGCAAGCATAGTTAAACACTCTCCGGGGTCTAAGGCCCTACCTCGCTAAACATTAAGAACATACGGAAATCCAGGGATCTCCTACGTAGGTCTTTCTTATTTAGTCATAGACTAGATTTTCTGAGAAGAGAGTATGTCTGATGAGCTGAAGAGGTGAAGAGGGCAAATGCCCGTAGGAAGTCGGATGCTTCCATAGTATCAGAGAAGCCGGTAATTCTGGTGGAGAGAAGGGTAGCAGCAGATCTTGGGACTGCAAATAAGGGACACACCTCCTGGACTCTGAACCAGGATAAGGGTGAGAACAGAACTTATTTGCATAGCATGAATAATTTATGTGAAGAGGCCCACTGGGGAGCCGAATGCTTGAATTGGGCACGTTCGGTTCTGAGAGGGGTTGAATAACAGTTTGTTTAAATTTTATTAATATTACTTATTATTATTTGATAATAAGTAATATTTTTGTTATAATATGGATAAATGAGGTGGTTAAATGAAGTTATCTGTTAAAGAGGCAGCTGACTTTTTAGGTGTTGCAAAATCTACTTTAAGGCGATGGGATAACGAAGGTAAGCTAGTTGCTGATCGAACTGAAGGCGGACATAGGAGATACCCTTATTACAGTCTTTTCAGCTAAATTATATGGTAGTCGAAGTAGTAAAGCTAAAAAAATTAAAGAGACTAATAAAGAACTATTTGATTAGTCATATGAGCAAGATAAGGAGGTGGTCTAATGCTTAGAACTAGCAAAATTAGGATTATTGACCAAGAATTTAAAGAGTTTGCTATCGAAAAAGTATATCTGACCAGACATTTCGAAAATATGCTGCTGATTTTACTAGAACAAGACTACAAACAAGAGATCGGTGATAGAAAGTTAATTTCCAATCCTTATGTAATGAGAGCAGTAATTAGGGATACCAAAGGCGGTCAATATGCTGATAAGGTTTCTTATATTAAAGATAAATATCAAGACCATGGCTTAATGCAGGATTTAATTAAAGTAGGTAAACAGCTTAAAAAAGATAATCTAGTCATGACTATGCGTAAAGTTAGAAAGGATTTTAAGTCTTTCTACACTAAAGTTAAGAATGGTGATAACTCAGCTAATCCACCCAAACCTAAGAAATTATCTAAAATGAATAGTTACACTTTATTAATTGATAACGATAAAGGAATGTCACTAGCTTATCTTAAGAAAGGACAGAATAAGCTAGGAATTACTCTTGATCATGATGAAGGCAGAAAATATCTCTATATTGACCATCAAGCTGTTAGAGATATAGTTGGTGATTTAGATAATATCCAAAGTGTTAATTTACAATACTCCAATGGTGAATTATATTTGTTGATTACTTACCATCAAGAAGTTGATACTAACAATGATAGACCGCATAAACTTGCTGGATTAGATATTGGAGTCGATAATCTAGCAGCTATCTATATAGAAGATGGAGCTAGTCCTAGTTTGATAGTAGATGGCAAGAAGTATAAAACTTACAATAGTAAATTTAACCGCCAGATAGCTCAAATATCTAATAGTATTGATACCTGCAAGTTAGAATCCAGAAAGAACTATCTTCGCAAATATAAAAGTTATTTATTTGAAAAAAGAAATAGGTTCTTCTATGACCAGTTTCATAAAGTTAGTAAGCGGCTTTTAGAATATTTAGACCAACATGATGTAACCGAACTTGTTATTTCAGATAATCTTAATCATTTAAAGAATAATGGTAACTGCAAATTACAGAAGAAAACCAAGCAAAACTTTATTCAAATTCCATTTGGCAAACTATTAGACTACTTAAAATATAAAGCTAAAGAGTATGGAATTAAAGTTACTGTTGTAAATGAAGCCTATACTTCAAAATCAAACTCTTTTACTAATGAGATGCATAAAGTTAAGTCATTGCAGCAAAAGATTGATAGTTTAAAAGCTCAACAGAAACAAATTGAGTCTGATATTAAATACCAACAATGCCAATGCTTAATTGATGCTTACCAAGATTTATTAGATAAATACAACTATCAAGGTAAGCGAGTTAAGCGAGGATTATACCTTGATTATATTAATGATTTAGCTATGCACAGCGACATTAATGGAGCTAGAAATATTGCTAAGTTAAGCTCTAATTATCAAAAGAAGGATTGTAATAATCTTAAAAAGTTATGTAATCCCATTAAAGTAGAAAATGACTATCAATTTTGTCAATTATTAAAACAAGATAAACAAGCAGCTTAAAAGCACTCCCGAGTCTATGTTATATGGATAGGGATAGTGGGTAAGGACATCGGAATTTTGATGTCAACGCTGTGGTCTGATTAAATAGGTGAGTTTATGAGTAAGTTTGAGCAAAATTAATCAGATATAAACCAGCGGTATACACCAACTAACTAGGAAGTGAATATTGTGATACTCACAGACGAAAGGGTGAGCAAACCGAGAACACAAACATCAGCCTAAGTTAAGGCACCAGACTTCGACCCTACAGGTGACAGTGCAACCAGCCTTTGAAATAATAGGGGTAAGCTGTATTCTGGGCTGTTTAAGTAAGCCTTTCATTCTATTTGGAATGACTTTATCTTTCGATTCTAGATAAAAAGTTAATATCCAATTTTATAATCAAAAGAGGTCTTGGGTTATCGAAAAGAAAAACATTGAAAGGTTCATGTACGGTTCTTATGGAGGGAAAGGGCCGTAAGGCCCTTACATAAATCTTATATTAGTAAGAAATTTTAATATCTGTGGTGCTCTTCAGCATCTTCTTTAGTTTCATGAAGTGTACCACGTGGATGCTCAGGTGGGGCATAAATAGAGTACAATTTAAGCGGTGTACGACCTGTATTGATCATATTGTGCCATTTACCAGCAGGGATAAATATTGCATAGTCATCATAGACTTTTGCTTGAAAATCAAACTGATTTTTTCTATCTCCCATTTTAATAATTCCTTCCCCTTGTTCAACGCGGATGAATTGATCAAGATCAGGATGCATTTCTAAACCTATTTCATTACCAACCTTGATGTTCATCAAGGTAAGTTGCAGATATTCTCCTGTCCATAAAGCGATACGATAATAATTATTTCGCTTAGTAGCCTCTTCAATATTAATCACAAAGGGACATGGCCCATAATCCTTTGGGGGAGGAAGTATATAATCATCATTCATGTTAATCACTCCTTTCATATGCTTTTTGATATTATATGTTATATATTTAGAGTATGTTCTTAGATTAATAGAAACTCTATGGATTTTCTCTTACTCTAACAGAGATAACTTCTGTCCTGAGAGACATTCCATTAATTATGCGAAATAAAATAGTGACACATCAACCATGTTATGTTATTATAGCAAGTAGTCACGAACTCAATAAAGTACGTGATTAAAAGTTTCGATATATATTTTATCGAAAATGGAAAATAACATAACAGGAGTGATAATTAATGCCAAAGAAAATGTTGATTATTGTGCTTGCTTCAGTTTTAAGTTTAGGCTTGATTGGTTGTGGTAATGATGATATAGCAGAAAATATTGATGTACCAGAAATGGTATTAGTAGAAGCAGGAACGACAAGCGAGGATAATGGTTCAATAACAGTAGAAGAAGACTTTTATATCGGCAAATATCATGTAACTCAAGCAGAGTTTGAAGAAGTGATGGGCTTTAATCCTTCATTGTTTGATGGTAATCTATTGTTTGGTGGTAATCCATATCATCCAGTAGAGAATGTAACTTGGTATGATGCAGTGAAGTATTGTAATGAGTTAAGCGAAGCAGAAGGATTAGAAAAGTATTATGAGATAAGCTACATAGAATACTTAGAAGATGATGGTGAAGATTGGCAGCATTCACAAAGTATAGGTTCAGCGAAAGTAGAAGAAAATGAAGGGGCAAATGGATATCGACTGCCGACAGAAGTTGAATATGAATATGCAGCTCGCGGAGGTAAGAATGGAGAAGCAACAACTTATGCCGGTAGTGATAATATTGATGAGATAGCTTGGTACTGGAGGAATTCAGGTGATGAATATTTAGATGGTGATTATAACTATAATTTTGATAGAATAGAAAATAATAACTGTAAAACACATCCAGTAGGAGAGAAACAGGCAAATGAACTTGGCATATATGATATGTCAGGTAACGTGTGGGATTGGACTAACACGCTCTCTGACGGCCCTTATCCAGTTGAGCGCGGTGGTAGCTGGAGCTACGACGCCGGTTCCTGCGAGGTGGACTACAGGTACAGCTTATCTCCGTCCACGGGCGGTAGCTTTCTCGGTTTTCGTCTTACCAAGACGAGGTAGGAATTTGGGTTCTGTAGGATTCACAATGAAGGAATAAGTATCTGAGTAGTGAAATAGTTAATATGAAATAGGAGTGATAATAATGAATACGATTAGTAAATTGAAATTTTCATCATCAATCTTGAAGAAAGCAAAGGAATTTGGAGCAGACTTAGTAGGAATTGCAGATGTAGATGAATTAAAAGAATCTCCTTCACATACGGCGGCTCCTAAAATATCTCCAGTAGAAGTGGGGCAGAGAGAAGGCGACTTAGAGCCTGGAGAAGCTGCCTGGCCTGAAGGTGGTAAGAGCGTTATTGTAACTGCCATTTCTCATCCGGAAGATAAGCCGGAATTGGATTGGTGGCACGGTAAACACTCTCCTCCTGGCAATCAAAAGCTTGTTACTGTCATTAAAGAGTTGATTAAATGGATTAACAATAATTATGAAGAAGTAGAAACGCATTATATACCGTATCATGTTGAAAAAGGCGGGATCTTTTTAAAGGATGCAGCTGTTATGGCGGGACTGGGCTGTATAGGACGAAATAATCTTTTGGTTTCTCCTGAATATGGTCCAAGAGTTAGGCTGCGGGCTATGATAGTTGATGTAGAACTGCCTCCCACAGGCCCTATAACATTTGATCCCTGTTCTGACTGTGAGGAATACTGTTTAGAAAAGTGTCCGCAGAACTCATTTGGTTCAATAATTTATGACCGAGAAGAGATTGGTCAGGAAAGACTTCCCGGTAGAATTGGTGACTATAGTCGTTTTAAGTGTAATGATCAGATGGAAAAGAATATAGAAACTGCCGAAGAAAAGGATGAAAAGGTGCTCTATGAACCAAGCGGCGAAATGGTTCAACTGTTAAAGTACTGTCGAAATTGTGAGTTTTCGTGTCCGATAGGAAAAGAATAAGAGTTGTGAACGAATATTAGCATCCATTATGAGTAACTATTGAACTGAGTTCATCTTCTCCAATAGTTGCCTTTTTTTATATAATTCAATAAGATACTATAAACTCCAATATATAATATGTTGGAGTGAGGTTCCCCCATTAAATTAGACACTATATTAAGCCATTTTTCTCTCTTTCTCGTAGTCTTTCGGACTCATGTAATCTAAATATGAATGTAGCCTAACTTTATTATAGTAACTAGCAATATATTCAAATATATCTAACCTAGCTTGATTTCTGGTTAAATACTTTTTATGATAAACTAACTCAATCTTCAAAGTACCAAAGAAACTTTCAGCAACTGCATTATCCCAACAGTCACCTTTACGACTCATTGAGGATCTAATACTATGCTGTTTAAATAAATTCTGTACTTTGTGGCTTGCATACTGGCTACCTCTATCAGAGTGGAATATAAGTCCTGCTTCAGGGTTGCGGCGACTTATAGCCATCTTAGTTGCTGACATTATTAAATCTGTATTTATTCTTTTACTCATAGAATAGCCAACTACTTTTCTTGAATAGAGATCAATTACAACTGCCAGGTAAAGCCAACCCTTTTTAGTTGATATATAAGTAATATCAGAGACCCAGACTTTATCTGGTTTATCTATATCAAAATCCCTTTTTAGGAGATTTTCTTTTAAAGGTAAGTCATGATTTGAATTGGTAGTTCTTTTAAACTTTCTTTTTTTGAATTGCTTTTAAACCCATTATCCGCATTAACCTAGCAACTCTTTTAATGTTCACTGTATAACCCTCTTTTCGCAGCACTCTATGAATTCTAGGGCTACCATATGTTCCATTATGCTGCCAGTAAATTTCAGCTATTTTAAGTTTTAATTTTTATTTATTTTTTCTCTTTGAGATGGTTTTCTATTTAACCATTTATAATATCCAGAGCGGGACACCTCTAAAACCTGACACATCTTCACCACAGTAAATTGATCACTGTGGTCCCTGATAAAACCGTAAATTACTTCGCTTCGTTCGAGAAGATGCTTACGGCCTTTTTTAAAATATCACGCTCTGTTTTAGCATCTTTTAATTCTTTTTTTAGTCTTTGAATTTCTTTTTGTTCAGGAGTTAGTTTCTGTTTGCCATGGCCTGGAAAAGCAAGATCACCTTTATCTTTGTACTCTCTACGCCATCTAATTAAAGTACCATAAGGTATGTCAAGATTTTCAGATACATTTTTAACTGTTTTATCTGATCTATTTGATAGTTCAACAGCATCTTTTTTGAATTCTTCTGTATATGTTCTTCGTTTTTCTCCCAATTGTAGCACCTCCGTTACTTCTATTATATCGCTTAACTGGGTGTCTAACAAATTGGGGGAGGGTCAGAGTCTTTTAATATATTTTCACTTGAAGATGCTCTAGGAGTTTGATAAATTAAGATATGTGATAATTTTTGTAGCCAAAGGAGGTAATCTAATGAGCGGAAAAAATCGTAAAGACATAAAGCCTGGACTCAGCGTTTCAGTTGTTCAGAAGAAAGACCAGCGTTCAGGAAAATTGACTAAAGGCGTTGTCAAAGATATTTTAACTAATTCTTCTACTCATCCTCACGGGATTAAAGTACGTTTAGAGAGTGGAAAGGTTGGTAGAGTAAAAGAGATACATTCTTAATTAACTTGTATTATATTGATATATTGTTGCAGTTTCAAGATATTGCAGTGATAGTCAATATGTATCCGCCGCTTGCCGTTCGCTCAACGTCCTGTTTCGCTCACTGTCAAAAACTGCCCCTCCGTCGTCCATGACTCCGGGTCAGTTTTAAGAGTCGCTCTGGACACATATTGACTATTTGTAGCACAGAAATTTCATTGATCTGGTTTTAAACGCTTCCTCAGATAATTTTGCACAATTAGTTGATATCTTGCAAAAAGCGACTTTAAAGCAGTCCCACAAGAGAGAATAGTTAACATATAAAGCGGAATCTTTAAATCATAACACTAAGATTTATTTACTGCTGAGTGACTAGGACTGATTTCTGGAGCGTTTGCAAGATATCAACTCTAAACTGCAACAATATATCAATTATGTTTTAAGTAAAAAGTTTAGTCAATTAGAAGAGGTGATTATAAATGAAAGACTATTTAATCAGAGTAATGACTACCAACAAAGAAATTAGAGCTTTAGCAGTTAATTCAACTGGAGTCGTTAGAGAAGCCCAGAAAGCACATGATACAACTCCAGTGGCCACAGCAGCTTTAGGACGAACATTGAACGGAGCCTTGCTTATGGGATCTATGGTTAAGACCGGTCAGGAAACGGCGCTAAAGATTGCTGGCGATGGTCCATTAGGTAAGATAGCTGCGGAAGCCAATCATCACGGTGAAGTAAGGGGTTATGTTCAGAATCCTAAAGTAGATTTTATGACCAGCAGACAGGGAAAGCTGGATGTAGCTCAAGCTATAGGGAAAGGCCAGTTAGTTGTGCGCAAAGACTTAGGAGTAGAAGAACCCTATGAAGGTAGTGTTCCTTTAGTTTCTGGGGAGATTGGTGAAGATCTTACCTATTACTTTACTCAATCAGAGCAGGTTCCGTCGGCGGTAGGACTGGGAGTACTGGTGGATACTGATCTTTCAGTTAAAGCTGCCGGTGGATTTATTGTCCAATTACTGCCTGAAGCCAGCGAAGAGACAATAGAACAATTAGAAGAGAACTTAGCTGAGATAGAATCTGTAAGTAGATTAATTGATCATGGTTTAAGTCCAGAAGAGTTATTAGAAAAGATTCTATCCGGATTTGAGTTTAGAACTTTAGCTGAAAAAGAAGTTATTTATAAATGCAAATGCAGTAAGGAAGATACCAAGAATTTATTAGCTAGCTTAGGTAAAGAAGAGATAGAGGAGATAATAGCTGAGGAAGGTAAGATAGAGATTGAATGCCATTTTTGTGGTGAAGTATATCAGTACAGTAAAGAAGAGGTTGAAGAAATATAAAGAATATCTCTCCAAATTTATGCATATAATTCTATATGTATAAATTTGGGAGGGGGAATATGCTTATTTTCATCAAATCAAAAAGAAAGATGGTACTGCTGTTGGTTATAGGCTGTTTAGTACTTTATGGTTCGGGAGTCTATTTACAGAATTACTTTCCCGAGGATTCTGCTGTACCTGTAAGTGAAGACATAGAAGATATGTTGACTACAAAAGTACAAGATATATTTAAGGTGCGGAATAAAGCCTTACTAGAAAAGGAAACAGATAAGCTAGAAAGCTTATATAGTACAGAGACTAAAGGAAGATGGGCCTATGAGCATGAGCTTAAAAGAATGAAGTATCTACATAAGTGGTCAGATAAACAAGGAGTGGAATTTAAAGAGATCGATTCCCGGATTGTTGTAAAGCGTATTGAAGAAGAAGAGGATGGATTTTCAGTAAATCTATCAGTTTCTACAGAATATCAGTATGTATATGAAGATTCACCAGAGACAGATAACTCCTTTAGAACCGGAAGTTATCATGTTCTGGACTTAGCTCCTCAAGATGAAGAATTAGTTATTACCAAGGAATGGTACAGAGATCCCTTTGCCGATTCCTTAAATTTAGATGAGCTTAAAGACCAAAAGGTCAAAGAGTTGATTCTTTCGAAAGAGCCCAAAGATTTATCTGACCTAGATGAAAAAAGAAAGAAGGCTTTAGAATATGTAGACCAGTATTGTGGTGCTGCTAGTCCACCGGAATATGGTTTTGAATATAACTCTGACTATAAAAATTATAATTATCAAGGTGGAGACTGTACCAACTTTCTTTCGCAAGTATTATATGAAGCAGGGGGATTCAGTAAAGATAGCACCTGGAATTATAGTCAGGGCAGTGGAAGTAAGGCCTGGGTAAATGCCCATGTTTTCAATAGATATATGTTAAATAGCGGTAGAGGCTCTTTAATTGCCCGCGGTACCTATGATGAAGTATTAGAACCTTCTTACAAATTATTACCTGGAGATTATATAGCTTACGAAAAAAACGGAAAAGTTGCCCATGTATCCATTGTTACTGGTATAGACTCCAAAGGATATATCTTAGTTAACTCTCATAATGCAGATCGGCATAGAGTTCCCTGGGATTTGGGATGGAGCAATAAGGGGATTAAATTTTTGTTAGTGCGTGTCAATTATTAATAAATTATTGGAATGGAATTACATAAAGTCCATCTTCTTCTGACCATTCTGCATGAATAACATCCTGGAAGCTGTGGATTCCCTGATTAAATAATTCTTCTTCCAACCACTCTTTATCTAGCCCACATTTTCTAAGATTTTCTTTTAATACCTGTCCATCACTGATTAAAGCAATTGGCATATGGACATCCTGTTGGGTTAAATTTAAATCTTCCCGTTTGGGTGTTCCATATTGGTACTTGTTTAAAACAGTTATTTCACCATTAGGTTCTAAAATTGCATATTCTATCTCTTTAAAGGAGAGTACATCTTTTTGCCGGAGTAGCGATTGTAATTGGCTGATATTAATCCCCGTAGATTTATAAATTTATTTACTTCATACTTTAAATCAAAAGTATTGGGATAATTATCATCAGTTAGAAGTAGATATATTTGAATGGTTAGAAAAAGTTAAAGAAGAGCGGAAAGAGATGCTGTAGATTGGGCATTACAGTGGCTCTGGAATCAGCCGGAGGTTACTCTTATTTTAAGCGGTATGAGTACGCTTGATCAGGTTAAGGAAAATATTATAAGTGCTGATAAGTCCGGAATAAATACTTTAACTGGTAATGAATTGGAAATAGTTGAGAAAGCAGCAGCTTATTTTACTAAGTGATTGACTAAAAAAATATTCCCCAAGACCACTTATTACGGTTTTGGGGATTTTTTAATGGTCAATTTAAGCTGTTTCTGCCATTTCTTCTAAACATTTTTCGCATACTACTTTGTTTTTATATGCAGTAGTATTACTTGCTTCTCCGCAAAAGATACAAGCCGGTTCATACTTTTTAAAGATAATGCTATCATTGTCTACATATATTTCTACAGAATCTTTTGCTTCTAAGCTAAGTGTTCTTCTTATTTCAATTGGAATTACTATTCTTCCTAAATCATCTACTTTTCTAACAATTCCTGTAGCTTTCATTTATATCACCTCCTGTTTCGACAAAATTCATTATGTAAATTATAACATATGTTACATAAAAGATCAATATATATATATATTTACTATAAATTTTTATTTGTAAAGGTAAATAGCTATAACTTAATCGATATAGAATGGTAAGGTGTTTTTTAAAGATCATTTGATCTTTATTAATTAAAATTATGTTAAAATTTCTATGTAATTGACAGAAAGTCCTAACATCTTTTTTGTTTTTAGTCACAAAATAAAAGTAAGGAGGCTGTAAAAATGGCAGAAAATAATCAAGAAAATCAGGGTTTATTAAATGGAATTCTTGAACGAATAGTCGGAACTGGTGAAGACGGCAATGAAGAGCCTGGTATTGCTCAGGAAGAATTAGAGAATAATAATCAGGAAACATCTCCTGAAGCAGAATTTAGTGATGATGAAGAGGAAAGAGAATTAAATGTAGTAGAAGATTAGATGTATTAAGATGAGCCTCGCAGTTAATGCGGGGCTTTTATTATTGCTAACATTTTTAAATCAGCTGCTGAATATCTTTAAATTAGCTTGACCAGAGATAAGTTTATTAATATACTATTTATAATAAAGGAGATTTTGGTTGAAATATTGTTAGATATTAACATTAATATTAGATATAGGTTATATAGTGATTTTGATGACTATTGAGTCAACAGAAAAAAAGGGGGGGCTTAAATGACTAAACTAAGAGAAATAGGGAGTTTTCTTCAACGTGTAGCTGATGCTTTTGCAGCTGTTTTGGATTATGAAATAAGTATAGCTGATCATGAACTTACCTCACTTACTGGAACTGGTGAATTTGATAAGGAAATGAAGAGCTTATGTGGACAGGGAATGTCTCGTTATCTGTTATCAGATTCTGCAGCTACAACTAGTTTATTTGTCGAAGATACAAGTTCGAGTGAATTTTGTAAACACTGCCAATCTAAAGAAGTATGTCCTACTAAAGCGGCTATAGTATCCTGTATTAGATGCTCGGAACAGAAGATGGGAGCCTTTTCTTTAATAGCTGTTGATGAAAAACAACAGCAAACTATGATTGAAAATAAGTCAGAATTAATGTCTTTTTCCCAGAATGTGGCTAATTTCATTGCTAGTACTTTAGGAGAAAAGCAGATGCGGGATCAGATGAAAGTTATGGCTGATAGATTTAGGGCAGTAATTAATTCTGTTCATGAAGGTATTATTGCTATTAATGCTAAAGGAATAATTACACATATAAATCGGTCGGCAAAACAGTTGTTGGGAATTGGACAAGAAAAGTTAGGAGAAGATATTGATAATCTCTTTTCTAAGATTGAATTAGATAAAATCCTTCAAGAGATGCTTGAACAGAACTATAATTATTTTGAAGAAGAGATTGAATATAAGAAAGAAAATAAAAGTTTTCCTCTGCTCTGTAATATCACTTTAATCAATAATAATGATCAGATTGCAGGGGCAACTATATCTTTTAGAAAATTAGATGAAATGAAGAAATTAGCCAATCGAATTATGGCTGAAGATGAGAGAATTACTTTAGATAGCATTAAAGGGACAAGCAATCAGATTGTAAATATCAAGAAGAAGGTCAAAAAAGTTGCTTCTACTGACTCGACAATTTTAATTAGAGGTGCCAGTGGAACTGGAAAAGGTATGTTTGCTCAGGCTATTCATAAAGAGAGTAATAGATGTGATAATTCTTTTGTTACTGTCAATTGTGCAGCCATTCCTGAGAATCTGTTGGAATCAGAACTCTTTGGTTATGAGGAAGGAGCCTTTACTGGAGCTAAAAAAGGAGGCAAGCCGGGTAAGTTTGAGCTTGCTGATGAAGGTACTATATTTTTGGATGAAATAGGAGATATGCCTATTCAGTTTCAAGTTAAATTATTAAAAGCTATAGAAAATAAGAGAATAATGAGAGTAGGCGGTGTAGAACCAATTGATATCAATGTTCGGATTATTGCTGCTACTAATCAAGATTTAGATAAAATGGTTACCAAGGGGACATTTAGAGAAGATCTATTCTATAGATTAAATGTTATTCCCATCAATATTCCTCCCTTAAGAGAACGGCAGGAAGATATTTCTCTTTTGTTACATTTCTTTTTAGAAAAGTATGCTGAATTATTAAATAAAGAAATTAAAGATTTCACTGCAAAGGCTAAGAAAAAATTGCTTAATTATTCCTGGCCGGGTAATATTCGTGAACTGGAGAATACTATTGAATATGCTGTTAATCTTGAGACTTCTCATCAGATTACAATTCAAAGTTTACCTAACCGGATTCTAAAGTATCAATTACAGGTTGAAGAAAAAGATAGAGTTTTACCTATTAATGAAGTAGAAAAGAAGACTATAATCAAAGCTTTAAAAAAATTTGAGACTAAACAGAGAGCAGCTGAAGTATTGGGGATTAGTGAAACTACTTTATATCGTCGGATTAAAAAGTATAATATCGATTCAAATCGTTTAGATTAATTTTTCAAGCTATAAATTTTAATATATTTTATAAAACTTAAAAAAAGTCAGATAACTTCCTTTCAAAATGAAGCATTAGAAAACCAATCCTTTCAAAATGAAAGCCCCGGTTTATTGTTTGAGAGCTCAGGGGTTTAAGGTGATTCTGGCTTGATATGGGTTAAAGCACTCTTTCAGAATGAAAGAGTGCTTTTTGAATTGTTAGAATTTAAAAATTTTTTAAAGCAGTCTAACTCCTATCAATTCAGGGGGTTTATCAGAAATTTATAAATCAAATTATACCTTGGCATGAAAAATGCAACTTAATTATAGTGAACGATGATAGGAAATAAAGTTGATTTCAAATAATGTATTAAAACAGATTATCTTCAGAAAATTCATAATAGCAAAAAATTTATTAATTTAAAATCACAATAGAAAGGACTGATTAGATGGCAAAAAAGAAGAGTATTCTTGATTTTATGGAAATGAAGAAAGACGATGAAAAAGTTGCCTGGGTAACAGCTTATGATTATCCAATGGCATCATTTGCTGAACAGGCAGAAATGGATATGATCTTAGTTGGAGATTCGCTGGGAATGGTAGTCTTGGGATATGATGGTACTGTACCGGTAACTATGGAGGACTGTATTTCTCATTGTCAGGCAGTTCGAAGAGGAGCACCCAATACTTTCTGTGTTGGAGATTTACCTTTTATGTCTTATCAGATTTCTCCAGAAAAAGCAGTAGAGAATGCAGGACGCTTTCTTAAAGAATCTGATATGGATGCTGTTAAGCTGGAGGGCGGACGACGAGTTACTGACCAGATTGAAGCAATTACTGACGCAGGAATTGTTGTCTGTGGACATATCGGTTTAACTCCACAGAGTTCTGGCCAGTTGGGTGGATTTAAGGCCCAGGGTTTGACTGTTGAGAGTGCTAGAGAATTGATCAAAGATGCTGTTGCTGTTCAAGAAGCTGGAGCAAAGATGTTATTAGTAGAGGCTGTACCGCCGGAAGTAACAGAATTCATTACTGAAAAGCTGGATATTCCGGTCTATAGTATCGGTGCCGGCTTACCGTGTGACGGACAGTTGCTTATCTGCGGTGATATGCTCGGTATGTTCCAGGCCTTTACACCGAAGTTTGTTAAGCAGTATGCTAACATAGCTGAAGATGCAGTTGCTGGTTTTGAAGAGTATGTAAAAGAAGTAAAGAATAAAGAATTTCCTAAAGATGAACATGTCTATCACATTCAAGAAAGCGAAGAGAAGTTTGAAAAACTCTTTGACGAGTTCAAATAAATTTTCATTAGTAATTTAAATCTAAAAGGAGGAATACAAATGGGAAATATGGAGTATCTAAAAGACAAACCAATAGCAGTACTAGGAGCAGGAGCAGTTGGTAAGGCAATATCTGCAGATTGTGCATTAGCAGGGGCTGATGTAAGGCTCTGTGATCTGGAGCCGTTTGCTGAGGACACATTATTTAATGTAGAGGAAAAGGGAGTTAAGTTCTATGGTCAGCAGTTGAACCTATACGGCTTTGAAAGATCAGGAACTGCTCAATATGACAAAGTAACTACTGATGTAGCAGAAGCAGTCGAGGGAGCAGGAATTGTAATAGTAACCACTCCAGCCGTTGGTCATGAGCCTTTCTTTAAGGAGCTTATTCCGGCATTAGAAGATGGAATGGTAGTACATATCTTCCCAGATAATTATGGAACTTTAGTCT
Organism: Acetohalobium arabaticum DSM 5501; assembly: GCF_000144695.1. Classification (GTDB taxonomy): domain Bacteria; phylum Bacillota; class Halanaerobiia; order Halobacteroidales; family Acetohalobiaceae; genus Acetohalobium; species Acetohalobium arabaticum. The sequence goes on from NC_014378.1 coordinate 997,051, forward strand.
TAAGAAAGATGATGCGGGAGGCAGGCTGTGATAAGGATGTAATTATTGGTGGCTGGTCCAGTTCACCATATGGATGTAGAGTAGATATTAAAGGCGGCGTTGTCTTGCCTCAGATTAGAGCTTATTATCGAGCAATTACATTAAGAGGAGCATCACTTCCATCAACAGATCAGAATGATTTCTTAGAAAGCACGAAGTATATGGGCTGTATGGATGCAATAACTAACGGCGAAGGAGTAACTGGCGGCAATACAGTAATGGATACCGGCTTCAGTAATGTAAACCCAGTACTTCACTGTCCAGGAACACTATTAGGTGTTGGAGTAATGGAGAATTACGGTGTAGTCTTTGGTGAAGACGAATATAAGTATTCTATTTATTCACATGCTTACTGTCCATCAATTTCAGAAGTTCAGTATTCATTCTATGAGGAAGAGCGTGCTCTAGCTGAAGCGATGGGAGTTGGGATTCAGGACTTTGATAAAGACGACTTCTTCCATAGAGAAAATATCTTAGGCCAAGAGTACATGGGTGAAGACTACCGTATTCCTTTTGATGAGCAGGATGAGATCCAATTCGGTACGGGACCGCATGATATAGAAAATAGATATATAACGGAGGATATTCCAGTAGGCTGCCATGTATACCATGAATTAGGTGAGAGGTTTGATGTAGATACTCCAGTAATTGATGCTATGATTAATATTGCTTCAGCAATATTAGATCGAGACTTCTATGAAGAAGGCTATACTTTAGACTATTTAGGTATCGGCCATATGAATAAAGAAGAAATGTTAGATTATCTACATGAGGGAGAATATGTAGAGAAGGAGTAACAGATTGAGTTAAATACCTTATCCTTACCTAGTTGGGTAGGGATAAGGTATATTGTAGATAGAAAGTTTATTTTACTTTGATTATTCTGAATTTTATTATAGTTTAAGTTTTATTAAAGGAGGAATTGGCCAATGAATTCTAATTTAAAGGACAAAATAGGTTTTGAAGCTTTAACTGAAGAAAAGATCCAAGAAATCCATGATGCTTCCTTAACTATTTTAGAAGAACAAGGAGTAAAGGTTGATGATGATGAAATAAAAGAGATGTTAGCAGACCATGGAGCAGATGTTGAGGGAGATATGGTCTGTATTCCAAGTGAATTGGTTGAAAAAGCTGTGAATTCTGCTCCGGATTCTATAACTTTATATAATCGTTCAGGCGAAGTTTCGATGGAAGTTGGTAAAGAGACTATACATTTTGGAACCCATGCTGATATGCTGCAGATTATAGATCCTTTCACTGATGAGGTTAGAGAATTTAAGCGTGAAGATACAGAAATGATGACTAAAGTTGCTGATTATCTGCCGAATATTGATTTTGCTCTTGCAGTTGGTCTAGCATCAGATGTTCCAGAAAAGATTCAGTCGCAGCTGGCTTTGTTAGATACAGTTCGAAACTTCAGTAAAACAATTAATTTCTCGTCTAATGATGTTCAAGGTCTAAAAGACCAATTAGAAATCTTAAGTATAGTAGCCGGCGATCTGAAGACCTTTAGCGAAAAGCCGTTTGCTTTCTATTACTGTGAACCAATTCCGCCGCTGTACCATCCACAGGAGAGTACTGATAAATTAAGACTTGTAGCTGAAGCCGGAGTACCGAGTGTCTATATGCCTTACTGCATGTTAGGAGGAACGGCTCCTATTACTTTTGCAGCTGCTTTAGCCCAATGTAATGCTGAGGTATTATCTGGAGTAGTTATCCATCAATTGATGAATGAAGGGGCACCTATTATTTACGGAGCAATGCCTTCAGTTTTTGATATGCAGACTACAGTAGGAGCTTATGCAGCTCCGGAATTCCATATGCTGATAGCTGCTGCTTCCGAACTGGCTGATTATTACGGTATTCCTTTCTATGGTACAGCCGGTGCATCTGATGCTAAAGTAATTGATGAACAGGCTGTCAGTGAAGGAACTATGTCCTGCTTTTCATCTATGTTAAGTAAAGCAGATTTAATACATGATGTCGGAATTATGGATCACTGTAATAGTTTATCACCGGAAATGTTAGTGCTGTATAATGAGATTTTAGATATGTTGAGTGTCTATAGAAGAGGAGTGCCGGTTAATTCAGACGAGTTAGCTCTTGATGTAATTGATGAAGTAGGAGCTGCTGGCCACTATCTAACTCACAGCCATACTAGTAAGAACTTTAAGAATATCTGGTATCCGGAGTTCTTCAGCCGAGCTATGGAAGGAGAAGAAGAATCACAGATTAGAAATAAAATTAAAGGGAAAATTGAAGAAATCATGGAAAACCATAAAGTATGTGTAGATAATGATAGAATAGATGATAAATTAGATGAAGTAGAATCTGAGTTATTTGAAAGAGTGTAAAGATTATATGAAGGAGGAATAATTAATGTTTCCTTATGTTAATAGAGACAGAGATCTGAATCATATTAAGGCAAGAGAGGGACATGCTTGTTACGGAATGGGTATTGGAATAATGATTTTGGATGATGTCTATCCTGGTTTTCCTGGCGATGTGCGTAATGCAAGTGCTTTTCCTTATCCTATTCAATATGAGATTGCTGAAGGTGTAGATAACTACACTTTAGTCTGGGAAGAGGATAAGTCTCCATGTCGTGAACCGATTTTGCGGGCGGCTAAAAAGTTAGAAGATATGGGCTGTCGAGCAATTGCTGCTGAATGTGGTTACTTTGCTTATTTCCAACAGGATGTTGCTGCTCATGTTGATGTGCCTGTCTTTATGTCAAGTCTGCTCCAGGTTCCTTTTATCCAACAGTTGATTGGGTCTGAAAAGGAAGTAGGTATCGTCTGTGCTCAAAAGAGGTTTTTGACTGATACTCATCTAGAGAAAGTCGGTATAGATCCAGATAGTAATATAGTAATTGCAGGAGCCCAGGACGAATACGGCTGTCCTGAGTTTGATAATCTCTGGGATCATGAAAAGCGTCCTGAAGTTCCGGAAATCTATTATGATAAAGCAGAAGAGGATATGATCAGAATCTGTAAAGAGTTTATAGAAAAGAATCCTGATATCGGAGCAATTATGCTAGAATGTACAGGTATGCAGCCTTTTGCTCGGGCAATTCAGCGAGAAATTGATCTACCTGTATTCAGCTGGGGAACCTTATTGGATTATGCTTATTCAGTTGTAGCTCATCGAGAGTATTACGGTCATGTTTAAAATTAGGCACTAGGAGAATAGATTAAACTAATATAAAGGGGGGCCAATATAGTGGCTAAAAATAAGGAAAAGTTTTCACCGCGTTGGGGAGTAATTATTCTGCCTGTATTAGTATTTGGTGCTGTCTTGATCATGGGCTTTATTAACTCAGAACTACTTGAATCAACACTGTATGGTTATTTCGAATGGTTTATGGTTAATTTTGGCTGGTTTGTTGATATAGCTGCATTAGGATTTGTTCTTTTCTGTTTAGGAATGATTGTCCATCCAATTGGTAATTTAAAATTTGGAGGAGAAGATGCAGAACCTGAATTTAGTTTTTGGCACTGGTTTGCCATGTCATTATGTGCTGGAATAGCAATCGGTATTGTAATGTGGCCGCCGGAAGTATTGATGCATACTCTTGAGCCTGCAAAAGGAATGGGTTTAGAACCTAAAAGTCCTGAAGCGATGTTGTGGGCTATGAAGAAGACATTCTTACATTGGACTCTTACACCGTATGCAATTTATGTAGTCTGTGGTACTATAATCGGTTATGTCCATTATAATTTACAGAAGAAATTTGCTGCTAGTTCAGCATTATATCCTCTGTTGGGAGATAAGGCTTTTGGTAAAGTAGCAACAGTTGTTGATTCAATTACCTTATTTGCTATCTGTGGAGGAGTAGCCGGTTCTTTAGGATACGGTATACTCCAATTAGGAAGTGCTTTAGAATTCAGCTTTGGGATTCAGCCGGGACCAGTGGTTTGGGGAGCAATTGCTACGGTGATTATAGCTTCCTATACAACTTCCAGTATTACTGGACTGGATAAAGGGATTCAATGGCTCAGTGATAAGAATACTTGGTTATTTATAGGACTCTTATTCTTTGTACTCTTTGCTGGACCGACAGCCTTCAGTTTAAATCTGACTACTCAGGCTGCCGGTGATTTCATTAATAACTTTATTCAGACTTCTACCTTTACCAGTCCATTTCAGTTATCTGGAGATATGTGGCCGCAGTGGTGGGATATGTACTGGTTTACAGACTGGTTATCCTTTGCTCCAATAGTCGGACTCTTTTTAGCCAGATTATGTTATGGTAGAACAATAAGACAGTTTGTAATTGTTAATCTTTTACTGCCGGCCGGCTTTGGTATGCTCTGGTTTGGGGTCTTTGGTTCATTCCTTCTTCATCTTGAGTTCTTCCAGGGAGCAGAGATAGCAGCGGTGATGGATGCCAAGGGTATGGAGATTCTAATGTTGAAGATGTTCGATTTCTTGCCATTATCCAATATAATTAGGCCGGTTATGATTCTAACAATCTTGATTTCGTTCATTACTTTAGCAGATTCTATGACTTCTACAACTTCTATGGTAAGTACTACTGGATTTGAGAAGTATACTACTGAAGAACCTCCGGTAAAAATGAAGGTTTTTTGGGGACTATTAATGGGAGGCGTTGCTGTAGTTTCTTTAATGATTGGCGGTATAGATGGAGTTAAAGTAATTAAGACTATGGCTGGTATTCCGATTCTCTTCTTTGAGGTATTAATGATAATTGGTTTTGTACGCCATAGAATGCATATGGGGTCAGATGATAATATGAATCTAGAGAGTGAAAGCCAGGAGAGTACTACCGTAGACCAATAACAAGGGGGGAGTAATAGATGATAAAGAGGAATTTCTTAGCCCAGGATATTTTATCCAATAACGAAATAGAAAAGATTCATAATGCTTCAATGAAGATATTAGAAAGCACAGGAATAGATATTCTACAGGAAGAAGCACAGGAGATCTTTGAAGAACATGGGGCTAAAGTAGAAGGAAAACGGGTTTATTTACCACGAAAGTTAGTTGAAGATGCCCTTGATAGGGCCCCTTCTTCTTTTACCTTACATGCCAGGAATCCGGAGAATAATGTAGTAATTGGTGGTAATAATTCAGTATTGGCTCCATCATCAGGGGTACCCTTTGTAACAGACCTGGATAACGGTAGGCGAGATGCTACTTTTGAAGATTATGTTAACCTAACTAAAATAGCTTCAGATAGTGATCATATTGATGTATTGGGAGGTCTTATTGTAGAGCCTACTGATGTGGCTGATGAGAAGAGGCATGCTAAGATGTTTTATGCCGGAGCTAAATATTCGGATAAATGTTTAGTAGGGAGCCGTTATGGAACAAAATCAGTTCAGGACTGTTTAGAAATGGCCCGGATACTCTTTGGGGAAGATGAGATTATAGATGATAGAGCAGTTTTAATTTCTATTATCAATACTAACAGTCCTCTGCAGTTAGACAATAGGATGCTCAGTTCGTTAATTGAATATGCTAAATATAATCAGGCTACAGTAATCACTCCAGCAGCTATGGCTGGCTCAACGGGTCCGATGTCTATTGCAGGGACACTGACTTTACAGAATGCAGAGGCAATAGCAGGAATTGTACTTACTCAGTTGATTAATCCAGGTGCTCCTGTAGTTTACGGCTGTGCCTCAACTATTACTGATATGAAAACGGCCGGCTTGGCTATCGGTAGCCCTGAATATGCTAAGTTTGTAGGGGCTAGTGCTCAACTAGCACGTTATTATGATATTCCATCTCGAGCAGGAGGTTCACTGACTGATTCTGTAATGGCTGATGCTCAGGCCGGCTATGAAGCAATGATGATGTTTATGTCTTCAATTAATCACGGTGTTAACTTTATTCTGCATTCACTAGGGATTTTAGACAGCTATATGATGGCTTCTTATGAGAAGTTTATTATTGATAATGAAATAGTAGGTATGGTAAAGAATTATCAATCTGGTATAGAAGTGAATGAAGAAATGATAGCAGAGGAAGTAATTAATAAAGTAGGGCCAGCTGGTCATTTCTTGGAAGATGCACATACTCTACAGCATATGAGAGACTTCCGTGCCCCAGAGATAAGTAATAGGGCCGGATATAATGGAGAAGATAATCTAATTACAACGGCTGAAAGGGCCAATGAAAAGTGGAAGGATACTTTAGCTAACTTTGAAGAGCCGTATCTTGATTCTGTTATAGAAGAGAGATTAACTGAATATATGGAAAGCTTATAAAATGATTAATTTAAAATTCAAATATAAAAATAGGAGGTATTATTAGGATGAGTGAATTTAAAGAGATTGCTAATGCAGTAATTGATGGAGAAGTGGAAAAGGTAGCTGAAATAGCTCAAGAGTTAGTAGATGCTGGTAAAAAGCCAAGCGAGATTATTAAAGAAGGATTAGTTGCTGGTATGGATGTTGTTGGGGATAGATTCAAGAATAATGAAATGTTTGTACCAGAGGTATTGATTTCAGCTAAGTCTATGCATGCAGGAATGGATATCGTTAAGCCACTATTAGCAGAGGCTGATACCTCTTCGGCAGGAACAGTAGTAATTGGTACTGTCGAAGGAGATCTTCATGATATTGGTAAGAACTTAGTAGCAATGATGATTGAAGGAGCAGGTTATGAAGTAGTAGACTTAGGAGTAGATAAATCAGCCGATGAGATTGTAGAAGCAGTTAAAGAGCATCAGCCGGATGTAGTAGGGCTGTCAGCTCTATTAACTACAACTATGCCGGCTATGGAAGAAGCAATTGAAGCCTTAGAAGAGGCAAGCATAAGAAATGAAGTTAAGGTTATTTTAGGTGGTGCTCCAGTAAGTAAAGACTTTGCTGATGAAATCGGTGCTGATGGCTATGCGCCTGACGGAAGTGTCGCCACTGATTTAGTACGTAAGTTTGCCTAAATAAAAGATATAAAGTAGGGGGATAAGTAGATGATAATTATTGGAGAATTAATCAATACGAGTCGTGATGAAGTAGAACCTGCAGTTAAGGATAGAGATACTGAGTTTATTCAAGAGTTGGCTAAAAAGCAGGAAGAAGCCGGAGCTGACTATATCGATGTTAATTGCGGAACCTTAATTAAGGAAGAGCCAGAAGCACTAGAGTGGTTAGTTGAAACAGTACAGGAAGTTGTAGATGTACCATTATGTATCGATAGTCCTGATCCAGAAGCAATTAAAAGAGGCCTAGAGGCTCATGAGGGCAAAGCCTTAGTCAATTCAATTACTGCCGAAGAAGATAGATTCCAAGAGATTCTACCATTAATTCAGGAATATGATGCTCAAATTATAGCCTTAGTGATGAATGAGGAAGGTATGCCTGAAGATGATACGGATAGAATTGAAACAGCAACTAAGCTAATTGAGGATCTAACTGCTGAGGGTATTGCCGAAGATGATATCTATGTTGATCCAATTATTCAGCCGATCGGAACTGATGAGGAGATGGGAGAATATATTCTATCTGCTATTGATGAGATTACTAACAAATATCAAGAAGTACATATTACTTGTGGGCTAAGCAATATCTCTCACGGTCTGCCGCAGAGAAAGCTTTTAAATCAGACTTTCGTAGTACTAGCAATGAGTAGAGGTATGGATAGTGCTATTTTGGATCCCTTGGACGAAAAGATTATGTCTCTGGCTACGGCGGCTGATACTTTATTAGGGAAGGATCAGTACTGTAGTAATTACATTAAAGCATCCAAGAGTGATAAATTAACTGTTTAATTTGAATAGCTTTATTAAAAAAGGGGAGATTATCTCCCCTTTTATCTATTTATTAGTTCCAACTAAGTCAAAGGAGGGAGATTATGACCTGTAATCATTATGGTTATCTTGGAGAAGAATCTGATAAAGAGAATGAATTTTCTATTGAGAAGGGCCAGGTTATTGCTGGTTATACTATAGGGATTCTATTACTGGATGTCTGGTACCCATTAATGCCTGGTAATGTAGTAAATGCTTCAACATATGATTTTCCAGTACGCCATAAGTTAGTTAAGGGAGCAACACAGGAGAGAATGCATACTGGTGATCCGACACTGCTTGATGATTTGGTTGAGGCCGGTAGAGAGCTAGAGAAGGAAGGAGTACGGGCTATTATAGGAGCCTGCGGCTATTTTGGCCATTTCCAACCGCAGTTAGCCGATGAGCTTGAGGTGCCTGTTTACTTATCCAGTTTGGTTCAAATTCCTTTAATAGAGCAGGGCTTAAAGAGCAACCAAAAGATTGGGATTTTATGTGCTGATGAGGAAAATCTAACTTCCGAATTAATGGAAAAGTGTGGAGCTAGGGACCCTGATATCTGTGTAGTAAAGGGTTTAGGGGATAAGCCGGAATTTTCAGCTCTGCCCAATAGTGACCGGGGAGAGTTTGATAATGGTAAGGTGCGGGATGAAGTAGTGACTGGAGCCAAAAATCTAGTGGAGGAGCATGAAGATGTTGGAGCAATACTATTAGAATGTAGTGATATGCCTCCTTATGCAGCTGATGTGCAGCGAGCCGTTAACCTGCCTGTCTATGACTTTATTACTATGATTAATTGGGTACATAATTCTGTAGCTCAGAAGCCTTATTATGGATTTTTATAAAAGCATTGATTACTAAACAGATAATATAAAAGTGATCTGGAGGCGTCTTTTATGAAGAAGATATATGATTTTTTTGATGATCAGACTATTCAAAGTAAGTTGATTGTTTTAATGTTATTAATTGGATTGGTACCTATAATTACTTTAGGTTATTTTGAAGTTCAAGAAACTAAAGCTACAATAAAAGAATCATTTATTAATTCAACTACAAAAGAGATCAAGCAGGTAGATAATGCTATCAATCTTTATTTTGAAACTATTAAAGAGAACTGTAAGATGTTTGCAGCTGATTCTAGTGTGAAGAAGGCAGATAAAACAATAACTACATATACAGATAAGGTAACAAGTGAAGAATTGAATCTAACACCGCTTGAAAATGGCGGTCTTGAAGCAGAGATCTATAAAGAGTATTTAAATTTTGCTAAGTCCCACTCTAATACCGCTTATGTCTATATGGGAACCGAGTATGGCAGTTATATTCAATGGCCGGCAACTTCTCTTAGAAAGAATTATGATCCAAGAGAAAGACCTTTTTATGAAATTGCAATGAAAAATAAAGGTGAAGTTGTGAGAACAAGTCCATATGCTTCTGCTGACGGTACAGGAGCTATTATAAGTACAGTTACAACAATTAAAGATGAGACTGGTGAGGTTATAGGTGTGCAGGGACTTGATGTTAGTTTAGAAAGTTTAGCAGATCTGGTAAAGAATATGAAGATTGGAAAGACAGGTTATGTAATTATGACTACCAGTGATGGAACTATTTTAGCCCATCCTAAGAAGCCAGAGTTAAACTTTAAAAATGTAAGAGAACTTGGGGTTGATAAATTAAATAATCTATCTAATATAGAGCAGGATAACTTTAAAGCGGTTATGAATAATAAAGATTATCTTATGAATGTATATACTTCATCCAAAACAGGCTGGAAGTTTATAGCAGTAGTTGAAGAGTCGGAATTAGCTGAGGCACTGAGCGGTATATATAAACAGATAATCTGGATAACAGCATTGGCTGCACTGGTAATTATAGCCACAGCAATATTGTTTTCTAAAAGATTTTCCCAGCCGATAGTTGATGCTACAAACTTTGCTCAAGAGATTGCTCGGGGTAATCTTAATGTGGAGTCATTACAGAATAAGTCCAATAATGAGATTGGAAACTTAGTCCAAGCATTAGATAAGATGCGGGATAATTTAAGGAATATGATTGCTGATTTAATGGATGCAATTGAAGATCTATCAGCCTATAGCCAGGAGCTTTCTGCTTCGGCAGAAGAAGGAAATGCAGTAATTGAAACTAATAATCAAAATTTAAACGAGATGGCCACAAGTATTCAACAGATTTCAGCTAGTAGTCAGGAGGTTACTGGTTTAGCCCAGGAAGCTAATTCCCAAACCCAGGCTGGTAGTAAGCAGATAGATAAGATTACTAGCATTAAAGGGATTAATCAAGTAGTAAGTAATGCTGTAGAAAATATTAATGAATTAAATGCTAATTCAGAGGAAATCGAGAAGATAGTAGATATAATAACTAATATAGCAGAACAGACTAACTTATTGGCTTTGAATGCAGCAATTGAAGCAGCCAGAGCTGGAGAAGACGGCCGGGGCTTTGCAGTAGTAGCTGAAGAGATCAGAGAGTTAGCTGAAGAGACAGCCGAAGCTACAAAAGAGATAGATGGCTTAATTCAGGATACCCAAAATAAATCAGAGGCCGGTTTAGAGGCCGTGAAAGAGATGAAGGATAAGATTGAAGATAGAAAGGAGACTTTACAGAAGACAAGTGAGGTTTTCTCTCAAATTGAGGCAGCAATTGAAGATACATCGACCCATATTCAGCAGACAGCTGTATCTACTCAGAACTTAGCTGAAAATAGTGAACAGGTAATGGATGCTTCTCAAGATATGAAGAATATGTCCCAGGAAGTGACCAATTCTTCTCAAGAATTAGCAAATATGGCTCAGAAGCTGCAGGGATTAATTGAAGAGTTTAAGGTTTAATAGAGGTATAGGAGGATAAATATTATGCTTAAGCTTACTGATTATGAAGAGCAGATGCTTGACGGTAAAGAAGGTAGATTAAAACAGGTTGCTATGGAGAAAATTGTTAAGTATGCAAAGGCTTTAGGGGCCAAAGAGTTATGTAAGGTTACTAAGGCTACCCTTTATTGTGGGGCACATGGATACTTGGATGTATTAGGATCAGATGATATAGATGAAATATTTTCGCAGATGAATATGTGTACTTCCGAAGAATTATCTTTAGATGAAATTGCAGAATGCTGTTTTGCTCAGACCTGTGTTGCTCCTATGGATTCGGATAAATGGGAGGATTTAGGAGTAACAGAAAGAAATTATCAGAAGAATGAAGAATTTTTAGATTACTATCTTGATGCCGGCGTTGAGATAGCAGGTTCCTGTGTTCCTTATTTAACCGGCTGGATTCCTCTTATGGGAGAACATTTTGTTACCAGTGAATCCCATGTTGTATTAATGTGTAATTCCATCTGGGGAGCCTGCGGCAACTCAGATGGTATTGAAGCAGGATTCTGGTCGGCAGTCTGTGGAAGAACCCCTAAATGGGGTAATCATATTATGGAGAATAGAAAAGGGACCCATCTTTTTAATTTGGAATGTAAATCAGAAACCATTGTAGACTGGGATTTGATCGGCTATACCGTCGGCCGCAAGCTTCCGTTTCATTCGGTTCCAGTTCTTGATGGTGAGTTTAGGAAGCCGGACATTATTAGATTAAAGCAGTGTTATGGTTCTATGGCAACAACCAGCGGGGCTGAGATGTGCCATATAGTTGGTGTAACTCCAGAAGCTAGAACATTGGATGAAGCTTTGGGAGTAGAAGAACCGCAGGAGATTATAACTATAACTGATGAGGATATTGCCCAGTCGCGGGCTATGTTATGCAGTGACAAGGAAGGTAAGGTTGAATTTGTTACTCTCGGCTGTCCTCATTATACAATCGAAGAGATTAAAGAGGTTGCAGAATTTTTAGAAGGAAAGACTATAGATTCGGAGGTTAAATTATTAGTCTGGACTACCTATACAATTAAAGCAATGGCTGATAGATCCGGATATACTGAAATTATCCAGCAGGCTGGAGGAGATATTTATACCAGCAGTTGCCCATTGGTGGCAGGTAAACGATCCCATCAAGGGGTAATCGGTATAGTTACAGATTCAGGTAAACAGTCCCATTATCTTAAGTCTGAGTCTTCTACAGATGTCTATTTTGGTAATAAATTCGAATGTTTGAAATCAGCCGTTACTGGAAAATGGGAGGTTTAAAGTATGAGCGATAAAATTTTAATTAAGGGCCGCGGTGCATTAGGCGGTAAAGCTGAAGGACGGGCTATGGTCTGTCCGGAAAGTATTCAGGGTTGGGCAGGTATTGATGATGAAACTGGAGAGATTATTGAACAGGGACATTCACTTGAAGGAAAAAGTATTAATGATGCTGTAGTTATCCTGCCGGGCAGTAAAGGCTCAAATGGTTGGTCTTGCCACTTTCATGCAACAAAGATTAAAGGTACTCATCCAGCAGCCTGGATCTTTACCAAGGTAGATTCCCGGGCTGGAGTAGCAATAGCTGTTGAAGATATTCCGGCAGTAACAGATCTTGATCAAGATCCTTTTGAATTGATCAATACTGGTGATTGGGTTAAAGTAGATGGAGATAGAGGAATTGTTGAAGTAATACCTCATGATAAAAAGTAAAAACATACCTTATTTAAATAAGGTATGTTTCTTAAGTTAATCTCAGTCTCTGTTGATAAAAAAGATAATAAGCTAGACCTAGATGGGTTATAAATGCCAACAGAAAATCTAAATATGGATTCCAGTTAAGATATGACCTATAGCCTAATAAGACAGAGCCATAAGTAATAACTGCAGTTAATAGAGCAAAGCCGATTATATATAAACCTGCACTTATAAACGAGTTTATTCTATAGGTAAAGTGACCAAAAATAATCGTTGGCGGAATCCAGGCTAATAAGATTCCCAGGGGAATGCCGTTGATGAATATTAAAGCTGTATTAAATTTCCATGCCTCAAGGATATTAACGCCGAAAACCTGTAGAATTATTGCTGTCAAACCTCCGCCTATTAAGCCGAAAGAAAGAAATTCTTTAATTCTATCAGGAGGAACTATTAATATCATTGCTGCTGTTAGAACTGTAAATAAATAAAGCCAGACTAAATTTGTTGTCATTCTCTTGGCCTCCTATTTTTCTTACTAATAGTATTATTTATTAATCGATTATTTTTATACAATAAAATAGAATAGCAGGAGCATAAGCTCCTACTATTCTATATTCTGGGCCATATTCTTTATTTTCTCTTCTTCAGCCATTTTAACAGCTTTTTTTACTAATGACCCAGCTTCTCTGGTGGTTATATTTCCCCAATCACCGTCTTCAACCTTATGAGCAAAGCCTAATTCTTTAGCCAACTCATACTTAGTTTCATCGGACATAATATCACTCATTGGGTAACCACCTCCAATAATAATATACCTCATATATTTGATATTATGCTGGTTAATTATAGTGATTAAAAATTTAAGCGATATTCTTTAAGACAGTAATTCGGTCAGAATTTCATATTGAGTTATGCAGGAAAAATTAATAATTATAGAGAAAAATGTTCATTGAGATATTATTTGGATTATAGGAAAGGAGATAAAGTAAAGTGAAAGTAACTAGTAACATTGAAGAATTAAGTGATAGGCTTGACGGTCAAGATGATATGAAAGAGAAAAAAGATATAGATGTGTCACTATTTGATATGATTATGTCTCTGTCAGATGCTATGGATTTAATCAGTACTGTAGTAAATGGACATCATAAACGGGTAGCTTATATTGCTTCTAGTATTGCCGAAGAATTGGAAATGTCCAAAGAAGAACAGAGACATTTAGTTATAGCTGGAGCTTTGCACGATGTTGGAGCTTTTTCTCTACAGGAGAGATTGGATGCTTTAAACTTTGAAGTAACAGATTTTTTAGAATCTTTAGGTTTAAGTAAGCATGCTGAAGTAGGTTATCGACTAATTAATCATTTTCAGCCTTTTGATAAGATAGCTTCTTTGATTCGGTACCATCATGTCTACTGGCAAGAAGGAGCAGGTGCAGAATTTCAGAGTGAAAGAATACCTCTAGGAAGCCATATTCTGCATCTATCTGATAGAATAGATGTATCTATTAATATGAAAGAAGAGGTTTTAAGCCAGACTGATAGAATTAATAAGCGGATTAAAGAAAATACAGGAAACCAGTTCAAGCCTGAGTTGGTAGAGGTATATCTGAATTTATCAGATAAGGAGTCATTCTGGTTTGATATTATATCTCCTGTAACAATGGAAATTTTAGCTGAAGAATTTAGTGGTATAAACATTTCATTAAGTATAGATGAATTAGGTGATTTAGCTGAATTATTCAGTCAGATTATAGACTTTAGAAGTAGATTTACAGCTTCGCATTCAAGTGGAGTGGCTGCCACTGCTCAAGCATTAGGGGGGCAGATTGGCTTATCAAAAATAGATAGAAAGAAGATTAAAATTGCCGGTTATCTCCATGATTTAGGTAAACTAGCAGTACCTACTGAGATTTTAGAAAAAGAAGAGAAACTGACTGATGAGGAATTTAATATAATAAAGAAGCATGTCTATCATACATACCATACATTAAAGGGAGTAAGCGGTTTAGAAGAGATCAATACCTGGGCTGCTTTTCATCATGAACGGCTGGATGGCAACGGTTATCCTTTCCATCATCAGAAAGAAGAACTATCCTTAGGTTCGCGGATTATGGCTGTTGCTGATGTCTTTACAGCTATTACTGAAAACCGCCCCTATCGAGAAGGAATGGATAAAGATAGAGCTTTAGAGGTATTACAGGATATGGTTCAAGATTCAGCTTTAGATTCAGATGTTGTTACTGTTTTGGCTGATAATTATGAAGAAATAAATATTATTCGTCAGACTGCACAACGAGAAGAGACTGAAGAATATAAACGATTCTTACAGGAAGTGAATGGGTCTTATTGATTGGAGGAAGTTCTTTTGGTTTATCTGCAGCTCAGGGAGTAATGGCGTATTTAGAGGAGAATAATGTAGGAGTTACAAAAGTACCTATTTATAGTAAATATTAGATTTCTTTATAGTGAATATTAAACCTTCACCTGTAATTACAGGTGAAGGTTTAATTTATTTTAATAATAGCTTTGAAAGTCAGTTAGATTTTTTTGTTGTTTCTCTAATTATTAATTTTGGTTTTAAGATGGATTGAACAGGAGAAGTAGATTTTTTTTCTAAAATTTCTGTTATTAATAATTTTGCAGTTTTTTGTGCCATGATTCTTGGCTTGACAGAAACAGTTGTTAATTGAATTCTAGCATGGGAAGATAGATGAATATTATCATAACCTATGATTGATATATCTTCTGGTATCTTAAGACCAAATTCTAGACAGCAGTCGAGAGCAGCTAAAGCCATTAAATCATTAGCAGCTATAATGGCTGATGGACGTTGGTCTAAATTAATCAATTTTTTGGTTGCTTTCCAGGCTTGTTCTTCAGAAAAGGCTCCATCTTTAATAAGTTGTGGCCTTGTATCTAAACCAAAGTGTTCGCGAACTTCTAGAAATCCTTGCAAACGGCTGATACTAGTAGAGAATTGATGGGGACCAGAAATATACCCAATAGAACTATGGCCTAGATTAACAAGATATTCAACGGCATCATAGATACCTTGTTTATCATCGGTAACTACAAAATTTGAGTCTTCTGACATTAATCGACGGTGATAAGTAATATATGGTAAATCCTTGGAGTCTAGTTTTGAAAGACAATTTTCTTCAGTTCTAACTGATCCAAAGATGATACCATCAATCTGTTTTTGTAATAGAATATTAATATATTCTTCTCCTTGCTGTAGTCCTGATTGATTATCTGTAGTATAGATCATTGTTGAAAATCCATATTGTCGTGCTGTATCTACAATAATCTGTGATGTTTCAGCATAAAAGGGATTAGTTAATTCAGGTATAACTAAACCGATAGTATCTGTCTTTTTTGTAATCATGCTTCGGGCAATATTATCTGGTTTATAATCGAGACGATCTATAACTTCTAATACTTTCTTTCTTGTATCTTCACTAACATATTTTTTATTATTTATGACTCTAGAAACAGTTGCCACTGAAACCTCAGCTATTCTAGCTATATCTTTAATAGTAACCTTCATAATTATTCCTCCTAGATTCCGACGATGAATTTACTAAATTAAGGAGGGGATAGAAAATAAATTACAATATCTATTATACTATAAAATAATCAAAAATCCAATAGATAAAGTGTAAAGATAATAAATTATTAGTTATTAATAGGTAATAGAGTACTAATTTAACAAGAGTTGGGACTAATAATATAGCAATTAAACAAATTATTTGACAATTTATAATAGTTATGCTATTATATAAATAAGTTCTGTAAACGATTACATAAAAATATTCCAGAGGCGATGGAGATTATTTTAATCATTGGAGGGATGATTATGGTAATTAATATTAAGGATGTACCGGGAGTTAAGGTTCCTGCACCAAATAATCGAGTGTTAAAGACATTGATGTGTCCGGAGTTAGACAATTGTGATGAGCATACGATTTTAATTTCAATTATTGAGTCTGATTCTTCAACGGGAGTACATACTCATGAGGCAGCAGAATATATGTACGTAGCGACAGGCCGCGGTGAGGCAGTGACAATTGAAGATGGCGAAGAGATAGTTGAGCCAATAGAGCCTGATTGTTTAATCTATGCTCCCGAAGGTGTAGAACATGACGTACGTAACTTAGGTGATGAAACTTTGAAGTTGTTCTGTGTCTATACGCCGGCAATTGAACCTCAAGGTAAGTTTCTAGAATCAATTGAGATTCAGAAGAGATAATTTTTATAAAAATTAGTTATTTAAATTAATCACATAAATAAGAAGATGCTCCAACTTATAAGTAGGAGGTGGTTATGATAATTAATATTAAAAAACATATTAGAAGTTAAGATTTTATATTGAGTAGTAGATTATTGGCTGAGGAAATAAAAGCTAAAAATTATTTTTGATTTTATGAAATGTTTGATGTTTTTTATAAAATATGAAATTAGGAGGTAAATAATGAATAAAAATAATTACAGAAAAATTATTGGGATATTGATGGTTATGTGCCTTATCATGATGTGTCCACCTTTTTATAATTTGGCTAATAAGCCTGTATTATTATTGGGGATACCTGTATTTATCCTTTGGAATTTATTTTTTGGAACAGTACTGACATGTCTTTTGGTTGTTTTATTTAAATTAGATGACAAATATGAAAATTATGAAAATAAGGAGGATAAAAAAATATGATTGATACATCTCTAATTTCTGGTAGTTTTTCTGGAATTCCTTTTGTTATGATGGGGATATATATTGTTGCAGTGGTATATCTTTCAGTTAAGGCAATTGCTGCTAAAAAAATTGAAGATGTTGAAGTTACATTTGAAGAACATTATACTGCAAATAAAACAATGCCTGGTTTTATAGTAGCGCTTTTAATATTAGTTACATTTTATTCTGGATCAACTTTTACTGGTAAAGTTGGATTTGTTGTTAAGCATGGGGTAGCAGGAGGGATGTTTTATATAGCTGCTTGTGTAGGAGCTGGTATTGCACTTTACTTTTTAGCTGAAAAAATATGGCCATTAGCTAAAAAATATAGATTATCAACTTTAGCAGATTTAATGGAATTAAGATATCAGAGTAAAAAAATCAAGGTTATGATTGCAGCGGTAGTTATTGCATTTAGTTTAATATGGCTTATACTTGAAATGTTAACTTTAGGATATATATTTAGTTTGATATCTGGTGGAGTAATTTCTAAAACAGTTGGTTCGTTTATAGGAATGACTCTAATAGTAACTTATGTTATGTTTGGTGGAGTCAGATCTGTTGCTTCAGTAGATAGTTTTTCAGCATTGGTTATGTTATTTGGTTCTATAACTTCAATGATTTTCTTGATAATTAAATTTTATGACGGTAACATATTTTATATGTTTAATGTGATTCATGAAACTGCTCCTCAAGCTCTCACTGTTCCATTATCAGGTGAAGTTGCATGGCAAGTTTATATAAGTTATATATTTTTAACTTTATTCACCTTGATGCTATATCCAGCAAATTATATGGAAATATGTTTGGGTGAAAGTTTAAGAGAAGTAAGAAAATCAGCTATTGCAACTGCTTTTTCAGGCTTGTGGAATATAGTTTTCATTCTTATATCTTTAGCAGGTATAGGACTTGTTGGACTTTCGGGATTAGGGTTTGAACAGTTTGCAGATCCGCAGTCTGCATTATTAGAAATGGCACAATTAACAGGTAGCAGTGTGTTCTTTGGACTTGTAACTACTTTTATGTTTGCGGCCGCTTTAGGAACCGTAGATAGTACGTTGATGTCTTTGTCCGGGGTGATATCGAATGATATTATTACAGCTTTTAGAAGAATAAAAAATAATGAGAAATGTATAGGTTCATCTAAAGATAAAGATAGTATCGATAAGCGCGTAACAGTAAATGCAAAAAAAGAAGTTAGAATTGCACGTATAAGTGCCTTAGTATTATCGCTTTTAGCCTTCGCTTTAGGAACACAAAAACTACCAATGATGTTAATAATGGTAGCTTATGCAGGAGAAGGTATAATGCAATTAATACCTTTGGTATTAGGTGGCTTGTATTGGAAAAAATCAACTCCTCAAGGTGCTTATGCAGGTACGATTGTAGGTTTAATTTCATTTTTAGTCTTTAAGAATATAGGTTTTGAGCCTTTTGGTGGACTTATGTCAGGATTTCCTGCTTTAGCTCTTAACAGTATAGTATTTGTTGTTGTATCAAAATTAACAGCAGATAAATATTATTCTAATTATTTGAAGAAATATAATCATGTATTTGAAGATTTCTTTGTTAAAGGTAAAGTTTTGAAAGATTTAAATAATGATGAAATTGATGAAGTTGGAAACGATACACCAGCAAAAGTTTAAATAGTTTGAATAGATCCATTATTTATTCGAGAATCAATAAAATCATTTGACAGTTTATAATAATTATGCTATTATTTACTTAAGTTCTGTAATCGTTTACAGAAAAATAATAATGGGCAATGAAGAATAATTTAATTATGGAAGAATGAATATAGTAACTAATTTCAAGGATATACTAAGAGTTAAGGTTTTAGCATCGAATAATTGGGTGTTGAAGATAGTAAAGTAGTAAATTATAAACTTCTTTGACAATTTATAATGATTGTGATATTATTTGTATAAGTTCTGTAAACGATTACAGAAAAATATTCCAGAGGCGATGGAGATTATTTTAATCATTGGAGGGATGATCATGGTAATTAATATTAAGGATGTACCGGGAGTTAAGGTTCCTGCACCAAATAATCGAGTGTTAAAGACATTGATGTGTCCGGAGTTAGACAATTGTGATGAGCATACGATTTTAATTTCAATTATTGAGTCTGATTCTTCAACGGGAGTACATACTCATGAGGCAGCAGAATATATGTACGTAGCAACAGGCCGCGGTGAGGCAGTGACAATTGAAGATGGCGAAGAGGTAGTTGAGCCAATAGAGCCTGATTGTTTAATCTATGCTCCCGAAGGTGTAGAACATGACGTACGTAACTTAGGTGATGAAACTTTGAAGTTATTCTGTGTCTATACACCAGCAATTGAAGCTGAAGGTAAATTTTTAGAATCTATTGAGATTCAGAAGAAATAAATAATTAAAAATGATAGGAGGCTTAGATTATGATTAGAAAAAATGAAGTAAAGCAGAAGTTAAAGAATGGTGAACCAGTTGTTGGGACTTTTGTTAAGATGAATGACCCTGCTTCAGTAGAGATTTTAGGTCTGGCTGGATTTGATTTTTTTGTAGCTGATAATGAACATATTTCTAGAGATAAAGAGACAATGGTCAATATGATTCGAGCAGCAGAAATAACAGATATAGCTCCTATTATTAGGGTAAGAGAGAATAGCTTTATCGAAGTATTACAGGCTCTAGATGCCGGAGCTTTAGGAGTGCAGGTGCCTAATGTAGATACTAAAGAAGGAATTGAGGAAGTAATTAGAAGTGCCAAGTATGCACCGGAAGGTCAGCGCGGCTTCTCTCCTGGTAATCGGTCTGCCGGTTATGGAACAATGGATAAGCAGGAATTTGTTAAACAGGCTAATGAAGATACATTAGTTGTGATGCATTGTGAAACAGAGACTTCAATGAATAATTTAGATGAGATCTTACTTGAAGATGAATTAGATGTAGTCTTTATTGGGCCGATGGATTTATCCCAATCTTTAGGAATTATCGGTCAGGGAGATCATCCAAAGTTAAAAGAGAGTGTAGATACAATTGTTGATAAAGTGTTGGATGCCGGTAAGGATGTAGGGATGGTAGCCTCTAATCCTGCTCAGGCTAAAGAGTTGATAGATCGAGGAGTAAATTACGTTATGATCAGTACCGACCATGGTATGCTTGGTTCAAGTGCAAGAGAATTTGTAGCAGAGATGAAGGAAGACGAATAGAGTAAGCAGAATTAAAAAGAAGGAGGCTAAAGACATGAAAAAGGTTCTATTAACTGAACCGATTCATGAAGAAGGTGTTAAGCTATTAGAAGAAGTAGCTGAAGTAGTTCAGGCTTCAGATTATAAAATAGATACTTTAGTTGAAGAGGCTGCTGACTGTCATGGGATTATTATCCGTAAGGCTGAGATACCTACGGAAGTAATCAAGAATGCTCCACAGTTAGAAGTAGTTGCTAAACACGGTGTTGGTGTCGATAATATCGATATTGAAACAGCAACTAAGGAAGGAGTAGTGGTAGTTAATGCTCCTGAATCCAACATCTATTCTGTAGCTGAACATACTTTAACAATGATTTTAACTATAGCCAAAAACTTTGTAGTGATGGATAAAGAGGTTAGAGAAGGTAGATTTCATTCTAGAGATAAGATAATCGGTACCGAGCTCAAGGGTAAGACAGCCGGAATTATCGGAATGGGCACTATTGGTCTAATTTTAACCGATATGCTGCAGGCCATGGATGTAGAAGTTATTGCTTATGATCCTTATGCTGATCCAGTCCAGGCTGAAGAGGCAGGAATTGAACTAGTCGATGAGCTAGATGATATTTATGCCAGAGCAGATATCGTTTCACTTCATCTGCCTTTGAATGATGAAACAGAAGGAATGATTGATGAAGATGCCTTTGCCAAGATGAAAGAGAGTGCTTTCTTTATCAATGCTGCCCGAGGTGCTATTGCTGATGAAGAAGCTTTATATGAAGCATTAAAGACTGGAGAGATTAAGGGAGCAGCCCTTGATGTCTATACTAATAATCCACCATCATCGGATAATCCGCTATTCGAGTTGGATAATGTTGTCTGTTCTCCTCATAATGCAGCTTTAACAGAAGAATCAAAGATTAAGATGGCAACCCATGCTGCTCAGGGAGTAATAGATTGCTTTAAGGGTGAAGAACCAGAATATCTAATCAATCCGGAAGTTTTAAAATAAACAGTAAGCAAAGGAGGTGGTAGAATGTCTGAACTTACTTCTCGAGAAAGAATTATCAAAGCTTTAGAACATCAAGAAACTGATAGGATTCCTATTGATATCGGGGGTATCTATAACTTAACTACCCTCCACCGCGATGCTTATATTAACTTAATGGATTATTTGGGGTATGATTGTGATGAAGATGAAGCAGAAATTGCTTACTTTAATTCTCAATCCGTTTTAATAGATGAAGAGATTCGGCAGCGTTTTAAATCAGATTGCTATCCTTTATATACTTCGGGACCTGGTGACTGGGAATTAGAGATTCATGAGGATGAAGATGGCAGAAAGTGGTACAAAGATGAGTTTGGAATCAAATGGCAGACATCAGGACTTTATTATGATCCGGTAGGCAATCCGCTAAAAGACTGTACAGTAGAAGATATTGAAAATTATCCTTGGCCCGACCCTAAAGATCCTAGCCGAATTGCTGGTCTGAAGAAGGAAGCTAAGCGGATTTATGAAGAGACAGATTACTGTTTAGTTTTAAGCGGTCCATTAGGGGGCGGAATTTATGTGCCCTGTACCTGGTTTATAGGTTATCAGGAATTCTTTATGAAGTTAGTGATGGAACCGGAGATAGTTGAAGCGCTACTGGAGAAAATAGTAGACTTTCACCTTGGTTGGTGGGAGATGGTATTAGAAGAGATTGGAGAGTATCTGCAGGTGGTTGTATTATCTGATGATCTGGGAACTCAGGAAGCGCCATTGATGAGGCCTTCAATGTATCGTGAACAGATTAAGCCGGCACAAGAAAAGGTTGTATCCTTTATTAAGTCTAAAGCTGACGTCAAAGTTGTTTATCACTGTGATGGTGCTGTATCTGAATTTATACCTGATATGATAGATATTGGTTTTGATGCTTTAAATCCAGTTCAAGTTTCAGCTGAGGGAATGGGAGATACTGCTCGTCTAAAAGAAGAATTTGGCGATGAGATAAGTTTCTGGGGGGCTACCTGCGATAGTCAGAATACATTATCCAAAGGGACTCCAGAAGAGATTCGACAGGAGGTTAAGCAGCGGGTTAATGACTTAGCTGCTGGCGGCGGCTTGGTTTTAGCTTCAATCCATAATATTCAGAAGGATGTACCGCCGGAGAATATAGTTGCCTTTTATGATGCTCTATATGAATCTGCCTGTGATGCTTATTAAGAATGGTAAAGAAAGGAGTCTTTAAGATGAGTAATTTATATAGGTTTGAAGATGAAGAAGGCTATCAGAATATAATTACTGAAGATAATTCTGATATGAAGTATCTAAATTTTGACCGTATTTTACTGGAAGCTGGAGATAGATTAGAACATAAGGTAGAAGATAGAGAATTGGCTATTGTATTACAGGATGGAGACTTTACAGCTACAGTTGAGTGTGAAAATAGTACCGGTCTTGAAGAAGTTAAAGGGGTACGGTATGATGTTTTTGACCAGCTTCCAACAGCTATTTATATTCCTCCTAAAAGTAGTTTTAAATTAGAAACTGAAACGGGAATGGAGGCTAGAGTTTATGCTGCCCCCTGTAATGAAGGTGGAGCTGCTCATTTTGTAAAGCCGGAAGACCTTACTGAAACCATGAGTGGAGCTAAAAATTGGCGCCGCAGCGTTCGGGTTATTTTTGGACCTGAATCAGATATAACTCAGAAATTGATAGTTGGCGAATCAGTTTCAAATCCTGGTAGCTGGATTGGATTTCCTGCTCACAAGCATGATACTGAGAGTGATGATGAGTATCCGCTGGAAGAGATCTTCTCCTTCAAATTACAAGGGGCACATGGTGCTTTTGCAGTCCATCATACCTTTAATTACGAGGAGGGCTGGGATGAAAGTCATATTATAGATGATGAAAATTGTGCGGTAGCTATTCCTAAAGGCTATCATACTTCTCAGGCAGCACCTGGATGCCGTTATTATCTTCTCTGGGGATTGGCCGGTAAAGAAAAAGTATATAAATTAACTTTTGATCCTAGATTTAAATGGTTACAGGATGCCGAAACTCTATTTGAAGAAAGCGTTGGCCGAGAATTAACTGATGTAATGGTAGGTAAGGTTAAGTAATTAGACTTAATATTTATAATATTCTTAATGTTTAAATTAAAAATAGGGAGTGTTAATTATGACAGAAGAAGCAGAAAAAAAAGAGTCTTACTGGTGGCAGCATAAAAGCTGGAATGAAGTTGTAGAACATGCAAAAGAATGTGATATTGCTATTTTACCTTTAGGTTCTATTGAACAGCACGGACATCATTTACCAACGGGACATGATACTTTACAGTTATTCCCCATGTTAGAAAAAGTAGCTGAAGAAACAGGGGCTATGTTATTGCCTACACCGTGGTATGGTGCTCATCCACATCATCATTGGGATTTCCCCGGGACTATTCCTTTATCTAATGATACATTAGATAAGTTAATTAAAGATGTAGTAAAAGGTGCTTCTAAAGCTGGGTTTAAAAAATTCATTTTATTTTTTGGTCACGGTCAAGCCTTTGTTACAAACTATACTGTTAATGATTTAGGTAAAGAAGGTTATTTTGTACTGTCAGTAATGTTCCAGAGAATGATTCGGGATGTACATGATGATATTTTCGAAACTCCTTTCTGGCATGCTGATGAAGCAGAAACATCAATTGCACTTGCTCATTTTGCAGAATATGTTGATATGAGCAAAGCAGTTGATATGGATGCTACTTCTTTAGTAGATGGTGATTTTGTTGACGGCTGTACAGATTATGCTTCTTCTAAGCCTCTTCGTTTTGATTCAGGAACTGTTAGTGCTCCAGAATATAAGGATCTTACAAATGAAGATGGAGAGTTAATTGGAGTAGTAGGTAAGCCGAGCCTAGCAACTGAAGAGAAAGGTAAAGAGTATACTGATTATGTTGTTGAACGTACGATTAAGTTAGTTAATCATATTAAAGAGAAGCACCCTACTGGTGAAGATGTAGAGACTAATTAATTATATAATGTAGATTGTTTATATGTTTAAGAAGGGGATTGTTCATATTATCCCCTTTTTTAGCAGCTTCATAAATATAATTTACTAAATTTAAAATTATGTCTTCTTTAAGCAAAGAAGTAAAATACATTTTGGATCTTCATCGACAGAAATATAAGGAGGTTTAACTATGGGGAATGGATATCATAGTAAAATATTAAAAGTTAATCTTACCGAAGAGAAAATAATGATAGATGAAAAAGAAGATAAGTTTTATCGAAAGTATCTTGGAGGTCCTGGAATTGCAGCTTATTATGCTCTAAAAGAGATTCCTCAAGGAGCAGACCCGTTAGGACCTGAAAATGCATTGATTATTACTAATTCAGTTGTTACTGGATCTCCAGCACCGGGAGTAATGAGGTATTCAGTATCAGCTAAATCACCATTAACAGGCGCTTTTGGTACTTCTGAAGCTGGAGGTTGGTGGGGACCTAGATTTAAAAAGGCTGGTTATGATGGAGTTATAATTAAAGGCCAGGCTGCTGAGCCAACTTATCTTTTTGTAAGTGATGAAGAGGTTTCATTAAAGACTGCGGAGAATTTATGGGGAAAAACCACTAAAGAAGTAGAAGAAATACTTCAAGATCGTCATGGTTCTAGAGCTAGAGTATTACAGATTGGTCCTGGCGGAGAAAACCAGGTTACATATGCTAATATATGTAATGATTTAGCTCATTTTAATGGCCGCAATGGTATGGGAGCAGTAATGGGTTCAAAGAATTTAAAAGCTATTGTAGCAAAAGGACAGCAGGATGTCCCCTGTTCAGATGAACAGAGTGTAAAGGATATTATGAAGTGGGTAGGAAAGAATGTTCATGACCATCCTTTAACTTCCGGGTTGCATGAAACCGGAACTGCGGGAGGAATTACTAGCGTAAATGCTGGTGGAGCTTTACCTACTAATAACTGGAAGGAAAATTACTTTTCTGATGCAGAACAGATTGGTAGTGATGCACTAGAAGAAATTTTAATTAACCGAACAGGCTGTTTTGGCTGTCCAATTCGCTGTAAACGAGTTGTTGAATATGAAGACGAGGATTATAAAATAGATCCTGAATATGGAGGGCCGGAGTATGAAACATTAGGGGCAATTGGTTCTAACTGTGGATTTAATGATATAAAGTTAGTTTCTAAAGCTAATGAATTATGTAATAAATATACCATAGATACTATTTCTTTTGGAATGACTCTTTCTTTTGCAATGCACTGTTATGAAGAAGGATTGCTTACCAAAGAAGATACTGGTGGGTTTGAGCTTGAATTTGGAAATGGTGATGTCTTATTGCCATTAATTGAGCAAACTGCTAAGCAAGAAGGGTTTGGAAAAAAATTAGCTTTAGGTTCTGCTCGTTTAGCTAAAGAGATCGGAGAAGAAGCTAAACCATTTTTAAGAGTAACTAAAAATCAGGAGGTACCGATGCATGATCCTCGAGTAAAAACTGGTTTAGGATTACAGTTTGCTTTATCCAGTTATGGAGGAGATCATTGGGTGGCTCAACACGACCCATTCTTTACTGAAGAAGATTCTTTGGGAACTCAAGCTATAAAGCCATTAGGAATTTTAGAAGAAGTACCTGCTGTAGATTTAAGTGCAGATAAAATTCGTTTCTTTTACTATACTAATCTATTAACTTCAGTCTATGATTGTCTTGGTACTTGTGTGTTTAGTGTGATTGCTAGGGGGATTTTACCGTTAGATAAGTTTATGGATTTAGTGGAAGGAGTTACTGGTTGGAATACAAGTTTATGGGAACTGATGAAAGTTGGTGAAAGAACTGAAAACTTAATGCGGTTATTTAATATTCGAGAAGGTTTTTCAGCTGAGGATGATAAATTACCTGAGCATTTCTTTAAGGATATTAAAGGTGGTCCGCATGATGGAGAAAAAGCTTTGGATAAAGAAGAATTTGAAGCTGCTATAAAACAATATTATCAAATGGCAGGTTGGGATGAAGATGGAAAACCACTGAAAGCTAAACTTAAAGAATTGGCTCTTCACGATGAGTTTAAAGAGATTGTTGAAGAATATTTATAAGCCCCCTTTCCTTACTATAATTGCCTTGTTGAATACAGGGTAATTATAGGGAAAGTTAAAATTGAAATATAGTTGAAGGTTGGTGGGAAGAATGAAGGAGATTCAAGTTAAGTTACATGGTGGACTGGATAAATACCTGGATAGAAAGAAGTTAACAGAAATGGCTGTACCTGATGATGCTACTATTACCTGGTTATATGGTGAACTAGGTTTAGAGAAAAATGAAACCAAAATAGTCTTACAGAATGATAAAAAAGTAAAACTAGATGCTGAAATTGAAGCTGATGCTCAAATAGATATTTATCCTATCTTTGGTGGAGGATAAAAGAAAATAATTTAGAAAGAAGTGGTTATAAGTGAGTCTGCAGGAAGAGATTAAGAAGTTAGAGGTATCCACGGGAAATATAGCGATTTTTTGGTTAGGTAATGCCGGTTTTGTATTAAAATCGGCTCAAGGAGAGATTATTTATATCGATCCTTATTTATCTAATTGTGCAGAAAGACTATACGGTTTTCAGCGAATTTATCCTTCCTTAATAACAGAAGATGAAGTAGAAGCAGATTATGTCTTAATTAGTCATGAACATGGCGATCACCTCGATGTAGATAGTATTCCTAGTATTATGGAACAAGAGGAAATTAAATTAATTGCTCCCCAGCCCTGTATTGATAAATGCTGTAATTTGGGGGTCAATAAGGATAAGCTACTTCAAGTAGAAGAAGGCAGTGAAGTAGAACTTAACAGCTGTAAGGTGAGAGTAGTCTTTGCTGACCACGGCGATTTAGCACCGCAGGCTGTAGGCTATATGCTGGATTTTGCAGGAACTAAGGTATATTATACAGGGGATACAGCCTATACCCCGGATAAGATGGAGCTAGCTTTTGGTATGGAGCCTGAAGTTTTGATTGCTCCAATTAATGGTAAATTCAATAATCTAAATCCACTGGAAGCAGCTCTGGTAACCCGGGACTGTAAAGTAGAAGTAGTAATTCCTTCACATTTTTGGATGTTTGCTGAACATAATGGTAATCCAGGAGAGTTTGTAGAGTATGTTGACTATATTGCGCCGGAGGCTGAATCTGAATTAATAACTTTAGGTGATTATTACCTTTATTCCGGAAATGAAGAGAACAGATAGGAAAGTAATTAAGCAGGAGGAGATTAAAATGACAGAGAAGATGAAGGCAGCTAGAATTTTTGGTAAACAGGATATGAGAGTAGTTGATATCCCCATACCGGAGGTTGGACCGGAACAGGCTTTAATTAAAGTTAAAGCTGTTGGTGTCTGTGGATCAGATGTTGAACTTTATGAAGGTGACCATCCTTATTTAGAATGGGGCTGTACAACACTGCCGATTACTCCCGGCCATGAATGGGCAGGAGTAATTGAAGAGGTAGGCGAGGATGTAACTGACTTCGGTCCTGGTGATCGAGTGGTTGGTGATGTTTCTTTGGGCTGTGGTGACTGTAGTTACTGTATGAGCGGCAGGTATAATCTCTGTCCTAATCGCCGGGTAGTAGGTAGTTACCGCAATAAAGAGGGCGGTTTTGCTGAGTATATTGTGATGCCAGCCCGTAATCTCTATAATGTTCCCGAAAGCATTTCAATGCCGGAAGCAGCATTAGTAGAGTCAGCAGCTACCTGTGTTTATGGAGTAATGAGGACTGATATTGAGATGGGAGATACTGTATTAGTAATCGGCGATGGACCAATTGGGCAGTTAGCTGTTCAATGTGCCGATGCTGCTGGAGCTAAAGAGGTGATTTTATCCGGTTCTTATGATGAAAAGCTGGCAATTGTTGAAAAGTTATGTAATGCGGAAACGATTAATCGGCATAATCAGGAAGTTATTGAGGCTGTGATGGAATATACGGCTGGACAGGGAGCAGATGTAGTTATTGAAGCCTGTGGTAATGAAACAGGTTTACAGCAGGCGATTGAAGCAGTTAAACCAGGCGGTGAACTCTGTTTATTAAGCATCTATCCCCAGAGTGAGTTAACTGTTGATGTTAATACGACAATTGTTAAAGATCTGGATATTCATAACTGTCTGGCTAGCCCTAATGCTTTTCAGCCGACAATTGATATGATGGAATCTGGTAAAATACAGACTCAGGATTTAATTACTCAAACTTTATCACTGAAAGATGCTGAAGGAGCATTTGACTTTATTTATGAGGAACGAGCCAAGACACTTAAAGTGGTTATTACTCCCTAGATATAGATAACTTTAAACTAAAATAATTAGATAAAATTAAGGAGAGATGAAAATGAGTGAATTTAATGAAATTGCTGATGCAGTAATTAATGGAGAAGTGGAAAAAGTGGCCGAAATAGCTCAAAAATTAGTGGATGCCGGTCAGAAACCAAGTAAGATTATCAAAGAAGGTTTAGTTGCCGGGATGAATGTTGTTGGTAAGAGATTTAAGAATCAGGATATGTTTGTGCCGGAAGTATTGATTTCAGCTAAATCTATGCATGCAGGAATGGATATAGTTAAGCCGCTATTGTCAGATGCTGATTCTTCCTCGGCAGGAACAGTAGTAATTGGTACTGTCAAAGGAGATCTCCATGATATCGGTAAGAACTTAGTAGCAATGATGATTGAAGGTGCTGGTTTTGAGGTAGTTGACATAGGAATAGATAAGTCAGCTGATGAGATTGTAGAAGCGGTTAAAGAGCATAAGCCGGATGTATTAGGATTATCAGCTTTACTGACTACAACTATGCCGGCTATGGAAGAAGCAATTGAAGCCTTAGAAGAGGCAGGCATCAGAGATGAAGTTAAGATTATCTTAGGTGGAGCACCTGTAAGCCAGGACTTTGCCGATGAGATTGGTGCTGACGGCTATGCGCCCGATGGAAGTGTTGCTACTGATTTAGTGCGTGAACTTGCATAGATTAAATATATATAATTTGGGAGTGATAAATAGATGATAATTATTGGAGAATTAATCAATACGAGTCGTGATGAAGTAGAACCTGCAGTTAAGGATAGAGATACTGAATTTATTCAAGAGTTGGCTAAAAAGCAGGAAGAAGCCGGAGCTGACTATATCGATGTTAATTGCGGAACCTTAATTAAGGAAGAGCCAGAGGCACTAGAGTGGTTAGTTAAAACAGTACAGGAAGTTGTAGATGTACCATTATGTATCGATAGTCCTGATCCAGAAGCAATTAAAAGAGGCCTAGAGGCCCATGAGGGCAAAGCCTTAGTCAATTCAATTACTGCCGAAGAAGATAGATTCCAAGAGATTCTACCATTAATTCAGGAATATGATGCTCAAATTATAGCCTTAGTGATGAATGAGGAAGGTATGCCTGAAGATGATACGGATAGAATTGAAACAGCAACTAAGCTAATTGAGGATCTAACTGCTGAGGGTATTGCCGAAGATGATATCTATGTTGATCCAATTATTCAGCCGATCGGAACTGATGAGGAGATGGGAGAATATATTCTATCTGCTATTGATGAGATTACCAACAAGTATGAAGATGTGCATATTACTTGTGGACTAAGCAATATCTCCCACGGTCTGCCGCAGAGAAAGCTTTTAAACCAGACTTTCGTAGTACTGGCAATGAGTAGAGGTATGGATAGTGCTATTTTAGATCCATTAGATGAAAAGATTATGTCTTTAGCTATCGCTGCAGATACGTTATTAGGTAAGGATCAGTACTGTAGTGATTATATCAAAGCAGCAAAAAGTGATGGACTTATAATCTAACTTGAGAAAGGAATATATTGTTGGAGAAATAATAATCAATTGAAAATTAAATCTGTTATTTACAGGAGGTTAGCGTTTTGTCCTTAAAAGAAGAAGCTTTAAAAGCACATAGTCAACATAAGGGAAAGATAAAAGTTGAGAGTAAGATTGAAGTTAAAGATAAAGATGACCTCAGTATTGCTTATACACCAGGAGTAGCTGAACCATGTAAAGAAATTGATCGGGATATTGATAAAGTTTATGAGTATACTGCCAAAGGCAATTTGGTAGCCATAGTTTCTGATGGAAGTGCCGTTTTAGGATTGGGCAATATCGGTCCAGAGGCTTCACTGCCGGTTATGGAAGGGAAAGCAGTACTCTTTAAAGAGTTTGCTGGTGTAGATGCTTTCCCTCTCTGCCTTGATACTCAGAATGTAGATGAAATTGTAGAGACAGTTAAGAGATTGGCCCCTACCTTTGGTGGAATTAATCTAGAGGATATTTCTTCGCCTCGCTGTATTGAGATTGAAACAAGATTAAAGGAGGAGCTTGATCTTCCTATTTTTCATGATGACCAGCATGGGACAGCAATTGTAGTTCTAGCTGGACTGATCAATGCTTTAAAGTATACAAAAAAAGAATTAGATCAGACAAAAGTAGTAGTCAATGGTGCTGGTTCAGCCGGAATTGCTATTGCCAAACTGTTATTGAGTGCTGGAGTTAAAGATGTAATTATGTGTGATATTTTCGGTATTCTTCATCCTGAAGAAGAACAGATGAATTCGATTCAAGCGGAAATGGCTGAGGTAACGAATAAAGAACAGCTAACTGGTGATCTAGCATCAGCCATGGAAGGTGCTGATGTTTTTATTGGTGTTTCAGCACCGGATATAGTATCACAGGAGATGGTAGCCAGTATGGCTGATGATGCTATTATCTTTGCCATGGCTAATCCGGTACCTGAAATTAGACCTGATGCTGCTAAAGAAGCTGGAGCAGTAGTAGTTGGGACGGGGCGGTCTGATTATGCCAATCAAATTAATAATGTCCTGGCTTTTCCAGGGATCTTTAGAGGAGCTTTAGATGTTAGAGCAACTGATATCAATAAAGAAATGAAAATAGCAGCTGCTTATGCAATAGCTAACTTAATTTCAGAAGATGAATTAGCAGCTGATTATATAATCCCTGATCCTTTTGATAAACGAGTTGTCTCTAAAGTTGCTGCAGCAGTATCTAAAGCTGCTATGGAGAGTGGAATAGCACAAGTTAAATGATTAATAAAAAATAAATTATAATCTTAAGTATTTAACCATCACTAGTCAATTAAGTGATGGTTTTTCATGTTTGCCCGGCATGATTACCTGCTTTATGTTGAAAGTCCAGCAACAATTTAAATTTAATCAATAAATAAAAGTTAATAGGAAGGAATTTGTTAATTAGCCAGGAATAATATTATTGAATAACTTATAGAAATTAGATCTAATAGAGGGTGGTATCAAGAAATATGCTAAGCATTGTTGGAGTATTAATTGCATTTGGATTAATTATCTGGTTGTTGGGTAAAGAGGTGAATTTAGGACATGCTATGTTTCTAGGTTCAATTGTAGTAGCGGTAACCTCACAATTGAGTATTCAAAAGACAGTAGAGGTCTTTATTAAAGGCATCAGCAGTGAATCTACTTTAGAATTAATCATTATTGTAGCTTTGATTGGAATTTTAGCCCAGTTAATGGAGAAGACTGAGTTGTTAACTGAGATGATAGAGGCATACTCATATATTTTTAATCAAAAGGTAATAGCTATGTTTATTCCTTCGATTATAGGTGCTTTACCGATTCCCGGCGGTGCCATTATGTCAGCGCCGTTAGTAAAATCAGTTGGGGATGATATGGGATTAAATGCTAGAAAAGAGATGGCTGTTAATTTCTTATATCGGCATATCTGGGGCTTTGTCTTTCCGATGATGCCTGGTTTAATTTTGGCAGCACAGTTAACTAGTATAAGCATGTATACTCTTATTAAACTCCAGTTTCCTATGGCTATAGTTATGGGAATTGCAGGCTATTATAGTCTATTTAAGGATAAAGAGTTTAATAAACAGGAAAAAGAATCCAAAAGCATAAGGAAGGTTTGTTCTCAGTTGTTGATTACAAGTTTACCGTTATTGATTACTCTTATAGTTCCGTTATTATTTAATGTATCTTTGATTATTGGGTTACTTATGGGGTTATTAGCTGTTATTATAATGAAGTATCAAAAATTCAGCTGGCCTCTATTATTAGAAAGTATTGATTATGAATTGACGATCTCTATTGTAGGTATTATGGTATTCAAAGAGTTTATTAATTCAGGTCCCGATTTAAAGTTATTGACAGATTTATTATTAAGTTTAGGCCTGCCGACTATGGTTTTAATAACTATCATTCCGGCTTTAGTTGGTTATATTACAGGAGCTATTATATCAGGTGTTGGTATTTCATTCCCTTTATTATTACCTGTTATTGATCAGGACCCTGTTTTGGTGATGATTATGTATAGTGCAGTCTTTTTTGGCTATTTTGTTTCACCGGTTCATTTCTGTTTAATATTGACTAATGAGTATTTTGGAACAAAAATAAAACAGGTTTATCGTGATTTATTCTGGCCGACAGTTACAGGATTGATGACTCTTTTCTTATTAGCTATAGTTTATTAAGAATTATGCATATTTTTGGTTAAATTGGATATAATATTTATGGAATTGAGTAATTTTATATATAATGCAGGAAAAATTAAATAAGTATGGAATTACATATAAGTGATCAAAATTGTTTCAATTAGAGAGGTGATGGTATGGAGCAATTTGTTTATGCGAATGAAGGTAAAGTATTGTTACGCGAGGCTGTCCAAGATGATATTCCAAAGATTGTTGAACTTTTTGATGAACTTCCCAAAAATGATTATTGGCAGACAGAGGAGTTGGCTCAAGGCCGTTATGATTTGATAGATACAACAGGTGGAATAATCTGCGTAGCAGTTTTAGGAGAAGAAATAATTGGCTACACAGAAGTTGTGTTACCTGATTCCAAGGATGATTTTGGTTTTGTAACTAAGCTGCAGATTGATGATGAATATAAACGTCGTAAATTTGGAACAGAGTTAGTCCGCTATGGAATGATTCTAACTAAGAAGAAAGGCTATGTTGGTTCTGTAGTCTGGCCTGATATCGATAAATCAAAAGGTTTATATAAAAAGATAGGCTTTAAAGAAATAACGGATAATCAGAAGGTGATTTTTGAAGTAAAAGAAGACTTGCCGTCAGTTGAAGGAGAATCAATCAAAGAGATTTCATCTTTAGATGAATTTAAAGAGTTAGAATTAGCGGTTGGAAGCCAATATAAAGTTGAATTTATCTGGCAGCGCGGTTTTGAGTTAGCTGAGGAAGGTTTACTAAATTACAATCAGCCATTAATTCAGAAGGTAAGTGTTGATGCAGGAGAAGGAGTCATCTTCTTTGATAATCGGCATTTATTTATTGCTGTTGCAGAAGAAGATAGAGATGATTTAGATTTAATTACAGATTTATTACAGTATGGTTCAAAGATTGCTCAACAAGAAGGAGCGGAAGAATTATTAACTTATATACATATTGATGATTGGGAAGAGATTAAATCAGACCTTGAAGATATTTGGGAGATTAAAAAAGATGAAACCCGATTAGAAATGAAAATGGAATTTGAAGACTAATTTAATTCCTCCTGGTGGATTCCAGGAGGATTAATTATTGTTGATCCATTTCTTCGATTATCTCTTGTTGAGGAGTAACATAGAGAGTCTGTTGATTTTCGTAATAGACCATGCCGGGTTTAGCTCCTTTGGGTTTGTTGACATGTTTAGCCAAAGCATAATCCACAGGAACATTGGAAGAATTCTTTCCTTTGCTATAGTAGGCTGCTAGATGGGCTGCCTCTTCAATAGTATTCTGGGGGACTTCATCCCGGGTATGGTTTTTAATGATTACATGGGATCCTGGTATATCCTTAGCATGGAGCCAGAGATCCTGGTCAGAGGATTCATACTTAACTAACTTATCATTCTGGTGGTTATTACGACCGACTCTAATATCGAAGCCATCGGAAGATTTGAATTTAAGCGGTTCTGATTTTTTACTTTTATTTTTGCGTGAATCTTTTTTGGATTTCTGTTTCTTGATATATCCTTCAGAGGTTAATTCTTCTTTCAGTTCCTGTAAATCTTCGATATTTTCTGCCTGTTCTACTAAAACCTCTACTTGTTTTAAATAGTTAACTTCATTCTTTGCTTTTCGTAATTCATTTTCCAGATAATCTACACTTTTCTTTGCTTTATCATATTTTTTGAAGTACTTTTGGGCATTTTCGGCTGGGGATAAATCTGCATCCAGCTGGATATTGACTGTTTCCTCTTCATCTGAATAATAATTTGTAGCTTCTAGTTTTGTCTGTCCTGGTTTTATCCGGTAGATATTGGCTTTAATTAACTCGCCTTTGATTCTATACTTTTCAGCATTTCTAGCTCCCTTTAACTGGCCTTTTACTCGGCGATATTTCTTCATTGCTTTTTCGATATTATCTGAGGTTACTCCTTTAAGGGAGTTTTTAAGATCGGTAATTTCTTTTAATCTGATTTTAGTAGTAAAGTAGTAATCCAGTAATTCATTGGCTGTAGCAAACTTTTTTTTCTGATACTCTGATAGGCTGGTTAATTCAGTTACTGAATAGGCCTTGAATTTATCATCTTCAATAATCAGATTAGGTTCGAAGTCTTCAGCCTTTATCTGTTCGATTAATTTTTTAAACTCTGGCCATAATTTCTCTAAGGAGATACTACTTATCTTTCTAATCTTATCATTTTTATTCAGTCCGGTTCGATAGGCTAATTCTTTGGCTATTAAGGGACTGATACCACGGATATTATCCATTATAGCACGATAGACTTTCTTTTCTATATCGGCCGATTTAATCCGCTTTATAAATTCATCCTTCTTAACAGTTAAGGGGTTGGTTTTACCCTGTTTAGGCGGTTTTTTGTATTCATGTCCGGGCAGGATTTCTCGATGCCGACTCATATCAGAAGTAACCCGTTTGATACTATCCAGGATCTGATTCTTATTATCAATAAGGATAATATTGCTATGGCGGCCCATAACTTCAATTAATAGAATTTTGGTTTCAATTTCGCCTTGATTATTTTTAGAATCTATATAAATCTTTAAAATGCGTTCAAAGTCCGGCTGTTCTATTTTGCGTAAACGGCCGTGTTCTAGGTGTTTACGGAGTAACATACAGAAGGTAGGAGGGCGAAGCGGGTTTTCATGGTCACTGTCAGTAATATGAATTCTGGGATTCTGTGGACTGGCTGACAAGAGTAGTTTTATATTTTCACCTGGCTGTCTGAATCTTAAAGTTAATAGATTTTCTTTTGGTTGATATATCTTGTCTAAACGGCCTCCAATTAATTCTTCTTCTAATTCAATTTTAATTGCTTGCAGAGTTAATCCATCTAATGCCATCTTTTTCACCTCACAGAATAATACTAACATTTATAAAAAATAATTGCAAATATTGAATTGTAATTTTTTAGTAATCAATTGAATAGTAATAAATATGAGTCAAAATAAGGCATAAGTTAAAGTAAGGAGGGAAGCTATGGAAGAAAGAGATGATTTTCAAGCGTATCAATTATCAATTTCTGATGTTACTACTGAACTAAAGACGGATTTAGAGACAGGACTGTTATCATCACAGATTCCAGCTAGACAGGAAAAGTATGGTCCTAATCGGCTGCCGGACCAGAGTAGTCCTTCAATATTGGGAATGATGTTAGAACAGTTTAATGATTTTATGGTCTGGGTATTGATTGGAGCAGTTGTTATTTCTGGGTTTTTAGGCCAGATGGATGATGCTATTGCTATTATAGCTATAGTTATTCTAAATGCAATTATGGGGTTTGTACAAGAATATCGAGCAGAAAGATCACTGCAGGCTTTAAAAGAGTTAGCAGCTCCAGAAGCAGCTGTTCTCCGCGATAATGAAAGGAAAGAAATTCCTACTGATGAACTGGTTCCGGGAGATATTCTCTATTTAAAGCCTGGGGATAAGATTCCGGCTGATGGAAGAATTATTGAAAGCAATAATTTAGAAACTAATGAGGCATCATTAACAGGGGAATCGATTACAGTTAAAAAGGATGCAAATAGAATTACAGCTGAGGATGTTGCTCTAGGGGATAGAACCAATATGGTTTATATGGGGACTACTGTTGTTAAGGGTCGGGCCAAAGTAGTAATTACTGATATAGGCCTTGAGACAGAAATGGGCCAGATAGCCAATATGCTGCAGAATACAGAAGAACGCGATACGCCTTTACAGAAAAGACTGGATACTTTAGGTAAGTGGTTAGTTTATATCTGTTTTCTGGCCTGTGCGGCAGTAGTTGGTCTGGGAGTAATCAAAGGTGAACCGATTTATAAAATGTTCCTTTCGGGGGTCAGTCTGGCAGTAGCAGCTATTCCGGAAGGTTTGCCCGCAATTGTAACACTTTCGTTGGCTATTGGTGTGCAGCGGATGATTAAACGTCAAGCGATAGTTAGAAAGTTACCTTCTGTAGAGACATTAGGCTGTACGACAGTAATCTGTTCCGATAAGACCGGAACTTTAACCAAGAATGAAATGACAATTAAAAAGATTTATACTGATGGTAAGACTTATGATCTGAATTCAGAAGCTTTATCTGCTGAGGGAGTTAGAAAGTCATTACAGATTGGAGCTATCTGTAATAACGCTTACTTGAAACAAAAATCAGATGGCATGTTAAATCAAAACAGTTGGGAAGTGATGGGGGATCCAACAGAAGGAGCCTTCTTACTGGCTGCTAGAAAAGCAGGAATGAATAAAGAGAGATTACAGCAGCAGTTTTCGCAATTAAAAGAGGTTCCTTTTAGTTCTAACCGCAAGCGGATGTCGATGATTGGTAAGCGAAATGGAGAGAATACATTATATCTAAAAGGGGCTCCTGATATAGTTTTAGATAGATGCAGCCATTATTGGGAAGATGGTGAAGTAAAGCAATTAACTTCAAATAAGTTAAATCATTTTAAACGCCAGAATGAAGAATTATCCAGTCAGGCATTGCGGGTACTGGCGGTGGCAGTAAGGAAATTGCCGAAAAATCTGGATCAAGATCGGCTGGAGAAGTATGAAACTGATTTGGTTTTGGTAGGTTTAGTAGGGATGATAGATCCTCCTCGTCCGGAAGTTAAACGAGCAATTGCAAGATGTAAACGGGCCGGAATTAAACCGGTGATGGTTACCGGAGATCATAAGAATACAGCCCAGGCAATTGCTGATGAACTGAATCTATTAAATAGGAATGACGAAGTTGTTACTGGCAGCGAACTTAAGCAGATGAGCGAAGAGGAATTCAGATCCAGAATAGATCGAATAAGAGTCTATGCTCGGGTAACTCCCGAAGATAAATTAAGGATTGTCAAGACGCTTAAGAATAGAGGAGAAGTAGTCACAATGACCGGTGATGGTGTTAATGATGCACCTGCAGTTAAAGAAGCAGATATAGGAATTGCAATGGGAGAGAAGGGGACTGATGTAACTCAAGAGGCTTCTTCATTGATCCTGGCTGATGATAACTTTCGGACGATAGTAGCAGCGGTAGAAGAAGGTAGAGCAATCTATGATAATATCCGTAAGTTTATTCGTTATCTTCTTTCCTGTAATATTGGTGAGATATTAACGATGTTTTTGGCATCGCTTTTTGGATTTGAGCTGCCATTAATACCGATTCAGATTCTCTGGGTTAATCTAGTGACCGATGGGCTGCCGGCTTTGGCTCTGGGAGTTGATCCAGCTGCCGAAGATATTATGGAGCGTTCGCCAAGACCTCCTGATGAAAGTATCTTTGCCCATGGTCTAAAAACTAGGATAATATCTAAGGGGATATTGATAGGCTTAAGTACCCTCTTTGCCTTCATTTTAGGATTAAAGATAAGCGGTGGAAGTTTAGCAGAGGCAAGAACTATGGCCTTTACTAATTTAGTAATGGCCCAGCTCTTTTTTGTCTTTAGCTGTAGGTCAGAAGAATACAGTATCTTTGAAATGAATCCCTTTTCCAATCTGCATCTGGTGGTTTCTGTAATAATTTCATTTATAATGCAGCTGGCTGTTTTATATCTTCCCGGTTTAAAAGGTGTATTTAAAACTACTGCTTTACACCAGGGGGAATGGCTTATTATCTTAGTTACTGCTGGTAGTGCTACTATTTTAGTAGAGTTCTTTGAAGGAATACTTCATAAAATCAGCAGTAAAATTCAATATATTAGAATTAAAAATGATAAAAATGAATCAATCAGTTAATTGGAGCTAACAAGCCAGGCGATCTAGGATTTAGATTGCCTGGTATTTTTTGTCCAGAATGCAGGAATTTATTGTGACTAACACGAAATGAGTAGAATAAAGGATAGGGACGTATTTTAAATAAAATATTCAGTATTGAGTTAAGAAGGAGGAAAAAGATAATGAGTGAGGAAACACAACAGTTAATAGTCTTTAATTTAAGCGGAGAAGAATTTGGAGTTAAGATTACTAAAGTTCAGGAGATCATTCGAATGAAAGAAATTACAGAGCTGCCTAATAGTTCTGAATTTATGGCCGGAATCATTAATCTCCGCGGAGATATCATATCAGTTATTGATTTACGGAATAAGTTTGGTGTTACTCAGGAAGAGACTAAAAAGACCCGGATAATTATTGTAGAGATGGATGACCAGGATGTTGGATTGATTGTTGACTCCGTTTCCGAGGTGTTAAGGATTAATTCTGAAAATATTGAAGATGCTCCGGATAGAATTGCTGGCATCAAGCAGGATTATTTAAAGGGAATTGGTAAGATAGATGAAAGAATTATTATTTTACTTGATTTAGATAAATTATTGACAGCTGAGGAAAAGATCGAATTAGAAAATATTGATGAAAATGTTGAGGCTTAATATAGTTTTAATGTATATTGTGTAAGGGAGGGATAGCGGTATGGATATGGAAGAACTTCAGGAACTGTATGTAACAGAAGCAGAAGAACATTTAGAAGTATTAAATCGTTCCTTATTGGACTTAGAGGATAATCCGCATAATTTGGATATTATTAAAGAATTATTTAGAGCAGCCCATACTCTTAAAGGAATGGCTGGAACAATGGGGTTTGAAGAAGTTAGTAATCTAACCCATGCTATGGAGAATATCCTGGATAAACTAAGAAATGAAGAGATGAAGGTTACTACTGAAATTATGAATCTATTATTTAAGTCAGTAGATACTTTAGAGATATTAGCCAATGAAGGAGAAGAAGCACTGGGTTATGATTTAGATGAAGTTATTTCTGAACTTAAGGCTTATGCTTCTGGAGAAATTGAAGCTAATGAATCGGCTTCACCAGAGGCAGATATCGGTACAGAAATAGGAGGAACATATAGCCTACAGTTAACTGATGAAGAGATTGAAGAGCTTAATGATAAGCTGACAGATGAATCAGCCATTTATATGTTGAATGTAATTTTGGAAGAAGACTGTGTCTTTGGATCTCTGCGAGCTAAGATGGTCGTTAATGAATTAGAAAGCTATGGTGAATTAATTAAGGGCCGACCAGAGCTGAAGAATATTGAAGAGAAGGAAGTTGAAGAAAAATTCCATATTATTTTCATCAGTGAGACTGATAAAGAGGGAATATTGAACTCTTTAAATCGGATTTCGGAAATAGAAAGCATAGAATTAGAAGAAGTTGAAGGAGTAGAGGAGTTAAAAGCAAGTGAAACTGAAGAAAAAGAGAAAAAGGATAAACAGGATTCTTCTCCTAGTAAATCATCATTATCCAGTAAGCTACGGTCTAGCAGTAAGATTAAAGTGGATGTAGATAGGCTGGATGATTTAATGAACTTAGTAGCTGAATTAGTGATCAAAAGAACTCAGGTTGAGTCTATTGGTCTTGATTATGAACTGGATGAATTAAATAAGAAGCTTAAATCATTAGGTAAGGTAACCAGTGAGCTACAGGATGAAGTTATGAATATGCGAATGGTACCGATTAATTTAGTCTTTAATCGATTTCCGCGCCTAGTACGGGACTTATCTCAGGAGTTAGGTAAAGAGATTAATTTAGAGATTGAAGGAGAAGATACAGAGTTAGACCGGACAATTATTGATGAAATCGGTGATCCTTTAGTACATATTCTGCGGAATGCTTCTGATCATGGAATCGAAAGTCCGGAGGAGAGAAAAGAAGCCGGTAAAGACCCTGAAGGTACTATCAAGTTATCTGCTTTTCATGAAGGTAATAATGTAGTGATTGAAATTAAGGACGACGGCGGCGGTATCAATCCCGAACATATTAAACAGAAGGCTGTAGATAATGGAGTAATCAGCAGAGAAGAGTCTCAGAAGATGAGTGATAAGGAGATTATTAATTTGATTTTTGCTTCTGGTTTTAGTACTGTAGAGGATGTTAGCGATGTTTCTGGCCGGGGAGTAGGTATGGATGTAGTTAAAAATAAGATTGAATCTTTGAGCGGTTCTGTTGATATTGCTTCAGAGGTTGGTAAGGGTACTACTTTTACTATCAAACTACCGTTGACTTTGGCTATTATTCAAGGATTTTTAATTAATATTGCCGACCAGAAGTATGTTTTACCGCTAGAGACGATTCAGGAGATTGTAAAAGTAAAACCGGATAATATAAAGACGGTCAATCAGCAGGAAGTAATTCAGCGTCGAGGAACAGTAATTCCTTTGATTTCTCTGCGAGAAGAACTGAATAAACCAGGTTATGAAGAAGACCCGGATCACATTTCGGTTGTAATTATCGAAATTGATCAAGAGTATTATGGATTTACTGTTGATTCGATTGTTGGACAGCAGGAAGTAGTTATCAAACGTATTAATGATTTGGCAGATGAAGTGAAAAAGATAGCAGGAGCAACTATCTTAGGAGACGGCAGCGTAGCCTTAATAATTGATGTGGAAGAAATAACCAACTATTAGTGAAATAATTAAGTAGGAGGGTTCGGGATGGCTAAAGAGATCTTAATTGTTGATGATGCACAATTTATGCGGACAATGCTGTCAAAATTAGTTGAAGAAGATGGTTATAAGGTAGTAGGAGAGGCAGTAGATGGGAAAGATGCAATAGAGAAGTATAAAGAATTGGAACCTGATTTAGTAACTATGGATATTACAATGCCGGAGATGGATGGTATTGAAGCAATGGAACATATAAAAGACTTTGATCCTGATGCAGATATTATTGTCTGTAGTGCTATGGGACAGAAACCGATGGTGGTAGATGCTCTAGAAGCAGGAGCAAAGGATTTCATTGTTAAGCCGATAAAGCCAGAAAAAGTAAAAGAGGCTTTAGCTAATATATTAGGTTAATTTTGGTTAGAGGAGGGATAAATTGTCATCCCTAATAAGAGTATTAGTTGTTGATGATTCAGCTTTTATGCGTAAAGTGATTTCAGAGATGCTGGATACGGATAGTATTGAAGTTATTGCTACTGCAAGGAATGGAGAGGATGCTTTAAAGAAGCTTGAAGAATATGAACCTGATTTAATTACTCTGGATGTTGAAATGCCTAAAATGGATGGGTTAGAATTTCTGCGTAAAATAATGCCTGAAAGATCACTGCCTGTTATTATGTTAAGTACTTTAACCAATGAGAATGATACAACTACTATTGAGGCTTTAGAATTAGGAGCAGTAGACTTTATTCCTAAGCCTTCTGGTTCTATCTCGCTGGATATTGATAAAGTAGAAGAAAAACTGATAGAGAAAGTAAAAGTAGCTGCGGAATGTAATATAGAAAATTGTAATACTAAAAAAACTAATTTAACCGATACCAATCAATCGACCACTTTTAGCCGGGAGGATAGAAGGTTAAATCGAGAAAGCAAGAATGATGATGAAGTAGTAATCATAGGTGCTTCGACAGGTGGGCCGAAAGCTCTAAAAGAAGTGATGACTAAAATAAGTAGTGATTTCAGCATCGGTATTTTAGTTGTCCAGCATATGCCGCCTAACTTCACTGCTTCTTTAGCTCAGAGACTGGACAGGCTATCCCAGATTAAGGTCAAAGAAGCAGAAGAAGGAGATATGATTAAGCCTGGTCAAGCCTTATTAGCACCTGGTGATTATAATATGTTAGTAACAAAGGGCGGTAAGATTACTTTAAGCCAGAATAAAAAGCTGCATAATGTACGTCCAGCTATAGATTTAACGATGGAATCTGCTGTTAAATATTACGGCAGTCAGACTTTGGGAGTAGTCTTAACCGGAATGGGTAAAGACGGCACCCGGGGGTTAAAGGCTATCAAATCTGCTGGCGGCTATACTATTGCTCAAGATGAAAAGACTTCCGTAGTCTACGGCATGCCGCGCTCAGCTTATGAGGCCGGAGTAGTTAATAGTGTTAAACCACTACCACAGATTAGTGATGAAATTGTAAGATTATCTAAAAAGTTAAAATAGATTATTAAAAAGCCTTTAATCAGAATTCTAATTAAAGGCTTTTTATAATTGTTGCAGTTTAGAGTTGATATCTTGCAAACGCTCCGAAAATCAGTCCTAGTTACTCAGCAGTAAATCAATCTTAGTGTTATAATTTAAAGATTTCGTTTTATATGTTAACCATTCTCTCTTTTGGGACTGCTTTAAAGTCGCTTGTTGCAAGATATCAACTAATTGTACAAAATTATATGAGGAAGCGTTTAAAACCAGATCAATGAAATTCTGTGTTGTAACTATAGCTTGGGAAGTTTCTCCGTTCCAGATCTTTTTTTCGAAACAACTCAGACTGTGATTGCAGTATCATGTCATAACAATATCATACTGCAAATCGTCAATATATGCCTAAAGCAACTCTAATTAGTGATAAACATAGCAATATATTTTATTATCAATAGTCAATATGTGTCCAGAGCGATTCTTAAAACAGCCCGAAGCCACGACGGCGAGAGGGCTGTTTTTGAGAGCGAATGAGGCAGGAGGCCGAATGAGCGGCAAGCGGCGGATACATATTGACTATTCCTGCAATATCATGATGGCTACTAGACCATTCATTCTGTTTTATTTAACTGCGGCAGCCTGATAACTTCTTTAATCTTATCATCATCTAACTTGAACTGCGTATACATTCTACCGACACGTTCTGTTTCAGTAATTTCACTTACTGGAGCTTCTTCTAATTGGCCTTCTTCAGTAACAAATAATAATTTATCTTCTTTGCTAGCGGTTATAATATCTATAACTTCATAGCTATCATTGGTTAAAGTCTTTAATCCTTTACCGTTGCGGTTTTGGATCTGATAGGCATTTATATCAGTACGTGTTGCCCTACCATCAGCAGTAGCTGTTATTACATAGTTACTGTTAGCAGTTAAATTAAAGCTGATTACTTTATCATTTTCTGCTAAATCTATTCCTTTGCTGCCTTTAGTATTTCGACCGGTATCGGAGATGCTGTCTTCACTAAAGTGGATAGTCTGTCCACCCTTAGTTCCTAATAA
Organism: Acetohalobium arabaticum DSM 5501; assembly: GCF_000144695.1. GTDB lineage: Bacteria > Bacillota > Halanaerobiia > Halobacteroidales > Acetohalobiaceae > Acetohalobium > Acetohalobium arabaticum. The sequence continues at coordinate 1,040,678 of NC_014378.1, forward strand.
TAAGTTTTGTTGGCCGTCAGTTACTTTAGCTCCGATTACTTCATCTTCTTCATTTAAATTAATAGCTTTAATAGAAGAAACAGTAGTTTCATATTCTTTACCAACTGTCTTCTTTATCAATCCTTCTTCAGTAGCAATAGTAATATATTTTTCTTTAGTTTCATCGGTCAATATAAGAATATCAACTATCTCTTCGTCTAACGGTAGTTTTAGATAATCACTTAGTGGGTCACCAGTAGATAAGCCGTGGTGTTCTGGAATTTTATGAGTCTTAAGGATATGGACTTGTCCGGTATTGGTAAAGAATAGTAAATCATCTCTAGTTGTTCCTGTCATAATATCAGTAATGTAGTCTCCTTTACCGGCTCTAATATTTTCTATGTCAGTAGTGCGTTTGAGATACTTGTTGTAGGAGAAAGAAAGAACAATATCTTCATTTTTAATTAAGTCACTCTCATCTAACTCTGCTTTGGATTCATCAGTAATAATTTCTGTCTTTCTTTCATCGCCATATTCCTCTTTGATTTCGATTAATTCTTTTTTAATTAAGTCATCCATTACTTCTTTTTCATTCAGAATTGAGTTTAAAGCTTCGATTTTTTCTTTCAGTTCAGTTAATTCTTCAGTGATTTTCTTTCTTTCCAGACTGACTAAACGCTGTAATTTCATATCTAAAATAGCTGCAGCCTGTTTTTTTGATACATTTAATTTATCCTGTAGGTTCTTTTTAGCTGTGCTGGGTTTTTGGGAGTTGCGAATAATACTAATTACTTTATCTAAATTATCGATAGCTTCTTTTAAGCCAAGCAAGATATGTTGTCGGTCTTTAGATTTTTGTAGTTCAAATTCTGTTCTGCGGGTGACGACTTCCCGTCTAAAGTCTAAGAAGTGCTGTAGAATGGTCTTTAAGTCCATTACTTCTGGTTGCTGGTCTACTAAGGCTAACATATTGATTCTTTGAGTAGTCTGTAGGGATGTGTATTTATACAGCCGGTTGAGAATAATTTCAGTATTTGCTTTACTTTTAAGTTCGATAACGATTCTTAAACCATCTTGATCACTTTCGTCACGTACATTTGTAACATTATCCACTTTACCTTTCTTAATTGTATTGGCAATTTCTTCGATCAACTTTGCTTTATTTAATTGATAAGGAATTTCAGTAATTACAATCCTTTCACAATTACGGCTCCGTTTTTCAATTTTAGTCTTGCCCCGTAAAGTGATGCGGCCTTTGCCAGTGCGGTAAGCCTTTTTGATTTCATCATTACCGATAATCTTACCGCCGGTAGGAAAATCAGGTCCGGGGATATATTCCATTAAGTCTTCTATAGTTAAGTCTTGATCTTCTAACAGCTGAATTAAAGCTGAAATTACTTCCTTGAGATTATGAGGCGGAATATCAGTGCTCATTCCCACAGCAATTCCGCTGGAGCCATTAACTAATAAATTAGGTACACGCGAAGGTAAGACAGTAGGTTCCTGTAGGCTGCCATCGAAGTTATCTACAAAATTAATAGTTTCTTTTTCGATATCGGCCAGCAGTTCCTCAGATAAAGGAGCCAATCGTGCTTCTGTATACCGCATAGCAGCAGCACTATCACCATCGATTGAGCCGAAGTTTCCGTGGCCGTCGATTAATTTATAGCGCTGACTGAAGTATTGGGCCATCCGCACCATAGCATCATAGACAGCAGCATCACCGTGTGGATGGTACTTACCTAATACCTCACCAACAATACGTGCTGATTTTTTATGAGGTTTATTAGGTATTAAACCTAATTTTTTAGTTGCATAAAGAATCCTTCTATGTACTGGTTTTAAGCCGTCCCGGACATCCGGAAGAGCCCGGCTGATAATAACACTTAAAGAATAATTTAGATAAGATTCCTTCATTTTTTCTTCAATTGGAACAGAGGTTATTTCTTGTTCAATCATATTTATCTCCTTTCTAGGACAATTTTTTTCAGTTTCATAACAATACTTATTATATCATTAAAAATCTTTCTTGCAAAAGTAGATTGAGTTTACATAGAAAGCATATATGAAATCTTTACATTCTGCAAGTAGTTTCTGTAATCCTCAGTTTAAAAATACATAATAATTTTTTTGATGGATATAATATTCTTTAAAGGTAATTATATTATATGATAGAGGTGAGATATTATTTTAAAGGATTCGGCAGTTACCGGTGCAATAGCAGGACTTATAGGTAATATTCCCAAAACAGTTATTACAAATCTATTTCAAAGCTTAGGTTGGACAAGATATAATTTTGGTCAGATATCTGCTGGTTATTTTGTTAAAGAAGAGGTAGTTTCAAATTCTATTGCGGTAGTTACTGGTTATATTGCGGATTATATTTTGGCTATGCTGTTAGGAGTGGTTATTGTATACCTGTTTCGAATAATGGGGAATGATTATCCAGTCTTTAAAGGTTTACTGTTTGGGGGGGTTAGCTATATATTTCTGTATGGTGTTGCTATGGCTCTTAATTTTACTCGGGTTAGTTTATTAACTCCACTGCCTAACTTAGTACTTTTAGTGCCTCATGTTGTATTTGGTGCTACTACTGCCTGGGTTGTCAACTATTTGATGGCTAAAAATACTTTAGAGGAGGGTTAATATTTTACAGGATAGACTTAAAGATTCAGTTCAGTTAGGAATAATTGCTGGAGCATTATGTAATCTTCCTAAGGTAGTAATGATGAGCATTTTTAAGTATCTAGGTTTAGTAAAATATAATTTTACTCAGATGACTGCTGGGATTTTTGTTAGAGAAAGTGCTTTATCAAGTCCTTTTGCATTAGCTGTAGGACTGGTATCTGATTTTGCTGTTGCTTCTCTGTTAGGGATAATACTTGTATATATCATGAGAATGACCGGTAAAGATTATCCAATTTCAAAAGGCTTTCTTTATGGAGTTATGATCCATATTGTAGTCTATGGATTGGCTAAAACATTAAATATTACTTCCGTTGAATTATTGAATCCGGTATCTAACTTTATAGTCTTATTCCCAAATATTACATTTGGCATCTTCAGTGCATTGTTTATTGAGCGGTATGGTATTTTAGAGGTAGGTACTACTTAATGAATACAAGGTTACTGTTTTATAAATTCTTTAAAAAGAAAGGAGAACAGAAGAATGCCGTTTTGGGAATCACAGCAGGTATTGACTGCTTACCAATGGATATTTCGAGCAGTTGTTGTCTTTACATGGTTATTTGTGATGACTAAATTAATGGGGCAGAGGGAAATTGGAAGGCTGACTCTCTTTGATTTTGTAATTGCTATTACAATTGGTAGTGTTTCTGCAGGTTCACTCGGTAATTCTCAAACAGATTTGAATGGGGTATTATTAACAACAGGAACATTAGCGTTACTTAATATTATCATTGCAGTTTTAGCTTTAAAAAGTTTAACCTTTCGAAGAATTGTACAGGGAGAACCGCTTGTGTTAATCCAGAATGGGAAACTTCTTGAAGATACGATGCGGAAAGCCAGAATAAATGTTGATGATCTGTTAATGGGGCTTCGCAGAAATAAAGTACCTAATTTATCGGATGTAGAATTTGCTGTTCTTGAACCTAATGGAAAAATAAGTGTTATTCCAAAGTCCCAATCGCGTAATGTAAAGCCAAAGGATCTAAATATTGACACTAATTATGAAGGGTTTCCTACAGTAGTTATTGAAGACGGCAATATTCTTAAAGATAATCTTCAGGAAAACAATTTGGATGTAGACTGGTTAAAGGGAGAATTAGAAAACCAGGGAGTTGAAGATAAGGATAAGGTTTTGGCAGCAATGTTAGATACTCAGGGTAGATTGTATATTAGTAAAAAGAATCAGAAGAATGAAGAGTTAATTCATTAAAATCAGTTGCTGTTCTGTTTTAAGAATCCAGGCATTTCTTCACCATAAGTCTGTTTAGCATTTTCAAGGCCTTCACCTGTATATTTAACCCATCTTTTTTGTCTATTAATATCTTCAAAAGTTATTACAGCATTTATATCGTTAGGTAAATCTATTACCTGGTCTGATTCAAAGACTAAAGCAGGTATAACTTCTTCGCTTTCATTAAATTTCTTATTAAAAGAAACCTTATCAGAGATAGAACTATTTTTTTCGGCTTCTTCAGTTTTAACCCCTATTATTTGTACCTCATACATTATATTTGGGGCTAGAGGTCTGGATAATTTCAATTCTGGACTTTTTTCTACTTTAAACTCAAATTCATTAGGTGCTAAATATAGACTAACATTTAACGCTGGACCTCCACCAAGATTTTTTAGTAATAGATGCTTTTCTCTTAAGTTGGTCGATTCTTCATTTGTTGTATTCAAAGGCGGTCTTATGATTACAGGGACTGCACGCCATTCCTGCTTCAATTGTTCCCGAAATATATGGACCATAAAGAGTGTGGCTAGTGCTGACAGGAGTGTTGCTATAGCTGATAGGCTTTCAAAATTCATATTCCTCACCTCTAGTAAATGATTAAATATTAAAACTATTATTTTCTTTTTAGACCGCTTTTATAAGTAACTTTTTTATTAGATTGGTATTTTAGATTAATCTTTGGTATAATAATAAGCGGTAAATTTTACTTTTAAGTGAAGTAGGGAAGGTGGTTAAAGTGACTTTGCAGAAAGAATTGGATTATAATGCAGAACAGATTCAAGTGTTGGAAGGATTAGAAGCAGTACGCAAACGACCGGGAATGTATATTGGTAGTACTGGTACTAAAGGACTGCATCACTTAGTCTGGGAAGCAGTCGATAATAGTATAGATGAATTTTTAGCCGGACATGGAGAAGAGATTAAGGTTAAAATTAAAGAAGGGAGTATAATTTCAGTTGAGGATCAAGGTCGTGGAATTCCAGTAGAGGTTCATCCTGACAAAAAGCTACCAGCAGCACAGCTGGTATTGACTACTCTCCATGCTGGAGGCAAGTTTGATAGCAGTGGCTATAAAGTTTCCGGAGGATTACATGGTGTAGGTATTTCGGTAGTTAATGCATTATCGGAATGGCTAGAATTAACAATCTGGCGTAATGGCTATACCTATACTCAGCAGTATGAAAAAGGGGTACCGGTAACAGAATTTGAAAAGAGTAATTCTACAACTAAGACCGGAACTAAGATTGAATTTAAGCCTGATGAGGATATTTTTGATAATGTTAAGTATAAATTTGATGTTTTAGCCAATAGATTACAGGAGTCTGCTTTCTTAAATAAAGGATTAAAGATTAGCTTAGTTGACACTCGGCCTGGCTTAGAGAAGGAAGTTACCTATCAGTATGACGGAGGTTTAGAAGCCTTTATTGATTATTTAAATCAAGATAGAGATCTGCTTCATGATGATATTGTTTATCTGGAAGAAGAAGTGGATGATACCTATGTCGAGGTAGCATTTCAATATAATAAGAGTTTCAATGAGCGAATCTATAGTTTTGCTAATAATATCAATACTCATGATGGTGGCTATCATTTAACAGGTTTTAAGACTGCCTTGACTAGAGCCTTTAATAATTACGCTAAAGATAATAATTTACTTAAAAAGAGTGATCCTAAATTAACTGGCCGTGATCTTCGAGAAGGTTTGACGGCAGTGGTTAATGTAAAATTAACAGAGCCCCAGTTTGAAGGACAGACTAAGGCTAAATTAGGTAATAGTGAAATTAGAAGTGTAGTAGAAGGGGCTGTTTATAATTATTTAAATCAGTATTTGCCAAGACATCATGATATGGCTAAAGAAGTAATTAACAAAGCATTAGAAGCAGTTAAGGCTCGAAAAGCAGCTAAAAAAGCTAAAGAACTGACGAAGCGTAAAGGAGTATTGAATAATAACTCTTTACCTGGTAAATTGTCAGACTGCAGTAGCCGCAAATCCGAAGAGTCAGAGCTTTATTTAGTAGAGGGAGATTCTGCTGGCGGTTCGGCTAAACAAGGTAGAAATCGGGATTTTCAGGCTATACTACCGCTTAAGGGAAAGATTTTAAATGTAGAGCGGGCCCGGTTAAATAAAATTATCAATAATAATGAGATTGCTGCTATTATTACTGCGTTAGGAACTGGAATTGGTGAAGAGTTTAATATAGACAAGCTTCGCTATCATAAGATTATTATTATGACTGATGCGGATGTGGATGGTGCTCATATCTGTACTCTGATTCTGACTCTCTTCTACCGTTATATGCCGGAATTGATTAGAGAAGGACATGTTTATGTAGCCCAACCACCGCTGTATAAAGTGACTTATCGGGGTGATGAAGAATATATATATACAGATAAACAGCTGCAGAAGTATTTAGCAGATTTAGACCGGAGTAAAGTTAGCATTCAACGCTATAAGGGACTTGGTGAGATGAATCCATCTCAATTGTGGGAAACAACTATGAATCCGGAGAATCGAAAGCTACAGGAGATTATGGTTGATGAGGAACGAGAAGCAGATAGTATCTTTACTCGTTTGATGGGATCTAAAGCAAAATTGAGGCGAGAATTTATTATGGCTAATGCTGACCTGGCAAGTAATCTGGATGTTTAATGTTGTTGTAGGTTTTCAGATAGTTTTGTACTGCAATCATAAATTATATAAGTAATGAAGCCTGTATCTTTTGTTAAAAGGGTACAGGTTTTTTGTTTTTATTGAGTATTAGATTTTATTTCTATAATTTTAAGATATAAGAGATTATCAGAAAAAAGAAATTTTTAAATTAATCTACATTTTTTGGAAAATTAATTTTATTTATAAAGGAAAATGACTTTTTATGTTGTAATTGATATAATAAAAGAAGCTAAATATTTTAATTTATGTAGTTAAAGTTTTTAATAAATTAAGTTCTAAATTAAGAGTAAGTAGGAAAAAATAATATAAATTGTTGAGTTTAAGATTTAAGAACGCATAATTAAAAGTATTATCTAATAAATTAATTAAAGATTATGGTATAAATAATTTATTTATTATAAAGTGGGGGATTATCGTGCAACCTGAATCAGTTGATAGAACAAATAAAATATTTGATTATTTAGATGATATAGTTAGATTAGGACATAAGGTTGTCCATAGATTAGAAGACCATAATAATTTCTTATTATATCAAAACAAGTTACCAGTAACTGAGAATGTAAAAGCTAATGATCTTTTTTATCAGTTGCAATCTTCTTTATTAGAAATAAAAAGATGTGATTTACCCGAACGTCCTGAGATTCCTAAAAACTTAAATAATTGGATTAAGTTTTCTTCTGCTCTAGATTCAGAACCAGAAATTATTTTTAAGCGTAAAATGTTCAATAATCAAAAACAAGAATGCTTTTATGATATACCAGAACGACCATTGATTTTTAAAGAATATAAAGAGAAATTAGAAACTTGGATTAAAGAAGTTGAACCATTAAAAAAAAGTAGAGAATTATTTGATGAATTATTTAGTGTCAGCAAAACATTAAGGTATGAAGAAAATTTAGAATTAATTTTAGGCTATGGAATACTACATTGGAAAAAAGATAATAAATTAATTAAGTATCCGTTATTAACTCAAAAAGCTATAATTGAACATGAAGCTAAAAAGGATAAAATTATAGTCAAGACACCTGATGATGCAATGTGGGATTTGGAGTTAGAATCGTTGATTGATGTAGGTATTTCTGATTTAGGAGACATAAGGGATAAATTTGATGAAATAAAGTATAATTATGATTTTGAAGAGGGAAATCCTTATTTAAATTTATTTTATGAAGCTACAGGTATAACTCCAGATGGAAAATTAATTAAAGATATTGAAGATGCTAGTTTAAAACCAAATGAAAATTTAAGGATAGTTAATGGTTGGACACTTTTTGTGCGTAAAAGAAATCAAAATGAATTAATTGAGGATATTAGAGCATTTAATGAGCAATTAAAAGAAAATAATATTACTTTGCCAAATAGTTTACAGAGTTTAGTAGAAGATCCTGATGAAACAACTGTGAATTGGGATAAAAGTGAATTTCATGATGAATGGACAGGGTTATTAGATAATGATATATTGTTTCCGAAGGAAGCTAATGAAGAACAGATTCAAATTTTAGATTGTTTACAGAAATCAAATGGAGTGATAGTACAAGGACCACCAGGGACAGGAAAAAGCCATACTATTGCTAATTTAATTTCTCATTTTATGGCTCATGGACAGAGAGTTTTAGTTACTAGTCAAAAAGATCAAGCTTTAAAAGTTTTGAGAGATATGATACCTGAATCTTTGAAATCATTATGCATAAGTGTTCTACAAAATGATGTTAATCGAAAACAAAAGCTAGAAAAAGCAGTTTCTTATATTTCTGAAATTGTTTCTAAAGAAGATTATAGTAAGTTAAAAGAAAAAGCTAATGATTTAGAAGAAAAGTTTGTTACTTTAAAAAAGAGATTACAAAAAATTTCTACTAAGCTTAAACGTTTAGCTGAAGCTGAATTACCTATTATAACAGATAATATGAAGTATTCTTTATCTCCAGCAGAGGTAGCTAAAAAAATAGAACAAGAAGATAAATATCAATGGTTCACGGATCATCCTTCTTATAAAACAACTAGAGCTATAATAGATAATGAAGATGTTATTAAACTTGAAGATGAATTTCCCTTAACAGATGATGAGTTTGAAGAATTAAAAGTTTTACGTCAAAATTTATTACCTAAACTTGATGAATTATCTACTTATCAATTACCTGATACAGATAATTTACTTACTCCAGAAGAGTTTAAAGATATGGCCCAAAATTTAGAGAAAATTTATCAATTAGAGCAAAAGGCAGATGATTATTTTCCTAATTTAGTATTAAAAGAAGACGTACAGAAAAATACAATTGATTTAATAGAGAAAGGTATTAAAGTTTATAATGTAATTGAAGCTTCGTGGGCTAAAAGGCTTATAGATGATGCTTCTGAGTTCAAAGAACAGTTAAATGATGCTTTAGATACTTTGGGGACTATTTATGAAAACATAAATAAATTGCATAAAAGCATAGGATTAATAACTAGTATTGAATTAGATGAGAATGTTTCTTTGGATAAATATAAAGAGTTTGTAGATTCTGCTTTAGAACGAGTTAATCAAGCGAAAAAACCATGGAAATGGTTTAGTTTATTTGATGGAGGAGAAAAGAAGGCATTACAGGAGATTAGATTTAATGGTCAACAACCTAATAATCAAGAGGAATGGGAAAAAGTAAAAGATTATATTAAGTTAAAGTTAAAAGTAAATAAATTTGTTCAATTCTGGTCAGGGTTAAAAGATAATTTTGCATCTTATTTACCAGATTTATCTCAGCAAGCTGATTTTCAACAAGTAGAAAAAGTATATCAAAAGTTAGAAAGTGCTTTTAATTATAAATATGAGTTGAGACTTAAATTAAAAAATGAATTATCTAAAGTTATAATAGGAGAAGATAAAGTACTAGAAGAGAGATTAGAAGAGGAATTAGAAAATATTTATCAGGCCTTAAAAATCAAATTAGAACAAAGAGAATTTATTGAAGCTGAGCAAATTTTTACTGATTTGAAAGAAAATTTAGCAGTTTTACAGCAAAGAAATGCTCATCCTATAGTAGATGAATTAATAGACTGCTTACCTGATGAGATACATGTAGTTAAAGAAAAAGTAGCTAAATGGAAGAATAATTATGAGCAGTTAAAAGAAATAGAAGAATTTTTACCAGATTATAATAAATTTAAAGAATTAGTTGATAAATTATCAACTCAGGCTTCTAATTGGGCTGAGCAATGGATGAATCCAGAATATACTTTGGAAGATTTAAATATTTCGGTTTGGGAAGAAGCCTGGGAAGAAGCTATTTTAGAATCATATTTAGAAGATATTTCAAATAAAGAAGATAAAATTAGCAAATTAGAGGCAGAACAAGATAAATTTCAGCAACAAATAAAGAAAGCAAAGGAAAACTTGGTATTGACAAAGACAAAATTAAGACTTAAAGATAGTATTACTGATTCTGATTTAATGTCTTTAAATAAGTGGAAAAAAGCAGTTAAAAGATATGGTAAGGGTACTGGAAAGTATGCTCCAAAATGGCGTAGAGAAATGCAGAAACATATGCAAGAAGCTAAAGATGCTATTCCAGCTTGGATTATGCCTATTTATAGAGTATCTGAAACAATCCCAAAGGAATTTGGCTGTTTTGATGTATTAATTATAGATGAAGCAAGTCAATGTGATATTCGAAGTTTACTTGCTTTGTGTAGAGCAGAAAAGGTGATAATTGTAGGGGATGATCAACAGATTAGTCCTAGTGCAGTAGGGGTTCCTCATGATAAAGTTGATGCTTTTATTAAACAACATTTAGATGATTTGCCGCATAATACTATGATGGATTTAAAGACTAGTCTTTATGATATAGGAGAAATTATTTTTAATGCTCAGTCTAGATTAATGTTAAAAGAACATTTTCGATGTGTACCAGAGATAATTGAATTTAGTAATCGCCTTTGTTACAACAATGAAATATTACCTTTACGTAATGTCCCAGATTCTGAAAAGTTAAAGCCTACTTTGGAAAGTAATTTTGTAGCTGAAGGCTATATTAATGATAGAGGAAAGATTAATAAACCAGAAGCAGAAGCAATTTGTAAAAAAGTCAAAGAGTTAGCAGAAGATCCTCGTTATAAAGATAAAACCTTTGGAGTTATTTCTTTAAAAGGGAAAAAGCAGGCTAAATATATTTTTGATGAAATTGATAATTACCTTACTTCGCAGCAATTAGCAGAACATGATTTTTTAGCTGGTGATGCTTATACTTTTCAGGGTGATGAGCGAGATGTAATTATTTTATCATTAGTAGTTGCAAATAATCGTAGATTTAGAGCTTTAACTAAAGAAAGTGCACAACAAAGATTTAATGTAGCAGTTAGTAGAGCTAAAGATCAGTTGATATTATTTCATTCAGTAGAGTTAGGAGCTGATTTAAATAACAAGGAAGATATGAGGTATAAGTTATTAAATTATATTCAAAATGGTTCCATAGAACGTGAGGAATTAGAGAATCCAAAGGAACTTTGTGATTCTGTATTTGAAAAAGATGTTTATGATTGGTTAACTGAAAGAGGATATAAAGTTACTCCGCAGGTTGAGGTAGGAAACTATAGAATTGACCTAGTAGTAGAGGGTAGAAAGAATCGACTTGCTGTAGAATGTGATGGGGATAGATGGCATCCTCCTGAGAAGTGGTGGGAAGATAGAATGCGTCAGCGACAATTAGAACGGGTAGGTTGGACATTTTGGAGAGTATCAGGAACTACCTTTTATAGTAATCCAGATGAAGCTATGCAATCTATTATTCCTAGATTAAAAGAGTTAAACATTGAGCCTTTATTAAAAAAAGAAAAGGAGCAAATTAATAAGCTAGAAAAAAATTTAAATCAAAAAGATGAAGTTGCTAATAATTTTACTCCAGATGATGTTGTTGAAGGCCCACATGGTAATAGAGGAAAAATTATAGCAGTAGAAAGTGATAATTTATTAGTTGAAGTTGGCCCTAATAAAAAAGAGAAATGGAAAATGCAAAATTGTAGTTTCATTAAACAAGATAAGGTAACATGTTGAGCTTGCCCCTCTAAATTTGGACAAGATTTAATTAAATTTATTAAACATAGAATTCCACTAAATTACTTGCTTATACAGCAAATTTAACTCTTGAAACTAAGTTGTTTAAAATATTTTTATGATAAACTGCTGGTGGCATTTTACCAACAGATGAATGTGGTCTCCTGTTGTTGTATCTATCAATAAATTTATCAATTGATTTTCTACAATGGGTAATATCAGAATAATGGTTACGATAAATTTCAGATCGTTTAAGTGTTCCATGAAAGCTTTCTATATGAGCATTTTCTTCAGGTGTATTTACTGTAGTTCTCTCATGAGATATATCAAGCTCATTAAGTTTTCTCTGAAATTCTCTACTTTTAAACTGGGTTCCATTATCAGTTCTTAATGTTAAATTTTCAGTATTTCTATTGTCTGTAGCTTGTTCTAAAGCTGCAAGAGCCTCTTTAGTACGGCATCTTAGGCTTTGATAATGACCAACTATTTCTCTAGTATAAACATCAATTATATCAAACATATATACCCATTGACCATTTTCATCTATGTACATCTGGACCATATCCATTTCCCATAGCTGGTTAGGTCCAGTTAGTTCATGTTTCTGTTTTAATTGATAATTTTTAGGCTTTGGTACTATCTGCTCCTGCAGGAGATCTAAGACCTTCATAATGCGGTAAATCCGCTTATGATTAACTTTGAGCTCTTTTTCATAATTTAAGTAGTTAGTTACCATTCTGTAGCCTAAATGAGGAAATTCATTACAGTATTCTTTTACCAATGAAATTACTTTATGTTCTGGTACTAGATTTCCATCTTTATCATAGGCATGATGACCTGTATAAAGTTTATTCTTAGTATTATTTTCCTGATTATCGTTGCTGTTTTGACGGTAATAATAGGTGCTTCTGGCTATATTAAAAGTTCTACACAGTTCAGAGATGGTATAATCTGTTTTTAAACTATTTATTATTTTAATTTTATCGTCTGTATTTAATCCTGCCAGGGCTTTTTTTAAGGATTTCCATCTGTACTTTTTGTTGACCAATGATCTTTTGCATCTCCTGAATTTGCTTGTCTTTTTCTTTTAATTTAGCTTCTTGTTCGGTAGGAGATTCACCATTAAGTTTGCTCATTCCTCCATCTAAAAACTCCTTTTTCCAGGCATAGATGGAGTTGCGGCTGACATCATATTCTTCAACTAGATCAGATATATTTTCATCTTTAAGAACACGAAGTACAATTTCCATTTTAAGTTCAGGATCATAAGATTTAGGCATTTGCTTTTACCCCCTATAATTATTATAAAATGTTAAGTTGGTGTTTGTCCAACATTATTAGGGGGCGTAACAAATCATTTAAAAACTTGTAATTAATAAGAATGCAGAAGTTTAGTAATTTTAGTCCAAAACTTTATGAAAAAAGTATAGGCTAGTTCAAAACTATATGAAATTTAATTAAAAACTTTGTGAAAAATAGAGTTGATAAACGCTTAAATTTCGTTTCGCCAGTACAAAACTATCTGAAAACCTACATTGTTGTAGGTTTTCAGATAGTTTGAGAATATGAGCATGAAGTTTGAGAATGGGTTTCGGAAAGTTTGAGAATAACCAAAAATATGCATCGTATGTATATTTATTAATGAAAATAATAAATAGCTGTAATAAATAAAACCTGTAGCTTTTTACTAAAAAGCTACAGGTTTTTTGTTTAAAAGAGAATCATAATAAATATGTAGTTATTATTAGATGGTAGGTTGTTGAATAAAAAATATTTCCAATTCAAAAAGGAAAAGTTGCTCACTTTCTAGTATTACTTCAGGTGACCAAACCTAAATCACTAGAAAGGAGCAACTACTAATGATTATATCACCTGAAGAATTAAAAGAAAATACCTTTTATCAAATTTGTTCCAAATTAGATGAGATTTATTATACAAAGTTTTCTCCTCAAGAGAATCAAGGTCGTGGTAGACCTAAAAAATATTCAGATTTACAAATGATTAAATGTCTATTATACAAAGTTAAAAATAAAATTTATTGTTTGCGAGAACTAGAGTCTAAGCTTAAGGAAGATCTTTTAGCTCTGGGAATCATTAAACTTAATGACGTTCCAGACCATTCTACTTTTGCTCTTAGATTTAATCAGCTTGAAAAGATGAAATTTAATATACTTTTTCAGTCAGTGATTAAAGAATTAAATCCTGATACTAGAATTACATCTATTGATGCAACTGCTTTAAGAAGTTCAAAGAATGATTCAGATGCTAAATTAGGTGTATCAACTAATTTAGGTAGATATAAAGGATATAAATTACATTTAATAGCTTCAAATGACTCTATTCCACTATCATTTAAGTTTACCACAGGAAATGTCTATGATAACACTTTTGATTACTGTAAAGAAATTATGGAACCGTTAGGTGAACATGATATTTTCATTCTTTTAGGTGATGCAGCCTATGATAGTACTAAATTGTTCAAATTAGCAGATGATCTAGGTTTTAAGTTATTGACCGATATAAATTATAGAAATGCAGATTCTATTGATGATTTTACTGATAAATGTAGAATAGAAAATGGAATCTATTTTAACTCTCCAATGGGAGAAAAAATGTACAAAAATAGATTAACGATAGAAAGATCATTTTCAATTTTAAAAGAACGATATAACTTAGAAGCTCCTAGACTATATGGCTTTAAAAGATATAGATCTCATGTTATGTGGACACTCTTACTGTATTTAATTGAAAAATTGATCGACAAAGAAAATGGAATAACAGATAATAAATTTTCTTGGAATAGATAAATTTTGATAGTAATTAGAAATCAAATTTTAAATCTAATTGCTAATTAAGCAACTTATTAAACTAATTATTCAACAACCTAAATATAATCTTAAATGGTATGCAAAATGCTACTTTTCTACATGGCTCTAGTATTCAAGAAATGATTGTTAATAAAGAAATTAGAGAATTCTTTCATGAATTGTTATTTGCAGAAATGGATTTGATTGATAAAATGATTAAATATGGAAAGACAAAAGGATGGCTACCTAATGTTCGTGAACTACTCGGCAATGAATTACCGAGCTTCATGGTCGCTTGCTTTTATGGGAATTACCCGTAATATCAAGCAAGTTACCCAATCGGCGTGTCCAACGTCACTACTCCTATCTAGCATAGGTGCTAGACTCAGAGATACTTTTATTGCTCAAGATAGAAGTGTAAGCACCTCTATAAGTGCTTACTAGAAGATTTAGTGTCTTCTATCTACAACGAGCACCCTGAATATTTTACACAGTAGAGGTTTAGCTACTGCAACCTCCAATATTCACTTGTGATTTACATCTATATTGTAATAAATTATGGAGCAAATGTCAATTGTTTAAACTAATATTTGCTAATCCTTATATCTCCCATTTGAAAAAGGGAGGGTTACGGATTATTTCCTAAACTAACTCATAGTCCTTAATATACTTAGTCAGCTTATAGATTTGGATGAAGCTTGCTAAGTTCAGATATGCTCAGCATATCCTAAGAGTATTAGCGATTTTAAAGTTCACTTCTTTACATAGTCTGTTTTCTTTAATCTTAGAAGTCGTTTTATTACCAGAAGAACGAGCTTTACGCTTATTTTTGTATCTCATACGCTTAAATTTAAGCTCTTTACCTGAGATACATTCTTGAACGTACCATTTTAAGCGTAGACAGAAAGTTAACAAGGTAGAATCAGCGGATACGGTTTTTGTGATTTTTACGGAGGGGATTGGTTTGCTAGTGGTGAATGGTATTGAGCCTCGAAAATAGTGTACCTAATGATGATAGCCGAAGCTTTCGCTTCGGTCTTTCTGTAAAAGAGAGTATGTCTAATAAGCTGAAGAGGTGAAGAGGACAGATGCCAATAGGAAGTCGGATACTCCCGTAGTACTGAAGAAGCCGGGTAATTCTGGCCGAGGGAAGGAGTAGTAACAGATGGAACTGCAAGTAAAGGACACACCTTCTGGAATCAGAACCAGAGAAAAGGTGAGAACAAAACTTACTCGTATAACACAACGAGCCCGTAAAGATAAGGAAGCAAAGTTTTGTGCATTAGGACATCTAATGTATAAAAGTACTTTACGGGAAGCCTTTAGGAGACTATCGAGAACAGCAGCTCTAGGTATTGATGGAGAAACTAAAGAGAGTTATGAAGAAAATTTAGCTGAAAACATCGATAATTTATACAAAAGTTTAAAGAATAACTCATTATAATAAGAGATCAATGATTAAAGAAAGTAGCTTGCTAATAATAATGAAATTTGTAGCAACTGTTCTATTTTAGAACACTGTTTTAAAATAGAATAGTCAATCTGGGTTTTCGAGTTATATTCAATCAGAGTTATATTAATTCTAAATAAATATTTAGTTTGAATTCTTTAATATAAGAGATATTATTCTTTTATTTTGTAAGAATGATCAATGAATTGTTTTTTTGATGAGATTGGTATATTATTTGCATGTATATTTAAATAGAGAGCGTTTGGTTTTATAGATTCTTTAGAGAAAGGGGGAGTGGTTGTCAATTGGCTAACTTTAAATTGATAAAATTAATTTTAAGGGAGGTGGCCCCGTCTTAAACGGGAAAATTATGAATAAAATTTTAATGATCGATCCTGATAAGTGTTCCAGCTGTAAAAATTGTGAATTGATCTGTTCTTTCTATCACGAGCAGGAATTCAATCCGGCTAAATCTCGAGTACAGGCTTTAACTTGGGAGCGGATTGGTGTTGGTATTCCTATGATGTGTATGCATTGTGAAGATGCAGCCTGTATGGAAGTCTGTCCGGTGGATGCTATTTATCGTGATGTAGAGACAGGAGCTGTCTTAGTTGATCATGACCGCTGTTTTGGCTGTAAATTATGTGTTAGTGCTTGTCCTTTTGGCAATGTAACTTATAATTTAGAGACTAAACAGGTGATCAAGTGTGATCTCTGTGGTGGTGAGCCACAGTGTGTAGAATTCTGTCCTTCAAATGCTATTGAATACAAAGAAGATAGCTCTATTAATAGAAATAAGAAGCTGGCTGTGGCTGAAAAATTCAAAGATCTTTTTGAGGAGGTGGAATAAATGTATAGCTGGACTGGAAAATTACTCCGAATTAATTTAACTGAACGAACATCTACAGTAGAGTCTTTATCGTGTGAGGATGCAGAAGAATATTTAGGCGGCCGGGGATTAGGTACTAAGATTATGATGGATGAAGTTGCTCCGGAAGTAGATCCTTTAAGTGCTGATAATAAATTAATCTTTGCTACTGGTGTGTTAACAGGAACTATTGCTCCTTCTTCGGGAAGATATATGGTAATTACTAAGGGGCCTTTGACTGGTACAATTGCTTGTTCTAATTCCGGCGGTTTCTTTGGAGCGGAATTAAAGTATGCCGGATATGATGCAGTAATTATTGAAGGAGAAGCCGACCGACCTGTCTATCTCTGGATTTATAATGACCAGGTTGAGATTAGAGATGCTGAAGATTTCTGGGGCGAGACTACTCATGATACGACAGATATGATTAGAGGAGAGACTAATGAAGAAGCAAAGGTTTCCTGTATTGGACCAGCTGGAGAGAATTTAGTCAAGATGGCCTGTATTATGAATGAAATGAATCGGGCGGCCGGCAGAACTGGTGTTGGAGCTGTAATGGGTTCTAAGAATCTCAAAGCAGTAGCTGTTAGAGGAACTAACGGAGTTACAGTTGCCGATAATGAAGGCTTTATGGATACTGTTAGAAAAGCTCGTCAAATGATTGAGGAACATCCCGTCGGGGGCGAAGGGTTACCTACGTATGGTACTAACATTTTAGTTAATATCCTCAATGAATCCGGCGGATTACCTGTCAATAATTTTAGAGATTCAGGCGTCTTTGAAATGGCCGATAAAATCGGTGGGGAAACTTTAGCTGAAGAAAACCTAATTAGAAATAAAGGTTGTTACTCATGTATTATTCGATGTGGCCGGGTAACAAAGGTTACTGATCCTGAGTATAAAGGCATTGGTGAAGGTCCTGAGTATGAAGCAGCCTGGGGTTATGGTGCTGACTGTGGCGTTGATAATCTTAATATTATTACTAAAGCTAATCACTTATGTAATGAATTAGGACTCGATGCTATTAGTATGCCGACCACGATTGCTTGTGCTATGGAGCTTTATGAAGAAGGATATATTTCTCAGGAAGAGGTAGATTATGATTTGTGCTTTGGTAAGGAAGAGATTCTGGTCGAGTTAACACGCAAAACGGCTTACCGGGAAGGGTTTGGTGATGAGCTGGCCGAAGGTTCCTATCGCATGGCTGAAAAGTACGGGCATCCGGAACTTTCTATGAGCATTAAAAAGCAAGAGATGCCGGCTTATGATCCGCGAACTTTACAGGGGATTGGTCTAGAATATGCTACTTCTAATCGCGGCGGCTGTCATGTGCGGGGTTATACTACTTCCCCAGAAATTTTGGGTGTGCCGGAAAAGATTGATCCTAATGCTACGGAAGGAAAGGCTAAGTGGTGTGTTACCATGCAAGATTTGACAGCTGCTTTAGATGCATCAGGGTTCTGTTTATTTAGTACTTTCGGTTTGGATGCCGATATAATGGCTGAATTACTTTCGACAGCGACTGGTCTTGATTTATCAACGGAAGACTTTATTAAGATCGGCGAAAGAATTTGGAATTTAGAGAAAATATTTAATTTAGCAGCTGGCTTTACTAAAGAAGATGATACTTTACCGCCACGAATATTGGAAGAACCACAGAAAACTGGTCCTTATAAAGGAGAAGTGAATCGTTTAGATGAGATGTTGCCTGATTACTATGAATTACGGGGCTGGAATGAAGAGAGTATTCCAACGATAGAAAAGATGGAAGAATTAAATCTGGAGGAATATTATCAAAGTTTAGAGTAAACAACATAATCTTGATTTATTGGCCAGTGGTAGCAATATCACTGGCCCTACTTTTTTATATGAAGAATATTCAAGAGGAGGTAATGATTTTGCAGATTAATTTCTTTGCTACATTTCGCAAAGTTACTGGGAATAAGCAGTATGATTATCAGGGTTCGGTAGAAAATATCAAAGAATTGCTTCTGGAGCTGTCTGATAACTTTGGTACTGAATTTCGAGAGATGGTTTTGGTGGGAGAGGAGTTGAGTCCAGAGGTAATTATTTTAGTTAATGGGATTAATATTGAACATCTAGCCCAGGAAGAGACAGAATTGAATGACAAGGATAAAGTCAGTATCTTTCCAGTGGTAGCAGGTGGGTAATAACTAAATAATTTTCCAATTTTATTTTATCTTGATACAACATATGTCATATGGTATAATAGGATAAAATAGGATAAAAAGATAAATTTGACAAAATATATTATTCCTGTTTACAGAACAGATTTAACTTTTCAGTTGACTAGTCAATTACCTCCGATCTTACTTATCCCTCTGGGATTTGTAAGACGTTAGGGTATAGAGAGTAATCGCTATGCCTGCCATTAGCAAAGGAGCTTATTCTGGATTCAAATTTCTTGAATCTGAAGCGATGGTATAAGGAGGTGGAGCCGATGGAAAGAAATGTAGAGCAGATAACTGAAGCATGGCAGACTTATGTTTTGCAAGGCAAAGTAAATGATAAGTTGGATACTAGTATTAAAAGATCATGGCAGCGGTGTAGTGAGTATGAGATTAATCCTTTTCAAGAATCTAATGATTGTGTATTACAGGCAAATAATTTACAAGAAAAATTAGAAGAATATGAAGAAATAATTAGAGTAGCTACTCCAATTATGAAAGAATTACACCAGTCAATTAAGGGGTCAAATTTTATTGTGGTTTTGACTGATAATCAAGGCCATGTTTTGAAGAGTATCGGTGATGATAGCTTTATGCCTAAAGCACAAAAAGTTTATTTAATTGAAGGGGCTAGCTGGCATGAAAAAGTAAAGGGGACTAATGCAATTGGTACCGTAATTGAAGAAGAATCTCCATTAAATGTCTATGCTAGTGAGCATTTTTTTCAAGAAAATCATTTTTTGACCTGTTCGGCGGCTCCGATCTTCGATGCTGATGATAATTTTATCGGAGTGATTGATATTTCTGGAGATTATCATAGTGCACAGCGACATACTTTAGGAATGGTAGTAGCGGCAGCTAGTGCGATTCAACGGCAGTTATTATTACAGCATCTCGAGCGGGAATTAATGATTTCCGAAAAGCAGAAAGAATTAATTTTAAATTCGACTGCGGAAGGTTTCTTTACGGTTAATAATGAAGGAGTTATTACTCAAATTAATCAGAAAGGGAGTCAATTATTAGGTTATGCGCCCCAGGAGTGTATTGGTAAGAAGTTCGAAACTTTCTTTCCTGAATCTACTTTTTCATCATTAATGAAGTTAACAACTGATGGAACTGAAAAATCAAAGGAGATGGTCTGGAATCTAAAACAGAAAAGATTACAGGTTACTTCAAAGGTTATTAATGAAGAGGAAGAAGTAACCGGATTAGTAATTAAAATTAATGATTTTTCTGCTCAGAAGAAGTCAGAAACTAAAAAAGAGCAGAAGACTGATTATTCGTTTAGTGATATTATCGGTCAGAGCAGAGAAATAAGGAAGATGATTAGAATAGCCCAGAAAGTAGCTAATAGTGATTCTACAATTTTGTTGACCGGTGAAAGCGGGACCGGTAAAGAATTATTTGCCCAAGCTATTCATAATTACAGTTCCCGGCAGGATAAAGAATTTGTACCTATTAATTGTGGAGCAATTCCTGAAGATTTAATGGAAAGTGAATTGTTTGGTTATCAGGATGGAGCATTTACAGGAGCTAAACGTGGTGGCAAACCCGGCAAATTTGAATTAGCTGATGACGGAACTATCTTCTTGGATGAGATTGGAGAATTGAATTTTAGTGCTCAGGTTAAATTGCTACGGGTTTTGCAGGAGAGGAAGGTAAGCCGGCTTGGCAGCAATGAATTAATACCTGTGGATGTGCGGATTATTGCTGCTACTAATAAGAATTTAAAGGAAAGAATCAAAACCGGAGATTTTAGAGAGGACCTGTATTATCGTTTAAATGTAATTAATCTCGAACTTCCTCCGTTAAGAGAACGCGGTGAAGATATAATTATTCTAGCCGAATATTTTATTGAGAAGCTGGGGATGGCCCTAGGAAAATATAATGTTAAATTATCAGAACCGGTTAAGAAGACATTTAAAAATTATAACTGGCCGGGAAATATAAGGGAGTTAAAGAATGGAATAGAAAGCGCTTTAAATTTAATTGAAGGACTGGTAATTAAAAAAGAACATATTCCAGATTATCTTGGGACTGAAACAGATCTGCAATCGCAGCATTACAGTATTGATGATGAATTATTATCATTAAAGGAAGCGGAAGCTAGAGCGATAAGAAAAGCGCTTAAATATTTTGAAGGAAATATCAGTCGGGCGGCTAGACATTTAGAGATAGGGCGGAATACTTTATATAGAAAGATTGAAAAGTATGGTATAAATATCTGAGTTTTTTTAGGGACTGGCGTTAGAAAATAGAACATCAAAGGTAGTTAATAGGTGTTTTAAGTTTGAACAATGTTGCAAAATAGAACGATTATTTTGACTCCTAAGATAAAACATTGGACCTGCAGATTAATAATTATATTCGAAATTGTGTGATAATTGCAATTATTGAAATCTTTTTGTCGATATTGATGCAACTATTTCTTGAAGTATATAAAATAACAAAAATTCAAAAATTGGTATGCTTGTTGCATTTAAAATTAAGTGTAAGTTAAAAATATTTTATCTTGGGAGGGATAATTTATGAAACAAGTTTATGGTTACTTTATGTCGCCGGTTAATCTAATGGGAGCAGGAGCAGTAGAAGAAATAGGTGATCAACTTAAGAAATTGAAGGGGACAAAGGCTTTAATTGTAACGGATGAAGATTTGGTGGAGTTAGGAATTGTAGAAGAGGTAACGGAGCATATCAAAAAAGTAGGAATAGACTTTGTTGTCTTTGATGGAGTGCAGCCTAATCCTACAGTTAGCAATGTAGAAGCGGGATTGGAACTGCTAGAAGAAGAGAATTGTGATATAGTTGTTTCAGTGGGAGGAGGTAGCCCCCATGATTGTGCTAAAGGTATTGCTATAGTTGCTACTAATGGAGGGGAAATTACTGATTATGAAGGCTTAGACCAGTCAACGGAACCGATGATGCCTTTAATATCTGTTAATACTACTGCTGGAACTGCTAGTGAAATGACCCGGTTTGCTGTTATTACTGATGAAGAGAGACAAGTTAAGATGGCAATTGCTGATTGGAGAGTAACTCCTAATGTAGCGATTAATGATCCATTATTAATGATGAAAAAACCTCCGGCATTAACAGCAGCAACAGGAATGGATGCTCTAACTCATGCAGTTGAGGCTTATGTTTCTACTGATGCTACTCCTGTTACTGATTCGGCAGCGATTAAAGCTATTGAGTTAGTTGCAGAAAATTTAAGGGAAGCTGTAGCAAATGGAGATAATTTTGAAGCTAGAGATAACATGGCTTACGCTGAATTTTTAGCCGGTATGGCTTTTAATAATGCTTCTCTTGGTTTTGTTCATGCTATGGCCCATCAGTTAGGGGGCTTTTATGATTTGCCCCACGGGGTCTGTAATGCGATCTTATTGCCTCATGTAGAAGGATTTAATTTAATTGCTAATCCGGGACGTTTAGCTGATATTGCTGAAACAATGGGAGAAAATATTGAAGAGCTATCGACTAGGGCAGCAGCGGATAAGGCTTTAGAAGCGATTACTACTTTATCTAAAGATATAGGAATTCCACAGAGATTGAGCGATTTAGAAGGAGTCAAGAAAGAAGACTTCGATACTTTAGCTGAAAATGCGCTCAAGGATGTTTGTAGTTCGACTAATCCAAGAAAGGCAACTAAGGAAGAAATTATAGGTATTTTTGAGTCTGCTTATTAAATTTAGATTAAAAGCTCCTAATTTTATGATAAAATTAGGAGCTTTTATATTTGCCCAGTATGATTGCTTGTTTTTCTTTATAGTGAAAGTCTAAACGGGGGTTAGCAATGCCCACTGTTAGCTAATATGAATAATTGTCATCTATTTTATGTATATTTGATGGTTTTCATAGAAATAAAAAAGGAATTACTGGATTAGATATTGAATTAAGTAATGAATATCCATTATTTATGAAATAAAAGAAATAAAACAAAATATATTCTTATTGTACAGGGAGGTACTATATAATGGCGTGTCAATGTGGAGAGGTGGAGGAGAATAAAGAAGAGTATCTGCAGCCGTTAAAAGGGATTTTAAAGGCTTATGCTGGCAAGAAGGAAGACTTAATTCCGGTGTTACAGGCGGCCCAACAGGAGTATGGCTATCTGCCCCAACCGGTTTTAAGAGAGATTTCAAAAGAGCTGGATATCTTCTTTAGTGAAGTCTATGGAGTGGCTACTTTTTATTCTCAATTTCATCTAGAGCCTAGAGGCGAGAATATCATTCGAGTCTGTATGGGAACAGCCTGTCATGTGCGCGGCGGAGATGAAATTTTAGATAAGGTTAAAGCGGAGCTGGGCATTGATGCTGGCGAAACAACAGATGACCAGAAATTTACTTTAGAATCAGTAGCCTGTATTGGAGCCTGCGGTCTGGCACCGGTAATGACAGTTAATGATGATACTCATGGACTGTTAGTACCGGATAAGATACCCGATATCTTGGACCAATATAGATAATAGAGTAAAATAATGGAGGTGAAGAAGTTGAAATCACTAGAACAGTTAAACAGGTTACAGCAAAAAGCCCAACAAGATTTAGAAAGAGTAGAGAAACGGATTCTGATCTGTGGTGGGACCGGATGTGTTTCCTCAGGAAGTAAAGAGATTCAAGATGAATTAAGGAAGGAATTAGAAGTTAATAATTTAAAAAGTGAAGTTAAGATAGTAGAAACAGGCTGTCATGGCTTTTGTGAAAAAGGTCCCATAATAATTATTTATCCTGAAGAGGTATTCTATTGTGAAGTAGATCCGGAAGATATAAAAGAGTTAGTAGAAAAACAGCTTCTAGAAGGAGAAGTAGTGGACAGACTATTATATGAGGATCCGGTTAGTAAAGAGAGTATTCCTTCTTACCGCGAGATTGATTTTTATAATGAACAGCAGCAGATAGCATTAACTAACTGCGGTCAGATTAATCCAGAGGATATTGAAGAGTATTTGGCAGTAGGCGGCTATCAGGCCTTAGGAGAGGCTTTAACTGGGATGAAGCCTGAAGAAGTAATTGATGAAGTTAAAGAGTCGGGACTTCGCGGACGAGGCGGCGGAGGATTTCCCACGGGTTTGAAATGGCAGTTTGCCCAGGAGAGTGAGGGAGATAAGAAGTATATTATCTGTAATGCTGACGAAGGCGATCCCGGGGCCTTTATGGATCGAAGTATTCTTGAGGGAGATCCTCATAAAGTACTTGAGGGGATGATTATTGCCGGCTATGCTGTCGGTTCTGATGAAGGCTATATCTATGTTAGAGCCGAATACCCGCTGGCTGTCAAACGCTTAAGAGAGGCTATCAGTCAGGCGCGGGAGTACGGCCTGCTGGGAGAGAATTTATTTGGAACTGAATTTAGTTTTGATATTAATATTAAAGAAGGAGCCGGCGCTTTTGTCTGTGGTGAAGAAACGGCTTTAATAGCTTCGATTGAAGGCAGACGGGGAATGCCCCAGTCGAGACCTCCCTATCCTGCCCAAGAGGGCCTGTGGGGTAAGCCTACCAACATTAATAATGTAGAGACCTATGCCAATATATCGACGATAATTACCGAAGGTGCTGAGAGCTTCAGTTCTGTGGGGACTGAAGAAAGCAAAGGAACTAAAGTATTTGCACTGGCAGGTAAGATCAATAATACAGGTTTAGTTGAAGTGCCGATGGGAATTACAGTGGAAGAGATTATTTATGATATCGGTGGCGGAATCCCCGGTGATAAAGACTTCAAAGCAGTTCAGATCGGCGGTCCTTCTGGAGGATGTCTACCAGAAGAAAAACTACATCTGCCTATTGATTATGATTCTCTGCTTGAAGCCGGAGCAATGATGGGTTCCGGAGGATTAGTTGTTATGGATGAGGATACTTGTATGGTGGATGTAGCCCGGTACTTTTTGGACTTTACAGTATCAGAATCCTGTGGTAAGTGTGCTCCTTGCTCAGAAGGTACTAAACGGATGCTGGATATCTTAGAAAGAATCACTGACGGTAATGGTAAACAAGAAGACCTAGAGCAATTAGAGAAATTAGCTGAAGTGATTAAGGATACTTCATTATGCGGTTTAGGTCAGACTGCGCCTAATCCTGTCTTATCAACACTAAAGTATTTCCGGGATGAATATAAAGCCCATGTAAAAGATAATAAGTGTCCTGCTGGGGTATGTAAGTCATTAGTAGAGTATCAGATTACTGATGATTGTCAGGGATGTACTAAGTGTGTAGATGAATGTCCAGGGGATGCTATTAGTGGAGAGGCTAAAGAGCAGCATACTATAGATGAAGATGACTGTATTAAGTGTGGAAGCTGTATTAATGTTTGTCCTTTTGATGCAATAGTTACTAAATAAATAGAAAGGGGTAGAGATTATGAAGGAAAAAGCAAAATCTGATGGAGTAGAGACTGTCTGGGATAGGTTTGAAGAACAACAGCCTCAGTGTGGTTTTGGTCAGCTTGGTTTATGCTGTAGAAACTGTAATATGGGGCCCTGTAGGATCGATCCTTTTGGAGAAGGACCTTCGAAAGGAGTCTGTGGTGCGACAGCAGGGACAATAGTTTCCAGAAACTTAATTAGAATGACTGCTGCTGGGGCAGCGGCTCATAGTGATCACGGTAGAGAAACGGCTTTAGTCTTTAAAGAAATAGTTGAAGGAGAAGTGCCAGGATATGAAATAAAGGACGAAGCTAAGTTAAACTCAATAGCTTCTAGGCTAGGAGTCAATACTGATAGAGAAATTGAAGAGGTTGCTAAAGATGTGGCAGAGATTGCGCTTGAAGATTTTGGGAAACAGGATGATGAGGTTATTTCATTTGCCAATGCTTATGCACCTGAAAGTTTACAGCAAGTCTGGCAAGAGCTTGATGTTGCTCCCAGGAATATAGACCGGGAAGTTGTAGAAATTATGCATAGAACTCATATGGGAGTTGATGCTGATCCGCTTAACTTAAATTTACAGGGCATCAGAGCAGCTCTTGGAGACGGCTGGGGCGGCTCTTTAATTGGTACTGAGTTTTCAGATGTGATGTTTGGAACTCCTGAACCTGTTGAGTCTTCAGCAAATTTAGGTGTGTTAGAGGAAAATAAGGTAAATGTGATTACCCACGGCCATGTTCCGATTCTGTCAGAAAAGATTGTTGAAGCTGCTGAGGATGAAGAAATGATAGAGTTAGCTAAGTCTAAAGGCGCCGATGGAATCGTTGTAGCCGGTATGTGCTGTACAGGAAATGAGATTATAATGAGACACGGCATACCAACAGCCGGTAACTTTCTCCAGCAGGAACTGGCAATAACTACTGGTGCTGTAGATGCTATGGTAGTAGATTATCAGTGTATTATGCCTTCGCTTACAGATGTAGCTGATTGTTATCATACTAAAGTAATTACTACTTCTGAAAAGGCCAAATTACCAGGAGCAGAACATATTGAGTTTGATCCAGCCAAGGCTGATAAGATTGCTAAACAGATTATTAAAACTGCTATTGAAAATTATCCTGCTAGAAAAGAAGAGAAGATAGGAATTCCCGAAGAAAAGATGGATGGAGTTGTAGGCTTCTCTGTTGAATCAATAGTAGATGCCTTAGGCGGTTCATTAGATCCACTTCTTGAGGCAATTAAAGAGGGGCAGATAAAAGGAATAGCAGGTATAGTAGGCTGTAATAATCCTAAGGTAGAACATGATGAAGGACATGTTGAAGTTGCCAAGAAATTAATTGCTAATGATATATTGGTAGTAGGAACAGGATGCTGGTCAATTGCTGCTATGAAAGACGGCCTCTTTAAACCAGAAGCGGCCGAGTTAGCTGGAGATGGTCTGCAGGCAGTCTGTGAGCAGCTTGAAATTCCTCCTTGTTTGCATATGGGAAGCTGTGTGGATAATACCAGAATTCTTGTTGCTGTATCAGCAATAGCAGAAGCGTTAGGTGTTGAACCTTCCCAGTTACCTGTCGCTGGAGCAGCTCCAGAATGGATGAGTGAAAAGGCAGTCTCGATCGGAACTTACTTTGTAGCCTCCGGGATCTTTACTGTGTTAGGCACGACACCTCCTGTATTGGGAAGTAATGAAGTAGTGAAGTTATTAACTGAGGATATAGAAGAAGTAACTGGAGGTAAGTTCGCTGTTGAGAGCACCCCTAATGAAATAGCAGATCTAATGCTTGATCATATTGCAAGCAAGCGGAAAGAACTGCTAGGAGAGAGGGGATAAAGATGGAAAAGATAATTTATGTTAATCTAGATAAATGTTTGGGCTGTCATACATGTGAAATAGAATGTGCTGTTGAAGATTCAGACTCGAAGAGTCTCTTTGGAGCTATTCTAGAGGACCCGCTGCCTCAGGCTAGAGTAAGTGTAGAATTCATGGAGGGCAATAATATTCCCTGGCAGTGTCGGCACTGTGATGATGCTCCCTGTGAGACTGTCTGTCCTACTGGAGCTATAGGTAGAGAGAATTCTGAGTCTCCAGTTGTGATAGAGAAGGATAAATGTATAGGATGTAAGATGTGTCTTCAGGTCTGTCCTTTTGGTGTAATAGAGAGAAGTAAAGCCGGTGGTGTGGTAACCAAATGTGATCTTTGTACAGATAGACTAGAGGAGGGAGCAGAACCCGCCTGTGTCGAAGGCTGTCCTACAAATGCATTAGAATTTATAACTACAAAAGAGCTTGCTAAGAAGAGGAGAGAAGCAGCAGCCGAAGGACTTGTAGCTGCTTTTCAAAAAAGTGAGTCTGACGTAAAGATGGGGTAGGAGTGATATGAATGAAAGCAATAATCAATGGTAGAGATGTTGAGCTAAAGACAGAGAAAACCATTCTGGAACTGGCAGAGGAGATGGATATTGAGATTCCAACTCTCTGCCATCATGGCGGTCTAGAGCCTTACGGTGCCTGTAGATTATGCATCGTCGAGATAGAGAAGAACGGTAGAAGAGAGCTGGATACTTCCTGTACTAGATATGTAGAAGACGGTATGAAGATCAGAACAGAGACTGAGGAGATAATAGAAAAGAGGAAAGTTATAGCTGAACTTCTGCTGGCTCGAGCACCGGAATCAAAGAAATTACAAAAGAAACTGGAGGATCTTGGAGTTACAGAAACTGAATTTACAGCCAGAGATTATGATTGTGTTTTATACTGCGGTAAGTGTGTTAGAGCCTGCAAAGAAGAGGTGGGAATCGGTGCAATAAACTTTGTAGGAAGAGGCTATGAAACTGAAGTAGATACGCCTTTTTCTATCGATTCCGATGTCTGTATAGGATGTGGAGCCTGCGCGGAGGTCTGTCCTACAGGGGCTATAGAGGTTGATGATGAAGGTTCAACAAGGTATATTCGGTATTTCAATACCACTCTGGAGTTAAAGGAATGCAGGGAATGTGGAGACTTCTTTAGTACCGAACGAATGATTGAAAGATTAAAAGCAGAAGAAGAGTTTTCAAGTTTTGCTGAAGAATACTTTGATTTATGTGAAAAGTGTAGGAGAAATAAAGAGATGAGTAAATTTTTGGAGGTGAAGCAATGAAGATTGCCGTTTCAGGAAAAGGGGGAGTAGGTAAGACTACTATCTCTGCCGGACTGGCCAGAATCTTTTCCCGTGAAGGGGAAGAAGTTATTGCTCTGGATACAGATTCTTCTCCAAACTTGATGACTGCTTTGGGAGCTAAAGATACTTCTGTTACTCCATTATCAGAGATGGATGAGCTGATAGAAGAAAAGACCGGGGTAGAGCCAGGCAGTGGATACGGCCAGATGTTTAGGCTAAACTTTACAGTAGATGATATTCTGGATAGATTCGGTGTTGAATGTGATGATGGAGTGCAGCTATTAGTGGCTGGCTCGATTAGACAGGGAGGAAGCGGCTGTTTCTGTCCTGAGAATGCACTTATAAAGAAGTTGATGGAACATTATTTAAAAGAATGGGACCAGACTTTAATAATGGATATGGAAGCCGGAATTGAACATTTAGGAAGAGGAACTACCGAAAATGTAGATGTTTTACTGACAGTTGTAGAGCCGAGTCTGCGTTCAGTTAAGACAGCGGCTAGAATAAATAGACTGGCTGAGGATATAGGTATAGAGAATAATGTAGCTATTTTAAATAAAATGAAAGAAGAAAGAGAAAAAGAGATTATTGAAGATAAGCTGGATATTCCTCTTATATATACTATTCCTTATAATGATAGTGTTAACA
Organism: Acetohalobium arabaticum DSM 5501; assembly: GCF_000144695.1. Lineage (GTDB taxonomy): Bacteria > Bacillota > Halanaerobiia > Halobacteroidales > Acetohalobiaceae > Acetohalobium > Acetohalobium arabaticum. Next base: position 1,069,754 of record NC_014378.1, read on the forward strand.
AAGCTGACTTGAAGGGGAATTCTGTGTTTAATGAAGATGAAGAATTAATGAATATGATGGCAGAATTAAAACAGAAATTGTAAGTTTGAAATTCAACAAAATTAGCTTAGTTGTGAGGAAAAGCTCCCACAACTTCTTGATACAAACCAATCTTTCATAGATTTGACAAAAGACAGATTATATATTAAAATAAATTTAAAATAAAGGAAGAAGAGCTTCCTAAACTCTCAGGCAGAAGGACCTTGAGTGGATAGACTCTGAGCCGAAATTTACCGGGACAGAGAGAGCTGAGTAATTAGCTTTTTCTGTCCCGGTTTTAATATTTACTTGGGAAGGTGATAATATGGCCCAATATCTAATAGTTACAGATAATCCTTTAGTCAAAGAAAATGTAGAATTAGACATTAACTATTGTGAAAGTTTAGACGAAGTAATGATAACAACCAGGGATTTAGTCCATTCAAGATATAAATTGATAACTCATCCGTTAAGTGGAAGTGTAAAGCCGGTACAGAGTCCTTATAAATCAATCATTTTACAGAAAATTAAGAATAATAAGTTAAATTATAAATCCTTAAGAATAATAGAGTCTGCTATAACAAAAGTTGAACAATTTAAAAAGAATTATACTGACAGAGATTATCCTAAGGAAGTACTTAAGGACTATCAAACCATAGATTTTAGTTTGCTACAGAGTGGACTAGAAAAAATCTAGATTATTTGTTTCTAGGAGGAAAAGGGATTTATAGTTGTTGTAGTTTTTGTTTATAGTATAGTTAGTGTTGATTTAGCAATCAAAAAGAAAAAAGGGGGGAGATAATGAAGTTAGAATTAGGAAAGATTCAGATTAATGATGTTAAGTTTGGCTCGACGACAGAAGTTAATAGTGGATTGCTAACAGTTAATAAGGATAAGTTGGTTGAAGAGATAATTGATGACAATCAAATTAAATCTTTAGATGTTGAATTAGCTAAACCAGGTGATAGCATCAGAATTATTCCGGTTAAAGATGTAGTTGAACCTAGAGTTAAGGTTGAAGGAGCTGGAGGTATTTTTCCTGGAATTATCGCTGAGGAAGATATGGTAGGTTCAGGAAGAACTCATGCTTTAAAGGGAGTTGGAGTAGTGACGACAGGTAAAATAGTAGGTTTCCAGGAAGGGATTATTGACATGTCCGGTCCTGGTGCTGAGTATACTCCATTTTCTAAATTAAATAACATTGTAATTACTTGTGAAGTAGCTAGCGATATAGAGCAGCATGAACATGAAGAAATTGTGAGAATGACAGGGCTTAAAGCTGCAAATTATATTGGAAAAGTAGCTCAGGATTTGGAACCTGATGAAATAGAGGAGTTTGAAAGCAAGCCGATACCTGAAGCTGTTGCAGAATATCCTGATTTACCGAAAGTGGGTTATATTTATATGTTACAGACCCAGGGGCTGTTACATGATACTTATGTGTATGGAGTAGATGCTAAAGAAATTTTACCGACATTAGTCTCTCCAACTGAAGTAATGGATGGAGCCATTATAAGTGGTAACTGTGTCTCTGCCTGTGATAAGAATGTTACTTATGTACATCAGAATAATCCGATTATTGAGGATTTATATAAACATCACGGAACAGAATATAACTTTCTGGGAGCCATAATTACTAATGAAAATGTAACATTAAGTGATAAAAAAAGATCATCAAATTATACTGCTAAATTAGCAGAACAATTAGGATTGGATGCAGCTATTATTTCACAGGAAGGCTTTGGTAATCCTGATGCTGATTTGATTATGAACTGTGTTAAGTTAGAGGAAAAAGGAATTAAGACAGTTCTTACAACTGATGAGTATGCAGGAAGAGATGGTGCTTCACAATCACTAGCAGATGCTGATCCGAAGGCGGATGCAGTAGTCACGGCTGGTAATGCTAATGAAACAGTTACTTTACCGGCTATGGAAAGGATAATTGGACATCAGAAAGTTGCTGATGTAATTGCAGGAGGCTTTGATGGCAGTTTGCATCAAGATGGTAGTATTACAGTAGAGTTACAGGCCATTACTGGAGCTACTAATGAGCTTGGGTTTGGCAATTTAACCGCTAGAGAATATTAAAAAATTTTTGAATTTAAATAGGGAAAAAGGGGGGAGAATAATGTCCTTACGTATAGTACATTATATAAATCAGTTTTTTGGTCAAATTGGTGGAGAAGAAAAAGCAGATATTCCACCAAAGACTGAAGAGGGGCCGGTAGGACCTGGTAATGGGATTAATGCAGGACTAAAGGAGATCGGTGAAATTGTTAAAACAATTATCTGTGGAGATGACTATTTTAATGAACATACTGAAGATGCTAAAGTAGAAATCAAGAAAGTATTAGAGGATGTAGAACCGGATTTAGTCCTTGCCGGTCCTGCTTTTAATGCTGGTCGCTATGGTATGGCCTGTGGTGGTGTGGCAGAGTTGGCCTGTGATGAGCTAGATATTCCAGTGATTTCTGCTATGTATCCTGAGAATCCAGGTTATGAAATGTATAAAAATTACGCTTATGTGATTAAGACTTCAGATTCTGCTGCTGGTATGAGAGAAGCAATTCCAAATCTAATAAAATTAATTAAAAGTTATAATAAGAAAGATGGAAAACTAGGGCGACCAGAAGAAGAAGGATATATGACGCGTAATTTAAGAAAAAATATATTTGCAGAGAAAAGAGGTTCTACTAGAGCAGTAGAGATGTTAGTTAAGAAAATTAATGGGGAAGAGTTTGAAACTGAATATCCAATGCCTGACTTCGATCGGGTAGATCCTGTCGATCCAATAGAAGACTTAGCTAATACTAAAGTAGCTTTAGTTACTTCTGGTGGAATTGTTCCAGAAGGCAATCCAGATAGAATAGAGTCTTCAAGTGCTTCTAAGTATGGGGAATATAAGATTACGGAAACTGGTGAAACTGCTCATGGCGGTTATGATCCTGTATATGCCAATGAAGATCCTAATCGAGTTCTACCGGTTGATGTAATGCGTGATTTAGAGAATGAGGGAGCGATTGGGGAGTTACATGAATTTTATTACAGTACTGTAGGTAATGGAACTGCCGTAGCTAATGCTAAAGCCTATGCTGAAGAGATTGCTGAAAAGTTAATTAATGATGGAGTTCAGGCAGTTATCTTAACTTCTACTTGAGGAACCTGTACTCGTTGCGGTGCAACGATGGTAAAAGAGATTGAAAAAGCAGGCCTTCCAGTCATACATGTGGCAACAGTAGTTCCGATTTCCAAAACTGTTGGAGCAAATAGAATAGTTCCTGCAGCTGCTATTCCTCATCCTCTAGGAGATCCTGAGAAGAGTCTAGAAGAAGAAAAACAGATTCGTAGAGAAATAGTAGATAAGTGCCTTCAAGCTTTACAGACCGAGATTGATGATCAGACTGTTTTTAGTTATGTTAAAGGGTGCTAGGGGTTATCCTAGCACTTTTTTTGTTATTTTTTTCTTAATATAGTATTATATTTATATAATAGGATTTTTCAAATAGGAGGGGAAAGTAAGGTGGCTAAAGTAAAAGTATCAGTTGAAGCAGGAATCTGTGGCTTTACTACTTTTATTACAGCAGATGCTGATGGAATGGAGGAAGTAGAGTTAAATATTGAATCGGACTGTGAACAGGTTCAGCAGGTTCAAGAGGAGATTAATTCAGTGAATGCTATGTCTATGTTATCCAACAAAAAGCCTCATGAAACAGAGGTTTATCAGGTGTTGGCTGCTCATTTAAAGCATGTTTCCTGTCCAGTCTATTCTGGATGCTTTAAAGCAGTTGAAGTAGCAGCAGGAATGGCTCTACCAGAAGATGTTAAGATAGAGATAGAAAAATAAAACTGAGTTAATTATAACACCTGTCGAGAGGCAGGTGTTATAACATTTTCTTAAAGTTTATGTTATACTTAAAAGGCAAGTGCAATATATATTATACCATTAAGGGAGGATTAAAGATGAAGATTGGCTTTTTTGATTCCGGAGTAGGTGGAATTACAGTCTTAAAAGAGGCCTTGAAGGTATTACCTAATAAAGATTATATATATTATGCAGATACAGCAAATGTTCCTTATGGTACTAAACCTAAAGAAGAAGTAAAGCATTATGTCTTTGATGCGGTTGATTTTATTACTGATCAAGGAATAAATGCTTTAGTGATAGCCTGTAATACTGCTACTAGTGTTGCAGTAAATGATCTACGCGATGAATTTCAGTTTCCTATTATAGGTATGGAACCGGCAGTTAAACCGGCTGTAGAGAAGAATAAAACTAAGAAGGTTTTGGTAACAGCAACTCCCTTAACACTTCAAGAAGAAAAGCTTTGGGAGTTAGTTGCTAAAATAGGCTCTAAAGACATTATTGATTCTTTGCCGCTTCCTAAATTAGTTGAGTTTGCTGAAAATTTTATATTTGATGAAGAAACTATACTTTCTTATTTAGAAGAAAGATTTTCATCATATGACCTGAATCGATATAGTTCAATTGTTCTGGGCTGTACTCATTTTATATTTTATAGAAGATTATTTAGAAAGATTATTCCTGATGATGTTGAGATAATTGATGGGAATCGTGGAGCAGTAAAACAGCTTAAGAGACAATTAAAAGCACCAGAACATAAATCTGGAACTGGGGAAATTATCTTTTATTCTTCGAAAAAAGGAAATGAAGATAATATAGCTTTAAGAGAATATATAAGGTTATTGGATTAAATTTACATTATTTTTAGTTTTTAGGACAAATAGTAAAGAACCCACCCTTATTTATATGGGTGATGAATTTACTAACTTATTCTTTGATTCAATATTAAAGAATAGGTTATTTTTTACTTGGTTTTTAAACCATGTGTAATTGCTTTAACTTTTGATATGCTTGATATTAAAAGTAATATATGATATACTATATGTGAGAGGTGATAACAATTGAGCAACCAAAATAATTTAATTCATGCCAGAACATGTGTTTATAATGTTGGCTATCATAAGGAGGTGAACTAATTGAAGTTAGCTAAATATTTTATTCATAAACCTAATCAAACCCAACAAATTGTATTAGGTTGTTTAGCTTATGCTAGTGCTAGGTTATATAATATCGGCAATTATCAACGTAAAAATTGGTCTAAAGATAGTGATAAAGAGTATCCTGATTGGTATAAACAAAAAAAGCAATTAAAAGAAAATTTTTGGTATAAAAATTTACCTTCTCAAACAGCACAGGAAACACTTAAAATTTTAGCTGATAACTGGGATAGTTTTTATCAAAGTATGGAGGATTATCAAGATAATTCTGATAAATATAACGGTGAGCCTAATCCACCTAATTATAAACCTAAAGACAGCAAATTTAACTTCCGTTATCTCAATAATGGTTTTAAAATTATTGATGGTAAGTTAAGATTATCTATTCCTAAACAGTTAAAAAAGTATCTAAAAGAGGAATACTCTATTACCAACAAATTCTTATGGATAAGAGTGCCTAATGAGCTGTTATCCAGTAATAGAGATGTCCTTAACTCAACTACTAGAATTGAGTTTAAACCTTTAAGCGATGATACTTATAAGGTAATCTTAACTTATAAAGTAGATACTCCTACTATTAAAGAAGATAACGGTAATTATTTAAGTATTGATCTAGGCATTAATAATCTAATGACTTGTTACAGTAATCAAAATCAGGAAAGCTTTATTATTGACGGTGGACAATATTTAGCTATTAATCGTTATTTTGATAAAAAAATCAAACATTATCAATCTATTTTGAATGGTCAAGGTAAAAAGACTTCTAAACGTATCCAACAATTATATAAAAAACGACGCAAACAGCTTTTTCATTTAATCCATAGTGCAACTAAAAAAGTAGTTGACTATTGTATTAAACATAATATATCTAGAGTAATCGTTGGTGATATAAAAAATATTCGTGATGATGCTGACCTAGGTAAACAGAACAATCAAAAAACTCCATAAACTACCTTTTGATATTATTTATCATCAATTGGAGTATAAACTTAACTTACAGGGAATTACTTTAATTAAGAATAGTGAAAAATATACCAGTCAATGCAGCCCTTACAGTAAAAAAGTAACTAAAAAATATGCCGATAAGTCTAATCGTATTAAACGTGGATTATATGTAGACAAAAATAATAATCAAGCCTTTAATGCCGATAGTGTAGGTTCATTTAATATCTTACGCAAATACTTACAGCAGCGACGTAAAGGAAAAGATATTACTTTGCAGGTTAAAGGTTTATCAAATCCAGTTAAATATAGCTGGAATGATCATCAATTTGCAGCTTAAAAGTAACTCCAAGTCCAGTATTAACTGGATAGGAGTAGTGGCGTTGGACACGTCGAATGGGTAACTTGCTTGATGTTACGGGTAACTCCCATAAAAGCAGGCGACCATGAAGCTCGGTATTTCAATGCCGAGTAGTTCACTTTGTATAAAATAGATTTTTATTTGCTAGATAATAAAAAAAGAGGTCGATCATAATGATCAACCTCTTTTTTAGCTTAATATTTATTCTTCTTGATCTGCATTGGCAGGATCGAAGGTTCTTTGGGCCAATTCTTGATCTAGCATAAAGATACCCTGTCCCTTTTCACCTAAACGATCTATCTTCTTAATAATTCCTTCCATAGTATCCTCTTCTTCAACTTGTTCTTCAACAAACCAATCAAGGAAGTTAACTGTAGAATATTCGCTTTCTTCAGTAGCAATATCCATTAAATCATAGATTCTTTTTGTTACTTCCTGTTCATGCTCAAGAGCAGTTGTAAAGACATCTTTGAGAGAATCAAAATCATTTTGCGGTTTTGAAATAGCATCAATTACTGCTCGTTCTCCTTTTTCATTAATAAAGTTATAGAATTTTTCTGCGTGGAATCGTTCTTCTTCAGCCTGTACCCAGAAAAAATGGGCAAAGCCATCAAAATCCTGTTCAGCACAATAAGCTCCCATTGCTAGGTAATAATGGGCTGATAAGAATTCAAAATTCATTTGGTCATTTAGGGCTTCTAATAATCTGTCTGATAACATTTTTTAGCCTCCTTGGAAATAAGTTTATAGCCTCATTATATTTTATAATTCCCCTTATGGTCAAATAAAATTCAAATTTAAAGCTTGACAGAGCAAAGATAATCTGATATATTATAATTAGTAACTATTATTAATAGCTTAGTTGGTTTTAACTTTCTTGCATAAAGAATGCAGGAAAAAGTATGGATTAAAAGAATGTAGAAACTAGAAGATGGGAATTATACCTAGAGGAGTGATTAAATTATGGAAGTTAGAGAAGTATTTAAGTGTGATATCTGTGGAAATGTTGTAGAACTGCTTCAGGCTGGAGCACCGGCTTTAGTCTGTTGTGGTGAAGATATGAAGAAGCTAGAGGCTCAAACTGAGGATTCATCCGTTGAAAAGCATGTACCAGTAGTAGAAGAAACTGATGATGGAATAAAAATATTAATTGGCTCTACTCTACATCCTATGGAAGATGACCATTTAATTAGATTCATTGAAGTCTTGACTGAGGATAAAGTATTGAGAGCAGAATTTAAAGCAGGTGATGAACCGAAGGCAGTATTCAATGTTGACCAAGATGAAGTAATTGAAGTAAGAGAATTTTGTAACCTACATGGTTTATGGAAAGCATAAACTAAACTCAGAAAGGGGATTTTATTTATGTCAGAATTAAAAGGAACAGAAACAGAAAAGAATCTATTAAAATCATTTGCAGGTGAGTCTCAAGCACGAAATAGGTATGATTACTTTGCTTCGCAAGCAAAGAAAGAAGGCTATAATCAAATATCTAATATTTTCAAAGAGACTGCTCGCAATGAGAAAGAACATGCTAAAAGAGTCTTTAAATTTCTAAAAGGCGGTGAAGTTGAAGTTACAGCTGCTTTTCCAGCTGGTGTAATTGGTACTACAGTTGAGAATTTAGAAGCAGCAGCTGCTGGAGAGAATCATGAGCATACCAGTATGTATCCTGAATTTGCTGAAGTAGCTGAAGAAGAAGGTTTTACAGAGATTGCAAAGGTCTTTAGAGAAATTGCAGAAGCAGAAGAAGCTCATGAAGAGAGATTTTTAGCTTTATTGAATAATATAAAGAATGATAGAGTCTTTAAGCGAGAAGAAGAGGTGCGTTGGAAGTGTGGTAATTGTGGATATGTCCATGATGGAAAGGAAGCACCAGAAGTTTGTCCCGCTTGTGCTCATCCACAGTCTTATTTCGAATTAAAGGAAGAAAATTATTAATCAGTTTGTTAAAGCCTATTCGGATTGTAACCCGAATAGGCTTTTTTAAGTTTCTAAAATCTTTTTCTGACTTAAAACAGGTAATTAATTATTCCATGTTTAATTATTATAGTGTAGCAAGTATAGTTAAGGGGGCTATCATGTTGAAAAAGAAGCTGCAGTTAATTATATTACTTTCAGTTATTACTACATTGGCACTAAATTTTACTGTCTATGCTGATAATGATTATAATTCACTTCTGTTTGAAGGTGTAAAGACGAATAAATTGTCGAAAGTTAAAGAGGCGTTAGAGAATGGAGCCAATATTTCAGCTAGGAATGATAAAGGAGAAACGCCATTAAAGTTAGCAGTTGCTCAGGGATATTTTGGGCTAGTAGAATTTTTACATAAGGAAAAAAAGGCTAAAGTTAATACTAAAGATAATAACGACATAACTCCTTTAATGGAGGCTGCTTTTGATGGTAACTTAAAGTTAATGAAGTATTTGGTAGCTGAAGGAGCAGAGCTTGAAGCTAAAGATAAAGACGGATGGACAGCATTGAAGTATGGAATCAACCAGGGACATATAGAGACAATAGATTATCTATTAAATGCTGGAGCTGAGATAAATACTAAAGATAAAAGAGGGCGGACAGCTTTAATGACAGCTGTAGATTATGGAAAATTAGAGGTAGTTAGATATTTAACAAGAGAGTATTTAGTCAGACTATCAGCTATTAATGTTCAGGATGAGCGTGGCTGGACTCCTTTAATGATAGCAGCTTATAGAGGAGATTTAGAGGCGGCTCGATATTTAGTAGAGGCAGGAGCCTATCTAAACACTCAGAATAAAAATGGCTGGACTCCGTTGATGAAAGCGGCTTATGAAGGCCACACTCAGGTAGCGAATTACTTAATAAAAGCAGGAGCAGATATTGATGCACAGAATCAAGAAGGCTGGACACCTCTGATGGAAGCAGCCTATAAAGGGCACATACAGATAGTAAAGAAACTAGTACAATCAGGTAGCTACATTGATGCTAAGAACAGTAACGGCTGGACTTCTTTAATGGTGGCAGCAAATGAAGGATACCTTGAAGTAGTAGACTATTTAGTAAGTCAAGAAGCAGATATTGAAGCTGAAAATAAGAATGGCTGGACTCCGCTGATGAAGGCGGCTTATGAAGGCCACATTCAAGTAGTAGATTACTTAATAGAAGCAGGAGCAGATATTGATGCACAGAATAAGAACGGCTGGACTTCGTTGATGTCAGCTATATATAATGGTGAAGTTGAGCCAGTTAAATTACTAATTCAACAGGAAGCTGACTTGGGGGGTAGAGATAAAAGAGGCTATACAGCTTTGAGAATGGCTGTTTTAAATGGCAGATTACAAATGGTTAAGATTTTAGTAGAAGCAGGTATTGATATTGGTATTAGAGATTACAGCGGCTGGCCTCTTTTAAAGTCTGCTGTTATGAAAGAAAATTATGAAGTAGCCGATTATTTATTGGTTTCAGGAGCAGATATTGATGCTGAAAACAAAGAGGGCTGGACAACATTACATCTGGCTGTAGCTAAAGGGAGGTTAGAACCAGTAAAGTATCTAGTTAAGAATGGAGCCAATATTAAAGCTCAAAATAAAGCCGGCCAGACACCGCTGCATTTGGCAGCAGAGGAAGGGAAAATAGATGTCTTAGATTACTTACTTACTAAAGATGTAAGTATTGATCTTAGAAATAATAGAGGTAGAACAGCTTTATTTACTGCTGTAGATGAGAATAATCAGAAAATAGTAAAGTTCCTTTTGGGGCAAGGAGCAGATATAGAAGCCAGAACAGATCAAGGTAGAACTCCATTGATATTTGCTGCTTCTAGCGGCAGATTGGAGATAGTTAAGTACTTAGTAGATCAGGGAGCAGATTTAAACGCCGCAGATAACCGAAACTGGACGCCGCTTATGGCAGCTGCAGCTGAGGAAAGATTGAGGATAGTTGAGTATTTGATTTCAGAACAGAATATAAAACTGCAGGGTCCTAAGGGAGAAGAACTTCTCAGATTAGCAGCTCGCAGGGGCGAATTATCAGTAATAAAGTATTTAGTAAATAGAGAGGTAGAAATTACTAGGCAGGATCAGAAAGGCCGAAGCCCATTGATGCTGGCAGCCCAGAAGGGGTATTTGTCGGTGGTTGATTATCTGTTAGAGCGAGGAGCTGATTTGGAAGTCAGAAGCAAGAATGGCTATACCCCGCTGATGTTGGCCGCTTCTGGTGGAAATCTTAAAGTAGTGAAGTATCTATTGGACCAGGGAGCTGAGATTACAGTCAGAGGTAAGGGAAATGAAACTCCATTGATGCTTGCTTCCTATGGAGGCAGTATGGAGATAGTTGAGTTTTTAATCGATCAGGGAGCAGAGATTAAAGCCAGAGATGAAAGCGGTTGGTCTGCTTTGATGTTTGCTGCTTATAATGGTAAGACAGAGATAATAGAATACTTAGTAGATAAAGGAGCCCGGATTGGGATAAAGGATGATAACGGTTGGACTCCCTTGATAGCTGCTGCCTATAACGGCTATCTTAAAACAGTAAAGTACTTAATAGAAGCAGGAGCAGATATTAAAGCGAAGACTGATAACTCTTTAACTGTTTATGAAATGGCAGTAGCCCAGGAACATTTTGAAATTTTAGGATTTTTAAAAGAAGTAATAGAGGATAGAAACCAGAAAAATTATTTTAATCTGTAAATAATCTATTCTTCGATCTTTCCTTCATAAAACAGCTCCAAAAAAATCTTCCCTAATTCAGGATCGAATTGGGTTCCTAGGTTTTCTTTGATTTCACGGACAGCCTCTTTAGGATTCATTGGAGAACGGTACGGACGATTTGAAGTCATAGCATCATAACTGTCGGCAATGGAAACAATTCTAGAGCCCAGCGGAATCTCTTTTTGCTTAAGACCATCGGGATATCCGGTACCGTCATATCTTTCATGGTGGTGTCTTACCATTTTAGTAATTGGTTTAAATCTTTCGATTGGAGAAAGGATTTCTTCGCTCATAATTGGATGCTGTTTGATATGGTTAAATTCACTATCACTTAGACTACTTGATTTATTCAGAATAGTTTCCTGAGTACCTACTTTTCCGATATCATGTAACTTGCCGGCCAGTTTTATTTTGTCAATTTCAGTGGAGACATCATGTTTATGTTCAGCTAATTTAGTAGCAATTTCACAGACGCGCAGGGAGTGGCCTTTAGTATAGGAGTCTTTGGCTTCTAGAGTTTTAACTAAACTAGTCATTGAGGATATAAAGAGATCCTGCAGCTGTTCATTTAAGGTATCCACCTGTTTCTCTAATTTATGTAGTGATTTAGCTTTTTCCTCTTCAAACTTAATCTGAGAAGTTTTATCACTTAAAATTTGCATGGTTCCGATATAATCATTATTTTCATTTTCTAAAAGTTTATAAGTAGTATTAAGGTATTCTTGGTTATCTTGATTAGCAATTATGGTAGTAAATTGGTTTACATTTTTTTGTTGTAATGAATTCATAATCTGCTTGATTTTGTTTTGGGTATCATCAGGATGGACTGAAGTTATATCTTTGCCTATTAATTCTGTCTGGGAGATATTTTTGATCTTTTTAGCTTCTTCGTTAGCAAAAATAATTTTATTATTGTCATTAGTGATTATTATACCTTTTGAAATCTGTTTTAATGCTGTTTTAAATAATTTATGATTATCTTCTGCCATGAAAAGTCACTCCTTTGAATTTGAATTAAAAGGATGATTACTGCATTATACTATTAATTTAACTATTTCTTGATTAATCATTGGTATCCTGCCCAGATAAATGAAAAATTGCGTAAATTTGAGGAAAAGACTTGAATTTTTCTTTTATTTCCTAATAAAGAAGGAGAATTTTTGGTAGATTCTTAAACTAATATAAATATGAGGTTTTTAGCTTACAGATAATATAATGGTAATTTATTTTATACTTAGAGGTGATTTAGATGGGGGAGGAGAGACCAACAGTAGGCTTAGCATTAGGAGCAGGTGCTGCTAAAGGAATTGCTCATATTGGTGTATTGCAGGTATTAAAAGAAGCAGATATTAATATAGATTACTTAGCAGGTACTAGTATAGGAAGTATGATAGGGGGATTTTATGCTGCTGGTCTGGATCTTAAATGGATAGAGAGAATAGCTTATCAGATTAACTGGGATCTATTAACAGATTTTACAGTGCCGCGCCAGGGGTTAATAGCAGGAAAGAAAGTTAAAGCTTTTGTTCAGTTGCTAACTAAAAGTAAAAGATTTTCGGATTTAGATATTCCTTTTGCAGCAGTAGCAACTGATATTGAAAAGGGAGAAGAAGTTATTTTACAGGATGGATTAGTAGCTGATGCTATTCGAGCCAGTACTTCAATTCCTGGAGTCTATGTTCCATATCGAATTGATAATAGATTATTAGTTGATGGAGCAATTTTGAATCGGATTCCTGTTAATGTAGTCCAGAATTTAGGAGCAGATGTCATTATTGGAGTTGATGTCGGCTTTGATTTTCAGGAAAATAAGGTAAATAATATCTTTGATGTTATTTTAACATCTATAAGAATTATGGAACAGGAAGTATTTGATAAGAGGATTATAGAAGCAGATGTTTTAATTAGGCCTGAAGTAGGATATATTGCTCCACAGGATTTAGACCGAGCCGAAGAAGCTGTAGCAGCAGGAATTGAGGCAGCCCAAAAGGCATTACCTCAAATTAAAGAGTCAATTGAAAGGTGGGAAGAGCAATGATTAATTTTAGGAGTAAAAGAGTAAAACGTGTTTTAACTGTTAGTTTAATTATTTTAGTAGCAGTTGTCCTTTCAGCAGTCTGGCCTACAGATTATTATTTAGAATCTCCAGGAGTAGCTAAAGATTTATCTCCGTTGATAGAAGTAGAGAATGGTTATGCTCAGAATATAGAAGGCCAGTTTAGATTGACAGCTGTTTCACTGGAACCGGCTAGTCTGCTTGAATATTACTATATATCTTTTTTTGGAGCTGATGGAGTTACCTTAACACCTCTTAAGCGTCAGCTGCCTTCGGGTGTAGATCCTGAGGAATACTTTGAGATGATGCAGGAGGTTATGAAAGAAAGCCAGCTTAAGGCTCAGGCTGTAGCACTGCGTCAAGCAGGTTATGAACCTACAGTTACAGGAAAAGGAGCTAAGATTGTTGAGATATTAGAAGAAAGTAATGCTCGGGGGAAGTTAAAGCAGGATGATATAATTATTAAAGTAGATGATAAACAGGTTAATCTACTAACAGAAGTGGTTGATGAAATTAGAGCTAGAGAAATAGGGGAAGTAGTAAAGGTGACAGTTAAACGGGGCGAAAAAGAAATAGATTATAAGATCAAGACTAAGGAATTAGAAGAAACTCCAGGCCAGGCATCATTAGGAGTTTTAATTTCTTCTTATCAACGGTCATATGATTTTCCAGTTGAGATTAAGGTTGATGCGGGAGAGATCGGAGGGCCTTCAGCAGGCATGATGTTTACTCTGGAGATACTAAACCAGTTAACTGCGGCTGATTTAACCCACGGTTATGATATAGCTGGTACTGGAACGATCACCCTGGATGGTAAAGTAGGTGAAATTAGCGGTATCAAGCAGAAGATTTTAGCTGCAGAAAAAGAAGGAGTGGATATCTTTTTGGCCCCGGATAAGAATTATGAAGCAGCTAAAGAGACTGCTACTGAAGTAAAGGTTGTAGCTATTGAAGATATTCAAGCAGCAGTTCAATTTCTTAATTCTCTAGAATAATAGGTTTTCTGTAGTCTTGACCGCCGCGGCGGTATTCTTCATTATCATAGGCTAAAGAATAGAGATCAGTTGCTCTAATTTCTGCTGCTAACATCTCTTCTTTTAGCGATTGAGGAGGATAGCTGCTTTGGTAGTGGCTAGCTATTCGATTAATTAGAGGTAGACTACCTTTATCGCTGATTGCAGATAATAATTTTCGGCCCTGTTGATTAAAGCCTAAGACTCTAAGGTATTGTGGTCCTCCAGCATTATCAAATTTATGTAAATCCTTCTGTTTTAAATTCAATAACAGCTGAAGTAGAATTCGCTGAATTCGGGTTTGAGTAAAGCGTTTGGTCTTAATTAAATTAATCAATTCTAGCAGTGATCCTGTCTTAAGAGCAGCATCCTTGATTCTATTTTCTAATCCAGCTGTGACATCTTCAAATTCAGCCAGTTCTGTTTTAGAAGTGCGACGTAGAATGCTTAATACTGCTAAATTAAAGTTCTGGAGGGAGATAGGTGCCTTACCCTGATTGAGTTCTTCTTTAATAATTCTATTAGTATATGTAGGAATTTTAGTAGTTAAGTTGTAATTCATATCTTCAGATAGAATTCTGTTTCGAATAGCAGTAGCACTTACAATTTCGGTTTCGATATTCTGTTGGTAGTAATCTGCTCCCCGGCGTTGAATAGTTAATGGCTGAATAGAGCTTTTACTTCTGGATAGCGCCTTTATATATTCTAGACCTAAGATATTATTGGGATTACCTATTATTTCTTGAATTTCAGTTGGTGTGAGATTAATATTAGTTTGAGTAATGTAATTAACTACTGCCTTGGCCCTGGCTTCAGGAAAGGAAAGTCCCTTTTTTAATTCGGTTTGGATCAAATTTGATAATTCAGCCGGCTCTTCAGCCAGTATCTTTCCTACAGTTAATAGCGGGTTAATTTCGCCTATTTCACTGCCAAATACTAACTGATCTACTACTCCGGTTTTATTTAAAAGCTGGACTGCCCCATAAGCAAAGTATTCAGCACTACGGAGAGCATACGTAACCGGCAGTTCTAGAATGAGATCTATGCCAGCATTGAGGGCCATTTCGGTTCTACTCCATTTATTAGTAATTGCTGGTTCTCCCCGCTGAACGAAGTTACCGCTCATAACACAGATGCTGTAATTGGCTTCAGTTAATTTAAGCGATTTCTCGAGATGGTATTTATGTCCATAATGAAAAGGATTATATTCAGTAATAACTCCTGCTACTTTCATAATTAATAATCGACTCCTATAAATTTAAATTGATTTTCTTTAATTTTACTTAATTCTATAATAGATGATTTATTCCTTTGAAATTGGAAAATATATATAGTTTTTATTTACATATTATTTCCAAATGGATATAATTTATAATAAAGCTAATTACGATAAATCTAGACGAACCACTAGAGGACTATTTAAAACTATAGATAAGACTATTAATGCTGATGTGAACGGTAGCCTTAATATAATGCGTAAATATATCAAAGACAAATGTATTCCTGAAATGATTCGTCAGATTAGGGATAATGGGGTTGTGGACACTCCTAAAAGAATAAGGGTTGCCTGTTAAGCAGGCGGAGACTTAATTACCACACTTCTTTTGGAGCCTCCGTTGCTTGTCTTGGAGGTAGTTCACTAAGACCATCTTAATGGAGGATTAGGAAAGAAATGAGCTTAATTTAAAGTCTTGACATATTTATAACAGTTTTATATAATTAATATAGTTGATATGAGTTACATACTATATTTTAATAAACTATTATGTGAAAAAAATAATTAAAGCCTATTATCTTTATTTTTTAGGACTAGTGGTCATACCATCAGTTAAGTTAGTAACTCTAAATAATGAATAGGCATAGATAGATTGTTTATTCATTTAAAATTAATGAAAGGGGATAAAAAGATGGATTTTGTTACAGAAATTAAAGAGGAAGCACAAGCCGCAGGAAAGACAATAGTCTTACCTGAAGGTGAAGAACCGCGGATGATCAAGGCTGTTCCACAGATATTGGAAGAAGAATTAGCTGATATTATTCTGTTAGGTGAAGAGTCTAAGCTGGAGGAAATAGCTGATGAAGAAAGTGTGGATATTTCCGGAGCTGAGATAATCGATCCTAAAGAGGCAGATAGACTGGATGAATTTAGTTCTACTTATTATGAATTACGGAAGCATAAGGGGATTTCAGAAGAAGAAGCTCTAGAACAGATGGAAGATTCGCTTTATTTTGGTGCTATGTTGGTTAAGGAAGGAATAGCAGACGGCTTAGTTGCAGGTGCTTTAAATGCTACAGCTAATGTTTTACGTCCTGTAATTAAGATTATTGGGACTGAAGAAGAAGTTTCAATAGTTTCTGGTTCCTTTTTGATGATTGTGCCGGACTGTGAGTATGGTGCCGACGGTAAGATGTTATTTGCTGACAGCGGTGTCTTTCCAGAAGGTTCTCCAGAAGAGTTGGCTGAAATAGCTATTTCATCAGCCGATACTTTTGAAGCCCTGACAGGGGAAGAACCAAAGGTAGCTATGTTATCCTTCTCTACTAAAGGAAGTGCTGAACATCCATTGGTAGATAAGATGAGAGAAGCAGCAGAGATCTGTAAAGAGAAGGCTCCTGATCTAGAAGTAGATGGTGAGATGCAGGGAGATGCAGCTTTAGTACCAGAGATTGGAGCTAAAAAAGCACCTGATAGTGATGTAGCCGGTAATGCCAATGTTTTAATCTTTCCTGATTTAAATGGAGGAAATATTGCTTATAAGTTGGTTCAGAGATTGGCTGACGCTGATGCCTTTGGACCGTTAATCCAGGGTAGTGCTCTACCTGTTAATGATCTGTCGAGGGGCTGCAGTGTATCTGATATAGTTACTGTGACAGCAATTACAGCAGTACAGGCTGCTTTTAAAGATAAGTAAAAAACAAATTAGAGGAGGAAGGTAATAGATGAAAGTTTTAGTTTTAAATTGTGGGAGTTCTTCGGCTAAGTATCAGCTAATCAATATGGAAGATGAGTCAGTATTAGCTAGTGGTGTGATAGAAAGAATTGGAATTGATGGAGCATTTTTAGAACATGAACCAGCCCAGGGAGAAGAAGTTAAAGTTGAAAATGAAATTCCTGATCACAGCGTAGCAATTAAGATGGTAATTGATGCTTTATTGGATGATGACTACGGCGTAATTGATGATATGAATGAAATTAGTGCTGTAGGACATCGGGTAGTTCACGGTGGTGAAGAATTTGCAGATTCAGTCTTAGTTGATGATGAGGTATATGAAGGAATTGATAGCGTTAAGGATTTAGCACCGCTACATAATCCACCTAACTTATTAGGAATTGAGGTTAGCCAGGAGTTAATGCCTGAGACACCTGATGTTGCTGTCTTTGATACTGCATTCCACCAGACAATGCCGGCTAAGTCTTATATGTATGCGCTGCCTTATGAGTGGTATGAAGAACATGATGTACGTCGCTATGGTTTCCATGGAACCTCCCATAAGTATGTTTCTAAACGAGCAGCTAAAATTTCAGATGAGCCGATAGAGGATTTGAAGATAATTACCTGTCATTTAGGAAATGGAGCTAGTGTAGCTGCTATTAATGGTGGTGAGGTAATTGATACTAGTATGGGCTTGACTCCGCTAGAGGGTCTAGTGATGGGAACTCGCTGTGGAGATATTGACCCAGCAATTATTCCATTTATGATGGAGAAAGAGGATCTAGATGCTAGTGAAGTTGATACAATTTTGAATAAAGAAAGCGGAGTAGCCGGAGTTTCTGGTGTCAGTAGCGACTTTAGAGACTTAAAGGAATCTGCGAATGATGGTAATGAAAGAGCCCAGTTAGCTATTGATCTCTTCTGTCAGCGCGTTAAGAAGTATATCGGTTCTTATTCAGCTGCATTAGGCGGAGTAGATGTAGTAGTCTTTACTGCTGGTATCGGTGAAAATGCTATTGATATTCGAGCTAAGATTTTAGAAGATCTTGATTACTTAGGACTTACTTTAGATGAGGACAAGAATGATATGAGAGGGAAAGAAGAAGTAATTACAACTGATAATTCCGATAATATTGCTATGGTAATCCCAACTAATGAAGAACTGGTTATTGCTCGTGATACTAAACGGTTAGTTATTGAAGCTCAAGAGAATGCTAGTTAAAGATTAAATTTTAGCTTAACTTTTAATCCCTTGGGATAGATTCCGAGGGATTTTTTTAATTGTAAAAAAGATTCTTAATTACTTGACATTAGATTAAATTTTAAGTATTATTTTCAAGAAACGGAAACTAATAAGAGGAGGTGAAGGATGAATAAGTTTTTAGAATTATTTATGAAGGGAATTCCTATTGGAATATCCAATACTTTACCAGGAGTTAGTGGGGGGACAATGGCTTTAGTACTGGGAATTTATGATGATTTAATTTCAGGAATAAAGAAAATCAAATTATCAGTAGTTGGACCAATATTTTTAGGAGCTGTAGTTGGAGTCTTAGGAAGTTCTAAAATAATCACTTTTTTATTAGAGAGTTATTCTAGTCTAGTAAAGGCTTTTTTATTAGGTCTGATTTTTGCATCTAGTAAAGTAACTTTTAAACAAGTGAAAGAAATTAATTTAAAAACAATTGGTTTAAGCCTAGTAGGATTATTATTAGCTCTTATGTATTCAGTAGAGCTTGGTAGTGTTACAACAACAAGTTCTTTATCATATTTTAAGGTATTTTTTGGTGGGGCAATTGGTAGTGTGGCTATGATTTTACCAGGAGTTAGTGGTGGTACGATATTGATTATGCTTGGATTATATGAAGGAGTTTTAGAAGCAATTACTGTTTTAAATTTATCAGTTATAATTATTTTTAGTTTAGGAGTAGGAAGTGGATTATTAGCTTTTTCCCGGATTTTATCCTTTTTATTAAATAATTTTCGATCCTTATTAATGGCTTTTTTAACCGGTTTAATTTTGGGCTCAATGCGTAGTGTTATTTCATTTCAACTAGGGATAGGAGTAATAATCAGCTTTATTTTAGGGGTAATAGTTATTCAGCTATTATCAGAATGATAGTCATAAAAAAAGGGGGAGGATAAATGAGTATCTTTGAAGCAATTATGCTGCTTTGTTTTGGTGCTGCCTGGCCTGCATCTATTTATAGATCATATGTTTCGCGGGATAATTCAGGAAAGAGTCTCTGGTTTATGGTGATTGTTCTAATCGGTTATATCTCTGGAGTTACACATAAATTAATCTATAGCTATGACCTTGTGATATATCTATATATATTAAATGGATTAATGGTTTCTGCTGATATTCTTCTTTACTATCGGAATTCTAGGTTAACGGAGGAAAGTGATTCAGAAATGAAGTCAAATTGATATTATGTGTCACTTTCATGATATTGCAGATTATAGTCAACAAATCTCTTACGCTTGCCATTCGTTCGACGTCCTGTCTCACTCATTCTCGAAGATTAGTCCTCCACCCTAGCCAGCATACAGACCAATGCTGGCTATGTGAGAAGTTTATGAAGCGAAGAGATAGTATTATTGCTCTAATTGACAAAGCTAAGAGCAAAGAGTCATGCTCCTGCAGACTTCCATGGTTCCGGACTAATTTTAAGAGTCGCTTCAGAGAAATGTTGACTATTTGCAGCACAGAATTTTCATTAATCTGGTTTTAAACGCTTCCCCAAATAATTTTGCACAATTAGTTGATATCTTGCAACAAGCGACTTTAAAGCAGTCCCAAAAGAGAGAATGGTTAACATATAAAGCGGAATCTTTAAATTGTAACACTAAGGTTGATTTACTGCTGAGTGACTAGGACTGATTTCCGGAGCGTTTGCAAGATATCAACTCTAAACTGCAACAATATATCAATAAAGCCTTATATGAAGCCAACATTTCTCTAAAGCATGCAGCGAAAGAGAACTGTTGGCTTTATTATTATTTGGCATTTTAAAGTGGGTATATTTAAAAGATATTAGCTGTAAACTAATTACTAGCTTAATGTTAAGGAGGATTGAAAGTGGAATTAACCGAAGATTCCGATAGGCTAGGAAATGAACCGATTATTCCTCTATTATTTAAATTATCAGTTCCATCAATTATTGGAATGGTGATTCAGGCTTTGTATAATGTGATTGATAGTATCTATATCGGACATTTAAGTAAGGAAGCTTTATCAGCATTATCACTAGTATTTCCTTTACAGATGATTCTAATTGCTGTTGCAGTAGGAACAGGTGTAGGCACTAGTTCATTGATTTCTAGATTATTGGGAGAAGAAGAGGATGATGAGGCAAACTCTGCGGCTCAGCATACAGTATTATTGATTATATTCTATGGAATGGTTGCTATTTTAATCGGTATCTTCTTTTCCCGAGGATTACTTCGGTTATTTACTAGTAATAACACTTTGATTGATTTAGGCAGCTCCTATATCAGGATTATTTTAATTGGTTCCTGGGCAGTTTTCTTTCCTATTGTTGCCGATAATATTTTGCGAGGAGAGGGTAATACCTATGCTCCCATGTGGACTATGATTATCGGTGCTTTATTGAATATTGCTCTGGATCCCTTTTTGATCTTTGGAATCGGCATCTTTCCTCAATTAGGTATCCGTGGTGCAGCCTATGCTACTGTTATCTCTAGATTTATCAGCGGTATCTTTATCGGCTATATACTCTTTAAAAGCGAGCGGCAGTTTAATTTTAATCCAAAGACTTTTGAATTTGATTTCTCTATTATTCATGAAATCTATCAGGTTGGCCTACCGGCAATGGTTATGCAGCTTCTAACCAGTTTTATGATCATCGGAATTAATAAGATTGTAGCTGGTTACAGCATAGCAGCTGTTGCAGTTGTAGGAGTCTATCATAGGCTGCAGACCTTCGTTTTTATGCCGGTCTTTGGTTTAGATCAGGGCTATATGCCGATAGTAGGCTATAATTACGGCCATGAAAATCCTGATAGAATGAAAAAGACCATTAGATATGGTTTAATAATCGGTTTTCTCTTTACTTCGCTAGGAGGAGTTATCTTTCAGTTATTTCCGCGTGAACTAATTAGTCTCTTTAATAATGATCCTGCCTTACTGGATATTGGTGAAACTGCTTTAAAGAGAATCAGTTTTGCCTTTCCTATTATGGGATTGGTGATTGTAGCTTCTACTACTTTCCAGGCTATCGGGGAAGGAATTCCCAGTTTAGTTCTCTCTTTTCTGCGCCAGATATTACTATTGCTGCCTATTATGTATTTATTAGGTAGATTATATGGTCTATCAGCTTTATGGTATGCTTTTCCCATTTCGGAATTAATTACAGTTATTTTAATGGCCTTCTGGTTAGCTTCAACCTTACAGGAAGCATATCAAGAATTAGCAACTGAAAATTAATTATATTCAGAAAATATAGTTTTTAATTTGATGCGTAAAAAAACAAGGAAAATAGACGTAATATATAGTAATATTTATATTGGCAGATGAAATTAACAATTCTAAATTAATTCAATAGTTAGGGAGGCATAAGGGATGGATTTTGTTACAGAAATTAAAGAGGAAGCACAAGCCGCAGGAAAGACAATAGTCTTACCTGAAGGTGAAGAACCGCGGATGATCAAGGCTGTTCCACAGATATTGGAAGAAGAATTAGCTGATATTATTCTGTTAGGTGAAGAATCTAAGCTGCAGGAAATAGCTGATGAAGAAAGTGTGGATATTTCCGGAGCTGAGATAATCGATCCTAAAGAGGCAGATAGACTGGATGAATTCGGTTCTACTTATTATGAATTACGGAAGCATAAGGGAATTTCAAAAGAAGAAGCTCTAGAACAGATGGAAGATCCGCTTTATTTTGGTGCTATGTTGGTTAAGGAAGGAATTGCAGACGGCTTAGTTGCAGGTGCTTTAAATGCTACAGCTAATGTTTTACGTCCTGTAATTAAGATTATTGGAACTGAAGAAGAAGTTTCAATAGTTTCTGGTTCCTTTTTGATGATTGTACCGGACTGTGAGTATGGTGCCGACGGTAAGATGTTATTTGCTGACAGCGGTGTCTTTCCAGAAGGTTCTCCAGAAGAGTTGGCTGAAATAGCTATTTCATCAGCCGATACTTTTGAAGCCCTGACAGGAGAAGAACCAAAGGTAGCTATGTTATCCTTCTCTACTAAAGGAAGTGCTGAACATCCATTGGTAGATAAGATGAGAGAAGCAGCAGAGATCTGTAAAGAGAAGGCTCCTGATCTAGAAGTAGATGGTGAGATGCAGGGAGATGCAGCTTTAGTACCAGAGATTGGAGCTAAAAAAGCACCTGATAGTGATGTAGCCGGTAATGCCAATGTTTTAATCTTTCCTGATTTAAATGGAGGAAATATTGCTTATAAGTTGGTTCAAAGATTGGCTGGCGCTGATGCCTTTGGACCGTTAATCCAGGGTAGTGCTCTACCTGTTAATGATCTGTCGAGGGGCTGCAGTGTATCTGATATAGTTACTGTGACAGCAATTACAGCAGTACAGGCTGCTTTTAAAGATAAGCAAAAATAAATTAAATTAGAGGAGGAAGATAATAGATGAAAGTTTTAGTTTTAAATTGTGGTAGTTCATCTCTTAAGTATCAATTAATCAATATGGAAAATGAATCGGCTTTAGCTAAAGGCTTAGTGGAAAGAATCGGAATCGATGGTGCTTTT
Source organism: Acetohalobium arabaticum DSM 5501 (assembly GCF_000144695.1). GTDB lineage: Bacteria > Bacillota > Halanaerobiia > Halobacteroidales > Acetohalobiaceae > Acetohalobium > Acetohalobium arabaticum. The sequence goes on from NC_014378.1 coordinate 1,092,523, forward strand.
TTAGAACATGAACCAGCTGGAGGAGAAGAGGTTACAGTTGAGAATGAAATTCCTGATCACAGTGTAGCAATTAAGATGGTAATCGATGCTTTGTTGGATGATGATTACGGTGTAATTGATGATATGGATGAGATCAATGCAGTAGGCCACCGGGTAGTTCACGGCGGTGAAGAGTTTGCTGAATCTGTTTTGATTGATGATGAGGTATATGAAGGAATTGATAGCGTTAAGGATTTAGCACCGCTACATAATCCACCTAACTTATTAGGAATTGAGGTTAGCCAGGAGTTAATGCCTGAGACACCTGATGTTGCTGTCTTTGATACTGCATTCCACCAGACAATGCCGGCTAAGTCTTATATGTATGCGCTGCCTTATGAATGGTATGAGAAGTATGGCGTTCGCCGTTATGGCTTCCATGGAACTTCCCATAAGTATGTTTCCCAGCGAGCAGCTGAAGTTGTGGATGAATCGGCTGAAGATTTAAAGGTAATTACTTGTCATTTAGGAAATGGCGCCAGTGTAGCTGCAGTTGACGGCGGTAAAGTAATAGATACTAGCATGGGCTTGACTCCATTAGAAGGTTTAGCTATGGGAACTCGCTGTGGAGATATTGACCCAGCAATTATTCCGTTTATGATGGAGAAAGAGGATCTAGATGCTAGTGAAGTTGATACAATTTTGAATAAAGAAAGCGGAGTAGCTGGAGTTTCAGGTGTTAGCAGCGACTTTAGAGATTTAGAGCAGGCTGCTAATGATGGTAATGAAAAAGCCCAGTTAGCTATTGATCTCTTCTGTCAGCGCGTTAAGAAGTATATCGGTTCTTATGCAGCTGAATTAGGCGGAGTAGATGTGATAGTTATGACTGCTGGTATTGGTGAGAATGGTATCGAGATTCGAGAAGATATATTAGAGGGATTAGAATTTTTAGGCATTGAAGTTGATTCTGAAAAGAATGATATGCGCGGTGAAGAACAGGTAATTACTACTGATAGCTCTGAAACTAAAGCTGTAGTAATACCTACTAATGAAGAATTAATGATTGCTCGCGATACTGAGCGGTTAGTTACTGCTTAAATTAAATATTCCTAATACTTGACAAGACCACACCTCTATATTATAATTAATATGGTAAATCATGAGGTGAAAAATATGAAGATTAATGTAGAAGATATCAAGGAAAACCTCGGAGAATTTAAAGAATTAAGCTTCAAAGAACAGATTGAAGACCTCAAGTTCCAGGGGCGGGATATTAAGGTAGTTAAGCCGGCCCAGATGGAGTTTCAGGTATTCAATACTGATGATTCCTTTTTGGTAACTGGAAGTATTGAATTGGAGCTAAATGTAGCCTGTAGTAGGTGTTTAGAAAGGTTTAATCTGCCAGTAAGTATTGATCTTGAAGAAGAAGTGGATAAAGAAGAGGTTGAATTAATCGATAATCAGGCTATGATTGATATTACAAAAGAGATTGATGACAGTATTATGTTAGCGATTCCGATGCAGCCGGTCTGTGATGAAGACTGTGCCGGGTTGTGTCCTAGTTGCGGCCAAAATTTAAATGAAGCAGACTGTGACTGTTTTATGCATACTGTTGATCCGAGGTTAGCCAAGTTGGAAAAATTATTGGATAAAGAGTAGTCTTTAGAAGATGTTGTAACGGTTTAAAGGAGGTGTTAGGAATGGCAGTACCTAAGCAGCGGACTTCAAAAAGCAGAAAGAGAAAGAGAAGAACTCATTGGAAATTAAATGCACCTAACTTGGTAGAATGTTCTCAGTGTGGTGAATTTAAGTTGTCCCATAGAGTATGTAATGAATGTGGATATTATAAAGGTAGACCTGTTAAGTAAATAGATTTGATTCTTAAGAGTTCAGGGATTTTCTCCTGAACTCTTAATTTTTTAAATTGGCTTGCATATTAGTTAAGTTTAATATATAATATCAACAGTGAAAATTAGTAGTAGGTCTTAACACTAGATATAAATCAGGTGATAATTATGGGAAAGAAGCTATCTAAAGCAGAAAGACAGAAAGCCTTAAAAGAGAAGATTGAAGAAAATCCTTTTCTAATCGACCAGGAATTGGCTAAGATATTTGGAGTAAGTATTCAGACGATTCGGTTGGATAGATTAGAGCTTAATATTCCGGAAGTTAGAAAGAGGATTAGAAATTTAGCTAAGGATTCCTATTCTAAAGTTAAGTCTGTCAGCAATTCTGAAATCATCGGTGAATTAATAGATATCGAGTTAAATAAATCCGGTACATCTATTTTAGAGACTAATGAAGATATGGGATTGACTGATAGTAGGATTGTCAGAGGACATCATATATTTGCTCAGGCTAACTCCCTGGCAGTTGCTATTATAGATACGGATCTGGCCTTAACCGGCTTAACAAAGACCAAATTTGAGTGTCCAGTCCATGTTGGAGAGAGATTAATTGCAGAAGCAGTAGTTCAAAGCAAAAAAGATGAGAAATTCCAGATTGAAGTAACGACTAAAGTAAAACAGGACCGCGTCTTTAATGGAGAATTTATTATCTTTTCCGGTGGGAGACTGAACGGGGAGGTAAAAAAGCGTGCAGATAGCCGTTGATGTAATGGGAGGCGATTATGCTCCTGATGAGATTATTAAAGGGGCAGTTGAATCTATATCAGAGATAGAAGGTAAGATTCTATTAGTAGGCCCTGAAGATGTAATTGAAGAAAAGTTGAAAGATTATAATTATAATTTAAATAGATTGGAGATTATCGATGCACCTGATGTAATAGAGATGGATGAGACTCCGGCTAAAGCTGTTAGACAGAAGACAGATTCTTCTATTGCTGTTGGGGTAAGATTAGTCCGTAGTGGCAAGGCAGATGCTTTGGTTTCAGCAGGAAGTACAGGTGCCGTTATGGCAGGTTCACTTTTGAAATTAGGTAGAATTAAAGGCGTTAAACGGCCGGCAATTGCTACTGTGATGCCTGCTTTAGAAGGGGAGACACTGGTTTTAGATGTAGGAGCTAATGTTGATTCTACTCCAGAAAATATGGTTCAGTATGCTTTAATGGGTAACATTTATGCTGAACAGATTCTTCATAAATCTAAGCCTAAAGTTGGTTTGTTAAGTATCGGAGAAGAAGCAAAAAAAGGTAATGAATTAACTAAAGAGACTTATCAATTACTTAAAGAACTTGATATTAACTTTATTGGAAATGTTGAAGGAAGGGATATATTTACTACTGACTGTGATGTAGTAGTCTGTGATGGTTTTGTAGGTAATACTATTTTAAAGACAGCAGAAGGATTAAGTAAGACTGTCTTTGAGATGATGAAAGAAGAGCTGGAGGCAAGTTTAATTGCCAAGTTAGGATCTTGGTTTATGAAGTCCAGTCTGAAACGGCTAAAGAAGAAGATGGATTATGCTGAATACGGCGGCGCTCCTCTATTGGGGGTTAACGGAGTAGTGATCATTGGCCATGGTAGTTCTAAAAATAAAGCAGTGAAGAATGCCATTAATGTAGCCTGTGAATCAGTTGAACGGCAGGTATTGGACCAGATTAAGGAAAATATAAATGAAAGGACTGGTAGAGCTGATGAGTAAGGAACTGAGAAGAGCAGGAATTACTGGAGTTGGTTCTTATGCTCCTGATAAGGTATTGACAAACCGTGATTTAGAAGAAATGGTAGATACCAGCGATGAATGGATTAAGAGTAGAACCGGAATTCAAGAACGAAGAATTGCTAAAGAAGAGACTACTACTTCTGATTTGGCTTATAAGGCAGCAGAGGCTGCACTGGATGATGCTGATCTAGCACCAGAGGAGTTAGATTTAATTTTAGTGGCGACTGTAACTCCTGATATGGTATTTCCGGCTACAGGCTGTCTTCTGCAGGACAGACTAAATGCTACAGATGCAGCTGCCTTTGATCTAGAAGCCGGTTGTTCAGGCTTTGTATATGGAATTTCAGTGGCTACTCAATTTGTCAGAACCGGAGCTTACGATAATGTATTGGTTATTGGAGCGGAGACATTATCTAAAATCATAAATTGGGAAGATAGAAATACCTGTGTATTATTCGGAGATGGTGCTGGAGCTGCAGTAATACAGCCAGTAGAATCCAGAGGTATCTTATCTACAGTTTTAGGATCTGACGGCTCAGGCGGTGATGTATTACAGATACCTGCTGGCGGTTCAAAACAGCCGGCTTCGTTAGAAACTGTTGAAAATAACTTACATTGTATTCAGATGGAAGGTAATGCTGTTTTCAAGTTTGCTGTTAGAGCAATGGGGAAGGGAGCAGTGGAAGCCTTAAACGAAGCAGGCTTAGAAAAAGAAGATGTAGACTTCTTGATTCCTCATCAGGCTAATATTAGAATTATAGATGGTGCTGCTAAACGCTTGAATCTAAGTGATGATGAGGTCTTTGTTAATCTCGATAAGTACGGCAATACTTCGGCTGCTTCTATTCCGATTGCTCTGGATGAAGCTGTTGAGGCAGGTAAGATCCACAGCGGAGATAGAGTAGTGATAGTTGGCTTTGGAGCCGGACTTACCTGGGCAGCAAGTGTTATAGAATGGTCATAAGGAGGAATAATATGTTAAAGACAGAATTATGTAAACAATTGGAGATAGAATATCCTATCATTCAGGGAGGAATGGCCTGGATTGCCACTGGAGAGTTAGCAGCTGCTGTTTCGAATGCTGGTGGGTTAGGTATTATTGGAGCCGGTAATGCTCCAGCAGAAGTGGTTAGAGAAGAGATTAAGAAAGCTAAGGAGCTAACTGATAAGACTTATGGTGTTAATGTAATGTTACTTTCTCCTCATGTAGATGAAGTAATTGAAACTGTTTATGAAGAAGAAGTGCCTGTAATTACCACTGGAGCTGGAAATCCCGGTAAATATATCGATAAATTGAAGGAAGTAGGTACCAAGATTATTCCTGTAGTTCCTTCGGTAGCTTTGGCTAAAAGAATGGCTAGACTGGATGTAGATGCTATTATTGCTGAAGGAACTGAGGCTGGAGGACATATTGGAGAGGTAGCTACAATGCCTCTGATTCCCCAGATAGTAGATGCTATTGATCTGCCGGTGATTGCAGCTGGAGGAATCGGCGATGGACGCGGTTTAACTGCTGCTTTGGCTTTAGGGGCTGAAGGAGTTCAAGTAGGTACTAGATTCGTTTGTGCTGAAGAATGTACAGTTCATGAAAATTATAAAGAAGCTATTATCGGAGCTAGAGATAGAGATGCTATAGTTACTGCTCGGTCTACGGGACATCCAGTACGGAATTTAAAGAATAAATTAACACGGCAGATAGATAAATTGGAGAATAAAGGAGTCAGTAAAGAAGAACTAGAAGAACTAGGTATTGGTAGATTACAGAATGCTGCTAAAGAAGGAGATGTAAAAGAAGGAAGTGTTATGGCTGGTCAGATAGCCGGAATGGTTAATGAAGAAAAGCCGGCTGCTGATATTATTCAAGAGTTTATTCAGGAAGCTGAAACAGTGTTGAAAGAAAAGGTGGAATTAATAGAAAAATAATTGTAAGAAGGAGGATTAAGATGTCAGGAAAAACTGCATTTCTCTTTCCCGGGCAGGGAGCCCAGAAAGTGGGGATGGGAGCTGAATTAGTTAAGGAGTTTTCAGCAGCTAAAGAGGTATTTGATGCAGCTGATGAAGCTTTAGATTTGGATATATCAAAATTATGTTTTGAAGGACCGGCGGATGAATTGAAGCAGACAGAGAATACACAACCTGCTATTTTGACAATGAGTATAGCCGTTTATGAAGTCTTAAAAGAGAAAGGAATTCAGCCTGATACTGTAGCCGGCCATAGCCTTGGAGAGTATTCTGCTTTAGTGGCGGCTGGAGCCCTGGATTTTAAGTCAGCAGTTAAACTGGTTCGCAAGCGGGGCCAATTTATGGAAGAAGCAGTTCCGGCAGGTGAAGGAGCTATGGGAGCTGTTATTGGTCTGAAAAGAGAAGGAGTACAAGAGGCTGTTAAAGAAGGAAGCCGGTTTGGTATAGTAGAGCTGGCAAATTATAATACTCCGATTCAAACAGTGATTTCAGGAGAAAAAGAAGCCGTAGAGAAGACGCTTGAATTGGCTGAAGATACTGGAGCTAAGAAGACAGTTCTACTTGATGTCAGCGGTCCTTTCCATTCCAGCTTAATGAAGTCGGCCGGTGATAAATTGGCAGCTGAGTTGGAGAAGATTGAGATTTCAGAACCTGAGCTACCGGTGATGGCTAATGTAACGGCCGATTATGTTGAAACACCTGATGAAATTAAGAAAGCACTTATTGATCAGCTCAGCGGTTCAGTCTACTGGGTAGATATTATTGAACTTATGATAGATAATAATCTTGATAGAGTTATTGAAGCAGGACCGGGAAGAACTCTAAAAAGCTTTATGAGACGGATTGACCGCAGTATTACGGCTTTAAATGTACGGAATTTATCATCTTTAGAAAAAACGTTACAGAAATTATAAGATTTAGAATAAATTATATTTGGTTTAATGATACTAGGTAAAGGAAGGTGAGAAGATGGAATTAGAAGGTAAAACAGCAGTTGTAACAGGTAGCTCGCGAGGAATTGGAAAAGCAATTGCTCTCTCTTTGGCTGAAGAAGGTGCATCAGTAGCAGTAAATTATCCTGTTGAAGCAGAAAAAGAGAATGCCCAAGAAGTTGTAGATATGATAAAGAATCTGGGCCAGGAAGCTGTTACAGTGAAGGCTAATGTTGTTCAGTTAGATGAAGTAAAAAAGATGATGAAACAGGTTAAAGACGAATTTGATTCTATAGATATTCTGGTTAATAATGCTGGTATAACTAATGATAATCTCTTACTTAGAATGAAAGAAGAAGATTGGGATTCTGTAATTGATGTTAATCTAAAAGGTGTCTTTAACTGTACTAAGGCAGTAACTAAGATAATGATGAAGCAGCGAAGCGGCAAGATTATTAATATTGCTTCTGTAGTGGGAAGAATGGGAAATGCCGGTCAGGCAAATTACTCTGCTTCTAAAGCCGGGGTGATTGGACTTACTAAATCAACGGCTAAAGAATTGGCCAGCCGCGGTATAATGGCCAATGCTGTTGCTCCTGGATTTATTCAGTCCAGGATGACTGATGAATTATCCGAAGAAGTACAAGAAGAGATGTTAGAGGCTATACCATTAGATGAATTTGGCACACCAGAGGATGTAGCCAATGTAGTATCCTTTTTAGCTTCCAGCAAAGCAGATTATATAACTGGGCAGGTTATTAATGTTGCTGGCGGAATGGTAATGTAAATTAATTACCTGCATTATTATGAGATGTACTTTATAATGTGGGAAATATAGATTCCTTGGTAGCTAAACTTTGAAAGGGGGTGAAGTAAATATGTCAGTTTTAGAACAGGTTAAAGAGATTGTTGTAGAGGAATTAGCAGTTGAGCCAGAGGAAGTAACAGAAACTGCTTCTTTCATTGATGATTTAGGAGCAGATTCTTTAGATATTGTTGAGCTAGTTATGGCTTTTGAAGAGGAATTTGAGATTGAGATTCCTGATGAAGATGCAGAAGATATTGGAACAGTAGAGGATGCTGTTGAGTATATTAAAAGCCATAATTAATAATTATTTATTAGAAGGAAGGTCTCTTTAGAGGCTTTCCTTCTCAAATTATAAATATCTGTGGAGGGATTAGCTTGGATTTACCACGATTGAAAATAGGAGACTTAGTAGCAGAAATTCCAATTGTACAGGGAGGAATGGCTGTTAAAGTATCGACGGCCCCTTTAGCCGCAGCAGTGGCTGAAGAAGGCGGTATCGGTTTAATAGCTGGTTCTGGAATCTCTACCGATGAATTGAAGGCTGAAATTCGGCGGGCTCAAGAGTTGACAGAAGGAATTTTGGGCGTTAATATTATGGTAGCTGCCAGCAAGTTTAAAGAATTAGTGGAGGGTTCGATTGCAGAAGGAATTGATTTAATTGTAGCCGGAGCAGGCTTTTCTAGAGATTTATTCGATATGGGTAAAGAGAGCGGAGTAGAGATTGTACCAATTGTTTCTTCAGCCCGATTGGCTAAAATTTCTGAAAAATTAGGTGCTTCAGCTGTAGTAGTTGAGGGTAAGGAAGCTGGAGGACATTTAGGAACTGACCGACCAATGAAGGAGATATTAGAAGAAGTTACTGATGCAGTTGATATTCCAGTAATTGCTGCCGGTGGTATCATCGATGGCGCTGACATTGCTGAGACTCTACAGTTAGGTGCTGATGGTGTACAGATGGGTTCTCGTTTCGTGGCTACTGAAGAATGTGAGGTAGATGATAGTTTTAAAGAGTTATATATAGATGCAGAACCTGAAGATAGTGTAATGATTGAAAGTCCTGTAGGTCTGCCGGGTAGAGCTTTACGTAATGAGTTTTATGAACGGCTCGGTTCAGGTGAAGTAAAGACAGGCTTTCATTGTGACTATATCTGTCTAAAGGACTGTTCACGTGTTTACTGTATTATTAAGTCTTTAATTAAGGCGAAAGAGGGAGATATGACCAATGGTTTAGTCTTTGCCGGGGAAGAAACATATAGAATTAATGATATTCTGCCGGTTAAAGAGGTAATTAATAACTTGGTTGATAAGGCAAAAAGTTTATTAAATCAGGAGGAGTCTATAGATGAGTAATCGGGTTGTAGTGACAGGAATGGGAACTGTTTCTCCTGTGGGTATTGGCTTAAAGGATTATTGGGCAGCATTGGAAGCAGGAGAATCAGGAATCGATAGAGTTACAAACTTTGATGCAGCCGAACTTGATTCTAAAGTCGGCGGTGAAGTAAAAGACTTTAATGCACAGGATTATATGAGCCGCAAGGATGCTAAGCGGATGGATAAATTTGCTCAGTTTGCTGTAGCAGCAGCAAAAATTGCTGTAGAGGATTCAGATTTGAAGATTGATGATAGTAATGCTGAAGATGTAGGAGTCTTAGTCGGCAGCGGTATCGGCGGAATGGAGACTTTTGAGAATCAGACTAAACGGTTAATTGAACGTGGTCCAGGTCGAATCAGTCCTTTCTTTATTCCTAAGATGATCTCCAATATGGCTGCCGGCCAGGTTTCAATCCAGTTAGGTGCTAAAGGACCGAATGCAACTACTGTTTCAGCCTGTGCTTCAGCAACTCATGCTATTGGTGATGCTTTCGATATTATTCGCCGCGGTGATGCTGAGGTTATGGTTACTGGCGGTTCAGAAGCAGCAATTACAGAGCTATCTTATGCTGGGTTCTGTGCTATGAAGGCCTTATCCACTAGAAATGATGAACCTACGAGAGCTAGCAGACCTTTTGATGAAGAGCGGGATGGATTTGTAATGGGGGAAGGTTCTGGAATATTAGTTTTGGAAAGCTTAGATAGTGCTCTTGAACGCGGAGCTAAAATCTACGGTGAGGTAGTAGGTTATGGTATGTCTGGAGATGCCTATCATGTTACAGCACCTGATCCTGAAGCTGATGGAGCAGCTAGATCTATGCAGATGGCTATTGATAATTCAGGTTTAGATCTTGAAGACATAAATTATATTAATGCTCATGGTACATCTACACCACAAAATGATAAACTGGAGACCAAGGCTATTAAAGATGTATTTGGCGACTTAGCTTATGATGTAGCAGTTAGCTCCACTAAATCAATGACAGGCCATCTATTGGGAGCCGCCGGAGGTATTGAGGCAATTGCTTCTTTGTTGGCAATTGAGAAGGGGGTAGTCCCGCCAACTATCAATTATGAAAATGAAGATTCTGAATGTGATCTAGATTATGTTCCCAATGAAGCACGTGAATTGGAGGTTAAGGCTGTATTATCCAATTCTTTAGGTTTTGGCGGCCATAATGCTACATTAATTTTTGCTGAGTATCAACAATAATTTAAGGTTGTGAGAAGTATGATTACTGCAGAATACAAGGAAAAATTAGAAGAACTACAGAGTAAGATAGATATTTATTTTGCTGATCTGGATCTGCTCCAGAGAGCATTGACTCATAAATCCTATGCTAATGAGAATAGAGATTTAAATTTAAAAGATAATGAACGTCTGGAGTTTTTGGGGGATTCAGTATTGGATATCGTAGTTAGTGAATATATGTTCAATAGATATCCTGATTATCCCGAAGGGAAGTTGGCTAAGATGAGGGCTTCGGTAGTCAGTGCTCCTACATTAGCTGCTAAAGCAAGGGAGCTGGATTTAGGCAGGTATCTGTTATTAGGACACGGCGAAGAGATGACCGGCGGCCGTAAGCGAAGTTCAATTTTAGCCGATGCTTTCGAGGCCTTAGTTGGTAGTATCTATCTTGATCAGGATCTGGATATAGCTGAAGACTTTATTATGAAGCTGATGAAGGTTGATATCGAAAGTGCAGAGGCCGGTGAGCATATTAGAGATTATAAGACGACTCTCCAGGAGATGATTCAGAAAAGGTCAAATGCTCGACCGGAGTATTATGTAATCGAAGAAAAAGGTCCTGATCACAGTAAAGAGTTTACAGTAGAGGTTAAGTTTAATGATCGTTCTTTAGGTGAGGGGACTGGATCCAGTAAGAAGGAAGCTCAGCAGCAGGCGGCCAAAAATGCTTTGAAGAAATTAAAGTAGCTCGTGGTTTATCTAAAATGCCTCAAGAAAACTCCATCTAAATCTTTAGTTTGGTTTAAGTGGAGATGAATTGAGGCGATTTTGTTCTTTTTCCCTTGACTTTGGATATATTTCTCAATCATTTCAATAATAGCTTATCCAGTCAGAGAATGATTATGATTGATGAAATTTCAAGTATTATTTCTCAATACTTTTTAAATATCTATCTATTATTTTTTAATATTATCATTTGATTTTTCTCTTCCAGTAGAAATAACACAATAACTTCTAGACCAAAAAGGTGATTTCCAATAATAGTTTTTCAAATGTTCTTCATAGTCTTTTTAATAAGTCTAGAAGATACAGTTTTTAAAGTATTAACTAATTTCGATAATTGTATTTGTGGTGGAGTTTCAAATAAAATATGGATATGGTCTTCTTCTCCTCCAAATTCTAAAACTTCGCAATCTTTGTCATTGAGTAACCTAGTAAATATTTTTTCTAGTTCGTCAAGCATTTTAGGAGTAATACATTTGTGTCTGTATTTTGTAATTACAACTAAATGATATTTAAGACTGTAAACAGAGTGACGATTGCTGTTAATTTCCCTACTCATAAGGTTTTAACCTCCTAAATATTAATTTACAACCAAATAAAACCATGGTATAATTTATCAATAAAGAAAGGAGGTGTAAACCTATGAAATTAGCATTTAAATTTAAACCTAATTTTAGCCATAAACAACTAGAAATAGTTAAAGAACTGTCTTGGCATTGTTCTAAACTCTATAATACAGTTAACTATGAAATTAAAAATAATGAAGAAATTAAACCTGTCTATACTAGATTAGAAAATAATTTTAAATCTAATTGGCATACTGAATATTTACATAGTCATAATAGACAGCAACTTTTTAAACAATTAGCCCAAGATTGGAAGTCATATTTTAATTCAATAGAGGATTACAATAATAATCCTAACAAATATAAAGGCAAACCAAAACCACCTAACTTCAAATACTTAGATAGTAATCCAAGTGAAATAATCTTTACTAATTTGGCTATCAGAGTTAGAGAGGATAATCTTCTTTTGTCCTTATCTAAAGAGATTAAATCTAAATTTCAGGTGGACAGTCTTAAATTTCAGTTACTTCCAATAATTGAAAGCCTGACTAATTTAGATAATCTCCAGCAAGTGAGGATAAAAAGAGATAACCTTTCTGATAACTGGTATTTAATCATCATTCACAAAGTAAATGAAAAAAATAAAGCTAAAGGAAATAATATAATGGCTATAGATTTAGGTTTAAATAATCTAGCAACTTTAACCTTTAAAGATAATCCAGAAAGCTATATCATTGATGGTAAAGTAATTAAATCAGAAAATAGGTACTATAATAGAAGAATTACTAAACTTCAAAAAATCAGAATGAAACAAATAGGTAATCAAAAATTTAAAGATACCAAACAAATTAAAAAGTTAAGATTAAAAAGAAGGAATTTTGTTGCTGACTATCTACATAAAGCTAGTAAGGAAATAGTTAAATTAGCAACTAAAAATAACGTAGATACTATGGTAATTGGTGATATAGCAGGTATTAAGCAAAATAATAAGCATAATAAACATTTTGTAGCTGTTCCCATCCAGAGACTTAAAAATTTAATAGAGTACAAAGCTAAATTAGAAGGTATTAAAGTTGTTTTTGTAAATGAAGCCTACACTTCTGGTTGTTCTGCAATAGATGAAGAAAAATTAAATAAAAATAACTATGATAAATCTAGACGGATTAAACGAGGACTGTTTAAAACTGGCAATAAAGTGATCAATGCTGATGTAAACGGTTCGCTAAATATAATGAGAAAGTATATTAAAAATGGTACTCCCAAAATGGTAAAACAGATTAGGGATATGGGAGAAGTGAACACTCCCGAAAGATTAAGGGTATCCTAGGTTTTAACTAGGAGGGAACTTAAAAATCAAACATCTTTCAAACTAATCTAGTAATATAGATTGAACTTTAATCTATATGAAGCAGTTAGAAGCTCCATCTAAATCTTGTTTTTGATTTAGGTGGAGAGGTTCACAAACGGGCTGCTTTTAATTTTTATATGTTAATTATTCTTTATTGTGAGGTTGTTTTTTGAAATATATCAACAATATTTAAACAGAATTATCTGAGCTGCGTTTTAAAATTCCAATAATAAGTTTTGCATTGAAGCAGCATACTCGTAAGCAGCGGGTATGCTGCTTTGCTATTAAGCAGGAAAAATTTAGGTGGTAAGCAAGGATAATCGGTGTTAATTAGCGAACTACTTTAATGAGCTTTATGTAAATTAAGTACATTAATGTTAAATACTAGATACTACAAAATTGAGCGGCTAATGAAGGAGGCTTACATTATGAAAAAGGGAGCAGTCTTAGTGGTGGTAACGGCGGCGGTGCTGACTACTGCGGATACGGCTACTAAGTTAGAGAGACATCAGATAGAGATGAAAGTTCACAACAAGATTCTACAACTAAAAGTGATCAAGCCGATAATCAAGCTCCAAAAGATACGGAGTCAGGTGGTCAAGAAGGTCAAAATCAAGCAGACCAAGGAGAGCAAGCTCCGAGTGGGAATAATGAACAAGGAAAGGATAGTAAAGAAGATACTTCAGATAAAGAGCGAAAAGAAAATAAACAGGAAAAAACAGGTGATAGCTGGGATACTTTTTCAGATTTAACTGTAGAAGATGCTAAAGAATATGCTAAAAAAGAAAGAAGCAAAACGAGAATTAGCACAAGAAAAACAAGAAACAGCACAGCTGCAAGCAAAATTAAAAAAGATTGAACAAAATATTAGAGACTTAAAAGAAAAAAAGAGAAGTTATTAGTTCAGTTAGAAAAAAGAATTGCTTCTTATATCGATCTAATTCAAAATGGTGGGCAACTTGATCAGAAGGTAGTTAAAGGTTTGATTAAGTTTATGGCTCAAAATGATTTTGTATATGAAGATAATCAGGATAAAAGAGAAAAGTATATAAAGATATTGAATGAAGAGCTAGATGAGCAATGAACTTCTAAAGTGCAGATGGCTACTTTATACAGATGGCTATAAGTATCTGAAGCTATATTCTTTTGAGTTTAATGATATTTTCAGTTATAATTAATGAGTAATCAGCTATAAACTATACTTGGTTTTGAAATCATTTAAAGGAGGCAATTATGAAAACAGAAATAGTTGTTGTCGGCGGTGGTCCGGCAGGAATGATGGCTGCAGGTACTGCTGCTCAGAATGGAGCAGAAGTTTTATTATTAGAAAAGAATGAACAGCTAGGTAAGAAGCTATTGATAACCGGTAAGGGTAGATGTAACTTAACCAATGACTGTAGTATCGAAAGGATGATTGAGAACTTTCCTGAGACAGGCTCCTTTCTCTACAGCGCTCTCTATACTTTCCCTAATCATCAACTGCGTAACTTCTTTGCAGAATTGGGAGTTCCAACTAAAGTAGAAAGAGGGGATCGAGTCTTTCCTGAATCCGATTCTGCTCGTGATGTAGTTGATGCTCTTAAGGGCTATCTAAAGGATAAAGGAGTAGAGATTAGGTTAAAAACGGCTGTTAATGAAATTTTGGTTGAAGAAGGTGCAGTTAAAGGAGTTATGGATAGAGATGGTAACTCTTATTTAGCCGATAAAGTAGTCTTTACTCCCGGTGGAGCCAGCTATCCGACTACAGGTTCTTCTGGCGATGGATATGAAATGTTAGAGACAGTAGGCCACAGAATAAAGTCTATTAAGCCCTCCCTAGTTCCGCTGCAGGCTAAAGAAGGCTGGGTGGCTAGCTTAGAAGGACTGACTTTAAAGAATGTAGAAGCCGGATTATATCTGAATGAAGAAGAAATAGATTCAGAATTCGGCGAACTCTTATTTACTGATGATGGAGTTTCAGGACCGATTGTTCTGACTTTAAGCCGCGATGTAGTTAGTAGATTGGGAGAGGGCAGCCTCAAGCTTAAGATTGATCTCAAACCGGCTCTTGATGAACAGACACTGGATAATAGACTCCAGCGTGATTTTGAGAAATACAGTCGAAAACAGTTCAAAAATAGCTTAGGTGATCTATTACCCAGTAAATTAATTCCAGTAATTGTTGATTTAGTCTCTATCCCAGCAGATAAAAAGGTGAATCAGATTACTGTTGAGGAAAGAAGAGAATTAATGCAGCTCGTAAAGGAGTTGGAAGTAACGATTATAGGCACCAAGGGACTGCGCCAGGCTATAGTAACCAAAGGTGGAGTTATGATAGATGAAATAGATCCGCAAACTATGGAATCAAAGCTGGTTTCTGACCTTTACTTAGCCGGAGAAGTAATAGATATTGATGCCTATACCGGCGGTTTTAATCTTCAGGCAGCTTTTTCTACCGGGTATCTGGCAGGAATAAATGTCGTTGATTAAAATTATAGGAAATTCATACTTACCATATACGGAGTGAAAGTTGCTCTGTTCAGCCTGGGAAGTTTCTCCGTTCCAGATCTTTTTTCTCTTCTGCTGTTGATTGGAAATAATTTAGACTCTTAAGATTAGTCCGGAACCATGGACGGTGGAGGACTAATCTTCGAGAGTGAGTGAGACAGGATGTCGAACGAACGGCAAGCGTAAGAGATTTGTTGACTATAATCTGCAATATCTTAAATGAACAGTAAGTTGAAGATATATTCATGTAAAATTTACCTATGATTGGGATATTATTCCCCGGGAATACATAGTATTTAATTAGAAATTATCATATATGAGGTGATGAAACTATGTTCCGGGGATTTTATAATTTCATTTTACGGTTAATAGAACGAATTGAAAGCTTATTAATTAAGGGGACTATTTCTTTACTCATCTTATTGATTACAGTCCAGATTGCCCTAAATGATCCCTTAAGTGCTAAACTACAGTTTGAGAATTCATATTTACAGCAGCTAAAGGAAATTCCAGTAGTCCAGCAAGTTGTAACTTATCTACAGAGAAATAATTCGGGGGTTAAGCAGACGGCTGAATTGAAAGAAGTAACCCAGTCGGAATCGGTAACGACTGATAAACAGGGCATTGTGGAGCTTAAAGTATTAAATTCAACTACAGACCAACAGATAAAGGTATTTATAAATAAGAAATTACGCAAAACATTTAGCAAAGGTCAGGCCCGTATTTTGGTAGAACCGGGGGATAAGATTATTCTGGATACAAGAGGAATTAATAAGGGGCTCTGGTTCCAAGTGACTGCTTTATCAGATAACCTACAGAACTTTAATGGCGGAGAGCGGTTCTGGATTAAGAATGATTTATATACTTTAGAAGAGGTAAAAGTTAGAAAAAGGTATTAATCCAGGGTTGTAAAAGAGGAGACTTTATGTTAACATAATAAAAAGTAGTAATTTGGTATTATGGTAGTATGGTAGGATAGTAGAAGAGCTATTATAACTTAATAATTTAAGAGCTTGATCGATCGGTATGGTTGAAACGGTAGGAGTATCAAGTGGGGGCTAGCTATGCCTAAATTTAACACTCCTTCCGGGAGTGATTTTTTTATTTTAATCTAAGCTAAGGAGGATTGATCGATGAAGGATGATCAGGCTAGCAAAGAAGTAGCAACAGCAGCAATTAAAATGTCGCTGACGGATCGAAAAGAAGAAAAGGAATTAAAAAAAGAGTATGCTGCAGAGGATTTAAAAGTAGCAGCGGTTGATTTTGGCGGTGAATTTACTTCCTCTGTAAAGAAAGTTATTGAACGAGCAATAGTGGCTGCTAAACGAGAATCAGTAATTAAAGATACTCATACCGATCAAGGGGCGGTAGCTGGCGCTACTAAAGAAGCTCTATCCCAGATTACTGATAAGGCTATAGGTTTTAATGTTGGAGGAAAGATTGGAGTTGCCCGCCGGGGAGATCATATCAGTGTAGCAGTCTTCTTTGCCATTGGTTTATTACATCTTAATGAGATGGCAATTGGTCTTGGGCATAGAGCTGTTCCCTAAAGAACTAAGAGGAAGGTGTTATAATGAGTAGTGAGGTTGTTGCAATTCGAGGTGCGATTACGGTAGATAAGAATACTAAGGAGGATATATTAACTTCAACTCAAGAATTATTAACTGAAATTTTAGAACGAAATCAATTAGATGAAGAAGATATTATCTCAATCTTCTTTACTGTAACACAGGATTTAGATGCTGCTTTTCCTGCTCAGGCTGCTAGAGAGTTAGGACTGGACTTTATCCCTCTATTATGTGCCAATGAGATAGATGTTCCAGGAGCAATTTCTAAGTGTGTTAGAATATTAATTCATATTAATGCTGGTGAGAAGCTAGAAGAAGTAGAACATATTTATCTAAAGGATGCTAAAAAATTAAGACCTGATTTAGTTGACTAAGGAGGAATAGATAATGATTAGAGAAGATATTTTGGATATTAAGCCTTATGTACCAGGAAAACCGATTGAAGAGGTTAAACGGGAGTTAGGGATTGATGATGTAATTAAATTAGCTTCCAACGAGAATCCGCTTGGACCATCTAAAAAGGCTGTAGAGGCTATGAAGGAAGCTGCGTCAGGAGTACATATTTATCCTCACGGAGACTGTTATGTTTTAAAAGAAGCTTTAAGTGATAGGTTAGGAGTCAGTGAAGAAGAATTAATGTTTGGAAATGGTTCTGATGATATTTTGAAATTCATCGGTGAAGCCTTTGTTAATACTGGGGAAGAAGTTATTGTCGCTGAACCATCATTTAGCGAATATGAGTTTGCTACTAATATAATGGGCGGAGATGTAGTTAAGGTTCCTCTAAAGGATTATACTCATAATTTATCTGCAATGTTGGAAACTATTACTGATCAGACTAAGTTAGTCTTTATCTGTAATCCCAATAATCCAACAGGTACAACTGTAACTAAGCAGGAAGTAGACAGCTTTATGGCTGAAGTTCCTGATGATGTAGTTGTTGTCTTTGATGAAGCTTATAAGGAGTATGTAACTTCGGATGATTATCCGGAAACTATTAATTATCTAACTGATTATGATAATGTGATTATTCTGCGTACTTTCTCTAAGATTTATGGTCTGGCCGGTTTACGCATCGGCTATGCTATATCGAATAAAGAATTAATCGGTTATTTAAATCGGGTACGACCTCCTTTTGAGGTGAATTCTATGGCTCAGACGGCTGCTTATGCTGCTTTGCAGGACCAAGATCATTTAAATAAAAGTAAAGAGATTAACACTGAAGGAAAGAAATATCTATATCAAGAATTTGAGCGGCTAGGGCTTGAATATGTACCGACAGAGACTAATTTTATTTTAGTTGATGTTAAAAAGGATGCCAGTGAGGTCTTTGCTGATATGCAGAAACAGGGAGTAATTATCCGTAATGCTCAGGCTTTTGGTTATGAGACTATGATTAGAGTAACTATAGGTACTGACGAGCAGAATCAACGTTTGATCAATACTTTAGAACAGGTTTTAGCTTAGAAATTTAAGGAGGTAGATTAATATGGTAATTGTAATGGAAGATAATGCTACTGAACGGCAGATTGAAAATGTAATTAAGCGGGTAGAGGAGTTAGGTTTTGAACCTCATCTTTCGCAAGGGGATGTAAAGACAATTATTGGTGTTATTGGTGAAAATAAGTATGAAGCAATGGAATCAATTGCTTCTCTGCGGGGGATTGAAAAGGTAGTAGAGATTACAAAGCCTTATAAACTATCAGGAAAGCAGTTTAAGAAGGAACCAACAGTAGTTGATGTGGATGGAGTTAAGGTCGGCGGCGAATCCGTAACTGTAATGGCTGGGCCCTGTGCAGTTGAAAGCAAAGAGCAGCTATTTGAAGCAGCTGAGGTAGTTAAGGAAAATGGAGCTCAGATTTTGCGCGGTGGAGCTTATAAACCCCGAACTTCTCCTTACAGTTTTCAGGGTTTGAAGGAAAAAGGGTTAAAGTTTTTGGCTGAAGCCAGAGAACGAACCGGGCTTAAGATAGTTACGGAAGTAATGGATACTCGCAGTGTAGAGTTAGTAGCTAAGTATGCTGATATTTTCCAGATTGGCGCCCGGAATATGCAGAACTATCCTCTGTTAAGAGAAGTGGGCAAGGCAGATAAACCGGTATTGTTGAAGCGGGGTATGACAGCAACTTATAAAGAACTCTTATTATCTGCTGAGTATGTAATGGCCGGTGGGAATCATGATGTTATTCTCTGTGAACGAGGAATTAGAACCTTCTCTGAATACACCCGGAACACTGTTGATATTTCCACTATACCGGTAATTAAGGAATTAAGCCACTTGCCGATTATTGTAGATCCTAGCCACGGTACTGGAAAATGGAGTTTAGTTGATTCAGTATCCAAGGGTGCAATAGCAGCTGGGGCTGACGGTTTATTGATTGAAGTACATCCCGATCCAGCTACAGCATTAAGCGATGGACCGCAGTCTTTGACTCCAACTAATTTTGCTAAGTTAATGGATGAAATGCAGCCTATTGCTGAAGCAGTAAATAAGAAATTATAAAGGGCTGGATTTTATGAACAGGATTGATCGGATAGCAATTATTGGAGTAGGACTGTTAGGCGCTTCTTTGGGACTGGCTTGCAAACGTTTTACATCGGTAACTGAAATAGTCGGTTATGACCAGAATAAAGATCACTTAAAGGAAGCATTAGAAATTGGAGCTATTGATGGAATAATTGATAATTTGGAGAATAATTCTTTACTGGGAGAAGTTGATTTAGTTGTGTTAGCTACTCCTATAAGTGTGATCCCTGATATTTTAAATAAGATTCAAAAACAGGTAAGGCCGGGGACTATTATAACTGATGTAGGGAGCACTAAAGGCTGGTTAATGGAAAAAATCAATAATCAATTACGGTCAGATATTACCTATATTCCCGGCCATCCAATGACCGGTTCAGAGGTCAGCGGTCCTGGGGGAGCAGATGCTTATTTATTTGAAAATGCTGTTTATGTATTGACTCCTTTAGAGCCTACGCCAGAAGATAGGCAGCAAGCATTAGTGGAATTGTTAGAAGAAATTGGAGCCAAACTACTCTTTATGTCGCCGGCAGAACATGATAGAATTGTAGCTGCTGTTAGCCATCTACCTCATGTAATGGCCTGTACTTTAGTTGAAGCAGTAGGCCAAGCAGCTAGAGATGATGATCATGTATTTTCTCTAGCTGCTGGTGGCTTTAAAGATACTACCAGAATTGCAGCTGGAAGTCCTAGAATGTGGACGGATATCTGTCTTAGTAATTCCGAAGAAATTTTAGAGATGATCAGAACCTTCAAAGGAGAGCTGGCAGAATTTGAGAGAGTATTGGCAGCCAATAAGGGAGAAGAGTTATTTAACCGTTTTAAACAGACTCAGGCTCTCCGCCAGGAAATTCCCGAAAAAAAACGCGGTTTGATTGCTTCAACCTATGAGCTGGTAGTGACCATTCCTGATCAGCCCAAAGCAATCGGTAAGGTCACATCTTTACTAGGGGAAGCAGGAATTAATATCTCTGATATTGAACTGCTGCAGGTTAGAGAAAGCGGCGGAACTTTGCGATTAGCCTTTGCTGACGGAGAAGCGCTTAAATTAGCAGAGGATTTATTAAGAGAAGCTGGATATAAATTGAAGGTAAAGTAGATTAAGGAGTGAAAATATGGAATTAAAGATTAAGCCTAAAGATAAATTACAGGGGACAATAAAGGTGCCTGGCGATAAATCTATCTCCCATAGATCAGTAATGCTGGGAGCATTGGCCGAAGGAAAGACAGAAGTAACCGGCTTTTTAACAGGCGAGGACTGTCTCAATACAGCCCGCGCCTTCCAGAAGATGGGGGTTGAGATTGAAGGTTTAGGCTCGGAAGAGATGGTGATTCACGGAGTAGGTTTGAATGGCCTTCAGGAGCCTGAATCAATATTGGACTTAGGCAATTCAGGGACTTCTATGCGTCTGATGCTGGGAATCTTGGCCGGGCAGGACTTTTATGCAGTTGTTACTGGTGATGAGTCACTATCGAAGCGTCCAATGGCCAGAGTAGTTGAGCCGTTAGGTGATATGGGTGCTGAAATCTACGGCCGGGACGGCGGGAATTTAGCTCCACTAACAGTAATTGGACAGAATCTAACTAACCAGGAATACCAGTCACCTGTGGCTAGTGCCCAGGTGAAGTCCTGTATTCTATTGGCTGGATTATATGCTGACGGTACTACTACAGTAATTGAACCTGCTAAGTCCAGAGACCATACAGAACGGATGCTGGAATACTTTGGAACTGAACTTAATATAGATGGTTTAGAGGTTAGCGTTATAGGCCAACCTAAGCTGAAAGGACAGAAGGTTGTAGTACCCAGTGATATATCTTCGGCCAGTTTCTTTTTAGTTGCTGCTTTAATCAATCAGCAGGCAGAATTGATTCTGGAGGATGTAGGACTGAATCCAACGCGGGCCGGAATCTTGGAAGTGTTGACAGCAATGGAGGCAGACTATGAATTGTTAGATAAACGGCTGGAGAACCAGGAGCCGATAGCAGATATCAAGGTTAACTCCAGTAATCTACAGGCTACAACAATCGGTGGGGCAGTAATTCCTAAGTTAATTGATGAATTACCGATACTGGCCGTGGCTGCAACACAGGCTGAAGGTGAGACAGTAATTAAGGATGCTGAAGAACTACGGGTTAAGGAGACAGATAGAATTTCGGCAATGGTAACTGAATTGAGGAGATTGGGAGTTGAAGTTGAAGAACGAGAAGATGGAATGGTGATTCCGGGTCCTCAGTCAATTAAAGGAGGCTGCAGCTGCCGCAGTTATGATGACCATAGGATAGCTATGTCTTTAGCAGTTGCTGGTCTGATTGCCCAGGAAGAGATAGAGATTACTAATGCTGACTGTATTAAGACTTCATTTCCTAATTTTGTCGAGTTATTGAAGGATATTTAATTTAGCTGAAGCAGGAGTCTTATCTTCTATCTTGAATTATTTAGTGAGCGGTATGATAGAATATAGAAGAGGGGACTAGATAATTATGCAATCAGATATAGTTATTACTATTGATGGACCAGCAGGAGCAGGAAAGAGTACAGTAGCTAAGAGAGTAGCTGAACAATTAGGAATTATCTATATAGATACAGGTGCTATGTATAGGGCTTTAACTCTAAAGGCTTTACGGGAAGATATAGATTTAAATAATGAAGATGAATTAGCCCATCTGGCCCATCGGACTGAAATTGAGTTAGAAAAGATTGATGGAGAGGATAAGGTTCTGCTGGATGAGGAAGATGTTACTGAGGAAATTAGAAGCCAGAAAGTGAGTAACTATGTTTCGGTAGTTGCCAAAGTATCATCAGTTAGAGAAGAATTAGTTAATCTCCAGCAGGAAATGGCTTCTAATAAAGGAGTCATTATGGATGGTAGGGATATTGGAACAGTAGTCCTGCCTGATGCTGATCTGAAGATTTTTCTTACTGCTTCAGTAGAGGAGCGAGCTAGACGCAGGTATGAGGAATTAAAAGAGAAGGGGAAGGATGTTGAGTTTGATGAATTAAAGGATGAGATTCTGCGCAGAGATAGACTGGATCAGGAACGGAAGGTAGCTCCCTTAAAGAAAGCAGAAGATGCTATTGAATTGGATTCGACTAATTTAACAGTGGAGGAAGTTCTCAGACAAGTAATAAAGCTCTGTCAGGAGGAATTATAATGAGGAGTGATAGTGCTGTCTATAATGTAGGACATTTTCTAACCAATATCTTTTTTAGGTTTGTAACCGGATGGCAGATAGAAGGAAGGGGTAATATCCCTCAAGAAGGGCCGTTAATTGTCGTATCAAACCATATCAGCAACTGGGATCCGGTGATTATTTCCAGTGCCTTAACTAGACGAATTCAATTTGTAGCCAAAAAGGAATTATTTGAGATACCGGTAGTAGGAGGCTTTTTGGATTATATCGATACTATTCCTATTCGCCGTGGACGACCTGACCGTAAGGCTCTTAAGAGGGCTTTTGATCTTTTAGAGTCGGAAGGATGTTTAGGTCTTTTTCCAGAAGGAACTAGAAGTAAATCTGGAAAATTAAAGAAGGCTAAACGCGGGATTGTAATGATTGCCTTAAAATCTGAGGCTCCTATTCTGCCGTTAGGATTAAGGGATACTGATAATCCTTTTAGTCAGAAAGTTCAGATTAATATCGGTCAGCCTTTTACATTGGAGCAGTATTATGGAAAAGATTTGGATAAAAAAGAAATGAAGGAAGTTGGCTCTGAAATTATGGATGAAGTTCGTCAATTAATAGAGTAGAATATCTTGGTTTAAGTCTAGTTTAGAAGGTAGGTGCTGTTGTGATACTTGATTTATTAATTACTCTATTAAAGAATATGTCAGTAATTGCTGTCTTTGCTTATTTATTGAGTAGAACAGATACCTTCAAGAAGATTGTTTATGGAGAGCCAAGTCTCAAAATTAAGTTTTTTTTAATTCTTTTTTTTGGAATTCTTTCGGCTTTAGGAACCTTTTTAGGAGTTTATATCTTTAATGCTTATGCAAATATTAGAGCTATTGGCGTAGTAGTCGCCGGATTTTTAGGGGGACCATTTGTTGGTTTAGGTGCTGGATTGATCGGGGGATTACATCGGTATACTCTAGGTGGATTTACTGCTTTTGCCTGTGCAATAGGAACTATTACTTCCGGATTAATTGCTGGTTTAACCCGAAAGTATCGCTCTTTTGATCAGATTAATACAGAGCTTGCTTTTTGGGTAGGAATTGGAGTCGAAATTATTGAAATGGGATATGTTTTATTTCTAAGTACTCCATTTGCTGAAGCTCAGCAGTTAGTAACAGTGATTGCTGTGCCTATGATTCTTAATAATGCTATTGGAATTGCAATCTTTGTTAATATTCTTCAAACTGCCAAGAAGGAAGAAGAGAAGGTTAAAGCTTTGCAGTCTCAGAAGGCCTTAGAGATTGCTAATCGGACTCTACCTCATCTGCAGGAAGGGCTGAATTATGATTCTGCTGAGAAAACGGCAGATACAATTTTAATGATGACTAATATTAAGGCTGTATCGATTACTAATCTCAGTGAGGTATTAGCCCATAAAGGGTTAGCTGAAGATCACCATCAACCCGGAGAAGATATCTTGACTGATGCTACTAAAAGAACACTTGAAACCGGCGAGGTTTCCGTTGCTGAAACTGCTTATGATATCGGCTGTCCAGTGGTTGATTGTAACTTGGCTGCAGCAGTGATGGCTCCGCTTAAATTCCAAGATGAAATTATTGGAACTTTGAAGTTTTACAAGGATAGAGAAGAAAGTATTAAAGAAGTAGAGATTGAATTGGCTACTGGTGTAGCCAATCTTTTATCGACTCAGATTAAGATAGCCCGGCTTAAGAAAGAAGCCCAACTTGCTACGCAGGCTGAACTTAAGGCTTTACAGGCTCAAATTCATCCTCATTTTCTATTTAATGCCTTAAATACTATTAGTTCTTTCTGTCGTACCCGTCCTCAGCAAGCCAGAGATTTATTAATTAATCTTTCCCAATTCTTTAGAAGAACACTTAAATCTAATAAGAAAATTATTAGTTTAGCAGAGGAGCTAGAACATATTGAAAATTATATTGCTATTGAAAAGGCTAGATTTGGTGACCAGTTGGAAGTTAAGATAGATATCGAGGATGAATTATTAGAAGTACAGCTGCCTAATTTTATTTTACAGCCGTTAGTAGAGAATGCCGTCCGTCATGGTGTTTCACCTCAGCCAGGTGGAGGAAAGGTTGAGATAATCGCTCAAGATAATGATGATGAGGTAGAGATTGTAATTAAAGATAATGGGATTGGTATTGAAAATGAGAGGTTAACTGAAATTTTACAAGAAGGAACCGGTGAAGGAATGGGCATCGGTTTGGCTAATGTGAATTCCAGATTAGAGAAGATATATAATTCCAGTTATGGCTTGCAGATAGAGAGCCGTCTGCGGAAGGGAACTGAAATTTACATTACAATTCCTAAGCAGAGCTAAAGGAGGCAGCTTAATGAAGTTGGATGTTGTAGTTGTAGATGATGAACTACCGGCTAGAGATGAACTAAAATTTTTATTATCTGAGACTGATGAACTGGAGGTTATTGCTGAAGCAGCAACTGGGCAACAGGCTCTTGAATTAATTGCAGATAAGGATCCAGATGTAGCCTTTTTAGATATTCAAATGCCGGGGAAATCAGGCATTGAAGTAACTGAAGAGATCTTAACTTGGGATCAAAAGCCGTTAATTATTTTTATAACTGCGTATGATGATTATGCTATTAAGGCATTTGAATTGAATGCTATTGATTATTTGTTAAAACCTTTCTCTAAAGAGCGGTTTGAAAAGACAATCGAACGAATATTAACTAAACAACAGACGGAAAGTAAAGAAGCTATTGATCAGCAGTTAAACCAATTAATTGCATCAATGGAATCGGCAGAAGACTCATTGATTAGGATTCCGGTTCATTCTAAGCAGGGTAGGATTAAATTACTTGATAAAGAGGATATTATTGCTGCCTATACTAAAGAAGGGGATGTTTATATTAAAACTAATACTGAGGAATATTGTAGTGATTTTACGCTATCAGCTCTAGAAGATACACTACCTACTCCATATTTTTTTCGAGTGCACCGCAGTTATTTAGCTAATTTAAAAGAAGTTAGTGAGATTATTCCTTGGTTTAAAGGAAAATATAGATTAGTTATGAATGATGAATTAGAGTCTGAGCTTCCTGTTAGTCGTAATAAAATTAAAAGATTAAAAGAAATTATAAATTTATAATTCTTTAGCCTGATATACTGCGGTTTGGGTATCGATTTCTGCAGTTTAACCTATAAATATTTCGATCTGTCCTCTAATTAAGTATAATAGATTTGAAATAAAAAATTAGGGGGCGATAGAATGGTATCTTTTATTAGTGGATTAATTATTCTAATTGTAGGTTATTTAACTTATGGTAAATTTATAGGAAGAATATTTGGAGAGGATGAAACTAAGAAGACACCAGCAATTACAAAAGAAGACGGTGTCGATTATGTGCCTTTAGGTTGGGCCCGAATCTTTCTAATTCAGCTGCTTAATATTGCTGGGTTAGGTCCTATCTTTGGGGCGATTTCGGGAGCACTTTGGGGGCCGGTAGCCTTTATCTGGATTGCTCTGGGTTCTATATTTGCTGGTGGAGTTCATGATTACCTAGCTGGGATGTTGTCAGTAAGGAATGATGGAGCAACAATTTCCGAAATTGTCGGTGAATACTTAGGAGAAGGTGCCCGCAAGTTTATGCGCGGTTTTTCTGTAATTCTTTTAATTTTAGTGGGAACTGTATTCATGACCGGACCTGCTAAATTATTAGCTAATTTAACTCCGAATATGATTACCCTTAATGTATGGTTATCAATTATTATTGTTTATTATTTCTTGGCTACTATTCTGCCTGTAGATAAGATTATTGCTAAGTTCTATCCTGTATTAGGTGCTTCATTATTAATTATGGCTTTAGGAGTCGGCGGTGGATTAGTAATTGGCGATTATCAGATTCCTGAAATTGCTTTTAATAATTTACATCCTGAATCTTTATCAATCTGGCCGCTTATGTTCGTTACAATAGCCTGTGGTGCTATTAGTGGTTTTCATGCTACTCAGTCACCATTAATGGCCCGTTGTCTTAAGAATGAACGGGATGGCCGTAAGGTATTTTATGGTGCCATGATTGCTGAAGGAGTAATAGCTATGATCTGGGCTGCTGCAGCTATGACTTTCTTTGGAGGGACTGGAGAGTTAGCTACTGCTATGTCTAATCTAGGCGGTCCAGCCGGAATTGTTAAAGAGATAAGCGACAGTATGTTAGGTATCGTTGGTGGTATTCTGGCTATGTTAGGAGTTGTAGCACTACCTATTAGTTCGGGTGATACTGCTTTTCGTAGTGCTAGATTAATTTTAGCTGATATATTTGATCTTGAACAGGTTGCAAGTAAGAATCGATTGAAGTTAGCTTTACCACTCTTTATGATTGGTACTTTATTATCCCAGATGGATTTTAGTATTATTTGGCGTTACTTTGCCTGGTCTAATCAGACATTAGCCATGATAGCTCTATGGGCTGGAGCTGCTTATTTAGCTAAGCATAATAAGCTGCACTGGATAGCTACTATTCCGGCTACTTTTATGACTGCAGTATCTGTTTCTTATATCATTACAGCTCCAGAAGGGTTAGGCTTAAGTGTGACGATTGCTACAGTCTGTGGATTGTTAACAGCAGGCGGTGCATTAGTGTGGTTTTTAGTTAATAATAATACTGCAGTAGTTAGTAAAGAACAGGTAAAGAAAAATTAAGTACAGTTAACTAACATAAAAAAGAGGTTAGTTTCTTGTATATGCTAACAGTTGTTTCCTGTTTATGCTAAAAAGTATGTCTTGATTCAAATCAAGACATACTTTTTTTGGATTTAGGGAGGAATTATTTTATTGATGGCGAAGAAGTAAAAAGGGCTTTCTTTTAATTCCATAATATTCATGATTAAATTGGGAATAATATAAAAGGAAGTAATAGGAAGGTCGACTTGTATTTGTTGGTAGAAGGAGGAGTAGCTTTGGAGATAATCTTGGCTGATCATGCAGGATTCTGTTTTGGTGTAAGAAGAGCTATGAGATTAACAATGGAAGCAGGAGAGAATAAGGAGGAAAAGACTAGAACTTTAGGTCCCTTAATACATAATCCACAGGCAGTTGACAGGTTACAAGAATTAGGAGTGGGAATTGTTGATACTATAGAGGAGGTTGAAGAGGGAACAGTTATCATTAGATCCCATGGGGTTCCTCCTGAAGTATTGGCTAAAGCTGAGGATAAAGATTTAAATATACTGGATGCTACGTGTCCTTTTGTAAAAAAGGCTCAAGAGAATGCATCTAAGCTGTATCAAGAAGGCTATCAAGTGATAGTTAGTGGTGATAAGAAGCATCCAGAGGTAACTGCTATTTTAGGTTCAACAGATCATCAGGCAGTTGTAGTTGAAGAGGAAGAAGATCTTGAAAAACTGCCTAAAAATATGGACAAGGTAGGAGTTATTGCTCAGACGACTCAGTCGATAAAGAAGTTTAAAGAGTTAGTTACTAAGTTAATGGATAGGACAGAGGAGTTAAAGATTTATAATACTATCTGTACTACTACTCATGAACGGCAGGCTGCTGCTGGTAAGTTAGCAGCTGAAGTTGGTTTAATGATTGTAATTGGCGGTTATAATAGTGCAAATACCAATCGCCTGGCTGAAATCTGTGATGAAGCTGGTGCTAAGACGTACCATGTTGAAACAGCTGAGGAGTTAAGTCGGGATTGGTTTTATAATATAGAAAAGGTAGGAGTTACAGCGGGGGCATCGACCCCAAATTGGATTATTAAGGAGGTTGTCAGTCGAATGGAAGATATTAAAAAAGAAGAAAATGTTGAAAAGTTGGATAGTAAGGCCCAAGATACTGATATTGAGCGAGGTGAAGCACTTACTGGAACTGTAGAACAGATTACTGATGATGAGGTTTATGTGGACATTGGAGCTAAGTCCGAAGGAATTATTCCGTCTCATGAATTAAGTAATCAACAGTTTGAATCCCCATCTGATGTAGTACAGGAGGGTGAAGAAGTTGAGGTTCAGGTTTTAAATCAGGAGAATGAGGATGGAAATATAGTTTTATCCAAAAAGAAGCAGGATCAGGAGAAGTCCTGGCAAAGAGTAGAAAAGGTATATGAGAATGATGAGATTATTGAAGCTGAAATTACAAAAGAAGTTAAAGGTGGTTTAGTAGCTGATGTTGGTTTAAGAGGATTTATTCCTGCCTCTCATGTTGCTATTGAATATGTTGAAGATTTAAGCCAATATGTAGGTGAAACACTACAATTAAAGATAATAGAGGTAGAAAGAGATAATAATAATGTAGTCTTATCCCGAAAAGAAGTATTAGAAGAAGAGCGGGCTAAGAAGAAAGAAGAGATTTTTGCTTCTTTAGAAGAAGGAGAAGTAATTGAAGGAAGAGTAACTAAATTAGTTGACTTTGGTGCTTTTGTAGATATTGGAGGGGTTGAAGGATTATTACATATTTCTGAGATGTCCTGGGGCAGAATCGATCATCCTTCCGACGTATTAGAAGAGGCCCAAGAGACTGAGGTGAAGGTTTTAGGTGTTAAGCCTGAAGAAGAAAGAATTTCTTTAGGTTTAAAGCAGATACTGCCTGATCCTTGGGAGGAGTTTCTTGATAATTACAATGAAGGAGAAGTTATTTCGGGTAAGATCACAAAAACAGTTGATTTTGGTGCTTTTATGGAGATTGAATCGGGTGTTGAAGGATTAATTCATATTTCACAACTTTCTCATCGCCATGTTGCTAATACTGAAGAAGTAGTAACTGCTGGAGATGAAGTTGAAGCCAAGATCATCAATATTGAACCTGATGAGAGAAAAGTAGGATTGAGTCTTAAAGAATTAGAAGATAAAGAGGAGCAGAAGAGTCAGGATAAAAGTCAGGAGAAGAGTCAACAAAAAGATGTAGATGAATTTATTGATGATGATGATGAAGGAACCGGAGTTACTATCGGTGATATGTTCGGAGAATTATTTGAAGAAGAGCAGTAAAATTTAATATATAGATTTTATTTCTTTAACCTCTGGCCTGATATCAGGCCAGAGGTTTTTTTAGTTAAGTGAATATTTTATAGAAACTAGGAAAAAATACTTACCAATAAATATATGGAGGTGATAAGATGTCTTTTGGAATTTTATTGTTGGTGGCAGCAGGGATTTTAATCTATTTAGGTTTTGCAGAGCGTATTCTTGATAGAATGTATTTGACGGATAGTCAGGCTCTAATATTTATCGGACTTTTAATAGCAGGTAGTTATATTGATATTCCAATTACCAACACCCCTCCGATTACTATCAATGTTGGAGGAGCTATCCTACCAGTAGTCTTAGGTATTTATATTCTGGTTCAAGCAGATTATAGAGAAGTAGTCAGAGCCTTGATTTCGATAATAGCTACCGGAGGAGTAATCTATGCTCTAACCCAGATATACCAGTTTGAAGAAGGCCATACTTTACTTGATCCTTCTTATCTCTTTGGAGTAATTGCTGGTATAACTGCCTATTTAACCAGTAGATCGAGGAGAAGTGCCTTTCTTTCTGGTACGTTAGGATTTCTTCTATATGATTTAATCCATGTCTGGCAGATTACGTTTGGAGGAGTAACCGGCAGAGCTGATATCGGCGGTGCTGGTGCTCTGGATACTATAATCCTGGCTGGATTAATTGCTGTAGTATTGACGGAAATTGTTGGAGAATCCAGAGAACGGTTAGAAACTGAATTAACAGAGAATAATCAACAAGAAGATCGAAGAGATTTAGATAAAATGGAGGTTGGGGATTTGAATGGAGGTGAAGATGATGAGTAGATATTCAACTAAAGTTTCAGTTTTAGTTCTAACTTTCCTGCTTCTGTTCAGCACTTTAGCTTTAGCTGCAGAGGAGTCGCCGGATTACTTTACAGTGGTGGACCAAAAGGGTAATACTGTCTTTAAGACAGAAATGAAGGTCCATAAAGGCGATTGGTATATAGGACCGGATAATAAGAAGTATACTGTTGTTGAAGTCAAAGAGGATAAAGCAGTTGCTGAATATGATAGGGAAGTAGATCTGATTTCTGAGGATAGTAAATTACCTTCTGCGTTATCAGAATTATCAACTTCAGAAGCGCCATTAGCCAAAGGAAAAGATAAGAAAACAGTTGCTCTCTATCATACTCACAGTAGTGAATCATTTGTACCTACCAGTGGAACTCATAGTGAAAAAGGGTTAGGAGATATTCATAATGTAGTTAATAAATTAGCTACAGAATTGGAACAAAAAGGGGTTAAAGTTATTAATGCTGGTGAATCTAATGGACCACATGACGGTGGGGCTTATGCACGTTCGCGGAGAACAGCAAAGAAATTAGCTCAGAAAAGTCCTGATGCTATATTTGATGTACACCGGGATGGAGTGCCGGATAAATCACAGTATTTGACTAAGGTTAATGGTAAGCAAGTAGCCAAAGTAAGGCTAGTTGTAGGGCGTCAGAATCCTGGAATGAAGGCTAATGATAAATTTGCTAAACAGTTGAAGTATGTTACTGATAAGAAGTATCCTGGTTTAGTTAAGGGAATTTATTATGCTAAAGGAAGCTATAATCAGGATCTATCACCGCGGGCAACATTATTAGAGTTTGGAACCCATACTATTACTGAAGATGATGCTAAAGAATCTACTGTTTTCTTCAGCAATGCTGTAACCAGTCTGATTTCAGCCCAGGCCCAGGGAGCTGAAAATGTTACAAATGAACAGAATTCTGGAGCTTTTCGGTCGCTGTTAATTATTTTGGGAGTAGTCATTATAGGTATGCTTGGTTATCTCTTTGCTAATGAGGGAAGCTTAAATGGAGTAATTAATCGGATCAAAGAATTCTTCGGCAGAGAGTTTGCTGGTATTTCTGATGGAAATGATGAAGAATAGTAAATAATTAAGGTTAAATAAAGGAGTTAATATGTATGAAGTATGGAGCCATGATTATTATTAGTACCGTCTTAGGTACTTTAGCCCGGCTCTGGATGCTGAGAATTGATTATCGTCAGTATCCAGGCTATCCTCATGGCTATGCTGTTCATCTGGCTTTAGGCTTTATAGCAGCTGGATTGGGCGGATTAGTGGTACCTGCTTTA
Organism: Acetohalobium arabaticum DSM 5501; assembly: GCF_000144695.1. GTDB lineage: Bacteria > Bacillota > Halanaerobiia > Halobacteroidales > Acetohalobiaceae > Acetohalobium > Acetohalobium arabaticum. The sequence goes on from NC_014378.1 coordinate 1,123,883, forward strand.
TTAGCAGATGAGTATGTAGCCATTACTTTTTTAGCTTTAGCTGCTCAGCAGTTCAGTAATATCCGGGATATGGAGCGGAAATTCTTAACTGAATTAGAAGAGACGGAGTTAGTTTCCCGCGGTAGTGCCTATATTGAAGGAATAGCTAAGGTCTTTGAAGCCAGAAATTATTTGGCCATGTTAGTAGCCTTTATATCATCGATTGGATATAATTTTTTTTCTTGGCCTGGAGCAGTGGCTGCTGGAATAGCAACATCATTAATTTTACAGCAGGCTATGACGGAGGATATAATTCAAGATATTGCTGAAGTTAAAGTAGTTGATCTGGAGTTTATAGGACCAGGAGGGGCTAATATTGCTATTGATGAAGTGGTTATTATGAATGTTGGTCTCAAAGAATCACTTCAGCACTGGAAAGAGGGCGGTATCGGAATAGTTATTGATCCTAAAGATGATAATGCCCGGGCTACTTTAGCCAATATCGGTCAACGGCAGGCAATTATACATGATGTAATTACTCAGTTAGGTGTAAAACTGGATACAGGAGTCCAGGATTATACACCTTTAGCTCGATTGAATCTGGATACAGGTAGAGTCTGTATTATTATTGTTCCTATTGAACCTGATGAGAAATGGGTTAAAGAAGCAGTGGAGAATACTCCAGTACTTGAAAGTTCAAAACGTAAACCTCTAGCAACTGAAGCCGGTCAGTCTGCAGCCGATTAAGGAGGTAATCTGATGGATGTTAATTTAACCAATAATATTTTGGCTATTGTAACCTTAAAGGGGGATGAAGCCAAGGTTGACGGGGGTTATGCTCCTGTTTTTTATGCTGAAGATGAAGAGGAATTGGAATATATAGCTATGATACTTTCTCGCTTAACCTTTTCTATGGCCCATAATTTAGGCAATGGTGTCTATATTTTAGTAAAACATTGATTAGAGTAGAGGAGAGAGAAATGAAGATAATATATTATGACAGTACCGGTAGATATTTAGCAGTAATAGCTGCTGCTATTCATCTAGGCCAGTTAGATAGTAATGGTGGTCTGCCTGAGTGGAATCAATTAGAGGAATTAACTTATTTCAATAGCGATGATAGAATAAAGGCTGGGGAGATTATCTTTATCGGCAGAGATCAGCTGGGGAATGATATCTATATTTTAGGAAGTGAGGGGGTAGGAGGTGTAATCGAAAAAGCGATTAGCGGTATCAAGCGAATTTTTAATATTGAAGTTGAGGATATTTTTGTAGATTTGACTAAGTATGAGAATTGGCGATTTAATCTTGGGTTGGTAATTAAGAGTCTGAACTTTTCTTTTTTGGCTAATAGACTAATTTATAATAATTTAACTGATTTTTTTTCTGAAGTAAAGGAGATAGTAAGTGAGATTAAAGGGAGACAAGTAGATGAAAGTAATTTATAATTGTTATGGAAGTGCCCATTCTTCTGTTCTGGCTGCTGGAATCCATGTAGGTCTGCTGCCTGAAGATAGAGTTCCAACCTTTGGAGAGATTACTGCTCTGCCCCATTATGATCAGACTGAAACCGAAGAGATAGGAACTATTTATTATTTTGGGGAGGATGAGCTGGGTTCTCAAGTCTATATTCTGGGAATGAAGAGTTCACCTAAGGTAGTAAAGAGGGCTATCTTTAGTATGTTAGAAGAGTTTGATATCGATAGAACAGAGCTGGTCTTGGTTGATTCACTGCCCTATGTAAATAATATGACTCGCATAGGCGGCTTTTTATCGCGGGGGCTGGGGCTGGTTAAGATAGGACGGCCGCTTACAGTTTATGGATTACAGAAGTCCTACTCTAGGTTTGTTAATTTGGTCCAGGGGGTAAAAAAGAGGTTAGGTTATATCTATTAGCTGCTGCTCATCATAGGTAGAGATGGGCTTTTTTTAGTCTATAGCTTGACTAATCTAGTTTGATATAAGATAATATAAGGTAGATTAGAAATTAAGGTGGTATAATTATGGAAGAAGAACCTTATGTGGAAATAACTGATATTAGACCAGACAGTATAGCTGATGAATTGGACATTGAATCTGGAGATAAATTATTACGAATTAATGATCAACAGATTAGAGATTATATAGATTATAGATTCTTGAGTACAGATCTCTATTTAGAGTTATTGATAAGAAAGAAGAATGGTGAGGAATGGCTTTATGAGATTGAGAAGGATTATGATGAGGATTTAGGATTAGAATTTTCTAGTATTATCTATGATGGATTAAAGAAATGCAATAATAACTGCATCTTCTGTTTTGTTGATCAGTCGCCGGCAGGACTTAGAGAAACGCTGAATTTAAAGGATGATGATTACCGTTTTTCTTTTCTGCAGGGGAGCTATATTACGCTGACAAACTTAGCTGAAGAGGAGATCAATAGAATTAAGCGGCTCCATTTAAGTCCTCTTTATGTGTCGGTACATACTACTGATCCTGAATTGAGAGTTAGGATGATGCATAATAAGAAAGCAGGAGATATCTTACCTAAGTTAAGGGAGCTGGTAGAAGCGGGAATTGAATTCCACACCCAGATTGTTCTCTGTCCTGAGATTAATGATGGGCAAGAATTGGATAGAACAATTGAGAATTTAATAGAACTAACACCGGCAGTTAGGAGTTTAGCTATAGTCCCGGTAGGACTGACAGAGTATCGAAGCGGTTTATATTCGCTGCGTTCTTTTACTGCCCAAGAAGCTGAAGAAGTAATTGAGCAGGTAGCTAAGTGGCAAGAGAAGCTTGCGCAGAGAGGAGAGAACTTTATTTATTTAGCTGATGAGTTCTATCTATTAGCCGATAGAGAGCTGCCTGCTGTAGAAGATTATAACGGCTTTGTTCAGCTGGAGAATGGGGTTGGTATGATCCGTTTGTTCTGGCAGCAGTTTGAAGAAGCAGCCGATCAGTTACCTGCTTCTTTGAATGAAGAAGCAGACTTTACATTGATTACTGGAGAATTAGGGGCTGAGGCTTTAAGGCCAGTAATTGATAGATTGAATGAGATTGAAAAGTTAAGTCTTAACTTATTAATAGTAGAGAATAAATTTTTCGGCAGTCAGGTTACAGTAACTGGACTGTTGGCCGGAGAAGATATAATTAAGGCTATAGAAGAGGCGGAAGTAGCAGATAAGATAGTTCTACCAGCAGTCTTATTGAATGATGATGATCTATTTATTGATGACCTTAAGTTAAGTGATTTAGAGAATAGATTTCCGCAGCTTGAATTTATTCTTGTAGATAATGATGCAGAAAATTTAGTCAATAGATTAATGAATATCTAGTTTGGAGGTGGCTTTTAATGAGTAAACCAGTGGTAGCTATTGTTGGTAGACCGAATGTCGGAAAATCAACTCTCTTTAATAGAATTGTGGGCAATAGAATTTCGATTGTGGAGGATGAACCCAGCATTACTCGGGATAGGCTTTATGGTGAAGGTGAATGGTTGGATAATCACTTTTTAGTAGTTGATACCGGAGGATTGGACTTAGATAGTGAAGCAGAATTAAAGGATGAAGTCAGACAGCAGGCAGAGTTAGCAATTGAAGAGGCAGAGGTTGTTCTCTTTGTAGTCGATGGACGGACTGGAATTAAGCCTATGGATCGGGAGGTAGCCAATCTGCTGCGGAGAAGTAACAAACCGATTATTTTAACTGTTAATAAGGTGGATTCTAAAGAATTAGAAGAGAAGGTTAAGTATGATTTTTATGAATTGGGCTTAGGGGAGCCGGTTGCTATTTCGGCTAAGCATGCTCTGAATACAGGAGACTTATTGGATGAAGTAATTTCTCATTTCTCTACTGAAGAGACTGGAGAGTATGATGAAGATACAATCAGAATTTCAGTTATCGGTCGGCCGAATGTTGGTAAGTCTTCGTTAGTGAATAGTATTTTAGGCAAAGAGAGGGTAATTGTCAATGATGTTCCGGGTACTACCCGTGATGCTATCGATACTTATTTTGAAGTAGGTGATAATCAGTTTGTTATTATTGACACCGCTGGCATGAGAAAAAGAAGCAAGGTTGAAGCGGGGATAGAGAAGTATAGCGTCATTAGGTCTTTGAAGGCAGTGGATCGTTCCGATGTAGCTTTGATGGTTCTGGATGCTACTCAGGGAATTACTCAGCAGGATAAAAAGATTGCTGGTTATGCCCATGACCAAGGAAAGGCTATGGTAATAGCAGTTAATAAGTGGGATTTAATTAAAAAAGAGACTAATATTGATCAGAGATATGCAGATGAGATCAGGTATGAAGCAAGCTTTATAAATTATGCTCCGATTACTTTCGTTTCTGCTCTGACAGGACAGCGTGTATTAGAGATTCTGGATATTGTAGAATATGCAGCTGAGCAGTATTCACGCCGCATCAAGACCAATGTTTTAAATAATGTAATTAAAGAGGCAATTTCTAAACATCAACCGCCTAGTCAGAAGGGTAGAAGGCTTAAAGTCTATTATGCTACACAGCCGCGGGTTAAGCCGCCGTTGATTATTCTTTTTGTTAATGATCCGACCTTATTAAGGCAGTCGTATAAGCGTTATCTGAAGAATAGTATTCGCAAGTCTTTCGGCTTTGATGGAACGCCGCTTAAGATTATAGCTCGAAATAGGAAGTAAGAGGGGGAAAATAGGATGGTTAGTTATATATTTGTAATTTTAATCAGTTATTTATTGGGTTCGATTCCCTTTGGGCTGATAATTACTCGACTGGTTAAAGGAGTAGATATTAGGGAATACGGCAGCGGCAATATTGGAGCTACCAATGCTTATAGAGTGATGGGATTTGGAATGGGAATTATGGTAGCTCTCTGTGATATTGGTAAAGGCTATATTAGTGTCTTTATAGCGCAGCAGGTTTTTGGTTCACAAGCTGCTTTAATTCTTATTTTAGCTGGTTTGGCTGCTATTGCCGGACATAACTGGCCTATTTTTCTGAAATTTGATGGAGGCAGAGGAGTAGCTACTTCAGTTGGAGTCTTAATTAGTTTATTACCTAAAGCAGTTTTGATTGCTTTCTTTGCCTGGTTGGTTATTGTATTAACTACCCGGTATGTTTCATTGGGTTCGATTATAGGTGCGGTTTTGATTCCGATTTCAGCCTTGATCTTTAATAGTCCAGCGACTTATGTTGGTTTAGGCTTGGCTATTGCTATCTTTGTTGTTTATCGCCATCGGCCTAATATTCAGAGGCTGCTGGCTGGAGAAGAGAATAAGATCGGCTGGAATATGGATGTAGAAAAGAAAGAGGAATAATGGTAGAGGAGGGAATTGGAGATGGATAAAGCTGCAGTTATTGGAGGCGGTAGCTGGGGAAGTGCTATTGCCATATTATTGGCCAATAATGGTTATAGAGTTTCACTAAGGGATATATCTAAAGAGCAGGTTACAGAGATTAATGATAAGCGAACTAATTCTAATTACTTACCGGAGGTTAAGATCCCTGAAGCTATTACAGCTACTACTGATCTAAAGGAAGCTGTAAAAAAGGCTAAATTAGTAGTCGTAGTTGTTCCTTCGGATGCTATAAGGAAGGTAGCAGAGGAGTTATCTGGTTTATTAGCTGTTGATACAGTGATTATTAGTGCTACCAAGGGGATAGAAGAGGACAGCTATTATCGGATGTCAGAGGTGTTAGAGGATGAACTGCGGTCTGAATTACATGATAATATAGCAGTACTTTCTGGGCCAAGCCATGCAGAAGAGGTAAGTAAAGAACTTCCGACTACTGTAGTAGCAGCCAGTTCATCACGGCTGTTGGCGGAACAGATTCAGAATATCTTTATGTCTGATACGTTCCGGGTCTATACTAATCCTGATGTGGTAGGAGTAGAATTAGGCGGAGCCTTAAAGAATATAATTGCTATTGCTGCTGGAATCACTGATGGATTAGGATATGGAGATAATACAAAGGCTGCTTTAATTACCCGGGGTATGGCAGAGATTAAACGCTTAGGGGTTGCACTAGGAGCCGACCCGATGACTTTTGCTGGACTTTCCGGGATTGGAGATTTAGTAGTAACCTGTGCCAGTGAGCACAGCCGAAACAGGCGTTTAGGATTTAAGATAGGCCAGGGTAAGAGTTTGGACCAGGCCTTAGATGAGATGAAGATGGTTGCTGAAGGCGTTAGAACAGCCAAAGCTGCTTATCAACTGGCTGGACGTGAAGGAGTAGAAGTGCCGATTATTAAGCAGGCTTATCAAGTACTTTTTGAGGATAAATCTCCGTGTAAAGCAGTTAATGAATTAATGATGCGCGGTAAGAAACATGAGATTGAGGAAGTAGTTCAGAATAAGGATAATTGGTAAAATAATCAATGTAGAATCAAATTGATATATTGTTGCAATTTAGAGTTGATATCTTGCAAACGCTCCGAAAATCAGCCCTAATTAATTAGCAATAAATTAACCTTAGAGCTATTGTTTGAATACCCTACTTTATATGTTAACCATTTTCTCTTTTGGGGCTGCTTTAAAGTCGCTTTTTGCAAGATATCAACTAATTATGCAAAATTATCTGAGGGAAAGCGTTAAAACCCAACCAAACCAATGAAATTTCTGTTCTGTAATACCTCAAATAGTCAATATATGTTTATAGCTACTCCTATTAGTGATAACCCTAGTAATATATTTTATTAGCAATATTCAATATGTGTTTATAGTGACTCTCATTGGTGATAATAATTTATTACAAATAGTCAACATTTCTCTGAAGCGACTCTTAAAACTGATTCGGAACCATGGACGGTGGAGAATCAGTTTTTGAGAACGAATGAGGCAGGACGCCGAATGAGTGGCAAGCGTAAGAGATTTGTTGACTATAATCTGCAATATCTTGAAAGTGACACATAATATCAATATTCTTTCAAAAAATAGTAGAGTTAAATTTATAGAAGAATGGCTGATAGGCCATTTTTTATTATTTGGATAATATTATGTATTAAATACAGGACAATGTATTTTATTGACGAAAATAAATAATATAAGTCTATTTTTGAAGTAGAGAGGAGAATAGAGATGGAGAATATACCGGAAATAAATTTAACTTCGGATCTTGCCCAAAAGATTGTAGACCGAACAATGGAAATATTGAACTATAATATAAATATTAGGGATTATAACGGAAGGATTATTGCTAGTGGAAACCAAAAGAGAATAGATACTATCAGTGAGATGGCAGCGCAGGCAATTAAAGAAGAGGAAGTCTTAACAGTATCTAAACAGAAGGCTGAAGGAGATTCAGGTATGGAACCAGGCATTCAATTACCTATCTATTTTAACGGAAAGATTATGGGGGCAGTTGATATTACTGGAGAGCCTAAAAGAATAGAAAAGTATGGCGGGTTAGTTAAAATGACAGTAGAGTTGATGTTACAACAGGCTTTCTATTTGAAGAAATTACAGTTAGAGGAACAGGCGGAGGAACACTTTATTAAGGAATTATTGAATAAAAATTCAGAGCTTTCTAATGCTAATATACAGGATAGAGCACAAGTAATGGGGTACGACCAAAGACGCTCATATTTGGTAGCTATTCTTGAACTGACGAATCTCTGGGATAAGTTATTGGAAAATGTAGGGGATACAAGTAGTATGAAATTACAGCAGTATAAGATAAAGATTCAAGAGGGAATTCAAGAACTTTTTTACAACCAGTCAAGTGTTAAAGTTTTTCACTTAGATGGAGAAAGATTTATTATTTTAAAGTGTGAAGCTAATGATGACCTGAAAAATAAGGAAGATTTATTGGAGCTAGGTACGAATTTAGTCGGTAAACTGGATAAAAGATTTAATTTTGATTGTAAACTTGGTATCGGCAAAATTAATCAGGGGTTAAGAGGAATTAGAAAGTCTTTTGAAGAGGGATTGGAGGCTTTGGATTTAGGAATAAGGTTTTATCCTACTAAACAGGTTCATTATAGTGGGAATTTAATTCAGGAACGGATAGTTGAGAATTTAGCTCCGGAGGTTAGACAGGATTTAGCTGAGATATTTCCTCTAGATGATCAATATCAGCAGAGTTTAGAAGTCTATTTTGCTTCCAATTTAAATGTCAGTAAGACAGCTAACAAGTTGTGTCTGCACCGTAATTCGGTAATGTATCGGTTAAACCGAATAACTGAGATTACAGGTTTTGATCCTAGAGATTCAGAAGATATGGTAAATTTAAAGTTGGCTTTATTATGTTATAAATTAGAAAGTTCCAATTAATAGATTAATTGGTGATTAGTAATAAAAATTTATGCAGATGAATAAAAAATCTTGTTATTTAGATTGTAAAATTTGTCATTTTGCTAATTGATTTAATAAATAATAACATATATAATGACAGTAAGATGAAATGATAAAACATTATAAAGATTTAGAACTTTATGAAATTATCAAAAAAGTGTATATAATTTATAAAAAAATTATACTAAAAATTTGCTATAGAATAAAGATATTATAAGTAATTAAAAGTTGATTCAAAGACAGTAATTGTTACTACAATATATTTACTATTTCACTTCGAAATTAACTTGCCGCAATTTTCTTTAATACATTAACTAGTATACTGACGTTAAGTTGTCTTTTCTGAAAATAAATAGCTTTTTCATATTGTCATATCTAAACTTTCTCCTACATTTCCGTCTAGCTTTATATAATTTTTTAAATCTCCAATGTGCTTATTAGCCAATTAATGATTTTTTATAATTAAGTAGTTTATATTCTTCTGGTTTCTAATTTTCATAATTTAATAATTATTCAAAAAATTAATCCAAATAGTCAATAACAGCTAATTATGATTATTTTAAAATTATAATTAACTATTATTAAATACTTTGTTGCAACAACTAAAAATCACTTTATAAATAAGGGGAGGATAAAATGATTAAACGTAATACTTTAGCTGGGGATGTTTTATCCGATAATGATGTAAAGATGATTCATCAGGAGTCACTGCAGTTATTAGAGGAAACCGGCGTAGAGATTATGCATGAAGAGGCTTTGGATATTTTTGAGGACAATGGAGCTAAGGTGGAAGGTAAGCGGGTTTACTTATCTGCGGAGTTGGTTGAGGATGCACTGGATCAAGCTCCTACTTCTTTTACTTTACATGCTAGAAATTCAGACAATGATGTAGTAATTGGAGGGGGTAATTCGGTTTTAGCACCTGGATATGGTTCTCCATACGTGACAAGTATAGATGAGAGTAGACGGGATTCAACTTTTGAGGATTATAAGAATTTTACTAAATTAGCTTCGGTCAGTGAGAATATCGATGTACTTGGTGGTGTATTAGTTGAACCGACAGATTTAGATGATAAAATTAGACATGTTAAGATGCTTTATGCAGCAGCAAAGTATTCTGATAAGTGTTTAATGGGTAGTGCCTTAGGAGCCAAGAAGGCACGTGAATCTTTTAAAATGGCAAGTATACTTTTTGGTGAAGATGAGATTATTGATGATAGGCCAATTACGATGAGTTTGATTAATACCATGAGTCCTTTACAGTATGATAATAGAATGGCTGATGCGTTGATAGAACATGCCAGATATAATCAAGCAGCAGTAATTGCTTCTTTGATTATGGCTGGTTCAACAGGTCCTATGTCCATTGCTGGTACACTTGTTTTGCAGAATGTGGAGGTCCTAACCGGTATTGTTCTGGCGCAGATGGTTAATTCCGGTGCTCCAGTAGTTTATGGTTCAGCTTCAACTATTATGGATATGAAAGCAGCAAGTTTAGCTGTAGGTAGCCCTGAGTATGCGAAATTTATAGGAGCTACATCACAGTTAGCTCGTTATTATGGATTGCCTTCTAGGGCTGGAGGATCAATTACTGATTCAATTATGGTTGATACTCAAGCTGGCTATGAAGCAATGATGATGTTTATATCTTCAATTAATCACGGTATTAATTTCGTTCTTCATTCTGCTGGATTACTGGAAAATTATATGACGATGTCCTATGAGAAATTTATTATAGATGATGAAATATTGAGTATGGTAACCAATTATCAGGCGGGTATTGAAGTAAATGAGGATACAGTGGCTACTAAAGTAATTGATGATGTAGGACCAAGCGGCCATTATCTTCAAGAACCTCATACATTACAGCATATGGAGGATTTTCGGGAACCTGAAATCAGTAATCGGGCTGGTTATACTTCTGATAATGATTTAATTCCTACTGTTGAGCGGGCTAATGAAAAATGGAAAGCAATTTTAGCAGATTTTGAATCGCCTTATCTTGATTCTGTTATTGAACAGAAATTAACTGATTATATAGAGGAATTAAAATAAGGATTAAGGAGGTGGTTGCCAAAATAAGTAATTAAAAAAGGGGTTGGAGATATCGGCTTAAGAGATAAGCGCAGCAATAAAATCTAAAAAAAGGAGCGATTTAGAAAATGGCTCAACCTGAAAAAGAAGTAGAAGAGCGGGTACATAATTCAGAAAAGAAGATTGATCCAATTGTTTTTTGGATATCAGCTGTTATTTCCGGAGTTTTAATTATCTGGGGAGTAGTTGATAATGCCGGATTTGGAGATGTTGTTAATGCTGTGTTTGACTTTTTAGTCGGTAATTTTGGCTGGTCTTACCTCTTATTTGTATCAGTAGTATTAGTGGCAACAGTTGTAGTCGGATTTACTAGACTTGGAGATATTAAGTTAGGTAAGCCGGATGATGAACCGGAATTTAGCACTCGATCTTGGATTGCAATGTTATTCAGTGCTGGGATGGGAATTGGACTTGTCTTCTGGGGTGTAGCAGAACCAGTTATGCATTATGCAAGTCCGCCTTTTGGTGATGGAGAGACTGCTAGATCAGCTATGATAGCTGCTCGCTATTCATTCTTCCATTGGGGTTTACATCCTTGGGCGCTGTATTCTTTCTTTGGTATGGTGCTGGCCTACTTTGGTTTCAGAAGAGGGTTGCCTCAATTACCTAGTTCTACTCTTTATCCCTTAGTAGGAAAAGAAGGAGTCAAAGGATTCTGGGGTAAAGCCTTCGATATTTTAGCTGTATTTGCTACTTTATTTGGGATTGCTACTTCCTTAGGTTTAGGGGCGCAGCAGATTAACAGCGGCCTTCATACTTTATTTGGAATTCCTAATAATACAATGATGGCTTTAGCAATTATTATCGTGGTAACTATAGCCTTTGTCATTTCTGCAGTTACTGGTTTAGATAAAGGAATCAAGATTTTAAGTAATATTAATATTACTTTAGGTTCTTTACTAATAGTATTAATGTTTATTGGCGGACCGACAGTATTTATCCTTGATTATCTTACTCAGGGAATTGGCGGTTTATTCCAGAATTTCTTTGATATGAGCTTCTTTACTAGTCCAGTAGAGCAGAGTCCTTGGCCTGGCTGGTGGACAATCTTCTATTGGGCCTGGTGGATTGCCTGGACACCTTTCTGCGGCGGTTTTATCGGCCGAATCTCAAAAGGGCGTACCATTAAAGAATATGTCTTAGGAACGCTATTTTTACCATCAGTTATCGGCTTTGTCTGGATAGCAACAATGGGTGGTTCTGCTATCTGGATGGAACAGTTTGGCGCTGGAGGTATTGTAGGACCGGTTCAGAATGATGTAGCTTCTGCTTTCTTTGTCTCATTAGGTAAGTTTCCACTTGGTACTTTCATGTGTATGATAGCAACAGTTTTAATCAGTACTTTCTTTATTACTTCCGCTGACTCTGGAACTTTTGTTATGGGAATGCTGACATCTCATGGAACTTTAGAACCTAAAACTGGAGTTAAAGTTACTTGGGGAGTACTTGAAGGATTCATTGCTGCCGTCTTACTCTTGGCTGGAGGATTATCTGCTTTACAGACAGCTTCAATTGCTGGGGCTTTTCCTTTTATGATCTTTATGGTCTTTACAGTATTTGCTTTCTTTAAAGCACTGAAAAAGGATAGAGATATGCTTGCTCAGGGAGAATTTATTGGTGAATTAGATTGGTAAAGAAAGTGTAACTATTTTGTTACACTTTGTTGATAGCGTAGGAATTGTCTAATTATTGGTTAAAATATAAGATAAAAATAAAGATTTAAATAGAAATTTGTGATAAGAGATACATTATATTAAATCAAATTTATAAAAAGAGGGGGGTTGCGATTGCTGAAGGAGAAAGTATGAGATTTAAATTGAAATTAATTATTAAGTATTAAGTATTAATTAACTAAGGAGGGGGAATAATCAATGGCAGATTTTGAGGAGTTAAGTAATAGTGTAATTGAAGGTAATGAAGAAAAGGTAGTTGAATTAACTCAAGAGTTAGTCGATGATGGATTAGAGCCTAAAGAAATTATTCGTCAGGGATTAATTGGTGGAATTAATGTAGTAGGGCAGAGATTTAAAGATGGAGATATGTTTATTCCTCAGGTTATGATGGCAGCAGAGTCTATGAAATCAGGAATGGAGATTGTTAATCCTCTACTAGCAGAAGGAGAGAGTTCTTCTGTAGGGAAAGTAGTTTTGGGAACAGTAGCTGGTGATTTACATGATATCGGTAAGAACTTAGTGGGAATGATGATGGAAAGTGCCAGTTTAGAAGTTATAGATTTAGGTGTAGATATAGATCCGGAAGAATTTGTAGAAGCAGTGAAAGAGAATAACCCGGATTTATTGGGTATGAGTGCTTTATTAACAACAACTATGTTAGAGATGCAGAATACGATAGAACTTTTAGAAGAAGAAGGACTGTTAGATGGACTCAAGATTATGGTTGGCGGTGCTCCAGTAACACCAAATTTTGCTGATGAGATCGGTGCTGATCGTTGGGCTCAGGATGCTGCAGCGGCTAAAGAAGCGGCGTTGGAATTAATCGAGTAATTTTTAATATCTTTTGGAAGGAGAGATAGTTATGGAGAAAATGGTAAGGAGTAATTCAGTTGTTAATAAGTCGGTTAATTATTCTACCTTGAGTGAAAAGGAAAGAGAGAGAATTTTCTATGCAGCGCTCGAAATTTTGGAAAGAACTGGTGCTGTGGTCCATGACGAGGAGACATTGGATGTTCTTGAGGATGCAGGCTGTTGGATTGAAGATGGCAATCACGTTAAGATTCCTTCTGGCGTAGCTCAGGATGCAGTTAAGTCAGCACCTGAACGGGTGGTGTTTTATGATCGAAATGGTAATCCAGCTATTCATGCTGAAGGAAACAACAGCTATTATGGACCGGGACCTACTAATAATTACCATAAAGATCCTTGGACTGGTGAGCGACGGGAGCCGTGTAAGCAGGATAGTGCTAATGTAGCTAAAGTTTGTGACTATCTGCCTAATATTGATTATGTTATGGACTTAGGAACTGTTAAAGATGTACCAGCTCAGTTATCTGATGTTCATGCTTATCATGCTATGGTTAAGAATACTACTAAGCCTATCTTTCACTGGGGCTTTGATATTGAGCAGTATCAGGCTATCATCGATATGGCAGCTACAGCAGTTGGCGGTCTTGATAAATTACAAAAGAAACCGACTTTAGCTCTTTATGCTGAGCCTACTCCACCGTTGATTCATTCAGAAGAAGGGATTGCAAAATGTGTTCATGCTGCTAAATATGACTTACCTGATATTTATACACCTTGTGTTATGGCTGGCGGTTCAACACCAGCAACATTGGCTGCTACTATAGCTACTGGTATTGCTGATAGTATAGTCGGTTTAGTTGCTAATCAGCATGTAAATGAAGGTAGTCCGTTTATTCTCGGTGGAGTTTATACAATTATGGATATGAAGAGTACAATCTTCTCTTATGGAGCACCTGAATTTTTAGCATTACAAGCTGGAATTGCTGAAGTTGCTCATTACATGGGAATTCCAGTCTTTGGTACTGCCGGTTGTACTGATTCTTGTACCTTAGACGGACAGGCAGCAGGAGAGTCTGCTATGAGTATCTTAATTAGTGCTTTAGCAGGGGCTAATGTAATTCACGATGTTGGTTATACTGAATATGCATCTACAGGCTCTTTATATCAGTTAGTGATGGGTGATGAAGTAATCGGTATGGTCAAGCAGTATACTAATGGAGTTGAGGTTAATGAGGATACTTTAGCCCTAGATGTAATAGATGAAGTCGGACCTGGTGGCGATTACAGTGGACATTCCCATACTAAAGAGCATTTAGAAGACTTCTGGACTCCTGATTTAATTGATCGAATGAAGCGAGAAGATTGGGAAAAAGATGGTCAAGAGATGGGAGATAAGATTATAGCTAAGACGCAGAGGATTCTTGAAGAATATGAGCCAGAGCCTCTCGAAGATGAAGTTGTAGAAGAATTGGATAGAATAGCTGAAGAAGCAGAAGAAAAGTATCTGTAAATATTAAGGGGGGAATGATCGATGGCAGATCTTGAGGAGTTAAGTAATAGTGTAATTGAAGGTAATGAAGAAAAGGTAGTTGAATTAACTCAAGAGTTAGTCGATGATGGATTAGAGCCTAAAGAAATTATTCGTCAGGGATTAATTGGTGGAATTAATGTAGTAGGGCAGAGATTTAAAGATGGAGATATGTTTATTCCTCAGGTTATGATGGCAGCAGAGTCTATGAAATCAGGAATGGAGATTGTTAATCCTCTACTAGCAGAAGGAGAGAGTTCTTCTGTAGGGAAAGTAGTTTTGGGAACAGTAGCTGGTGATTTACATGATATCGGTAAGAACTTAGTGGGAATGATGATGGAAAGTGCCAGTTTAGAAGTTATAGATTTAGGTGTAGATATAGATCCGGAAGAATTTGTAGAAGCAGTGAAAGAGAATGACCCGGATTTATTGGGTATGAGTGCTTTATTAACAACAACTATGTTAGAGATGCAGAATACGATAGAACTTTTAGAAGAAGAAGGACTGTTAGATGGACTCAAGATTATGGTTGGCGGTGCTCCAGTAACACCAAATTTTGCTGATGAGATCGGTGCTGATCGTTGGGCTCAGGATGCTGCAGCAGCTAAGGAAGCGGCGTTGGAATTAATCGAGTAATTTTGAATATCTTTTGGAAGGAGAGATCAGCTTATGAGAAGCAGAAGTAATTATAAAGTTAATGGTTCGGCGGTTCAAGAGGTGCTGGCAGATGATCAATGTAAACAGGTTTTGTCAGGAGCTATGAAGATTTTAAAGGAGACAGGAGTTGCTTATCAAGACGAAGAAGCAGTTGAAATTTTAAAAGAAGCCGGATGTTATGTTGAGAATGGCCGCGTTTATATTCCGGTTAAGTTAGTAGAAAAGGCATTAAGAACAGTACCTTCTCAGGTAACTTT
Organism: Acetohalobium arabaticum DSM 5501; assembly: GCF_000144695.1. Taxonomy (GTDB): domain Bacteria; phylum Bacillota; class Halanaerobiia; order Halobacteroidales; family Acetohalobiaceae; genus Acetohalobium; species Acetohalobium arabaticum. The sequence goes on from NC_014378.1 coordinate 1,139,144, forward strand.
ATATAATAGTAGAACAAAAGAAGCAGAACTTTATTTAGAAGGAGGTAATGCTTATTTCGGTACAGGGTCTGAAGCTCCTTGCTTCTTAGATCCTTATGAAGAAGCAATAGTAGATACTACTCAAGAGACAGTAGAGATGGCTACTAAACTGGCTGATGCCTTACCTCGGATAGATTTTGTTATGTCCATGGGGAATATTCAGGATAAATCAGAATCAGTTCGAGATCGTTATCAGTTCTTAGCTCAGCTAGCAAATACTTCTAAACCAATTGTAACTACTGCTGTTGATAAGCAAGGCTGTGCAGATATTGTGGAGATGAGTGAAACTGTAGCAGGGGGAGCAGAAGAATTAAAACGACGTCCGTTCATGGCTCTATGTGTTAAACCGGATTCTCCTCTAAAGCCTGCTGCTGTAGATACTGAGAAATTAATGTATGCTAGTGAAAAATCACTACCTGTTACCTATACTCCTTATCTTAGTGCAGGCGCAAATGTTCCGGCTACATTAGCTGGAGCTGTAGCTGTTGGACTGGCAGAAGTACTTGCTGCTTTAGTACTTAATCAACAGATAGAAGAAGGAGCACCTTTCATTATGGGCGGTTACTTTACAATAGTTGATACAGAAAATGAAATTTGTTCTGATGGGGCTCCAGAAAGCAGTTTGATGCAGGCAGCTTTATCTGATATAGCTCACTATTTGGATATTCCGATGTTTGGTGCCTGCGGAGGTACTGATTCTAAAACTGTCGATGAGCAGGCGGCAATCGAAGATGCATTATCTATTTTAACGTCTGCTAAATCAGGTGCTAATCTAAACCATGGTATCGGCTCTATTGAATATGGTAATGCAACAGCTTTAGAAAATCTGATCATCTGTGATGAGATGATTGGTTTTGCCCGTAGATCAATTAAGGGTATTGAGGTTAATGATGAAACGTTAGCTTTAGATATTATCCATGAAGTTGGTCCCGGCGGTCACTTTATTACTCAGCAGCATACTATGGATAACTTCCAGAAGGAAACTTGGTATCCTGATCTATTCCAGCGGAAGAATTATGTTGACTGGGAAGATGAAGGCAAGAAGACTTTAACTGACCGGGCTCACGAGAAAGCCTTAGATATCCTTGAAAGCCATGAACCGGATGGATTAGATGATGAAATGATAGAAAAATTAGAAGCAATTGTTGAAGAATAAATTAATTTTATTGATTTATCAAGTTAGAGGATGGTTTATTCCATCCTCTGCTTCTAACTTATAGATAGGACTGAATTGAAATTAGTTGTTGGTCCATCAGTTCTGAAGGGGGCCTACTTATGTCAGTAACACTAGGGATTGATACTGGAGGAACTTATACTGATGGAGTAGTAATGGACTTAGATGAAGGTAAGATTTTTGCAGAATCCAAGGCGCTTACTACTCGTCGGGATCTTTCAATAGGTATTAATGAATGTATTGATAATCTTGAAGAAATAGATTTCAGCGATATTAAAATGGTATCGTTATCCACAACTTTAGCAACTAATGCTACTGTGGAAGGACAGGGTTGTGAAGTAGGACTTATTTTAATTGGTTTTGAGCTTGAAGATAACTTACCAACGGAACACTATGTTAGCATTCAGGGCGGCCATGATATTAAAGGGAACCGTAAAGAAAGACTTGATGTTAAAGAAGTAAGAGAAGTAGTTAATTCTTTACAGAGCAAGGTGGATGCTTTTGCTGTTTCTGGTTATCTCAGCGTTCGGAATCCGGAGCATGAAAAGAAGGTTAAAGATATAATTCAGGATTTAACTGATTACCCAGTAGTTTGCGGCCATGAATTAACATCTTCATTAGGGATAAGTGAACGAACGGCAACTGCTGTATTGAATGCTCGATTGATTCCGATTATAGCTGATTTAATTAATGCAGTTAAAGGAATGATGGAAGAACATAATATCGATGCTCCTTTAATGATTGTTAAAGGAGATGGTAGCTTAGTAAGTGAAGAGGTAGCCCGGGAGAAACCGATTGAGACTATCTTATCAGGACCTGCTTCCAGTATTATTGGTTCGACTTATCTTACTGACCTAGAAGATGGAATTGTAGTGGACATGGGAGGTACTACTACTGATGTGGCTTTATTGCAGGATGGGACTCCCAGTTTAACTGAAAAAGGAGCTATGGTTGGCGGTTGGTTGACTAGGGTTAAAGCAGTAGATATGGCTACTATCGGTATTGGAGGCGATAGTTATATTAGAGTTTCTAAAGACCATCTGCTTCAGGTTGGACCCCAGAGAGTTTATCCACTCTGTTGGGCTGTGGCACAGCATCGTTATTTGTTAGATCAATTGTTAGAAATTGATGCTGAGGAATACTTTCCGGTTAATTCTCAACCAACAGATATTCTATTCTTTATCAAAGAACCTCTCCATATCGATTTAACAAAAACAGAGGAACAGATATTAGAAATAATTAGAGAGAAACCCCAGTCCTTATATCATATAGGTAAAAAATTAGATAAAGACCCTAATTTATTGCGCTGGAATAGATTAGTCAATATCGGTTCTGTTCATCGTGCTTCTTTAACTCCTACTGATCTTCTTCATGTTACAGGTAGAATGGAGGAGTGGAATGTTGAAGCTTCTAAGGTAGGAGTAAAGATTGGAGCCAGAAGATATGGTGTAGAAGTAGAGAACTTTATAAAAGATGTTGAGGAAGAGATTTATTACAAGATTGCTCTTGTAATTACTGAAATGCTGCTTAAGGATAAAAAAGTAGAATTTGATTGGAAGCAGGATTCTTTAACTGAGTTTTTACTGGAAGCAATATTTAGAGAAAATAAAGAACAGGATGAATTAATCGAGTTTTCTACCACGATTAATTTACCAATTATTGCTATTGGCGCTCCAGTAGAAGCATATTTTCCAGAAATTGCTGATAGATGTAATGCTACTTTAGAGATACCAGAGCATTCTGAAGTAGCTAATGCAGTAGGTACGGTGACTGGTAAGGTAATAGAACAGGTTGAAATTTTGGTTAAACCAGGGGCTGAAAGCGGTTATTTAGTCCATGCTCCAGGGGAAAAGAAGATGTTTAAAGAATTGGAAGAAGCAGTTGAGTTTGCTAAAGATGTAGGAGAAAAGTACGTTAGGGAAAGAGCTAAAAGGTCGAAGGTTACTGATCTTAAAGTTAATATAGAGCATGAAGATGTATATAGTAGTTTTTCTCAATTAGAAGATAAGGATGACTTATATCTCGAGAGTAAAATTAAGGTAGTAGCTATGGGAAGACCTGAGTTGAATTAAAATAATAACACAACAGGGAGGCAAGAATTTAATGATAATTATTGGTGAATTAATTAACACAAGTAGGGAAGAGGTTGAACCGGCTGTTAAGGATAGAGATAAAGAATTTATTCAGGAGCTGGCCAAAAAGCAGGAGGAAGCAGGAGTAGATTATGTAGATGTTAACTGTGGAACATTAATTAGAGAGGAACCAGAAGCCCTGGAGTGGTTAGTTGAGACAGTACAGGAGGCTGTCGATGTACCGCTCTGTATTGATAGCCCTGATCCTAAAGCTATTAAACAAGGATTGGAAGCCCATGAAGGTAAAGCCTTAGTTAATTCTATTACTGCCGAAGATGAAAGATATGATGAAGTTCTGCCATTAATTAAGGAGTATGATGCCAATATAGTGGCTTTGGTTATGAATGATAACGGTATGCCTGATGATGCTACTGATAGAATAGAGGTGGCTACAGAGCTTGTTGATAACTTACTTGAAGATGGAATTCCGGCTGAGGATATCTTTGTTGACCCAATTATTCAGCCAATAGGTACTGATAGTGAAATGGGAGAACATATTTTAAATGCAGTTGAGGAGATTTCTTCTAAGTATGAAGATATCCATATCACCTGCGGTTTAAGTAATATCTCTCATGGGCTACCACAAAGACAGCTTTTAAATCAAGCTTATTTGGTCTTAGCTATGAGTAGAGGTATGGATAGTGCTATTTTGGATCCATTAGATGAAAAGATTATGTCTCTAGCTCAAGCTTCTGATACTTTACTGGGCAAGGATCAGTACTGTAGTGATTATATTAAAGCATCTAAGAGTGGTGACTTAACTGTTTAGTGTCCTTAGTCTTATTATAATCTCCTTGGGCTAGTCATATAGTCCTGGGAGATTATAAGTGAGAAATTGAAGATATCTCTTACTTTTATTTTGTGCAGATGAATGAAATGGTTTGTTGTATTAAATCGAAAAACTGTTAATTTGCCAATTGATTCATAGAAGAATAATGAATATAATGAAATTAAATCATATAACAAGTTATGAATTTAATTAAATCTTCAGAATATTTTGTTGATTTAATATAAAATTTAGGGAAGTGGTGGGGTAAAGTGAAATACTTCATTTTAAGTAATAATCCTATAGTGAGAGAGAACTTTGAACAGGTCTATTTTGTGAAGGTATCAGTTAAAGAGCTGTTAATTAAAGTGAGGAATTTAGTTCATAAAGGCCATGAACTAATTACCCATCCTTTGCCGGCGAGTATGAAGATAATGTCTTCACCCTTTAGATCTATAGTATTAAGCAAAGATAAACAACAAAGAGTGGATGCTTTCCAGGTGGAGGTGATAGAGGAGAGTATCTTTAAGTTAAGATACCATATTCAGCAGCAGAGTATAGATAATGATAATGATGATGACTATCAAATGTTAGACTATCGTTTGCTACGAAGTGCTTTAGAAAGCAGTAATAAGATTGCGCTATAAATATTTTTAGGAGGTGACTGTTGTGAAGCTTGAATTAGAAAAGATTGAAATTGAAGATATCCAACTTGGCAATGAAACGTATGTCGAAGATGGAGTATTGACCGTCAATGAAGAAGAGTTAGTTTCACTGTTAAAGGAAGATAATAGAATTGAAGGAGTTTCTCTTGATGTAGCTAAGCCAGGAGAAAAGGTAAGAATTATACCGGTTAAGGATGTAATTCAGCCTAGATTCAAAGTGGAAGGAGAAGGACAAGGCTATCCTGGTGTGACTGATAAGATGGCTGGAGTAGGAGATGGTGTGACTAAAGTATTGGATGGAGCAGCAGTAGTAACTATTGGTGAGATTGTTGGTATTCAGGAAGGGCTTATTGATATGTGGGGTGAAGGGGCAGATTATACTCCTTTTTCCAAAACTAATAACTTAGTTGTGGATATTACGCCTGTTGATGATTTGTCAGGGCATGATCATGAAGAAGCAGTCCGATTAGCTGGGTTGAAAGCCGGAAAATATTTAGGAGCGGCAGGTGAAAAGGTGGAGCCAGATAAGACAGAAGTTTATGAGATGAATTCTATGGCTGAGAATATAGAAGATTATCCGGATCTACCGCGAGTAGCTTATATAGAAATGATGATCTCCCAGGGGCTGTTGCATGATACTTATATTTATGGTGTTGACTCTAAAGAAATTTTGCCGACTTTAATTCATCCAAATGAAATTTTAGATGGAGCGATGGTCAGCGGTAACTGTGTAGCTGCTTGTGATAAGATAACAACCTATCAGCATCAGAATAATTCAGTAGTTTTGGATCTTTATGACAAACATGGTGAAGAGATCAACTTTATGGGGGCAATATTAACACCAGAATTAGTAACGCTTGAAGGAAAGACAAGATCATGTAAGTATGCTACCAATATAGCTAAGATGTTGGGAGCAGAGGGAGTTGTTATTTCCGAAGAGGGATATGGTAACCCAGATGCTGATTTAGTTCAGAATTGTAAGTTTCTAGAAGATGATGGAATCAAGACAGCTTTAATTACTGATGAATGTGCTGGAAGAGACGGTATGTCTCAGTCTTTAGCTGATGCTAATTCAGCAGCTAAGGCAGTAGTCAGTACTGGTAATGTAAGCCATCCAGTTGAACTTGCTCCGGCTGAAAAAGTAATCGGTAATGAAGAAGTAATTGCTAATTTATCTGGAGGCTCTGAAGAGAGTTTAGGTGAGGACGGAAGCATAGTTTGTGAATTAAATGCAGTAATTGGTTCAACTTCTGAAATCGGTTATCATTCTGTAACTGCAAAATCATATTAATTCAGGAAGGGAGGATATATTATGTCTCAAAAGTTTAAAGTTGTATATTATTTAAATCAGTTTTTTGGCCAGGTCGGCGGTGAAGACGAAGCAGATATCGAGCCATTTACTGAGGAAGGGCCAGTAGGACCTGCTCAGGGCTTTGAAGGTATGTTAGAGGACGGAGAAGTAGCTGGTACTGTTATATGTGGTGATAATTATTTTAATGAGAATTCGGAAGCTGTAGATACTGTATTGGAAATGATTAACGAATATGATCCTGATGTTGTAGTAGCTGGTCCAGCTTTTAATGCTGGTCGCTATGGTATGGCCTGTGCTGGGGTCTGTAAAGCAGTAGCAGAGGAGTTAGGAATATCTGTTGTGACTGGTATGTATGAAGAAAATCCCGGTTTAGATGTCTGTAAAGAGATTGCTTATGTTGTCGAGACAGCAGATTCAGCTGCAGGAATGCGAGACGCACTGCCAACTATGGCTAATATCGTTGATAAATTGGTAAGTGGTAAACCATTAGGTCCGCCTGAAGAAGAAGGATATATTCCTCAAGGGAGAAGAAAAACTGTTTTCTCCGATAAACGAGGTTCACTGCGGGCAGTAGAAATGCTTATGGCGCGATTGAATGGAGAAGAATTCGAGACTGAGCTATCGATGCCAGAGTTTGATGATGTAGATCCAGCAGATCCAGTAGAAGATATTACCGAAGCAACAGTAGCATTAGTTACCAGCGGAGGTATTGTGCCGGGAGATAATCCAGATCAAATAGAATCAGCCAGTGCAACTAAGTTCGGCTGTTATTCCATTGAGGGAGTTAATGATCTCAAAGAAGATACAGATTATATTACAATTCACGGTGGTTATGATCCTGTTTATGCTAATGAAGACTGTAATAGAGTAGTACCTTTAGATGTACTGAGAGATCTAGAAGAAGAAGGTGCTGTTGGTAATATTCATGATAAATACTATGTAACAACAGGTACCGGAACTGCGGTAGCCAATGCAGAAGAATTTGGCGAAGAGATAGGTGAAGAATTGAAGAATGACGGCGTGGATGCAGTTATCTTAACTTCTACATGAGGAACCTGTACTCGTTGCGGTGCAACGATGGTAAAAGAGATTGAACGGTATGGAATTCCAATTGTTCATATGGCAAGTATTATTTCCATTTCTCAGTCTGTAGGAGCAAATAGAATTGTTCCTTCTATAGCAATTCCCCATCCAGTCGGGAACCCAGATCTTGGTCTGAAAGAGGAAAAGGAACTAAGAAAAAGCATGGTTGAAAAAGCACTAGAAGCTTTGACTACTGAGATAGAGGATCAGACTATCTTTGAATAAAGGAGGAGATAAAATGTTAGAAGGAAAGAAAGTAGCAATTATTGGTGATCGTGATGGAATTCCTGCTCCTGCAATCCAAGAATGCATAGAAACAACAGGAGCTGAAGTAGTTTTTGGTTCAACTGAATGTTTCGTGTGAACAGCTGCAGGAGCTATGGACCTGGAAAATCAAAAGAGGATCCAAGAGTTAGCTGAGGAACATGGAGAAGAAAACTTAGTAGTAATCTTAGGTGGTGCAGAAGCAGAAGCTTCTGGTTTAGCAGCTGAGACTGTTACTAATGGAGATCCTACTTTTGCCGGTCCATTAGCAGGGGTCCAGTTAGGACTCAGAGTTTATCATGTAGTAGAACCAGAGATTAAAGACGAAATTGATGAGGATGTCTATGAAGATCAGATAAGTATGATGGAAATGGTTCTCGAAGTTGATGATATTGTTGAAGAAGTTAAGAAATATAGAGAAGAGTATTGTCAGTTTATATAATTTATAATTAGAGCTTCCCTATAAAATAAATACCTAGGGAAGCTCTTTTTAAACTTAATTGAAAGCAATAAAGGAGGCAGTGAGGTATGTCGAAGGAATATGATGTGATTATTGTAGGCGGCGGACCAGCAGGTCTATCAGCTGGGATGTATGCTTCTCGTTCCAAGTTAGATACATTACTGTTAGAAACAGGTGATGTAGGCGGGCAGCCAAAAAGCTATGAAGAGATGGAAAATTATCCTGGTGTGCTTGATGCTAGCGCTCCTGAATTAGTAGAAAACTTTAAAGAGCATGCCCAAGAGTTTGGAACTGAGATAAAAGAAGGCGAAGTAAAAGAGATAGATGCAGATGGCTTTGTTAAAACTGTAACTACTAAAGAGGGAGTTGAGTACAAGGCCAAGAGTATAATCCTAGCTACTGGGGCTGAGCCAAGAAGATTAGACGTCGAAGGCGAAGAAGAATTTAAAGGTAAAGGAGTATCTTACTGTGCAACCTGTGATGCCGACTTCTTTGTTGATCTAGAAGTAGCTGTCGTAGGTAATGGTAATTCAGCTATCGAAGAAGCTCTATATTTAACTAAGTTTGCCAGCAAAGTAACAGTTATTGTCATCCATGAGGAAGGAACTATGGATGCCGACAAGATTTATCAAGAGAGAGCTTATGAGAATGATAAGATAGAGTTTGTCTGGAATTCAACTGTAGATAGAATCGAAGGGGACGGCTTAGTAGATAAAGCAGTCCTTAAGAATATCAAAACAGGTGACTTAACTGATTTTGAATGTGATGGTATCTTTATCTTCATCGGTCGGGTTCCCAGCACAGACTTTGTAGAGGATACAGTGGAACTAACAGATAATGGCTATATTAAAGTTGATGATACATTAGAAACTAGTAAACCAGGCGTCTTTGCTGCCGGAGATGTAAGAGAGAAATATCTACGTCAGGTAGTAACAGCCGCAGCCGATGGAGCAACAACAGCTACAGCTGCCGGAGGCTATATTGAGGAAGAAGAATACTGGCAGGAAAATGTATTAGAAGCAGATGAAGACGTATTAGTAGCTTTTTGGAGTCCTACTAATGAGGAAAGCATGGACATGACAAATAAGTTAGAGAATATGGATTTAGATGCTAAGTTAGTTAAGATAGATACTTATAAGAATATGAGAATTTCTAATCGTTATGAAGTAACAGAGATTCCAACTCTGCTTAAGCTGCAGGATGGCGAAGTTGTAGAGAAGCTTATTCAACCTACAGTTGATGAATTAGAAGAGATTATTTAAACCAAACTAAAATAAACTTGAAAGGGGCTGAAAATAATGATTGAAGTAGACAAGGAGAATTATGAAGAGGAAGTATTAGAAGTAGAAGGACCAGTAATGGTAGATTACTGGGGAGAAGGTTGTGACCACTGTTTAGAATTAATGCCTGGAGTTGAGGACTTAGCTGAAAAGTATGGTGATGATATGAAGTTCTGTAAGCTAAACATTAAAGGAAATCGCCGTTTAGCTATGAGCCAGCAGGTTATGGGCTTACCATCTATGGTATTCTATGTTGATGGAGAAAAGGTAGAACACTTAAGTGGCGACGACTTAACAATTGAAGAGATTGAGGAAGAGATTAAGAAGCATATTTAACATTAATTGATATCTAATTATTGTGTAATTACAGTGCATAATACAGCCTGGGAAGTTTCTCCGTTCCAGATCTTTTTTCTCTCTTGCTGCTAATTGAGAATAACTTAGGTTCTCATGATTTGGAGCGAACTATTTTGAAGGTGATTAGTAACTTCGACGAAAAAATCTAGATTTCACTCCGAAACAACCCAGGCTGAAATTATAACATCATACTGCAAGTAGTCAATATGTGTCTGGAACGACTCTTAAAACAGCCCGAAGCCATAGACGGCGAGAGGGCTGTTTTAGAGAATGAATGAGGCAGGATGCCGAATGAATGGCAAGTGGAAGATACATATTGACTATTCCTGCAATATCTTAAATGTTTAGTCAGTTTTTATTCTAGCGTAAGTCTGCGTCCAAAAGTGATTAATTCTTAAATAAAATAATGGAGGTGCCAAGTATGAATGAAGCAGTATTAAAAGGAAACAGTTATGTATTAGTTCATGCTGCTAATACTTTATTAGAACATGGATCCACACAAACATCAGAGAGAGCACAGAATCCAGATAGTGAATATCTAAAGCAAGCACCAGAATTTTTAAGAAGTTATGAAGAGGTAGTAGGTTATGGTCCAAACCAGTCCTATATTGGAAATATGTCAATAAAAGATTTAGAGGATATTGAACGTCCTTGGTATGAGAATAATGTTGATGATGCCAGCCGGTTCAGTGACTGGGGCGAGATTATGCCTGAAGATGAATTTTATGGAGTAATGAAGATGGCTGACAGCTTTGATTTAGTACAACTAAGTGAAGACTTTGCCAAAGATGTAAAAGATAAATTAGCAGATCATAGTTTATTAGAAGATAATTTAGATCAAATAGAAGGTACAGCTGTTGATTCCATTCAAGAGATGGTAGATGAACATACTGCTGAACCTCTATACTTAGATGGAGAATTAATCGGCTGTGTTAAACAGGCCCATGATACAGATGTTAACCTCAATGCCCATACTATGTTAGAGAATACAGTAGTTAAGGCTTCAGGAATACTTTCTATGCTCCATCTAGGCAAGCAGGAAGGAATTGACCTAGCAGAAATAGACTACGTAATCGAAGTTTCCGAAGAAGCCTGCGGTGATATCAATCAGCGCGGTGGAGGTAATTTTGCTAAATCAATAGCTGAAATGGCCGGCTGTAAGCAGGCTACTGGTTCAGATACTAGAAGCTTCTGTGCTGGACCTGCTCATGGTTTAATCCATGCTGCTGGTTTAGTTAAATCGGGTATGTTTGATAATGTAGTAGTAGTAGCCGGTGGTTCGACAGCTAAGTTAGGTATGAATGGAAAAGACCACGTTAAGAATGAAATGCCTATTTTAGAAGACTGTTTAGGCGGCTTTGCTGTCTTGGTCAGTGAAGATGACGGTAAGAGTCCAGTTATCAGAACAGATGCTGTAGGTCGTCATACAGTGGATACAGGTTCTTCTCCACAAGCAGTAATCTCTTCTTTAGTAACTGAACCGTTGGATAACATAGACCTAGGAATTACAGATATCGATAAATATTCAGTAGAAATGCAGAATCCAGATATTACAGAACCAGCAGGTGCAGGTAATGTACCAGAATCTAACTATAAGATGATTGCTGCCCTGGGAGTTAAGCGGGGAGATTTAGAGAAAAAAGAGCTACCTAATTTTGTAGATGAACACGGTATGCCCGGCTTTGCACCAACACAGGGACACATTCCATCGGGAGTACCCTTTATTGGCCATGCTCGCCGTGAGATGTTAGCAGGCGAGATGGAGCGGAGCATGATTATCGGTAAAGGAAGTCTATTTTTAGGTAGAATGACTAACTTATTTGATGGTGTATCCTTTATTATGGAAGCAAATGAAGGACAGGACAGCAACGAGACAGGAGTCAGTGAAGACGAGATTAAAGGTATCGTAGCTAAGGCAATGCGTAACCTATCTGATTCCTTACTAGCTGATGAAGAATAAAGGAGGTGGAAAAAATGGCCAACAAAGAAGCAAAGAAGAAAGTAGCTAATGTCTTTAATCAAGTGGCAGATGCTATAGAGACCGGTCAGTTTGGAGCTAAAACTAAAGTAGGGATTACCACTTTAGGTAGTGAACACGGAGTAGAAGAGATAGTCAAGGGGGCAGAGATGGCCCACAATAAGCATCAAGACCTTGAAGTAAAGTTAATAGGTCCTGATGTAGATACAGAACTATCAGTAATTTATGAAACAGACTGTGAAGAGACAGCCCATGATAAGATGGAAGAATTGCTGCAGGCAGGTAAGATAGATGCCTGTGTAACCAATCACTTTAACTTTCCCATCGGCGTCTCCACAGTAGGAAGAGTCGTAACACCCGGTTTAGGAAGAGAGATGCTGTTGGCTACTTCGACAGGTAGTTCAGCTACTAATCGGATTACAGCCATGGTGAAGAATGCAATTTACGGTATCACTGCCGCTAAAGCATTAGGTAATGAGAATCCAAGTGTAGGAATTTTGAATGTTGACGGCGCTCGACAGGTAGAACAGGCTCTTAAGGAATTAAAAGATAATGGTTATGAAATCAACTTCAGTGAAACAGTTCGTGCCGACGGCGGCTGTGTAATGCGCGGAAATGATCTCTTACAGGGTTCAGCCGATATAATGGTAACAGATACTTTAACCGGTAATCTATTGATGAAAGTATTTGGAGCCTTCACCACTGGAGGCAGCTATGAATCATTAGGCTACGGCTACGGTCCAGGAGTAGGGGAAGATTATGACCAGATCATCAATATTATTTCCAGAGCCTCCGGAGCACCAGTAATTGCCGGAGCCATTCGCTATGCAGCCGACGCAGCTCAGGGAGAACTTACTAAAGTAGCCCAACAAGAATTTAAAGCAGCCAAGGATGCAGGCCTAGAAGAGATTATTGAAGATATAGAAAGCAGTAATTCGGCAGCTGAAGAAGAAGTTTCAGCTCCGCCAGCTAAAACGGTAGATGAAGAAATCTCAGGAATAGATATCTTAACCTTAGATGATGCTAAGGCAGCTCTCTGGAAAGAAGGAATCTATGCCGAGACAGGCATGGGCTGTACAGGACCTGTAGTAATGGTAGCTAATGAAGATGAAGAAGAGGCTATGGAAATTTTAAAAGAGAATGGGTTTATAACGTAAATAATATAGTTCAGTGGGGCTAGCTGTGAAGCTGGTCCTTTTTTTATTTTATGACTAAAAGTTTAACTAATAGGAATATTTTAGTATTTAATTCATATACATGTATTGATATTGTTTTATTTCAAAATACTTGTTAGCTGTAATTATGTCAATTGAAAAGGATGGTAATTTAAATAATAAATATATTTACCTAGAGATTGGAAGAATTAATCTTTTAAGGAGGGGAAATAATGGAGGAGTATAATATTTATCAGGATATTGCTGATAGAACTGGCGGTGATATTTACATTGGAGTTGTAGGACCGGTTCGAACCGGAAAATCAACCTTTATCAAGCGGTTTATGGATTTATTGGTGCTGCCTAATATTGAAGACGAATATGAAAAAGAACGTACTCAGGATGAACTGCCACAAAGCGGTGCTGGACGGACGATAATGACTACTGAACCGAAGTTTGTACCTAATGAGGGGATAGAACTTGGGCTGGATGATAAACTGAATTTTAGAGTTAGACTGGTCGACTGTGTCGGCTATCAAGTTGATGGTGCTTTAGGGTATGAAGAAGAGGATGGTCCTCGAATGGTTATTACTCCTTGGTATGAGGAGGCTATTCCATTCCAGGAGGCGGCTGAAGTTGGTACTAAAAAGGTAATTGATGAGCATTCTACAATTGGACTAGTAGTAACTACTGACGGTAGTATAACTGAACTGCCAAGGGAAAGTTATATAGAAGCAGAGGAGCGGGTAATAGCTGAATTAGAGGAGATAGGTAAGCCTTATTTGATAACTTTAAATACGACTTCTCCTAATAGTCAGCGGACACAGCAGCTTAAAGGAGAGTTAGAAGAAAAATATAATAAGCCGGTAGTACCTGTTGATTGTGAAAACTTAACTGAAGATGATATAACCTATCTTTTACAGGAGACTCTGTATGAATTTCCTGTTCGAGAAATTAATATTGATTTGCCGCTGTGGATTGATCAGTTAAACTCCGACCACTGGCTTAGTGAAGAGTTAAGTGCTAATATTAATGAATCAATGGAGGATGTAATTAGACTGCGTGATATTGAAGAGGGGCTGAATAATCTGGCAGATTATGAATATACCAAAGAGATTATTCTTGAGAATATGGATTTAGGTACCGGCAGTGCAGAAATTAATATTGCTATGCAGGATCAGCTCTTTTATAATGTTATCAAGGAAGAGACTGGATTAGAGATTGAAGGTGATCATCATTTATTCAATCTTATTCAGGAATTAAGTGAAGCTAAAGATAAGTATGATAAAGTAGCTCAGGCTTTAGCAGAGGTAGAAGAGAAGGGATATGGTATTGTTCAGCCGGAATTAGAAGATCTTGTTTTTGATGAACCGGAATTAATAAAGCAGGGAGGCCAATTTGGTGTTAAACTGAATGCATCTGCTCCTTCTATTCATATGATTAGAGCCGATATTAATACTGAAGTTTCACCGGTAGTAGGTACAGAAAAGCGGTGTGAAGAACTGATTGATTTTATGCAGGAGGAGTTTGAAGAGAATCCAGAGGCTATCTGGGATACTGACTTTTTAGGTCGTTCTCTACATGATTTAGTTAAGGATGGTATTCAGAATAAGCTATATCGAATGCCTGAGAATGCCCAGAATAAATTACAGGATACTCTTCAAAAAGTAGTTAATGAAGGCAGCGGAGGACTGATCTGTATTATATTATAATTTATAGCAATGATTCCCATTAAATACCGGCTTTTTAGGCCGGTATTTTAATTTTTATAACTTTTTTTTCCTAAAATAAAGGAAAATATTGTTGAGATGACGAATAAAATTGATGATATAATAAATATTGATGTGTTATACTATTAAGGGAGGTGATTGATTTGACAAAGACTGAGTTAGTTGATAGGATAGCAGATAAAACTGGATTAACTAAAAAAGATACTAAAGAAACAGTAGATGCTTTTACTGAGGTAGTTACTGAAACTCTCCAAGAAGAAGCAAATAAGGATGAAGATGAGAGGGATAAAGTCCAGTTAATTGGATTTGGAAGTTTTGAGGTTCGTGATCGTAGTGCCCGTAAAGGACGTAATCCGCAGACAGGCGAAGAAATTGAAATTCCTGCTCGCAAGGTTCCTGCCTTTAAAGCAGGTAAAGGATTAAAAGAGGCGGTTGATCAATAATAAGTTAAAGATTCATTTTCTCATAATGTTTGGTTTATTTGTAGAAAGAGCATTTTGCTCTTTCTACTTTTTATAATAAAGATTCAAATATAATATTTAAGCAAAGTAGCAGAGTAGGAGGGAACAAAATCATGAGTCAAAAGGTGTATTTAAATGGTGAATTAGTAGAAAAGGATGAGGCTAAAGTTTCGGTTTGGGACCATGGTTTTCTTTATGGTGACGGCATCTTTGAGGGGATTAGAGCCTATAATGGACGAATCTTTAGGTTTAAGCAGCATATTGATAGGCTTTATGAGTCTGCTAAAGCAATTATGCTTGATATTCCCTTAACAAAAGAAGAGATGGAAGAGGCTGTAATCGAAACAATTCAAGCTAATGAATTAGAGGACTGTTATATTCGCCTGGTAGTTTCTCGCGGTGTAGGTGACTTAGGTTTGAATCCTACATCCTGCCCAGAGTCTAATGTGATAATTATTGCTAGTGATATTGAGCTTTATCCAGAAAAGTTTTATAAGGAAGGTTTAGAAGTAGTTACTGTACCAACAAGAAGGAATATTCCTGAAGCCTTAAATCCAAGAATTAAGTCGCTGAACTATCTTAATAATATCTTGGCTAAACTGGAAGCTAATCGGGCTGGAGTATTAGAAGCAGTTATGTTAAATAATGAAGGATATGTAGCAGAATGTACAGGAGATAATATCTTTATCATTAAAGATGATACGTTAATTACTCCGCCAGTTTCTGCTGGAGCTCTAAAAGGGATTAAACGTGATGTAGTATTAGAAATAGCTCCTGAATTAGGTTTAGAAGTAAGAGAGGAATTATTTACCCGTCATGCTCTCTATACAGCTGATGAATGTTTCTTGAGCGGAACTGCTGCTGAGGTAGTTCCGGTAGTTAAAATAGATGATAGAGATATTGCTGACGGTACTCCTGGAGATTATACCTGGGATTTAATTGATAAGTTCAGAGAAAGGGCAAATAGTGAGGGAGAGCATATTTATTAAATAAATAATATATAAATAATAAGTTTAAAAAGTCTATGGTTATTTCTTTTAAAAGAGATAACTGTAGGCTTTTTTTATTATAATTGGTAGTTAATAATAGTTTTTGCCAGCAAAAAAGAGCTTACCTCTATTAATTAAGCTTTAAAATTAATAAATTTTATTGCTTTTTGGAAACTACCATGTTATAATGTTTACTGTTGTTGAACAACTATCCATTATAAGTGGACAAAGTAGGTGATTTAATGAGAGAGAGTAGTAATGAGTATTATGTGGTTCATAAAGATATTCTTCCTACAGCAATTGTTAAAACAGTTAAGGCTAAACAGCTTTTGAAATCAGGAGGAGTAGATAACGTCAGTGAAGCTGTAGAAAGGATAGGTTTAAGCAGAAGTGCCTATTATAAGTATAAAGATTACGCTTTTCCTTTTTTAGAAGATACTCAGCAGAAGGTAATTACTTTATCTCTGCTTTTAAAGCATGAATCTGGTGTTTTATCGCAGGTTATTAATGAGATAGCTAAAGTCAAAGGCAATATTCTTACAATTAATCAAGGGATACCTCTGCAGGGAGTGGCTAATGCTACTATTACTATTGAAACTATCGAGATGATTTCTGATGTAGATGGTTTAATGGAGGACTTGGATGGATTATCCGGCATACAGAAGGTAGAGATTATTGGCCGTAACTTTAAATATTAATTAAGGAGGATTTAGTATGGGTAAATCAGTAGTTAAAGTAGCAATTTTAGGATTAGGTACTGTTGGTAGCGGAGTAGCAAAACTGTTGTTGGAGAATAATCAGAATATAAATCAAAAGATTGATAATGAAGTGAAATTAGTTAAGGTTCTGGATAAGGACTTAACTAGGGAGCGGGAAGTTGATATACCTGCTGAGATGATGACGGATAATCCTGAAGATATATTATCAAATCCGGAAATAGATGTTGTTGTGGAGACTATAGGCGGGGTTGGCCCGGCTAAAGAATTAGTTACAGAGGCTTTAGAGGTTAAAAAGAATGTGGTTACAGCCAATAAAGAGATGGTGGCCAAATATGGAAGTGAATTGTTGGAATTATCCGATGAGAATGGAGTAGATTTCTATTTTGAGGCCAGTGTCGGTGGAGGAATTCCGATTATTAGATCATTAAAGGAGTCTTTAACAGCTAATAGGATTCAGGAAGTAATGGGAATTGTCAATGGAACTACTAATTATATCTTAACTAAGATGATTCAGGAAGGTGCTAAGTTCGAAGATGTACTGGCTGAAGCCCAGCAGAAGGGCTATGCAGAGCCTGATCCTACAGCAGATATAGAAGGCTATGATGCTGCTTATAAATTATCTATTTTATCAGCTATTGCTTTTGGTTCACCAGTTGATGTAGATGATATTCATTTAGAAGGAATTTCGGATATTAAGCAAGAAGATATTACATATGCCAAGGAATTAGGGTATGTAATTAAGCTTTTAGCTATTGGTAAAGAAGCGGATGGAGAGATAGAGGTAAGAGTCCATCCTACCATGATTCCTAATGAGCACCCTTTAGCTGCAGTGAATAACGTTTTTAATGCTGTTTTTGTAAAAGGACATGCAGTTGGGGAATTAATGTATTATGGTCGTGGAGCAGGTTCGATGCCGACCGGGAGTGCTATTGTAGCAGATGTAATGGATATTGCCCGCAATATTAATTATAGAGCAAATAATCGTATTTCCTGCAGCTGTTATGAAGATAAAGATATAAAGCCGATGTTTGATATTACTGCTAAGTATTATATTCGATTAGAAGTTATAGATGAGCCTGGGGTTTTAGCTTCGGTATCCAGTATTTTTGGCAAGAATAATGTCAGTATTGAGTCGGTGATTCAGAAAGGAAAGATAGATAAGACAGTTCCTTTAGTCTTGGTTACTCATCAAGTAACTGAGGGCGATATTCAGACTGCTTTAAAAGAAATTAAGGAATTAGATGAAGTTAAAGAACTTAGTAGTTTAATTAGAGTTGAAGATTAGAGAAGCAAAAGGAGGCGATGGAAATGGGATTAATTGTACAGAAATACGGTGGTACTTCAGTAGCAAATCCGGATAGAATTAAGAAAGTAGCAGAGAGGATAGTAAAGAGAAAACATGAAGGTGATCAGGTAGTTGCCGTTGTTTCGGCTTTAGGGAATACTACTGATGAATTAATAGAGCTATCGCGTGAGATTACCGATAATCCGCCGAAACGAGAGTATGATATGTTAGTCTCTACTGGAGAACAGGTATCTGTAGCTTTATTGGCAATGGCTATTAATGAATTAGGAGAGGAAGTAATTTCATTAACCGGTTCTCAGGTGGGAATTATTACTGATGATCTTCATTCTAAGGCTCAGATTTTGAAGATAGATTCTAGTAGATTAGAGAAGGAGTTATCTAAGGATAAGATAGTGGTAGTAGCAGGCTTTCAAGGAGTGACTATTAATAATGATATTACTACTCTAGGACGCGGTGGCTCTGATACAACAGCTGTAGCCTTGGCAACTAAGCTGGATGCTGAGGTCTGCGAGATCTATACTGATGTAGATGGTATTTATACAGCTGACCCACGGACAGTAGAGGCTGCTTCTAAGTTAAAGGGAATCTCCTATGATGAGATGTTGGAACTGGCTAACTTAGGGGCGCAGGTTCTACAGCCTAGATCAGTGGAGTTTGCTAAAAATTATGGAATTAAATTGGCAGTAAGATCAAGCTTCAATCATAAACCGGGTACTTATGTTAAGGAGGTAGGAAAATTGGAAAAGGATAGAGTAGTTACAGGAGTGGCTTGTAGCACTGATGATATCAAAATTTCGTTGATTGGAGTACCAGACAGACCGGGAATAGCCTATCAGATCTTTGAGGCGTTAGCTGAAGCCAGTATCAATGTAGATATGATTATTCAGAATGTTCACCGGGGGGAGGTAAATGATATTACCTTTACTATTGATGATGAGAACTTAAATGAAGCTAAAGCTCTTTTAGATAAACTACAGAATGAGTTAGCAATTGAAAATATTGTCTATGATTCTGAAGTAGCTAAAGTATCCATCGTTGGAGCGGGAATGGTTACTAATCCTGGAGTAGCAGCCGAAATGTTTGAAGCATTGGCCAGTCAGGACATTAATATTGAAATGATCAGTACTTCTGAAATTAAGGTTTCCTGTCTAATAAATAAGTCTGATGCTGATAAAGCAGTGCAGGCTATTCATGATAGTTTTGATTTAGGTAATGTAGAAGAAGCAAGTGATGGTAATGTATAGAGTAAAGGTCCCGGCTACTACTGCTAACCTGGGACCCGGCTTTGATATTTTAGGCATGGCTTTAGATCTTTATAATATAATCGAAGTTAAAGAGACTGATAGAGGATTAAATATAGATATAGAGGGTTTAGGGGCTAAAGAGCTGCCTACTGATAAAAGTAATTTAGTCTATCAGACTATGGATTATCTCTTTGACAAAGCTGATTATAGGCCGGCCGGTTTAGATATTAAGCTGATTAATCAGATTCCTATTGCCAGGGGATTAGGCAGCAGTGCTACTATAATAGTCGGAGGCTTAGTTCTAGCCAATACTTTGGCTGGAACTCCTTTTTCGAATGATCAACTATTGAATTTTGCTGCTGAAATCGAAGGCCATCCGGATAATGTAGCTCCAGCATTATTGGGAGGAGTAGTTATTTCAGTAATTACAGATCAGGAAGAAATTATTTATAAGAAGATTAAGGCGCCTGAATTGAAGACGGTAGTTGGTATTCCTGACTTTAAACTATCAACTACTGAAGCAAGAGAGGTGCTGCCCGCTCAGGTAACCTTCAATGATGCTGTCTTTAACTGCAGTCGGGTGGGACTTTTAGTTTCTGCTTTCATGACTGAGGATTATGATTTATTAGCTACTTGTTTTGAGGACAGGCTCCATCAGTCTTATCGCCAAGACTTAGTTCCAGGAATGGGCGAAGTAATAAAAGAGGCTAAGGATGACGGGGCTTTGGCAATTGCTTTAAGCGGAGCCGGCCCTTCAATAGTGGCTTTGACTTTAGAAAATGAAGTTGAGGTAGGAGAGACTATAGTTCGGGTTTTTGCACAACATGGAATTAAAGCTAATTATAAAGTAGCAGAACCTAATTCGACAGGAGTAATTGTTGAAAATCTTTAAAACAAGCAGTTTTAAGTATATAATTGCAGGAAAGCAGAAGGGAGCAAATGGTTTTGAAACCAAAAAAGTACTTAGTTTTATTATTAACTGCTTAGCAGCTAATCTGGACTTTTAAATACTTTACAGAGCCTCTTCTCAATTGAGAAGAGGCTTTTCAAATTCTAACTATGAGGAGGCAGAAGAGAATGAAATCAGATTTTTTAACAGAATTGGAATCGGAAGTTTTATTATTTGATGGGGCCATGGGAACGCAGCTACAGCAGGCAGGATTGGGGACAGATACGGCCCCTGAAGCATGGAATTTAGAGAATCCAAAAGCAATTAAGAAGATTCATAAGAGTTATCTAGCAGCAGGCAGTAGAGTAATTCAGACCAATACCTTTGGTGCCAATTGTATAAAGTTAGGAAAGTACGACCTAGAGGATAAAGTTACAGAGATTAATCAGGCAGCAGTAGAGATAGCTAAAGAGGTGCAGAAGGACGGCTATGTAGCCGGTTCTATAGGGCCGTTGGGTAAGTTATTTGCTCCTATGGGGACTCTAACCTTTAGAGAAGGTGTTGATGTCTTTGCTGAACAGATTAGAGCCTTAGTTAATGCAGGAGTAGATGTAATCAGTTTTGAGACTATGAATGATCTTCAGGAGCTTAGGGCAGCAGTAGTTGCAGCTAAAGAAGTAACCAGTGAGGTGCCGATCATAGCCCAGATGACCTTTGATGAAAATTTGCGGTCTTTAAGCGGAACCAATCCTCAGATAGCAGCAACAGTTCTGGACTCTTTAGGAGCTGATATTATTGGTGCTAACTGCAGTCTAGGGCCGCAGGGTTTATTGGAGGTATTGAAGGCATTGAATCGAACTACTGACAAACCGATAATTATTCAGCCTAATGCTGGGCTGCCTGAAATAGTAGATGGTGAGACAGTATACCAGCAGTCGCCAGAGGAGATGGCTGAGTATATAAAGAGATTTGTTCAGGAAGGTGCAAATATTATTGGTGGCTGCTGCGGAACATCTCCAGAGCATATTAAGGCTTTTGCCGAAAAGCTTAGTCGGTTAGAGCCTAAAAGATCTGCAGCTGATAAGAAGTTCAGATTAGCCAGCGGTATGGAGTTAGTTGAGTTAAGTGAAGACAGCAGAAGTCTAATGATTGGAGAACAGATTAATACTGACAGCGATAAAAGATTAACAGAAGAGATTAAAGACCAGGTGGAAGCTGGTGCCCAGGTTTTAAATATCAATGTAGATGGAACAGATATTGATGGAGTAGAGATACAGCAGGTAGTAGAGAGGGTTCAGAAGACTTCCCGGGCATCGATGGCCATTGATACTGCTGATATAGAAGTGTTAGAAGCTGGCCTGGAAGCATTTGTTGGTAAAGCCTTGATTAATTCAGTTACCGGCCGAGAAGAGGATTTAAATAGGATTTTACCTCTGGCTAAGAAGTATGGTGCCGGCTTAATCTGTTCAACAGTGGATGATGATGGTATTCCTGGTACTGCTGAAAAAAGAGTTGAGATAGCCAAAAGGATCAAACAGCAGACCGGGGAATACGGTATTGCTCCAGAAGATCTATTGATTAATCCAGTAGCTGTAACTGTTAGCAGCCAACAGGAAGCAGCAATTGAGACACTACAGGCTATAAAGCTAATTAAGGAACATCTGGATTTGAAGACGGTACTGCAGGTTGATAATATTTCCGATAAGTTGCCTAAAAGACTGCTTTTAGATCGAACCTTTATATCTATGGCATTAGGCTATGGTTTGGATGCTTATATAATTGATCCTTTGAATGAAGAAATAAGAGAGACAATTTTAGCTGCGGAAGTTTTAGTAAACAGAGACCGAGATGCTGAAAGATATATTACCGAATTTTAAAATGATCTGTTATCACTTTCTTGTAATATTTTATTTATAGTTTGAAAAACTAATTAATAGCAGACTATTACAAGGGAGTGAAACAATGAAAGAATACAATAATATCTCTGGAGTCACCTGTGATTCACGGAAGGTTGGGGCTGGTGATGCTTTTGTAGCAATTGAGGGTTTTGAGGATGATGGAAATAAATATATAGATGATGCTGTCAAGCAGGGAGCTGAAGTGGTCTATACTGAACGGGAAATAGACCACAGAGAAGTACAGGTAGTTAAAGTTGATAATGCCCGCAAGATTTTGGCCCAATTGGCCAATCAGGTTTATAATTCTCCATCAGAAAGTTTGGAGCTAGTAGGAGTAACAGGTACCAATGGTAAGACAACAACTACTCATTTGATTGAGAAATTATTTTCTGGTTATGGATTTACAACCGGTTTAATTGGAACTGTAAAGATTAAGCTAGGGGATAAGGTTGAAGAAGCAGATTTAACTACTCCTGGTGCTGATCAGATATGTAATTATATGGATAAAATGGTAGATAATAATGTAGATATTGCAGCAATGGAGGTTTCTTCTCATGGAATAAAACTGCATAGAGTTGAAGGACTGGATTTTGATATAGTAGTGTATACTAATTTAACTAAGGATCACTTGGATCTACATGAGGATTTTGAAGACTATTTAGCAACTAAAAAAGAGTTATTTAAACAGGCAGGAGAGGAAAGTACAGCCTTAATCAATCTAGATGATGAGTATGCTGACCGTATTATGTCAGGGTTATCGGCTGAGGTAATTACTTATGGATTTAGCGATAGAGCAGATATACAGGTTACCGAAGCCAGTTATGATGCTGGAGGCAGTAGATTTAGAATTGAAAGTAGCTTAGCTTCTCCTCAGCAGTTTGAGATAGAATTAAATCTGTTGGGGAGACATAATATCTATAATGCGTTAGCAGCAGCAGCTGTCGGTTTAATTTATGGATTAAGTGTTGAAGAGATTAAAGCGCAATTAAAGGAATTTAATCCTTTCTTTAGACGATTAGAAGTTATTTATGATGATAAGTTTACTATTATTGATGATTGTGCCCATAATCCCGGTAACTACAGAGCAGTCTTTGAAACAATTAAAGAATTGGATTATGATAGACTATATATTATAAATGCAATTAGGGGTAACCGAGGTATAACAGTGAGTAGAGAAAACGCAGAAATAATTAGCAAATATATTCCTGATTTAAATCTGTCTAAATTATATATTACTAGCTGTGAAAAATTGGCCAATAAGTATGATGTAGTCTCCGATGAAGAAAGAGAGGTATTTCTTTCCACCCTATGTGATTCTGGACTGGAATTTGAATATTTTGATTATCTGCATCCCTGTCTTAATCAGACACTTAAACAAGTAAAAAGCAATGACCTTATAATATTGTTAGGCGCCCATGCCATGGACCAGGCTGCTGATTTAATCTTAAATTTGATCAATAATAATAATTAAATTGATATTTTGTGATTTCTCCTACTGCAAAATAAATTTCTAACTTTTTTAAGTTAGATTTAATAAAAGGAAGGGAAACTTTCTTTTTTATATAATTAATATAGTAACTTATAAAAAAGTCACTTATGACCAAATAATAATACAAGGAGGTAAATAAAAATGAGTAATTACAAAGGAAAGTTAAATCGACAGTTTCCAGCTAAAATAAGCACTACTGCTTTTACTTCGATCTATATTTTACATTTACTAAAAAATAATGACCATCTGTATGGACAGAAGATACTGGATATGATTAATGAGCAGATGGATGCTAGATGGCAGCCGTCAAGAGGAATGGTATATCCTCTGTTACGGGAAATGGAAGATCAGGGTTATGTGGAAAGCTGGTGGTCAGAACCTGATAAGCGTTCGATTAGATATTATCGCTTAACTGAGAAAGGAGCGGAGCATTTAGAAAAGATGAAGATAAAGTATAAAAGTTCCTTTAGAGAAGCAAGAAAGATTATTGACACAGCTATAGATGAAATCTATCAGGGCAATATTTAAGATAATGTGAAATCATTTATTTTATAAACATATTTTTTGAAAAAAGAGAGACAATAATTATCAGCAGGGAATTAAATCTTTAATTCCCTGCTGATTTTTTATTTATTGATTAATATTGAGCAGATTTAATCAGGAGTGTTGAAAAGTGCTTGATAATTTAATTGATAATGGTAGGATAGGTACTATGTTTGGCCGGACAGTATTTATTTATATTTTTACTTTATTAGCAGTTAGATTAATGGGTAAAAGAGAAGTAGGGGAGTTAACTCCATTTGATTTAGTAGTTTCCCTAATGATAGCTGAAGTTGCAGCAGTTGTAATTGAAGAGCATCAGGCTCCTATGATACATGCTATTATTCCTATTATTACTTTATCGGGATTACAAATTCTAATTTCTTTTATATCATTAAAGAGTGAAACACTGAGACGGTTTTTAAATGGTAGTCCCAGTATCTTAATTAAGAATGGTGAAATTATTGAGGAAGAGATGAAATCATCTCGTTATACTATTCATGATTTGTTAAGTCAACTTAGAGAAAATGGCATCTTTAATATTAAAGATGTAGAATTTGCTATTTTAGAAACCAGTGGTGATTTGACTGTTATTCCTAAATCCCAAAAACGAGCAGTTACTCCTGAAGATTTAAATATTGATACTGAATATGAAGGAATTCCTACTATTTTAATTAATGATGGAAAAATAAATCATAGTAATCTGGAAAAGATAGGTATGAGTAAAGAATGGCTTTTGAATGAATTAAAAGAACATAGGGTAGAAAATATAGAGGATGTCTTGGCAGCTATTTTAGATACCACTGGAGAGTTATATGTTACTACCAAAAATGCTGATAAACTTAGTGAAAGAATAATGGATACGATTCCTGATAAATTCCAGTAATGAAATTACTTGGCTGGGTTAATTTTTAGAAAAGCAGGAATAATAAAGATAAACTATCACTAAAATAGGAGGTATCAGGAATGGAAGAAGATAATATTCCTCCGCTTGATGAATTAGACCAAGAGACTATCGAAACAGTTGAGAATTATAATCCTGATGATGCAGAATTAGGTGAGGATATCAGTGCTGAAATAATTGAAGAAGCCCAGGATATAAGTCCTGATGATTATGATATCCATGATGAACTGTCGGAATCAATTAAAGAAAAGAAGCGGGATTAAAATGTGGAATTGAGGTGAGGATAGTGGCAGAAATTGAATGTCACGTGCAGAACTGTATTCACCAGAAGGATGAATCCTGTATGCTGGATAAGATTGAAGTTTATTGTGATGATAATAGCCCTTATACTACTAGAGCTGCAGGAACTAAATGCCGTAGTTTTAGGAGAGAATAGAATAATAAAGTGCCCTGGTTTCTCAGGGCACTTTATTATATTTTAGAGTGATAATTATTGATTATCGTTATTTAAATTAGCTCTAGAATTATGGTATACTATAATTAATGTAGAAAGGAGGAAGTGAATTGAATTTAAAACTAGATTTTTATAAACAAGATGCAGTAACTTTGGCTAAGAATTTGCTGGGTAACTTATTAATTCGAAGGATCAAAGATAAAGAGATAAGAGTTAAAATAGTAGAAACAGAAGCTTATGTAGGTCCTGAAGATAAAGCCTGCCATGCCTATCAGAATAAAAAGACCAAACGGACTAAAGTCATGTTTAAACGTGGGGGACATAGTTACGTGTATCTTATATATGGTATACACCACTGCTTCAATGTAGTCACTGCATCAAAGGGGAAGCCGGAAGCAGTTCTAGTACGGGCAGTAGAACCGATTGAAGGCTGGGATTTAATTAGGCAGAATCGCCAAATTAAGAGTAACAAAGATGAAGACTTAACCAATGGTCCGGGTAAATTATGCCAGGCACTTGAGATAGATAAAAGTTTGAATGGACATGATTTAGTTAAAGGAGAGAAAATTTGTATAGCAGATAATAATCAAAGCTATAATATAGCTGCAGATAAAAGGATAAATATAGATTATGCAGAAGAATATAAAGATAAGTTGTGGAGGTTCTATATAAAAGATAATTCATTTGTATCTAAATAATTAACTTTGGGGGTAAGAAAAATGTCAGCAGAAGAAAGAAGGGAAGAAATTCTTAATCTTTTATTGACTAAGGAGAAACCGATTACTGGTTCTGATTTGGCCGAAAGATTTGATGTAAGTAGACAGGCTATTGTACAGGATGTTGCTCTGCTTAGAGCTAAAGGAGAAGAAATTTTGGCTACCTCTCAGGGATATGTTGTTCCACAGCAGAACAGTAAAATGGTAGTAAGAACAATTGCCTGTAAGCATAATGGAGATGAAATAAGAGGTGAACTGGAGACAGTAATTAAGTACGGCGGACGGGTTAAGGATGTGATAGTTGAACATCCGATCTATGGTGAGTTAAAAGGCTTTTTAATGGTTCAGTCTAAAGAAGATTTAAATACATTTATGAAGAAGTATAAGCAGGATTCAGTTAAACCGCTATTAACTTTAACTGAAGGGGTTCATCTCCATACTATTGAAGCCTTAAATGAAGAAGTATTAAACTTGATTGAAGAAAAATTAGAGGAGAAGGGTTATTTACTTGAATAATTCACTAATTATTTTTTACCATCAGCTGTAAAGACACTTGACATTACATATGTCAGACTATACAATTAAGTTAACAAAATTAGACAGTTATAAACCAATTAAATTAGTTGCAAAAGTAGAGGGGGAAGGTCTAAATGACTAAGTTAGAAGCTGAGATAGATAGTTTAAAGCGAACTAGAAATGCTGTTATTTTAGCCCATAATTATCAACCTGATAAAGTGCAAGCAATAGCTGATTATACTGGAGATTCCTTAGGATTAAGCCGTCAGGCTGCAGAGACTGAAGCAGAGGTGATAGTCTTTTGTGGAGTTGATTTTATGGCTGAAAGTGCAGCAATTCTGTCGCCGGAGAAGAGAGTTTTACTACCGGCCTATAATGCTGGATGTCCTATGGCTGAGATGATTACTGTAGAAGCACTGCAAAATAAGAAACGTCAGTATCCTCAGGCAGTAGTTGTCTGTTATGTTAATTCTTCTGCTGCTATCAAGGCGGCTAGTGATATCTGTTGTACTTCTTCGAATGCTGTTGAGATAGTAAAAGGGATTGCTAGTGAAGAGATTATCTTTCTGCCGGATAAAAACTTAGGTAAGTATGTAGCTTCTCGAACGGATAAGGAGATTATATGTTGGGATGGATTCTGTCCTACTCACCACCAAGTGAAAGCTGATGATGTGGCCAAGGTTAAAGAAGCATATCCGCAGGCACCAGTGATTGTCCATCCTGAATGCAGAGTTGTAGAAGAATTCTACATGCCGGCGGTGATGCTACTGGAGCTGAAGTGCATAGTACATTAACTGAAGAGGTGCTTGCTCAGCCAGCAATTGAGTTAGAATCAGATATATTTGCTATTGATCTTTTGACTCATGATAGTCGCTGTTGTGGATTATTAGCTTATGATTATCAAGAACAGGATTATGTAATTTACTTAGCTAAAGCAGTAATTTTAGCTACCGGCGGAGTAGGTCAGCTATATCAGGCTACATCGAATCCTGAAGTGGCTACTGGTGATGGAATAGCTATGGCTTATCGGGCAGGAGTAGAGGTGATGGATCTGGAATTTATGCAGTTCCATCCTACTACTTTAGAATTAGCTACTAAGTCTAACTTTCTTATTTCTGAGGCTGTGAGGGGAGAAGGTGGAGTTTTACGTACTGAAAGCGGAGAACGATTTATGCCGGAGTACCATCACTTGGCTGAACTGGCTCCTCGTGATATAGTAGCTAGAGCTATTGAAGCTGAAATAAGAAAGAGCAGTCTAGATTATGTTTATTTGGATGTAACTGATTTTGAGGTTGACTTTATTAAACAGCGCTTTCCGACTATCTACTCTAGCTGTCTGGAAGAAGGGATTGATATCACTAAAGATTATATTCCGGTGGTTCCGGCAGCCCATTATTTAATGGGGGGCATTAAGACGGATACTACTGGTGCAACTAGCCTGACTGGTTTATTTGCCTGTGGTGAGACTGCTGGGTTAGGTGTTCATGGTGCTAATCGCTTAGCCAGTAACTCGTTGTTGGATGGATTAGTATATGCTAAGCGGGCTGCTAAAGAAGCTGTGGAATATAGCCAGAATTTAAAGCTGGATTACAGCAGCTTAAGTATTAATTATCAGCATCAGTCTCCTATAGAATCTGGATTAGCTGATTGTAAAGAAGAGCTTCAGCAGCTGATGACAGACCAAGTAGGTATTGTCCGAAGTGCAGATGGTTTACAGAAGGCGGAGGCTAGATTAGAGCAGTTAACAGCAGCTTTAATTAAGGATTACTCTTATCCTAGAGAGTTTGAAGTACAGAATTTATTGATTATTGCGTACTTAACTGTCAAAGCAGCATTACTTAGAACAGAGAGCAGAGGAGCTCATTATCGTAAGGATTATCCAGATAGCAAAACCGAATGGAAGAAGCATATCATACTTCAGAAGAATAGAGGAGGTGAAGAGGATGGAATTGAATTTGAATAGACAGCAGATATTAAGGATGATAGATGATGCATTGGCTGAAGATATAGGAACAGGGGATTTGACTACGGAAGCAGTAGTTGATTCTACACAACAGGTGCAGGGAGAGTTAATAGCTAAAGAGGAAGGGGTAATTGCGGGTTTAGCTGTGGCAGGGTTGATATTTGAGAGACTTGGTGCCAAAATTGATTATCAACAACAGATAGAAGAAGGAGTAAGGGTTAGACCGCAGACTGTAATTGCTACTATTTCGGGTTTGGCAGCGCCAATTTTAACCGGGGAAAGAGTAGCACTTAATTTCTTACAGCGATTATCAGGGATTGCTACTAAGACAGCACAGTATGCTGAATTGGTAGCCGATTATGATGTTCGTATTGTTGATACCCGCAAAACAACACCGGGGCTTAGAATGTTAGAGAAGTATGCAGTGAGAGTTGGCGGCGGTTTTAATCACCGTTGCGGCCTCTATGATGCAGTCTTGATTAAGGATAATCATATTCAGGTAGTAGGTAGTATAACAGAAGCAGTAGAACAGGCTAAAGAAGGAGTACCGCATACAGTAAAGATTGAAGTAGAAGTAGAAACATTAGCTGAAGTTAAAGAGGCTTTAGCCAGTGGTGTTGATATTATTATGTTGGATAATATGCCGCCAGAGCTGATGGAGAAAGCAGTGGGGTTAATTGCTGGGCAGACAGTAACTGAGGCTTCAGGCGGTATAACGGCTGAGACAATTAAAGAAGTGGCCCAGGCAGGGGTTGATATTATCTCACTGGGGACTTTAACCCATACTATTTCAGCATTGGATATCAGTCTTAGGTTAGGGAGTGATAATAATGATAGGCCAAAAGGTTAAGAGATTTTTAGCTGAAAAGAATATTGAATTATCATTAGAAAGGTACGGTATTCAGGCATTAGGAGCTATGGCCCGCGGTTTATTTGCTTCATTAATTGTAGGATTAATTTTGAAAGTATTGGGCCAGCGGTTAGGTATTCCGCTGTTAGTGGAATTCAGCAAGACGGCTATGGATATGATGGGGCCGGCCATTGGAGTGGCTGTTGCTTATGGTTTAGAGGCACCACCGCTGGTTATCTTTACTTCAGTGGTAACTGGGGCAGCAGGAGCAGAGTTAGGCGGTCCAGTAGGGGCTTTTATTTCAGCAGTGATTGGAGCAGAGTTTGGAAAGGTAATTTCGAAAGAGACAAAGTTAGATATTGTAATTACTCCCAGTGTAGTGATTATCACTGGATTACTGATGGCTAAGTTTGTTGGGCCGGGTATTGATGCTTTTATGAAGGGACTTGGCCAGGTAATTATGAGAGCAACAGAACTGCAGCCGATTCCAATGGGGATTATTGTTTCAGTTTTGATGGGGATGGCATTAACCTTGCCTATCAGTAGTGCAGCTATTGGATTGATGCTGAGTCTAAGCGGTCTGGCAGCAGGAGCAGCTACTGTCGGCTGTAGTGCTCAGATGATTGGATTTGCGGTAATTAGCTGGCGAGAGAATGGTTTCGGAGGTTTAATTAGTCAAGGATTAGGAACTTCTATGTTACAGATGCCGAATATCGTTAGAAATCCTTATATCTGGATTCCGCCGACATTAAGTGGAGCTATTTTGGGACCGATAGCAACTACAGTGATTCCTATGGAGAATATTCCTATTGGCTCTGGAATGGGAACTGCTGGATTGGTAGGTCAGTTTGGTACTATTGAAGCTATGGGAATGGAAGCATTAGGTTCAATTATTATATTACATTTTATATTACCGGCTATTTTAAGTTTAGTAATTGCTGAACTTATGCGTAAGTGGGGACTGATTGGAGCAGAAGATTTATTATTGGAATTATAAAGCTAATTGAGATAATCAGGGTTTTATAGTTAAATATATTTAAATTGTTAAATTATTGTTGAATAAGAAGGTGTTTAATTACTATTATTGAATAACAGTAATATAGATAGGATAATAGAAAAAATATTTAATACAGTTGGTAATATTTTTTAAAAGACGACGTAAGTATTTATAGAGATAGAAAGCTGGAAGTATATTAGAGGAGGATTAATTTGAAAGATAAATCTAATGTTGCTTATTTCTGTATGGAGTACGGACTTAATGAGGAATTACCGATTTATTCTGGAGGACTAGGAGTTTTAGCTGGAGATTATCTTAAGGCTGCCGATGACTTAGACTTACCGCTAGTTGGAATTGGTATTCTCTGGGACCAGGGATATACTCATCAGTATATTGGTGAAGATGGTAGACCTTATGATACCTTTCCTACATTTGATTTTGATGAATATTTACAGGATACTGGTGTTACTGTAACAGTTACTGTTGATGGAGAAGAAGTTAACTGTAAAGTGAAATTATTAGAACGGTATGATAATGCTCCGCTTTATTTATTAGATACCAATATTTCCGATAGCAAACATAGCTGGATTACCAGTAAATTATATGATGGAGATGAATATGACCGTATAGCTCAGGAGATAGTTTTAGGAATTGGTGGTGTGCGGGCTTTACGTGAACTTAATATTAATGTTGATAAGTATCACTTCAATGAAGGCCATGCTGTTTTTGCTGGAGTTGAATTGATTCGAGAAAAGATGGAAGCAGGAATGTCTTTTAGTGAAGCTAAGGAAGCGACGCGAGAAGAGATTGTTTTCACTACTCATACTCCTGTTGAAGCAGGGAATGAAGCCCATGATCATGGATTATTACGGAGGTTAGGAGTTTATAATAGTTTAGATTATGAAATGATGGAAAGTATTGGAGGGAATCCGTTTAATATGACAGTAGCTGGTTTGAAATTATCATCAGTTACTAACGGTGTTTCTAAACTACATGAACAAACGACTAAAGAAATGTGGGAAGATGTAGAAGACAAAGCACCAATTACCGGGGTTACCAATGGAGTTCATGCTAATACTTGGCAGGATGAACGAATGAAGGATGCTTATGAAGCTGGTGAAGATCTCTGGCAGCCGCATTCTGAATTAAAACAGGAGTTAGTGGATTATATTGCAGGAAACCATTATTATGGAACCCAATTAGATACTAATACTTTAATTATTGGTTTTGCCCGGCGAGCTGCGGAATATAAGCGTTGGCAATTAATTTTTGAAAATGAAGAAAAGATTGCACCTTTGTTAGAAGAGAGAAAGCTTCAGCTTGTCTTTTCTGGTAAAGCACATCCTGATGATGAATTAGGTAAGGATATTGTTCAAAGTCTAGTTCAAATTGAACAGAGATATAAAGGTAGTGTTGTCTTTTTAGAGAATTACAATCTAGGTGTTGCCCAGAAGATGATAAAGGGGTGTGATGTCTGGCTTAATAATCCTCGCCGTCCTTTGGAAGCTAGCGGTACTTCCGGTATGAAAGCAGCTATGAATGGAGTTTTGAATTTAAGTGTAGTTGACGGCTGGGTTGGTGAAGGAGTAGAACATAATGTTAGCGGCTGGTTGATTGATGAATTACTGCCTGATATTAGTCAGCTAAATGATGACCAACAGGATGCAGAAGCATTATATAAGATTATCTATGATGAAATATTACCTACTTATTATGAAGACCGTGATAAATGGAAGAAGATGATGCGGGCAAGCATTGATATGTCCCAGGAAAAGTTTTCTGCTCAGCGAATGATTAAAGATTATTATACTAGAATTTATAATCCAAAGTAATATAATAAAAATTAATTAATAATTAAATTTGAAAGTAATTTTAGTGTAGATTTCATTATCCCTAATCATATAAATGAGATTAGGGATTTACTTGTATAGAGTAAGATTATTTCTATTTTAAATATATTTTTTACTTGAATTGTAATAAAGAGAGTTAAAAAGACATAGGATAGTGATTGTGTGATGATATTTTTTATTTTTAATGATTTAAAAAGGTAGGTGATATATATGTCAGAATCTAAAGAAAAAAAGTTATCTAAGCTACAGAAAGAATCTATACAGGGAGATAGTGAGCTCAGTAGTTTTAGTCAACAGAATGAGGAGAAGAATCAGCAGCATAATTTACAGCAGGTTTTTGATGACGAATATGAGTTACCAGAAAGTTATGATCTAAATAGAATAGTATTACAAGTTAGAAATCCAGAATCCATTTATATTTATTGGGAGTATACTTTCGATAAGCTGCAAGATACTGCTATTCAAGCTGGATATGAAGATGTAAAGAAGGCACCATTGATTTTAAGAGTATATTGCTGTGGAGAGAATAATACAGAAGCAGAGTATTATGATATAAATATTACATTAGATCATAATGATTGGTATTTATATGATTTGAATCCAGACCATGATTATGAAGTTGAATTGGGAATTCTTAATGATAAATTTTATCCTATACTTAAGTCCAATCAGGTAACAACTCCCAGTAATAGTATCAGTGATAAGCTGGATGAAGAATGGATGACAGTTACAGAAAAATTAGAGGAAATATATACTTTAGCTGGAATAGATGAATTAGAAAGTTATAGCTCTGAGAATCTAATGCAGGAGATGACAAAAGAGATTAAACTATCTCATTTAAAAACAGGATATAGTTCTTTAGAAGTTTTAAAGAATTCAGATGAAGTAAGGTAATTACTAAAACTTAGAGGTGATGAAGCTTGTCAAAAAATAAAGGTTATTTATCATTAGTTTTACATGCCCATCTACCATTTGTACGTCATCCAGAACATGATAATTTTTTAGAAGAACGGTGGCTATATGAAGCAATTACAGAAACTTATATTCCATTAATTAAGCAGTTTGAGGAATTACATCAGAATGAAGTGGATTATAAGTTAACAGTCTCTTTAAGTCCTACTTTAATTTCCATGTTAACTGATGAATTATTACAGCAGCGGTATATTGACTATCTTGATCGATTGATTGGATTAACTAACTCTGAAGTTGACCGCACTTCAGACCAGCCCCAGATGAATCAGACAGCTAGAATGTATCTGGATAAATTTAAAGAGGCAAAAGAGATCTTTATTGGTTGGTATAATAAGGATTTAATTGCTGCTTTTAAAGAGTTTCAAGAATTAGGATATCTGGAGTTAATAGTCTGTGGAGCAACTCATGGTTATCTTCCGTTGATGGAAGAGTATCCTGAAGCGGTACGGGCCCAGATTGAATTAGCAGTTAATACCTATAAACAATATTTTGATCGAAAGCCAAAAGGAATCTGGTTACCTGAATGCGGTTATTATCCTGGATTAGATAAGATTTTAGCTGATTATAATCTCCGATTCTTTATTCTTGATACTCACGGTTTATTATATGCTACTCCTAGACCTAAATATGGAGCCTTTGCTCCTGTTTATACTGAATCTGGAGTAGCAGCTTTTGGCAGAGATAATCAATCTTCAGAGAAGGTCTGGAGTGCTGAAGAAGGCTATCCGGGTGATCATAATTATCGAGAATATTATCGTGATATTGGATTTGATTTATCTTTTGATTATCTACAGCCTTATATTCAGCAGGAAGTAAGAGTTAATACTGGGCTGAAGTATTATAAGATAACAGGAGAGGACAGTAATTTACAGGAGAAAGAACTGTATAACTATCAGAAGGCATTGGATAGAGCTAAAATACATGCTGAAGACTTTATTCAACAGCAGATAGAACAGATTGAAAAGTTAAATGATCTAATGGATAGAAAGCCGATGATTACTGCTCCGTATGATGCGGAATTATTTGGACACTGGTGGTATGAAGGGCCTAACTTTCTGAATTATTTGATTAGAAAGCTTGATAATGATCAGGAAGTGATAGAATTAATTTCGCCTGTGGAGTATTTAAAAGAGTATCCTGAGAACCAAGTCTGTGAACCTCCAATGTGTAGCTGGGGAGCTAATGGCTATAATGATGTCTGGGTAGAAGATAGTAATGCCTGGATTTATCGCCATCTACATCAAGCAGCAGATAAGATGATTGAACTGGCTACGGATTATGAAGAGCCGGATAGCCTAACGGAGCGAGCTTTAAATCAGGCGGCGCGTGAATTATTGTTGGCTCAGAGCAGCGATTGGGCATTTATTATGAAGACTGATACTATGGTTGAATATGCTGTTAAGCGGACTAAGAGCCATATACATCGCTTCTTTAATCTCTATAATCAGATTAAGATGGATGATCTTGATGTTGACTGGCTAGAAGAGTTAGAATATAAGGATAATATCTTTTCTGAGATTGATTATCGCGTATATAGTGAAGAGTATTAATGAGTATAATTATTTATAAAGAAGGAGAGATAGTATGGAAACTTTAGCTATGGTTCTAGCCGGAGGAAAAGGAAGTAGATTGGATATTCTATCGGCAGATAGAGCAAAACCTAGTGTTCCTTTTGCAGGAAAGTTTAGAATTATTGATTTTGCTTTGAGTAACTGTGTTAATTCTGGCATTTATGATGTTGGAATTTTGACTCAATACTTACCGAGATCACTTAATAGACATATCGGAATCGGCAAGCCTTGGGATCTTGATAGGCAGTTTGGCGGTGCAACATTATTACAGCCCTATACCGGAAAGAAAGGCGGTTGGTATCAGGGAACAGCCCATGCAATCTATCAAAATATCAATTATATTAAGGATATAGACCCTGAGTATGTAATTATTTTATCTAGTGATCATGTTTATAAGATGGATTATTCAAAAATGGTGAATTATCATAAAGAAAAAGGAGCAGATTTAACGATTGCAGTTAAACCGGTTTCTATGAAGGAGGCTAGCCAGTTTGGTATTTTAACTACTGATGAAGAAATGCAGATAAATGATTTCCAGGAAAAACCGGATAATCCCTCTAGTAATTTAGCTTCAATGGGGATTTATGTCTTTACTAAAGATGTTCTAGTTGGAAAACTGGAGGAGTTCTGTAATCAGGAAAATTCGGATTTTGGCCATCATATTATTCCTCAAATGATTGATCCGGATGATGTTTTTGCCTATGAATTTAATGGATACTGGCAGGATGTTGGAACATTGAAATCATACTGGGAGACCAATTTAGAATTAACGGACCTAGTGCCGGAGATGAATCTATATGATGATAACTGGAAGTTACTTACTCGCAGTGAGGAACAGCCACCGGTTAAGTTTGGTCCTAAGGGACAAGCAAGTAAGAGTTTAATCTCAAATGGAGCAATTATTAATGGGAAAGTAGAAAATTCAGTTATCTCTCCCGGTGTTTTTATAGAGGAAAATGTAGTAATTAAGGATTCTATTATCTGTAATGATTCAAAGATTAAACAGGGGACTGTAATAAACAAGAGCATAATAGATAAGGAAGTAATTATCGGATCAGAATGTCAGATAGGCTGCAGCGGTGAGAAAAAAGCAAATTTTGAACAGCCTGAAATATTACATAGCGGGTTAAATGTAATCGGGAAAGGGGCCGAAGTTCCAGCAGAAACCTGTATTGAAAAGAATTGTCGTATCTTTCCTTGGATTGAAGAAGATGATTTTAGAAAGAAAGCTATCCAAAGTGGAAGTACTGTTCGGCCGCAGACTTAGTATCTATAGTGGAGGGAATAATGTGGATAATAGACTAAAGGTATTATTTGTTTCTCCAGAAGTCGACCCATTTATCAAAACAGGCGGTTTAGCTGATGTAGCAGGTTCACTGCCGCAAGCGATTAAAGAGTTAGGAGTAGATATTAGAGTTGTATTACCGGAGTATAGTCAAGTTCCGGATGAATATCTTAATCAATTAGAACATCTTCTGCATTATAGAACCAAAGTTGGCTGGCGTGATGAGTATGTGGGAATCAATAACCTGGATAATAAAGGAGTACCAACTTATTTTATTGATAATAAACATTACTTTGATCGAACCGCTGTATACGGTCATGATGATAAACAGATTCAGTTTGCTTACTTTTGTCGTGCTGTGCTGGAGATGCTGCCTAAAATTGGTTTTCAGCCTGATATTATTCACTGTAATGACTGGCAGACGGGGCCAATAAGCATCATGTTAAAAGAGAATTATAAACTATATGATTTCTATCAAGATATCAAGACTGTCTATACTATTCATAATTTGCGTTATCAAGGGAAATTCGATAGAGAAATTTTAGAAGATGTCTTAGCTTTGGATTCGGCCCATTGGGAATCGGGAGTTGTAAAGCATGATAATAATGTTAATTATATGAAGATGGGAATTAATATGTCAGATACTGTCACTACAGTTAGTAATACTTATGCGGAAGAGATTAAGACTCCTTATTTTGGTGAAGGTCTTGATTATGTGATTAGAATGAATGCTGATGATGTTTATGGAATTATTAATGGTATTGATTATAAGAAGTATAATCCAGCAGTTGATGAGGAAATTTATGCAAAGTATGATTTGGAGAATCTAGAAGGAAAAGCTGAAAATAAGAAGAAGCTTCAGAAAGATATGGGACTGTCTGCTAAAGATGTCCCGGTAATTGGTATGGTATCGCGCTTGGTAGAGCAGAAAGGTTTGGATTTAATTGGCCAGGTGATTGATGAATTGATGAACGAGGAGATTCAGTTTGTTATTTTAGGTACCGGAGAAGAGAGATATGAAGAGATCTTTAAAGCAGCGGCTAGCCGATATCCGGATAAGATTGCTGCTAATATTAAGTATGATTCTACATTGGCTAAGAAGATTTATGCCGGAAGTGATCTATTTTTGATGCCTTCTAAATATGAACCCTGTGGAATAGGTCAGTTAATCAGTCTACGCTACGGTACAATACCGGTAGTTAGAGAGACAGGCGGTTTAAATGATACTATTCAGTCTTATAATGAAGAAACTGGCAGCGGAAATGGTTTTAGTTTTACCGATTATAATGCCGATGATATGTTATATACTATTCGCCGAGCAGTTAAATTTTATAATCAGCCTTCAGAGTGGCAGGGGTTAGTGAAGAATGCAATGAAGAGTGACTTTAGCTGGCATAATTCGGCTGAAGAATATTTGGAGTTATATCAGAATACTATAGCTCAAGTTTAAAAGGAGAGGATAATGGTGACTTCTGGAAATTTATTAGAGAAAGCAGTAGCAGGTCACCTTCTCCCCATTAAAATGGGAAGCTTGGGAAAATCATTTTAGTGTAAGGTGTCCAGGGTAAGTTAGTTATCTAGCTACGTTATGGTAGTTACGATACCTTAAAGTGCCTCCCTAGCTTTAAGCTCTATCGCCTAGCATTAAATAACTCAATGGGAGTACAATAGAGTAGTGTGTTAAGCGTAAAAGCTACCATAACTTACCCGAAGGGAGCGTAGACATTACTTAAAAGTCTACCGTTACCTTATTTTAAGAGAGTAGATACCTTATCTACTTAACCTAAACCAAAAAAGGATGTGTTAAAATGGTATTTGTGCTCAATAAAGACAAAACTCCACTTAATCCTTGTCATAACGGTAAGGCTAAGTGGTTATTAGATAATAATTATGCTGTAGTGCATAAGATACAACCTTTTACAATCAGACTTAAAAAGAAAGTTACTAATCCTAATTTGAAGGACTATACACTTAAAATTGACCCTGGGAGTAAAACAACAGGGTTAGCTATCAATAACGGCAGTCAAGTAGCGTTTTTAGCTAATTTGCATCATCGAGCTGATACTATTAAGCAAAACTTACAAACCCGTAGAGAACATAGGCGGTTTAGACGCTCTCAATTGAAGTATAGAGAAAAACGTTTTGATAATCGTAAGCGGGGAGATAACTGGTTACCACCGAGTGTTGATTCTATAGTTAATAACATTAAAACCTGGGTGCAGCGGTTAAAGAAGTTATGTCCTATCAGCAAAGTAGTAGTTGAAATGGTAAGATTTGATACCCAGAAAATGCAAAATCCTGAGATCGAAGGTATAGAGTATCAGCAAGGCACATTACAAGGTTACAATGTAAGAGAATATTTACTTTATAAGCACAATCACACTTGCCAATACTGTGGGGGCGAAAGTGGTGATCCAGTTTTGGAAGTTGAGCATAAAATTCCTAGCTCACGTGGCGGTACAGATAGTATCAAAAACCTTACTCTATCATGCAAGACTTGTAATCAGGATAAAGATAATCGAACACTTAAAGAATGGTTACAGGACTTAAAAGAGCAGGATTTCCGCAAAAAGCTACCTAAAGTTCGCTACAAAAATGTAAAGCAGATACTTGAAAGTAAAGTAGATATTTCACTTAAAGATGCAGGTAGAGTCAATAGTTATCGTTATAAGTTGTTAGATCAGCTTAAAAGCATTTGTAGCAATATTGAAACATCAACTGGTGCTAAGACTAAGTATAACCGCAATCAAGTAGCTGAATTAGAGAAAACTCATTATTTTGATGCGTTATGTGTTGGGACTGCTAAGCAAGAATATAGTTTTCAAAAAGGGTTTAAAGTGTTAAGTATTAAAGCAACAGGTCGAGGTACAAGACAGCGTACTTTGCTTGATAAGTATGGGTTTCCAAGAGCTTATCGTTCACGTAATAAGTATGTAGATAACTTTAAAACAGGCGATTTAGTTAAAGCAGTAATTCCTAAAGGTAAAAACAAGGGAGTTTACTTTGCTAGAGTATCTACTCGCAAAAGTGGTTACTTTAGGTTAGATTGTTTTAATGGCAGTAAAGTTGATGGAGTAAATAGTAAATATTTAAACTTACTACAACGAGGAGCTGGTTATAGCTATAGTTTTGAAGATATAGCTTAAAGTCAGAACCGTCGCCATTCCTCTCCTCAATAAATTAAGGAGTCTCCTGGCGACATTTTCATGAAATTAAAGAAATATTAGCTGAAAAGGAAGATATATGCAGCTGTGAACAGTGCCGGAATGATATACTTGCTTTAGCTTTGAATAAAAAAGGCTCCTCATCATGATAGATGATTTATAGTAAAAGAGATAATATTTATTTTGATAAAGTTTCTTTCTAATTCTGAATTAGAAAGAAACTTTTTTTATTTAGATAAGAATAAGTGACTATCTAAAGAAATTATAGAAACATCTAAAGAAAATTATATTTTTAATCTAAAAAAATTGATATAATTATCATGAATAGTAAATAAGTATTAACTTTTCTAAGTTAATTGAATGGAGGGCTAGAATGAACGATAAAAACCAGGCTATTAATTTCTGGATTATGAATTTTTTATTATTTTTATTTTGGTTTTTATTATCTGGAAGCTTTAATTTTTTTAGTATAGTTATTGGATTAATTCTATCTTATTTAATTTTCAATTTATCAATAAGATTTTTTGGTAATGAGCTAGAGTTCTGGTATCGACCACGGCAGTTGTTGTTATTAACGAATTTTTTTGTTAGTTTAATATCAGAAATTATAAAAGCTAATCTCAATATGGCTTGGATAATAATTAATCCTAAATTGCCTGTTTCACCGGGGATAGTTAAGTTTAAAACTGGTTTAAAATCTGATTTAGCTAAAGTTATTTTAGCCAATACAATTACTCTTACGCCTGGGACATTGACAATAGATATTAATGGAGATGAATTTATAGTACATATAATTGCTAAAGAAAGTATAGAGGGGCTTTTGTCTAATGAATTAGAGAAATTATTATCTGAAATAGAGGGGAATTAATATGGGATTAGTCTTTAAATTAGCTATTGGTACGATAATTTTCACTAGTTTTCTCTGTCTTTATAGAGGGATTTTAGGTCCTAGTGCAGTTGATAGAATTATTGTAGTAAATACTATTAATACCAAAGTAGTAGTTATTTTAGGATTATCTTCGTGTGTATTTGATAATTTTCTTTATTTAGATGTAGCTATTGTTTATGCTATGATGAGCTTTATCTTTACAATTGCTGTAGCTAAATATAAATTAAAAG
Source organism: Acetohalobium arabaticum DSM 5501 (assembly GCF_000144695.1). Classification (GTDB taxonomy): domain Bacteria; phylum Bacillota; class Halanaerobiia; order Halobacteroidales; family Acetohalobiaceae; genus Acetohalobium; species Acetohalobium arabaticum. Next base: position 1,179,434 of record NC_014378.1, read on the forward strand.
GTAACTTATCTTAAGGAGGAGTAAAGATGAGCTTTATTATAATAGGATTAATTTTTACAGGAGTTTTTTTCTTTATAGTAGGAACTATAGGCCTAATAAGGCTGCCTGATACTTATAGTCGAATTCATGCTCCGACTAAGTGTGATACATTAGGGTTGGGTTTAATTATCTCAGGTATGATTCTGTATAATGGCTTGTCAATTCATTCAGTTAAAATGTTACTCATTCTTATTTTTCTCTGGATAACGGGTCCTGCTGCTGCTTCAGTTATTTCCAAGGCAGCAATAGAAAATGAAGTGCCATTTAGCGAAGGAAGTTTTTGTTATTATCAAAATGATGAACTTAAGAAGGAAGTAGTTAAAGATGGTCAATAATATCACTCTTCTGTTGTTACTTTTATTAGCTGTTAGTGCTTTAATTGCGACCCAAATTAAAGATTTATTAGCAGCTATAGTTGTTTTTGGAGTTTATAGCTTAATTATGTCCATTATCTGGCAGCAGATGAAAGCGCCGGATTTAGCTATTACTGAAGCAGTGGTAGGAATAGTGATTTCTATAATGTTTGTAGTGTTGATCAGTAGGACAGAGAGGTGGGAAGAGTAAAAAAATTAATATCGATAATTTTCATTCTAAGATTTGTAGTTGTTAATGATATGTTTACTTTTGATAGTGGAGATATAATTGAAGAAATGGGATAATTTAATTAGGGGGAATAACTTTGCAACATTTAGTTGTAAAAAAGATAACTGAAATTTTACTACCATTTTTGCAGATTTACGGTTTTTATGTTCTTTTAAATGGTCACCATTCTCCCGGCGGAGGTTTTGCTGGTGGAGCAATTTTGGGGGCTAGTTTAATTATTTATTCTTTAGTATTTGGAATTAAAGAAGCCAAAGATAAAATACCACATGTTTTGTTAACTATCATAAATAGTATAGGTGTTTTAATTTATATTTTGTTAGGAATAGCAGGTGTTTTTCTAGGTGGTAATATTTTAGGTAATGGAGCATTATCACTGGAATTGGGATTATTTCTAGAATCGGCTATTGGTTTGGTAGTTGCTGGAGTTATGACTTCTTTTTTTTATAAGTTGGTTGAGGAGGAATAGTAGTGGACTTAATAGTTAAATTAATTCAAAATATACATTATTTCATTTCTTTATTTTTATTTTTATTGGGGTTTTATACCATGTTAGCTAAGTCTAATTTAGTTAAAAAAATGATCGGATTGAATATTATGGATACTTCTATCTTCTTGTTTCTTGTTTCTACTGGTTATATTAAAGGAGGAAAAGTACCATTAATTCATAATGCAGATAAAGTTCTTAGAGTTAATCCACTTCCTCATGCTTTAGTACTGACGGGAATAGTGGTTAGTTTTAGCATCAGTGTCTTTGGGTATGCTCTAATTATTAAGATTTATTCTCATTATGGTACTATAAATACTAAAGAAATTTCTAAAATGAGGGGTAATGACAAATGAACATAAGTGAACATTTACCTATATCTATAGTTTTATTTCAATTAATTGTGGGTGTTATGTTGCCTTTGTTTCACAAATGGAAAGAGAGTTTTACATCAATCATTGTAGCTTTTGCTGCTATAATTAATGTATTAATTTCTAGTGCTAGTATATTACAGATATTAAAAAGTGGAACTAGGACTTATCAATTAGGAGGCTGGGCTAGTCATTTAGGAATTGAAGTGGTCTTTGATAATATTACTGCATTAACTTCCTTACTTATTTCAGTTATCTTTATGATTATCATTTTTTATGCAATTAAGGGAATTGAAGAAGAAATAGACTCAAAGCAGGTTGGGCACTATTTTTCATTATTCTTTTTTCTAAATGCAGCAATGTACGGTATGGCAATGGCTTTTGATATTTTTAATCTTTATGTCTTTATGGAGATATCATTGATAGCTTCAGTCGGTATTGTAACAATCAAGGATACTCCCGAGGCGATTCAAGGAGGATTTAAGTATTTAATTCTGAATGCTATTGGTTCTAGTACTATTTTATTAGGGATTGGAATGATCTATCAGACTACAGGATACTTAAACTTTATTTGGATTGCTCAAGAGATTAATTCTGCTTGGGCTAATTCTCCACAAGTAATTACAGCAGTTATTGGATTATTTATAGTAGGATTTAGCTTAAAGAGTGCTCTATTTCCATTACATATTTGGTTGCCTGATGCCCATTCAGCTGCACCTACACCTTCAAGTGCTATGTTGTCCGGCTTGATAATAAAAGTATACTGTATTTCATTAATTCGAATTATTTATATAGTTTTATCTCCTCAAGTATTAGAAGCTATTCCCTTAGGTTCTATTTTAAGGATTTTAGCTGCTATTTCAATATTATTTGGTTCCTTCTTTGCTATTCTTCAGACTGATATTAAACGAATGCTGGCTTATTCCAGTGTTTCTCAGATTGGATATATTGTTTTAGGTTTTTCACTTTTTACTCAATCCGGTCTGCAGGGTAGTTTGTTGCATGTAATTAATCATGCTTTTATGAAGTCAGGCTTATTTTTAGCAGCAGGAAATATTATTAAAAAAACAGGAATAAAGAAGATAAATAGATTATCAGGTTTAGGAAGGAAGATGCCAGTAACTTTTACTGCTTTTTCATTGGGAGCTTTAGCAATGATTGGGATTCCACCGTTGAACGGTTTTTTCAGTAAGTGGTATTTAGCCTTAGGAAGTTTAGAAGCAAATATGCCCATCTATTTAGTAGTAATTATAGTGAGTAGTTTGCTTAATGCTACTTATTATTTACCAGTAATTGTTAAAGGCTTCTTTTATGAATCTCAAGAAAATCTAGATGGATTCAAAGAGGTTAAACCTAGTCTTTATATTCCACCAATATTGCTAGGGAGCAGCTGTCTAGTTTTAGGTTTAGGCATCAAATGGCCGATGAAAATAATTGATCAAGTAGCTAAGACTTTATTAACGATGGGAGGATAAAAAAATGCCTACTTTTTTAAAGCCAATTGCTCCTTGGTTAGTTATTTTATTTCCAATATTGACTTTACCGCTTAAGTTTTTCTTAAAGCGGATCAAAAAGACAAGAGAGATATTGGCTTTAATCGTTCCTGTTATTACTACATTATTTGTATCTTCTTATTATTCGTTGATTGTTAACGGAGAGGTTCTGACAAATACAGTATTTAAGATGAATAATATATTGAACATATATTTTCGGGTTGATGCAGCTAGTTTTCTCTTTGCTATTGTATCTTCCACGCTCTGGATATTTACTATTATTTATTCTTTTGGTTATATGAAGGAATATCAAAATAAGGATCGCTATTATTCGTTTTTGATATTGGCCTTAAGTGTTACTATGGGGGTTGCATTTTCCGGAAATCTATTAACTTTTTATATGTTTTATGAATTACTTACTTTAATTACTTATCCATTAGTAATTCATGTTCAGACTGAAGAGGCTATGGATGCTGGTAAACAATATCTTACCTACTCTCTTAGCGGTGGAGCATTAATTTTGCTGGGAATTATGTTTGTAGCCTTTTTAAATGAAGGTGTAGTTTTAAACTTTATTCCTGGTGGTTTAATCAGTAAGAGTTTATTGGAGACAGGAAGAAGTCTAGAAATTACTTTATTAGTATTTTTAGCTGGTTTTTCGGTTAAAGCAGCAGTGATGCCGTTGCATCGCTGGTTGCCAGCGGCGATGGTAGCTCCAACGCCTATCAGTGCTCTCTTTCATGCAGTGGCAGTGGTTAACTCTGGAGTTTTTGGAATCATTAGAATTGTTTACTTTGTTTTTGGACCTGAAATTGTTATCTCACTCTGGACAGGAAAGCTATTTTTAGTCTTGATTTTAATAACTATTGTTTTAGCTTCCATAATTGCCTTTTTTAAGGATAATCTAAAGCGGCGATTAGCCTATTCAACAGTTAGTCAGTTGGGGTATATTTCCCTGGGAGCTTTTTTATTGAACTTGGAAGGGTTAAGCGGTGGTATCTTACATCTTTTTAATCATGCTTTAATTAAGATTACGCTCTTTTTCTGTTCTGGTGTTATTTATATTGTAACTCATAAAAAGAAGATTAGCGAGATGGCAGGAATCGGTAAGAAGATGCCCTGGACAATGGGGGCTTTTGCTATTGCTTCTTTGGGTATGGTAGGGATTCCGCCATCAGTAGGGTTTAATAGTAAGTGGTATTTAATGTTAGGCAGTTTTAATCAAGGTTCACTGCTTATAATGGGGCTTCTAATTCTAAGTGCAATGCTTAATGCAGGTTATTTCTTACCTATAGTAGTTTCGGCCTTTTTTAAAGAACCTATAACAGATTTTGAAGAACATCAAGGCTTTTTTGAAGCACCAGTTAGTATGTTAGCACCAACAGTAATCCTAGCTATTGCAACAATTGGTTTTGGTATATGGTATCACTTTCCAAGTTTGGTAGTAGAAGTAGTAGTACAGAATATTTTTTAGAGGTGATGATAACAATGATAGATCTTGAATTAATACCGATACTATTAGTTATTTTACCTTTATTAGGAATCGGTTTGGGCTATTTAACCAAGAAATATTCATTCTGGGCCGTACTAACTACAGCGGCTAATCTGATTTTAGCTATTTATCTTTTCAAACCGATATTTGCTGGTAAGGTAATAGAAAAGTCCTATAGTTTCTCTATCTTTCCCGCCGGACTTTATTTTAAGGTAGACCTATTAGGTTATATCTTTTTAGCAATTGTCTCCTTTGTCTGGGTATTGGCTACTGTCTATTCAGTATCCTATATGAAACAAGAGGAGAATGTACCTAGATACTATGTCTTTTTGTTAGCGACATTATCATCGATGATGGGAGTCTTTGTTACCGGTGATTTCTTCAGTCTATTGTTATTCTTTGAGATGGTAACGATAATTTCTTATGTATTAGTGGTTCATAATGAAAGTGAAGAGGCTCATTATGGTGGTAATTACTATTTATATATGGGAGTAGCTGGTGGATTATTGATTTTATGGGCAACAGCCTTAATTTATAAATTTACTGGCAATTTAATAATTGAATCGGCTTTTTTACAACTGAGCCAATTAGGAGTCATAAAGTATGTAATTGCTTCAATGATGATTATTGGTTTTGGTGTTAAAGCCGGCATGTTTCCAGTTCATATCTGGCTGCCTAAGGCCCATCCGGTAGCACCAAGTCCAGCCAGTGCTTTGCTATCAGGGATAATCATTAAGGCTGGTGCTTACGGTATTCTAAGGGTAGTAACCACACTTTACTGGCCGGTAGGTGAGATCCATGAAATAATTACATTACAGAATATAGGTTTCGGCTTAGTTATATTTGGTGCAATTACTATGTTTCTGGGGATGCTTCGAGCCCTTTTTCAGTGGAATGTCAAGCGAATGTTGGCTTATTCCAGTGTATCTCAGATGGGGTATATTTTAATGGGCATTGGTGCAGCCGGTTATTTAGGAACCCACGGTACTTTAGGATTCAGTGGTGCAGTATACCATATTATTAATCACGCTCTCTTTAAAAGCAGCGCTTTTTTGATCATCGGAGCTATTTATTTTACTACTCATGAGATGGATCTAAAAAAATTAAGTGGAATAGGCCGCAATTATCCAGTTTTGATGGTAGCCTTTATAGCAACCTTATTTGGAATCGGCGGAATTCCTGGGTTTAACGGCTATGCTAGTAAAACATTAATTCATCATAGTTTATTAGAAGCATTTCATCTTCATCATGACTTCTGGATTTTAGCAGCTGAGAAGATATTTATCATTACCAGTGCTGGAACACTTTGTTATTTTCTTAAGATCTTCTATTATATTTTTATAAAAGAAGAAAAAACTGATCAGGAAGATTTACCAGATATGCCTTTCTTAATCCAGATAGTAGTTTCTGTGCTTGGAGTCTGTATATTAGTTTTAGGACTTATACCTGATATGGTAGTTAAGAATCTATTCCAACCTTTATATCAGGCTTATAGTCTGGATGTATCAATAGCGAAGCATGTTCATTTTTGGAGCTGGGGAACATTGTGGGATAGCATTTCTTATCTTCTAGCTGGAAGTATTCTTTTTGTATTTGCTGTTAGAGGTTCTTGGTTTGAATTTAGTTTATCGAAGGGAATAAGTATTGAAAAGTTTTGGTGTGGATTTTTGGATTATTACTTTGGAATATATAATCAGGTAAAGAAGGTTCGGGTTATTCTGCAGGATATTGGTAACTTAATTTTTGGTTTAATTTCTGATATTTTGCTACAGATTGACCTTAATGTTAAAGGTAAAGAGGGTGGAGCAACGATTAAAAATCTTAATTTTAGCACCTTGATAGTTGCATCTTTACTGTTAGTAATTTCACTTATTTTTATGTTATATTAGTTATTTAATTTTTTGTGTCAAAAGAGTAAGGGGGAGCAATATGGAGAATGTAAAGAAGTCTGCAACTATTGATATCAATGATTATGAGTTTATTGTACATTTATCTACTGAAGATAATGGTACGGCGAGGTGGGAAAAATGAGGAAGGTCATAGTGTTTTTAATTATTCTTGCTTTAGGCTTTACAGTTGCAGTTATTGTCAGTGATATGCCGACTTTTGGCAGTAAGATGGTGCCTAGTAATAATCAGGTCTCTCAGCATTACATTAAGAATAGCGTTGAAGAAACCAAATCTCACAATATTGTAGGGGCTATTTTAGTAGATTATCGAGCTTATGATACATTAATTGAGATAATTGTTCTATTTACCACTTCAGTTATTGTAAGTTCTTTGTTTATTATTCAGAATTCAGATAATTCTGCTTCTCAAAATAAATATTAATTATCTTTAAGCTCACTTGATTGTGAGCTTTTTTTATTTTTGATAGATCAGGACTGTTACAAATAATTTTAATATCAAACTTAAATAAGATGATTTTACATTAATTAGGATTTCTAAAGATATTTAAGACATCACTAAAAAATTTTATATTTTCTTTAAAACTTTAGTGATACAATACAGATGATGATTGAGTAGTGTGTAAAAAAGGAGGGGATAGATATATGGATATTGTATTGGGGTTTAGTTTGTTGTTATTCTGTGGGTTTATAGTTGGTAGTTTACTAAAAAAATTAGGAATTCCTTCGATTACTGGTTATATTATAACTGGAGTAATCTTTGGAGAATCTGTTCTGGGAATTCAGACCTATGAGCAGGTAGAAACTTTAGTTCCTATTACTAATCTCGGATTAGGAATAATTGCTTTAACTATCGGAGAAGAATTAGTGCTTGGTGAGTTAAAGGAATTAGGTGCAAGTATATTTAATATAACTCTATTACAGTTTCTAGCAAGCTTTATGTTTGTAGTTGGAGGAATGTTATTATTTGATGTTGCATTACCATTAGCTTTAATTTTAGGAGTAATGGCTGCTACTACTGGTCCAGCTGCTATTACAGCAGTTATTGAAGAGTACAAAACAGAAGGACCATTTACTAATACACTATTAGCTACAGTAGCATTGAATGATGTTCTCTGTATTATGGCTTTTGGTTTAACTATGACAGCTGCAGAGTTACTGGTTAATGGTAGCGGTGGTTCTATATTGACAATGTTATCTATGCCGGTAATAGAGATAGTTGGTTCCATAATTGTAGGATATCTTATTGCTTGGTTATTTTCTTTTCTTGCCCATAAGATTGATCATCAAAAGGAGTATCTTTTGATTGTTTTAACTGTGGTATTAATGACTATGCAGTTAGCTGGTAGATATCATTTATCACCTTTATTGATTAATTTAATGGCTGGTTTTGCTTTGACTAACTTCTTCAACGCTCAACATGAAATAAGAGAGGTTATTGAAGCAGTTGAAGTCCCTATTTATGTTGCATTCTTTACTTTGGCTGGTGCTAAATTACATTTGGGTGCTCTATTTAATACAGGGATTATTGGAATTGCTTTTATATTCTTTAGGGTTTTAGGAAAAATTCTTGGAGCCAGAGCAGGAGCGGTTATTTCCAATAGTATTCCTTCAATAAAGAATTATTTAGGAGTAAGTTTAATTGCACAGGCAGGAGTTGCTGTTGGATTAATATTTATAGCAAGTTCAAATTTCCCCCAGTTTAGTGATATAATAACTTCAGTTGTATTAGCTTCTGTAGCTATTAGTGAATTACTTGGTCCTCTAGCAGCTAAATTAGGCTTAACTAAGGCTGATGAAGTTAATAAAGCAGTTGAAGCGGATGGCTGTTCTATAAAAAAAGAAATTAAAATTTCCTCTACTACTTAAATAATTCCTAGATATCATTTGTTATTTTATTATTGATAAGATATAATTTAGAGTGTTCAATAATGTAATGATATAATGATATTAGGAGGTAGGAGGATTGAAAATGGAAAGAGAAAGAAAACCAGAGTTTTTTGAAGCATTATTACCTGTTTTAATTACAGCAGTTTTATTATTTACAGGAATAGTATTTTTAGGAATTGATCCTCATATTCCCTTAGTTTTAGGTACTATAGTAGCAAGTATTTTAGGGGCCAAGCTAGGATTTAGTTGGGAGGAGATTAAGGATGGATTATTGGACGGTATTAATATTGCTATGTCATCGGTAATTATTCTTTTGATTATTGGAATTGTAATCGGTGTTTGGATCTTAAGTGGTACGGTACCAACAATGATCTATTATGGGATGAAACTATTATCACCAAAGATATTTTTAGTAGCAACTGCATTAATCTGTGCAGTAGTTTCGGTATCTAGTGGTAGCTCATGGACTACAGCTGGAACAGTTGGAATTGCATTAATTGGTGTTGGAGAAGGTTTAGGAATACCTTTACCTATGGTAGCAGGGGCAATTATTTCTGGTGCTTATTTTGGAGATAAGATGTCGCCTTTGTCGGATACTACAAATTTAGCTCCAGCAATGGCGGGTAGTGAACTGTTTGAACATATTAAGCATATGATCTATACTACTGCACCTGCATTTATAATTTCATTAATTTTGTTTTGGATTTTAGGACGTAATTTTGGAGCGGAAAGTTTAGATGCTGAAAAAATTGATCTTATTTTAAATACTTTGAATCAGACTTTCACTATTAATATCTGGATGTTAATACCAGCAGTGGTAGTCTTTACTATGGCTGCAATGAAACTTCCGGCGATTCCTACTTTAATTTCTGGTTCTGTAATTGGCGGTGTTTTTGCTATGTTATTTCAGGGAGTCGGTTTTTCAGCTGTAATTAATGCCATGCATTATGGATACAGCAGTGAAACTGGAGTTGAGGTACTTGATAGTCTGCTTAGCCGCGGCGGGTTAAATAGTATGATGTGGACGATTTCTTTAATTTTATGTGCTTTAGCTTTCGGTGGAGTATTAGATAAAGTTTCGGTTCTTGAGGTTATTGTAAATAAGATATTATCCTTTGCCGATACGACTGGAAAGTTAATTGCCAGTAATATCATTTCCTGTATTGGTGCCAATGCATTATTAGGTGATCAATTCTTATCTATTATTGTACCAGGAAGAATGTATAGAGCTGCTTATGAGAAGAAAGGTTTACATCCTAAGAATCTATCCCGAGTATTAGAGGATAGCGGTACATTAACAGCAGTTTTAATTCCTTGGACAGCAGGGGGAGCCTATATGGCTTCTACTTTAGGGGTAGATACTATTGCTTATCTACCTTATTGTTTCTTTAATCTATTAGTGCCAGTGGTTTCTATGGTTTATGGCTTTATGGATATTACTATTGAACCATCAGAAGCTTCAGAGTCAGCAAGTAATGCCCAAACTTCAGAAACAATTACTTAGTTATATTAATCTCCTGATGATATCATCAGGAGATTTTTTGTTAAATATTTAAGTTTAGACTTTAGTTTGATATAATTAAATAAAATATGAATAGAAAGGATTGAGTAGAATGAAGTATATCAGTACTAGAGGTAATTATGATAAGGTAGATGCTTCGGAAGCGATAAGGTTAGGAATGGTACCTACTGGAGGTTTATTTGTCCCCGAAGAGATACCTACATTAAGTAGAGAGACAATTAATTCTATGCAGAATAGTTCGTATCAGGAGATTGTAGAGAAGATTTTGGATGAGTTTTTGACTGATTATACAGAGCAAGAATTACAGGAAGCAGTTGCTAAGGCCTACAATTGTGATAACTTTTCTGTTGAAGAGATAACTTCGCTATATAAATTAGATGATAACAGCCATGTTCTTGAATTATGGCATGGTCCAACAGCAGCATTTAAGGATTTAGCATTACAGGTTATGCCTTATTTATTAAGCCAGGCTATAGAAAAGGAAGAGACGGATAAGGATATTCTAATTTTAGTAGCTACTTCTGGTGATACAGGTAAGGCTGCTCTGGAAGGTTTTAAGAATGTGGATGGAATTGAGATTATTGTTTTCTATCCTGAAGAGGGAGTAAGTCAAGTTCAAAAGAGACAGATGGTAACTACCACAGGAGATAATACTGCTGTGGTAGCAGTAGCCGGTAATTTTGATGACTGTCAGAGTAGTGTTAAAGAGATTTTTGGAGACCAAAACTTCAAAGAAGTTATTGCTGACAAAGGATATCAGCTTTCTTCGGCTAATTCAATTAATTGGGGTAGGTTAGTGCCGCAGATTATCTATTACTTTGCTGCTTATGCTGAATTACTTAATCAAAAAGAGATTAAACCGGGAGAAGAGATTAATATTACTGTGCCTACCGGTAACTTTGGAAATATTTTAGCCAGTTATTATGCTTATCGAATGGGATTGCCGGTTAATAAATTCATTTGTGCTTCTAATGATAATAAGGTATTGACTGATTTCTTTAAAACAGGTGTTTATGATAAAAATCGCGACTTTAAGAAAACAGTTAGTCCTTCTATGGATATTCTTATCTCTTCTAATTTAGAACGGTTCTTATTTGAAGTGACCGGTCATGATGCCCAGAAGGTAACTAACTGGTATCAACAGTTAAAAGAGGAAGGAAAGTTTGAAGTAGATGAAGAGACAAAAGATAGAATTAATGAAATCTTTGTTGGTGAGTATGCTACTGAAGATGAGACTAAGGAAACTATTCAAGCTGTCTATCAGGAGCATAATTATGTAATAGATCCTCATACTGCAGTAGGAGTTAATGTATATAATAAGTATTTTAATAACTATAACGATAAAACAACAACGGTAATTGATGCTACAGCCAATCCATATAAATTTGGGACTACCGTTTTAAGTGCCATCAATGATTCTGTAATTACGGATGAAATGACTGAATTTGATATTTTAGAGGAATTAAATGAGGAAACTGGAGTTGAAATTCATTCTGGTTTAGAGGGATTAGCTAATCAAGAAATTAAACATGAACTTAAATGTAAAGTAGATGGAATTAGAGATATTATTCAACAGGTTCTGTAAAATAAATTAAACCGCAAAGATAAAGGCCTTTATCTTTGCGGTAAATTACTTTATTTACATTTCATGTTGTGGAAAATGAACTTCTTCGATAGATTCAGTGATTACTTCAATTGCTTCGAAGTCTTTATCTCTTTCTTTAGATGTTATATTATACAGTCGATCATAATACTCTTTAACCATTCTCTGGGCTGAAAATTGTTCGTGAGACATATCGATACTGGCCTGCATCATTTTTTTCCATTCTTCATGGTTTTCGTAGTAGGTGGGGATTACTTCATCATATATAATCTGGTGTAAAGCTCTTAAGTCCTGTTCATCTTCGCTTAAATGATTATACTCTTCATGGAGTACTTCATCGATTAACCAGCCGCTAACGCCGTGTTCTGGTCCTTCTGCTAACCAGCCGTCAACTACACTTAAGTTTAATACTCCATTCATAGCTGCCTTCATGCCGGAAGTACCGCTGGCTTCTAAAGGACGGCGAGGATTATTAAGCCAGACATCGGACCCCCTTACCATTTTGCGGGCAATATCCATATCGTAATTTTCTAAAAAGACTACGCTGTCTGTATATTTCTGTTCCATCTGAACTAAGTTTTGGACAATATCTTTGCCGGTATCATCATTAGGATGTGCTTTACCGGAGAAGACTAGTTGGATCTTTCCTTCACGCAGAAGCGGATCAATAGCATCTGCATCTCTAAAGATCAATTCGCTTCGCTTATAGGGAGCGGTTCGCCGCGCAAATCCAATAATTAGTGAATCAGGATTTAAATTAGCTCCGTCGACCTCTTTAACATAATCGACTAATTCTTGTTTCAGTTCATAATGCGGCTGCCAGAGATCTTCTCCGGCTTCATAGGCATTCTTTATCCGTTCATCCTGCCAGGTTTTGGCATGGACTCCATTAGTGATTCCGATAATCGGTGCTTTATCATCCACATCCTTCCACATTTCTTTAGTTGTTTCCTGGTGAAGATCGGAGACTCCATTGGTAATTGAAGAGAGTCTGAGGCCGGCTACTGTCATGTTAAATGGATTATCACCGATTTCTTTCATCTGTTTATAATTGAGGCTGTTATAAGCCTTCATATGCTGTAGAAGGCGATGTTCATGAATCTCATTTCCTGCTCTGACAGGAGTATGAGTGGTAAAGACAATTTCTTCTCGAGTAGCTTCCTTAGCTTCATCAAAGGACATACCTGCTTCCATTTTTTCTCTGATTAATTCAACACCTGCTAAAACGGCATGGCCTTCATTGAAGTGATACTTATCAACATCAATATCAAGCTTGCGTAAGGCTCTTACCCCGCCAATTCCTAGTACCATTTCCTGGGCTAAGCGGTCCTTGTCATCACCACCGTATAATTTACTAGTAATCCAGCCGTGTTCACTTTCAGGAAAATTAGTATCCAGTAAATAGAGTGGAGCATTATCGTATTTGTCTACTAATCTTACTTTACAGTCAACCTCTTCTCCTTCGATATTAACTGTTACAGTAATACCGGTATCGGTTAAGAAATCAAAATCAAATGTAGGAAAGGTATCATAAGGTCTACCATCTTCACCGATATATTGCTGGGTATAATCCTGTTCCCAGAGGATACCGAGTCCGATTACTGGTAAGTCTAAGTCAGCAGCAGCTTTAAGATAATCACCGGCTAAGACACCTAAGCCGCCGGAATAGATCGGTAATTCTTCATCAAGACCATATTCCATACAGAAGTAGGCGATATTTGGTTTGTTCTGCAAGTTAATCCTCCTTTATAATTTAGTTAGTGTTATTATTATTGGACAGTTAGATAATTATTTTGTCTTGTTTTTAGTATTCTGTTAATTGAAAAATATATGCATATAAATAGTTAGTAGCGTTAAATAACTCTTCAATAATTATGAATTGACAGAAAGAATAATCTATTATATAATTTATATGAATAATTGTTCACATATTAGAATTTAAAATGGTATATTATAAAAAAGGAGGTAAATTAATGGCTAATACTTATAAGGCTGTAGCTGGATTAAAAAAGGAATTCCTTTTACAGGGGCTTGGCTGTGCTAATTGTGCCAGTAAGATGGAGCATCGTATAAATGAACTGGATAATGTTAAAACAGCTGAACTTAATTTTACGGTCCAAAAGTTAATTATTACAGTAGAGGATGAGAGTGAACTTGATGAAACTATTGAGGCTGCCGAAGAAATCATTCATGATTTAGAACCAGAGGTTGAAGTAAAGGAAGCTGAAGAAGAGAAGGACTCAGAAAGTATTATGGATAATGCAGAAATTAAACGGAAAGGACTGCGAATAACTGTTGGAAGTTTCTTCTTTATAGCTGCTCTTATAGCTCCAGTTTCATTTAATTTTAAGTTAGTTTTATTTATAACTGCTTACCTGACTATAGGTGGAGGTGTTCTCAAGCGGGCGGTAAGAAATATTAGCAAGGGCCAATTCTTTGATGAGAATTTTTTGATGGCACTGGCTACTACTGGTGCTTTTGCTATTCAGGAATTTCCAGAAGCAGTTTCAGTAATGTTATTTTATCAATTAGGCGAGTTACTCCAGAATATTGCTGTTGATAGATCGCGGCGTTCAATTAAGGATTTGATGGATATTAAAGCAGAGTATGCCAATCTAAAGACGGAGACTGGAGTTAAAGAAGTTGACCCGGCTGAAGTGAATATTGGAGATAGAATAATTATTAAACCTGGTGAAAGGGTTCCACTGGATGGTAAAGTTATTTCAGGAGAAGCCCAGATGGATACTTCGGCTTTAACCGGTGAGTCAGCACCTCGGAAAGTAGAATCTGGCGAAGATATTTTAAGCGGTTTTATCAATAAAACAGGGGTATTGACAGTTGAAGTAAAAAAAGAATTACAGGAGTCTATGATAACTAGAATTCTGGATTTAGTTGAGAATGCCAGTGCTAAAAAAGCACCGACTGAGAAGTTTATTACTAAGTTTGCTCGCTACTATACACCTGCTGTTGTCTTTGTAGCTTTGGCCTTGGCTACTCTACCACCGCTATTATTAACAGATGCTCTTTTTGCTGATTGGATTTATCGGGCCTTAGTCTTTTTAGTTATTTCCTGTCCCTGTGCATTATTAATCTCAATTCCGTTAGGATTTTTCGGCGGGATAGGAGCTGCTTCTAAAAGAGGGATTTTGGTTAAAGGAGGAAATTATCTTGAGGCTTTGAATAATCTTGATAGAGTTATCTTTGATAAGACCGGTACTTTAACTGAAGGTAACTTTGAAGTTGATGAAGTTATAGCGGCTAAAGGTTATACAAAGCAGGAAGTTTTAGATTTAGCGGCTAAAGTAGAAGTCCATTCTAACCATCCTATTGCTCAATCAATTCTTGCTGCTTCTTCGAAAGATATCAATGCTGAGGATATAGAAGGATATGAAGAGCTCTCTGGACAGGGGATTAAGGCTAAGATAGCAGGTGAAGAAGTATTAGTAGGAAATGAAAAGTTGTTGTCCAAGTTAGCTTTAGAAAGTAACAGATATAAGTCAGAAGATAAGACAGTAGTTAATGTAGTAGTTGAAGAAGATTATATCGGATCTATTTTAATTGCTGATCAGATTAAGTCTGATGCTAAAGAAGCTATTGCTGAATTAAAAGAGTTGGGAATTAAAGAAGTAGTAATGTTGACTGGAGATAATAAAATCGTAGCTGAGAGGATAGTCGATAAATTAGGGCTGGATAGCTATCAGGCGGAGTTATTACCGAATGAAAAAGTGAAAAAAACAGAAAGACTCCTTGCTCAAAGCAGTAATGATGGTAAGTTAGCTTTTGTGGGAGATGGAATCAATGATGCTCCTGTATTGGCAAGAGCAGATGTAGGAGTGGCTATGGGAGGCCTAGGATCTGATGCTGCTATTGAAGCTGCTGATATAGTGTTAATGACTGATGAACCTGCTAAATTAGGAGAAGCTCTAGAAGTGGCTAGTGATACTAAAAGAATAGTCTGGCAGAATATTATCTTAACTTTAGGTATTAAAGGAATTGTAATGGCTTTAGGAGCTGTAGGGATGGCTACAATGTGGGAAGCGGTCTTTGCTGATGTAGGTGTTGCTTTATTAGCGGTATTGAATTCCCTTCGAATTATTAAAAGTAAGAAGTAAACGGAAATTAGGATTATTTTAGATAATTTATTCTTGACAGAGGCTTTAAATTATGGTATTATACTAGGTGGAAATTAGAAATATGAAGAAATATTGTTAAGGAGGTATGAAATATGGTATCATTAAGTGAAATAGTTGGTGAAGAAGCTGAAGAAGATATTTCTAAGTCAGTTGATGAAGGTGATGCTGCAGAGGAAGAGTCTATTACTGTAGATGAATCTGTTGCTGTAGATTCTGATACTGGATCTAGAACTGGAAAGGTAAAGTGGTTCGATACTAAAAAAGGTTATGGTTTTATTGAACAAGAAGATGGAGATGACATCTTCGTTCACTATACTGCTATCCAGGAAGAAGGTTTTAAGGACTTAGAGGAAGAACAGCAGGTAAGCTTTGAAGTTGTAGAAAGTGATAAAGGTTTACAAGCTGAAAATGTAACTAAAGTATAATTAGTTCTCTGCTAAGTACTTAACAGACCTAGGTGGGATTTTTCCATCTAGGTCTTTTCTAGTTTAGAGCAGGAAAAAGATTATTCAGTTAGAATATTTAATAATATAATATATTTAAATCTTGTGACAGGAGGTAGTAAAATGTGGAATAACATAGCAGTTTCTCGGAAAAGTTTAATTAAGTATCTTGCTGTTATTATGATTGGGATCGTAGTAAGTGGAGGTTTATTTATAGGTTTAAGTACTGGTCAGGCTTTTGCTCAAAATGAAGCCGATTCAACTCAGAATGTTTATAAAAGTAATTTCTTTGCTGATATAGCTTCTAAGGTTGATGCAGCAGTGGTTAGGATTAATGTTAAAGTTGAAATAGATTCAGAAAAATTAAAAGAAAATTATCCATTCTTCAATGATCCTTACTTTAAGAAGTTTTTTGAACAGCAGATTCCTTTTGAAGGGGAGGGAAATCCTAAATTTAGACAGGGATTTGGGACCGGATTTATTATTAGCCAAGATGGATACATATTAACCAATGAACATGTTATTCATGGTGCCGAGGAAGTAACAGTTAAGCTGTCAGATAGAAAGGAACCAATTAAGGCAGAGGTAGTTGGAACTGATTTTAGTCTTGATCTGGCTGTATTAAAGATTAATGTTAATGACAAACTGCCGGCAGTCAAGTTAGGCAACTCAGATAATATTAAACCAGGAGACTGGACTGTAGCTATTGGTAATCCTTATGGGTTGAATCATACAGTTACTGTAGGGGTGATCAGTGCTCTGGGCCGTCCACTTCGCATTAGACAGGGAAAGAAGCCTAGAGTCTATAAGAATATGATTCAGACAGATGCGGCGATAAATCCTGGTAATAGTGGCGGACCTTTATTAAATAGAGAAGGCCAAGTTATTGGAATTAATACTGCTATTAATGCTCAGGCACAGGGGATTGGGTTTGCTATTCCAATCAATGAAGCTAAAAGAGTTTTAAGTGATCTAAAACAACACGGTAAGGTGATCCGCCCCTGGATGGGGGTCTATATGCAGCCGATAACTGAAGAGATGACTGAATACTTCAATTTAGAAAGTACTGAAGGGGCTTTAATTGCTGATATAATTTCGGATAGTCCAGCCGATAAAGCCGGTTTGAAGGCTGGAGATGTTATTGTGGAAATAAATGAAATAGCAGTAGAAAATCCTGAAGATGTAGTTAAATTAGTAGAAAAAGCTGAAGTAGGAGATAAGATGGTACTTAGGGTTTTAAGGGAAGGATATAAGCGATTCGTAAGTGTAACTTTAGATGAAAGACCTAAAGAGTATTAAGTGAAATTGTTAAATATTAAGTAGTATGTTATAATCTAAATGATAGTGATAAAAAAAGGAGGATCATTATTATGATTGAAGAAGAAAAGATTGGTAAGTTTCTTGATGATTTTGCATCTGACAAGCATACACCTGGCGGGGGAAGTGCTGCTGCTTTGAGCGGTGCTTTAGGTGCTGCTTCTACTTGTATGGTAGCTTCTTTGACAGTAGGAAAAGATGATTATGCTGATGTTAAAGAGAAAATGGAAGAGTTGATTGCTGATACTACAGAACTGAAAGATGACTATCTTGAGTTAGTGGACAAAGATATGGAAGTATTCAATGATTTTATGGAAGCTTTGAAGCTGCCCAAGGAAACAGAAGAAGAGAAAGAAAAGAGAGCAGAAGCCTTAAAAGAAGCCTCAATCGAAGCCACGGAAGTTCCCTTTGCTATGGCCAAGAAGAGTTTAGAAGTTTTAAAACAGGCTTTAATTGCTGCCAAGAAAGGAAATATACAGGCAGTCAGTGATGCTGGAGTAGGGGCTATTGAAGCCTGGGCTGCTCTAGAAGCTGCTGAACTGAATGTCAATATCAATTTAGCTTCAATGAATAATGAGGAGTATGTAGCTAAGAAGCGTCAAGAGATGAAGGAATTAAAGGAAGAAGCTAAGGAATTAAAAGAGGAAGTATTAGAAATTACAAATGAAAAGATAGGTTAATTATGTAAGCCAGAGGATATATCCTCTGGCTATTTTAGTCTTTATAAAGCAAAGACGTGATTATCTATTCTTGTTGTTATAGATCGGCTCCAGATCCAGTTATAAGGTGAGTAAACTTTTGCTGGATTGTAGAAGTAAAGTGAATTATTTGTTGGATCCCAGCCGTTTAGTGCAGCTTCAACTGCTTTAATCGATTCATTATTGGCTGGATGATAGATTCTGCCATTCATAACCGGTTCAAATGCTAATGGTTGATAGATTACTTTGGAAATAGTGTTAGGAAATTTGGAATCTTCAACTCGGTTTAATACTACTGCTGCTACAGCTACCTTACCTTCGAAGCTTTCACCTAATGCTTCAGCCTGTACTAGACGGGATAATAAGTCGAATTCTTTATCTGAAATATAATTTGGAACTGTGTTAGCTGCATAACTATTTTTAGCCTCTGTCGACGATGGAATCGTCAATATGTCTCCCGAACGGATAATGTTATGCCAGATTCCGTTATGGATTCTTAATTGGTTAATTGACACACTAAAACGGTGAGCAATTTTATGCAAGCTATCTCCTGGTTTAACCCTATGAGTCTTGAAGTTACCAGGGATAACTAGCTGTTGACCGACAGTAATCCTATTTGACCAATAATTATTTGCGGTTTTAATCTGATTAACAGTTGTGTTATACCACCTAGCAATTGTCCATAGATTTTCTCCGGGACTGACTCTGTGTACTACTGAACCTAAAGCAATTCCAACAGAACTGAAAATTAGAATGCCTATCAAACCAATTATAAGTGGGAGCTTAAATTTGAATTTATGCATCAAAACCTCCCCTCCTTTCTAATGCTGAAGCTATTATAACAACTTAAGTATTGGTTGTCATTAGAAGATATATCCAGCTGCGAAGGGATTAATTGATTTAGAAGTAAGAAGGAGGTATAGTGTAATTATTTTTATATGATTGGGCATATTAAGTTTAGGAGTTGATTAAGATGGAATTTAAAGATAAGTTGATTCAGCGGCTTAAAGAGGATCCGGATGTATTTAATGAAATTAGAAGTGAGATAATTGCTTCTGATTTTAATCGAGAAAAGAAAGAGAAAATTGGATTTATTGATAAACCAGAAGAATCTAATTTTTTAGAAGAGAGATCTGATGAAAAGCTTATTGAAGCGATTGCTGCTAATTTAGAATATTTTATTGAATACAGCAAAGAAAATGAGGAAAGATGGGTTTAAATTTATTATTCATTACTGTAATTTTCATTTTTCTGGTGTTGGTTAATCAGGGCTTTGACATATTCTTCTCTACTGATTTTTTGATTAACTAGTTTATAGATTAACTTTGATTCCTGTTTTAGCTTTTTCTTCATTGATATCAACCCCTTATCTATTAATTGTACTATACAGTACTATTTTAATTTGATTGTTTACTTTAGATACTAGTATATCTTAACAAGGATAATGCTGGAGTTGGAAACATTAATTTTAAGTTATAGATTAAATAAAATTTGATAAACTAAAAACATAGGTGAATTATAAGGAGGGACTCCATAGAATAGAAATATGTAAAAGGATGTAATTAATTACTTTCTATAGTCAGATTCAGCATAAAATTTTATCTCTTTCATATAATATTTACAAAGCCAGGAGGTGTAATATTCAATGAGAGCAACGGGAATAGTAAGAAAGATAGATAATTTAGGTAGAGTTGTTATTCCTAAAGAAATACGCAAGGAAATGAAGATTAATAATGGTAATACCTTAGAGATATTTGTAGATCAAGATGATAGTGTTATTTTAAAGAAGTATAGTCCAGTAGATGAATTAGATCAGGTGCAGGATTATGTAAATACTTTAGTAGAGACAACTGAATGTGATGTTATGATTACTGATACAGATAAAGTAATAGCCGGTTCTGAAGAGTTAGAACGGTATGAAAGAAGGCCGGTTGGAGCTGTTATAAAAGAAACAATGGAGAATCGGAATACAGAGATAATTGAAGAAGGTACAAAAGGAGATATATGTGAAGACTATGAACATAATGAAGAGAAAGTAGGATCAATTTTGATTGCTCCGGTTATGAAGCAGGGGGATGTTTTAGGAGCTGTAATTTTATCTTCTCAAGATCAAAGCTTAGGAGATTATGAGGTGAAGATTGCAGAAACAACAGCTAAGATACTTAGTAAACAGCTTGGTTTGTAAATTTTAGTTTTATAGGTGTAAAGTTGATTACTAATACTTAATGAGCCTCTGTAAAAAGAGGCTCTATTACATATATTTTAGCGACGGTTTATAACTTATGATTGACAGATGATTTACTCTTATTTATAATAAAGATAGGCTGAAAGGAATGAGTAATATGCCAGAAAATGATAAATGTCTCAGCTGTGAAGTATATAAGATACACGAGGAGAATATTAAGTTATTACAGGATGAGGAATTACCGGAAGATATTATCCTAAAACTGGCTGAAACTTTTAAAGTTTTAGGAGATCCAACCCGAATTAAGATTATTAATGCTTTAAGTAATGTGGAGTTATGTGTCTGTGATATATCAGAGCATTTAGAAATGAGTTCTTCTGCTGTTTCTCATCAACTTCGGGTGCTAAGGAATCTTAATCTGGTTAAGTATCGTAAAGAGGGTAGAACAGTCTATTATTCTCTTGATGATGACCATATTTTACAGCTATTCAGTCAATGTCTGGAGCATGTATTAGAAAAAGAGGATATAGATAAATCATAGTCTTTATAGAACTGCAACTATATTGATATATTGTTGTAGTTTAGAGTTGATATCTTGCAAAATTATCTGAGGGAAAGCGTTAAAACCCAACCAAACCAATGAAATTTCTGTTCTGTAATACCTCAAATAGTCAATATTTCTCTGAAGCGACTCTTAAAACTGATTCGGAACCATGGAGGCTGTAGAGAAACTGATTTTAGCTCTTTGTCTTTAAATCAGAGCTTTAATATTATCTCTTGGCTCAGTAAGTTCATCCCATAGCCAGCATTGGTTTGTATGCTGGATATGGTGGAGAATCAGTTTTTGAGAACGAATGAGGCAGGACGCCGAATGAGTGGCAAGCGTAAGAGATTTGTTGACTATAATCTGCAATATCTTGAAAGTGACACATAATATCAATTTTTATCTAAATACTATTGTTTGGATTTGGACATACATAAAATAGCGAATGCATAGAAATATATTTATTTGAAATAATAAAGATTGTAATAACAGATATCTTTATAAATCAAGAATTGGACTCTATAAGGGAGCTATAAAAGATGACTCAAACTTTTTTCTTTATATTTGCGGTAATCGCTGGGACGGCAATGGCTATTCAGGGTTCATTAAATTCGGTATTAGGTAAAGTAATTGGCTTTTGGGAGGCAACTTTTGTTGTTCATATTATAGCAACTTCATTGGTGGCAGTTATTATTTTTATTTTTAGCTTAAATAAAGGGGATTTCGGTAATCTAATGGAAACTCCCTGGTATACCTATATAGGAGGAATTTTGAATGTTATAATTCTATATGGAGTAGTAGTTACTATTCCTAAGTTAGGAGTAGCAAATGCTACTACTTTAATTATTGTTGGACAAGTAACAACAGCAGTGATTATTGACCACTTCGGTTTTTGGGGACTAGAAGCTGTACCCTTTCAATGGACGAAATTAATTGGAGTAGGTTTACTGGCTTTAGGAGCTAGAATTCTTTTAAATACAGGATAAAAGATTTGACAATTTGATTTGAAGTTTATATAATTATACTATCCCCCGGTCAGGGGGGTAGTATGCTGAGTATCTAGCATAGAAGTATTGTAGAAAAGAATTTTTGATAATTTTTACTTATTTTCAAGGGAGGGACTTAAATTATGGTTGAAGAAAGTACGGTTAAGCTAACAGAGGAAAATTTTAAGAATGAAGTAATGAAGTCTGATAAGAAAGTATTGGTTGATTTTTGGGCGCCTTGGTGTGGGCCTTGTAAACAGGTTAGTCCAATTGTAGAAGAATTAGGAGAAGAGCATGAAGAAGTTAAAATAGGAAAGGTTAATGTGGATGAGAATCAGAATTTAGCAGCAGAATATGGTATTATGAGTATTCCAACTTTAATTGTATTTGAAGATGGTGAGATTCTTAATAAGCAGGTAGGAGCGGCTTCTAAAGAGAGATTAGAGAGTTTAATTAAATAACCTTCTTTTATCCTCATTTATCATTTATTTGATGAATGAGGATTTTTTATTTTGTTTTGGGCAGGTATTTGATATAATTAAATCTAATATATGTTATAGATGAGAAATCTGGAGTAAGGATTTGAATTTTTTAATTTAAGTTTGTATAATAGTCTCTGTACGTAAAATTAAGTAGTTGTTTTATTATGAATTAATATCTTAAGGAGGTATAAATAATTTGAGTTTGGATTTGCTAGAAAATACCAAGAATTTATTAGAGGACAGATATTTAAAACGGAATGAGAAAAGGGAGATAGTTGAAACTCCTGAGGAATTATTTATTAGAGTAGCTGAAAATATTGCTGCTGCTGAGGAAGATGAAGAGAAGCAGGAATATTATGAAGAAGAGTTTTATAACTTAATGACAGATTTTAAGTTTCTACCTAACTCTCCTACTTTAATGAATGCAGGGACTGAATTACAACAGTTAGCTGCCTGTTTTGTGCTGCCTGTAGAGGATAGCATGGAAGGAATATTTACTGCTGTGAGAAATGCAGCCCTGATACATAAAAGTGGAGGAGGTACCGGTTTTGCCTTTAGTAGGTTAAGACCTAAAGATGATGTAGTCAAGAGTACCGGAGGAGTAAGTTCTGGTCCGCTTAGTTTTATGAAGGTCTTTAATTCTGCTACCAACACTGTAAAGCAGGGTGGTAAAAGGCGCGGAGCTAACATGGGAATGTTGCGTGTAGATCACCCTGATATTTTAGACTTTATTCATGCTAAAGGTGAGCTAAATGACAAAAATCAAGAGCTTTATGATGAGTTTAAAGAGAGCCTTGAAGATACTTATTTGGCTCCAGAAGTGATTGATAAGAAGTTAAAACAGTATAAACAGAAGCTGTTGGACGATCAGTTCTCTAATTTCAATTTATCTGTTGGAGTAACTGATGAATTTATGGAAGCTGTAAAGAATGACGAGAATTATGAATTAATTAATCCACGGACTGGACAGGTTGTAGGCGAACTGGATGCTAGAAAAGTATTTAACTTAATTGTTAAGTATGCCTGGAAGAATGGGGAGCCGGGGCTTGTCTTCCTTGATGAGATTAATCATAAAAATCCGGTACCTAATTTAGGCGAAATCGAAGCTACTAATCCTTGTGGAGAGCAGCCTTTACTGCCGAATGAGGCTTGCAATCTAGGTTCAATTAATTTATCTAAGTTTGTTGATGATGGAACAGTTGATTGGGAGGAATTAAAAGAGACAATTGATTTAGCGGTTCGCTTTTTGGATAATGTAATTGATATGAATAATTATCCGCTGGACAAAATAGAAGAACAAGTTATGAAGGCAAGGAAAATCGGTTTAGGAGTAATGGGCTTTCATGAAATGTTAATTAAATTAGGAATTGCTTATAATAGTGATGAAGCTGTTGAAATGGCTAAGAAAGTAATGAAGTTTATCAATGAACATGCCCATCAGTATAGCCAAAAGCTAGCAGAAGAAAAGGGAGCCTTTCCGGCCTGGGAAGAGAGTAAATATAAGACTCCCAAACGGAATGCTACATTAACGACTATTGCACCTACTGGATCTATCAGCTTCTTAGCTGGTACCAGTGGAGGAATAGAGCCGTTCTTTGATTTTTCTTATACTCATACTGATGGAGATGGGAATACATCAAGATTTGAGTATGATTTTACATCTGAAGCTGAAGAAGAGGTATTGGTAACTACAATGGATATTGCACCTGAGTGGCATATTAAGATTCAAGCTGCCTTTCAAAATTATGTAGATAATGCGGTATCAAAGACGATTAATCTTCCTAATACGGCTACTAAAGAGGATATAAGGGAAGCTTATATATTAGCCTATGAATTAAACTGTAAAGGCTTGACAGTCTATCGTGATGGTTCTAGAGAAAGCCAGGTATTAAAATCTAGTGATGATAAAAAAGAAGAAACGCTGCGGACGGATAAGATTTATCCAAGAACTCGACCATTGATTGCAGATGGAAAGACAGTAAGATATGATACTGGCTGCGGTAAACTTTATCTAACTATTAATGTTGATGATAATGGAGAACCGATTGAGACTTTCCTTACTACCGGTTCTGATGGTGGTTGTCAGGTTATGACAGAGGCTGTTAGCAGATTAACTAGTATGGCTTTAAGAGCAGGAATTGCTCCAGAAGAGATTATTGATCAGTTGTCTTCTACTAGTACCTGTCCAAGCTTTATGTATCAGCGCGGCAAAGGTGCTGAATTAACAGGACGAAGTTGTTCTGATGTAGTAGGTAAGGCATTAAAGAAGATATTAGAAACTTCCAATGGTTTAGAAAAGATATCTAAAGAGGAAATAACAGAGACTGAAGAAGAGAATGAAATTGATTCTTCATTAACTCCGAAATGTCCAGAGTGTGGGAATAAACTTATTTTTGAAGAAGGATGCAGTACCTGTAAAAACTGTGGATACAGTAACTGCAGTTAATAAGACTTCTTAAAAGAACCTTACTCATGATGAGTAAGGTTCTTTTTTAATTTATTAAAATAAGAGATGATATATCTGTCTTTTGAAAGAAGAAGAGAAGTAGGCAGGTTATAATAATTGAGAAGAATAGATTTTCTTTCCAGCTTCCGGTAGTAATATTAAAACCGAATTTAAATCTATACTTTAAAGGAAATAAAATAGGAAGGCCGATTGAATTAAACATATCGGCGATTATGTGGCTGATATAGCCTAAAAGCAAACTATAATACCACCCCTGGCTGATCCAGTTAAGGTAAAATAACTTCTTAATTAAGAAGGAAAAGATAATTATTCCTAGTAAACTATGAGTTATGCCTCTATGTTTAACTCCCAATAATTTAATAAGTTTACTTATTGGTTTTAATTTATTTCCAATTCGGCTATTGACATGATCAATATCTGGAATTAGAGCCCCAAGTATTGCTCCTGCATAAAGAATGATTCTGTTAGTTTGATAGATGACTAACAGAAATTCAGTTTGGAAATTATTATATAATCCAAAAAAAGTAATAGCTTTAATGGTGATTACTGCAAATAAGACTCCAAAGGCAGAATGAGTATGATGAGAAATTAGAACTTCCCCCCTTCTATAAATTAATTTGGGAACATATGTAAAATAACGCAGATATAAGTAGGAAAAGTTTTATCTATGCGTAATGATTATATAATTTAATCTTTTTCTTGTCAAATGTATGTTCTATTTCATTAGTATAATTTTCTATACCAAAAGTATTTAATATCTGTTATAATTACTATGTGAAATCAAAGGAGAGGGGAGTTAAGATGATCCGGCATATGCGTCTGAAGAAGATAATTACATATATAGTCTTAATTAGTTTATTGGTTCCTTTCTTAACCGGATTTGTATTGATTGAACCGGTTTGGGCTTTTGGCAGCGAAGATTACAAATCGGTTTTGAAAGCATTATTTATGGTTTTTTTATTATCCTTTTTAGGAGATGACTCGGATGATAGTAAAGAATCAAATTCTAATAATGATTCTTCGTTAAGTGAAGAGTACGTCCGCTATCAGCCTACAGAAGAGGAATTAGAAACTTTAGCTAGGGCTGTTTATTCTGAAGCTAGAGGTGAAAGCTATGTAGGTCAGGTGGCAGTAGCTGCTGTGATTTTAAATCGCGTTGATAGTCCGGAATTTCCTAATACTATTAATGGAGTAGTCTATCAGCGACACGACGGTCAGTATGCTTTTTCTGCTGTCTGGGATGGACAGATTTATCTAACTCCTGATGAAACAGCATATCAAACGGCTAAGGATGCTTTGAATGGCTGGGATCCTAGTGACGGAGCCCTTTATTATTATAATCCTGATACTGCTACCGCAAGCTGGATTTTTGAAAATACAGTACCAATTAAAAGAATCGGAAAGCATTTATTTGCTAATCTAAAAATTTAGGATATTATCAGAGTATTGTTAAATTAAGTCTGAGATGATATGATAAATTAAAAGGGGGGATTGATATGTATAGAGGAGTAGTTCTTATTGGGATATTAATTACTCTATTAGTAACTACTGGATGTAATGTGGATGATAATAAAAGTGGTACTATTATTTATAATTCAGAGCAAGAGTTGATAGGAGAATGGACAAAACAGGAACCACCGCAGGAAACAAAATATAAATTGATTACTGAAGAAAATAAACAGAAAGTATTAACTACTTATTCGGATGATGAAGCAAAGCCGTATTACCAGAAGATCAAGGAGCTAGATCTGACGAAAAAAGTAGCTGTTTTAGCTTATTTAGGCCCAATGCCTACTGGTGGATATGGAATTCAGATCAATAAAGTTATTCAAAAGAATAATCAATTAATAGCTGAAATAAAGTATATTAGTCCTCAGCCGGATGATATGGTTACTATGGCAGTTACTTATCCTTATGATTTAGTTACATTAAAGATAGATAAATTGTCAGTTGAGGAATCTTCTAAACTGGATTTAGTTATAGTAGAAGAGAATAATGTTAAGTAATATTTACTGAAAATTATGTTTATATCTTAGAAAATAATCTGTAACCCTCCCTTTTTCAAATGGGAGATATAAGGATTAGCAAATATTAATTTAAACAATTGATATTTGCTCCATAATTTATTATAATATAGATGTAAATTACAAGTGAATATTGGAGGTTGCAGTAGCTGAACCTCTACTGTGTAAAATATTCAGGGTGCTCGTTGTAGATAGAAGACACTAAATCTTCTAGTAAGCACTTATAGAGGTGCTTACACTTCTATCTTGAGCAATAAAAGTATCTCTGAGTCTAGCATCTATGCTAGATAGGAGTAGTGGCGTTGGACACACTGATTGGGTAACTTGCTTGATATTATGGGTAATTCCCATAAAAGCAAGCGACCATGAAGCTCGGTAATTCATTACCGAATAAAGAAGTTGTAGGACAGAAGTTAATATTATGGATTTAAATTAATAGAACATTAATGATTTATTTTACCCTTTTGACTATTTTAAAATAGTTAAAAGGGTATTATTATTGTCAGTATGATTAAATTATCCATTCGGTATAATCCACCTTTAATTTCAATACTCATAAAGTAGTATTGAAATTAAAGGAGAGGCTAATATGTGGATAGTTATTAATCGCAAACTGTTATTATATATAGTTATTATTCTTTTGATTTTAACCTTTCAGTTAAAGGATAGATATTTATCGTCATCTGTGGCTGTCAATCTAGATTTTCCTTTAAACAAGAAAGTGATTATGATTGATCCAGGCCATGGAGGAATAGATGGAGGGACAAATAAACAGAAAGTTTTAGAGAAGAATATTAATTTAGCTATTGCATTAAAATTAAAGAAAGTATTGGACCACAGGAATGTTACTGTCAAGCTAACGCGAAAAGAGGATCAAGCACTGGATCACTTAAATAATCATTCCAGTAGCCGCCATTTAAGAGATCTATGGGCTAGAGTAGAGATGATTAATCAAGAAAAAATTGATCTATTTATTAGTCTTCATGTTAATGCTGGGGTCTCCTATTTAAGAGGACCCAAAATTTTTTATAAAGCTGATAATAAAAGGTTGGCTTATTTATTACAGAATAAGTTAAATAACCTGGAGTATAAAGATATCAAGCATCCTACTAATACCCCTTTGGCAGCTGATTACTTTGTTTTAAACCATGCTAAACCGCCGGGAGTGATAGTGGAAGTAGGCTATATTACTAATCCAGTGGATTATAGGTTGCTACAGCAGGATGATTATCAGTGGGTAATGGCTAGAACTTTAGCTGCAGGAATAGAGGAGTATTTTTCTAGTTTTTCTTTTTATCTGGAAAAAATTAGAGACTAAAGTTGATTAAATCAAAAAGACATCCTAATTTTAGGATGTCTTTTTGATTTTTAATGCAGGTATGGTATAGTACAAATAAGTTAAAGGGAAATTTTTAAAAACTTGGCTTTAAAAATGAACTTTTTTAAAGTTTTTACGTCATATATAGTGGAAAGGGTAATTTAGGGGAGTGGAATAATGGATAAAGAAGATAAAAGATTAATTGCGGATTGTAAAAAAGGAAATAATAAAGCTTTTAGATTATTAATTAATAAGTATAAACAGGACTGTCTTAATGCAGCTTATCAATTAGTTAGTGATAAAGAGTTAGCTGAGGATATAGCACAGGAGGCTTTTGTTAGAATTTATAAATCAATTGATAATTTTCGAGGAGATTCTAGCTTTTTTACTTGGGTATATCAGATTATTCTTAATCTCTGCCGGGATCATTTCAGAAAACAGCCTAAGGAGAATCCTGTTTCATTAGAAGATTCGGCCTTAGAAAGTATTTTACGAAAAGAGATTCCGGATTCTGATGATGTGCCAGAAAACCATCTAGAAAAGCAGGAACTACAGCGAATAATAAAGGAGTCACTGACTGAGTTATCTTTCAAGCATCGTCAGGTGATTGTTTTGCGGGACCTACAGGGCTTTACATATAAAAGAATTGCTGAAATTCTGGAAATTCCCTTAGGAACAGTAAAGTCAAGGTTGAATACAGCAAGAAATAGACTTCAGAAGAAGTTAGCTGTTGCTAAACGGAAGTATATAAAGTGAGATATTAGTTAGAATTAGGAGGAAGATAGTTATGGAGTGTAAGAAAGTCCAGCAGACTTTATCGGCTTATTTAGACCAAGAAATTTCTGATTTTGAAACAAAGAAGATTGAACGCCATTTAGATCAATGCGAGAAATGTAGTTTGGATTATCAGGCTCTACAAGAGACAGTAGATAAACTGGATTACTATCCACAAATAGAGGCTGATGATGGATTTACTGAGGAAATAATGGATAAAATTGAAGAGGAAAAAAGTTTATCTAATCTTGTTTTTGAGGACTGGTTAAGTAAGTTTATTCTGTCTCATAAATTGGTCATTACAGTTATTGCTTTATTTCTACTGTTATGTATTATTTTAGTATTTACTATTATCAATAGATCATCTGTATTTATTGTAGGAAATGTTTTTTATCATCTTTTTAGCAGTTCTTATTTTGTTAGTGATAACTTAGTTACAGTTTATCCTAAGTTATTACTTTATTTAGAAGGAGCCTTTCTAATTAGTTTAATTGGGTTTATATTCATGTTAAAGCAGGTTAAAGAATGGGATAAGTTTAGTGATTTAAATAATAAACTTAATGAGGAGAATTGAGGATGTTAGATTACAGGCAGAATAATTTTATTAATATATATATTATTATTTTAATTACTATTCTAATATTATTTACCAATTATAATATTGGTTTGGCTAATACAGATATGAAGAATTTGATTAAACACGGAAGTGTAAGTATTACCTCTGATCAAGTAGTAGAGAATGTGATTGTAGTTGGCGGCAGAGTTAGTATTGCTGGTACAGTTAAAGAAGATGTAGTAGTTTTAGGCGGTAATTTAGAAGTTAAGTCTTCAGCTGTAATTGGAGGTAATATTGGAGTTGTTGGTGGAAAGATAGACCAATCATCGCAGGCTGTAGTAACTGAAAATATATTTAATTTAGAATTATCTCCAGCGGATTTTGATATTTTATTAGTAGGAATACTTATTTTTTTAAGTTTTATGTTTGTTAAGTATTTAGTTGCAATTGTATTATTACTAACGGCTATTCTATTAAACCTTTTCTTGCCCGGTCAGATACAGGAGATGGCTCGTGTGATTAATGAAGAATCGTTTAAAGTTACCCTTTTAGGAATCTTTGGCACTATTTTATTTGGGCTATTGATTATTATTTCTGCAATTACAATAATTGGTTCTCCAATTAGTATATTAATTTTGGGTTTGGTTTTGATTGGAATGATTGTTGGTTTTAATGGATTAGCTTATTTGATTGGTGATCAATTATCTCGGATACTTGCTATAAAAGTTAATAAGGATTTGACTATAGGAATTTTGGGAATCTGTAATTTGATTCTAGTATGGTTTATTCCTATTATCGGAAGCTTGTTATTCTTATTATTCTGTACATTAGGGTTTGGAGCTATAATCTTTAAAATACTGCCGTTAGAGTAAAGGTTGGAATGGAGTGAAAGTAATGGATAGGAAGATAAAAAAGGGCTTAATTTTTTTCTATATTGTAAGTCTAGTAGTAATTGGAGGTATCATTTATTATACTGCTAATATTGAAACTTGGCACCAGATTCTTAGATTGAAATTGGAGTATCTGGTTTTAACATTATTATTAACAGTTGTTATGTGGTTACTTGATTTTATGAGGATTAAGGAATTAGCTAAAGGAATTGGAGAAAATATTTCTTTACCTTTAGGATTAAAGCTGGTTTGGACTAATTTATTCTTGGCAGCAGTGACACCTTTTCAAACTGGCGGTGGACCGATGCAGGTCTATTTGATGTATCGTAAGAATAAGCTTAAGGTTCCTAAAGGGATTGTTATTACTTCTATGAAGTTTATGATTGGTCTATTATTTTTTGCTGTAGTTAGTCCGATGGTTATAGTTTTATATCCTAATTTATTGCCGGAAAATAAGTTTAAGTATATATTTTATTACATAGTCTTTTTCTTTGCTATAACAGGGATTATTTATCTATTGATTGTTTTCTTTCCTAAAAAAGTAAAGAAAGCGTTATATTCAATAGCAGATTTTTTGGCTGGATTTAGCTTTATTAATTCTAAATATACAGATAAGTTATTGAAGTTTGGAATACGGAATATAAATGAATTTAATAATAGTTTGAAGGTATATTTAACAGAAAGTAGGAAAAACTTATTGTTAAGTATTCTTTATACTATACTTTTTTTAGTAGTTCAGTTCAGTATTCCTATTCTACTAATTAGAGCTTTAGGATTTAATGTTTCTAGTGTGAAGATTATTCTTAATCAGATAATTTTAACTACATTAATGTATTTTACTCCTACTCCTGGAGGCAGTGGAATAGCTGAAGGCGGATTTATGGTGTTATTTTTACAGTATGTTCCTAAATATTCGATTGGAATCTTAATCTTGTTATGGAGATTTTTTGTAGTTTATCTAGGAGTGATATTTGGGCTTTATATTTTTATTAAGGTTTTAGGAGAGGTAACATTAAGTAAGATTATGAATATAGAAACAGAAGGGAGTTAATCAAAGATGCATATAGCAATGTTTACTAATAATTATAAGCCTTTTGTAGGCGGAGTTCCGATATCTATTGATCTCTTTGCTAGAGAATTTAGGAAATTAGGCCATAAAGTAAGTATCTTTGCTCCTGAATATAATGAAGAAGTTGAAGAGGAAGAAGAGAATACTTTTCGGGTTCCTTCTTTAAAAATGATTAAGTATGGAGATAGCTGTTTTCCTATTCCTATATCCGGATTGAGTGATTTTAAAAAGAATTTTGGAGATTTTGATATAGATATTATTCACTGTCATCATCCTTTCTTTTTAGGTAGGGTAGGCCAGAAGTTAGGAAATAAACATGATATACCGGTAGTATATACTTATCATACCCGTTTTAAGGAATATTTCATCCATCTTCCAGCAGGAGTGCGTCAGGTTTGTCAAGTAGCTATAGATAAGCTTCTTAAAGATTTCTGTAACCGGTCAGACTTAATCTTTACGCCGACTGATGGAATGACTGAATATTTGATTAATAAAGAAGTTCAGAGTAAGATTAAAGTTATTCCAACTGGAATTAATATAGATAATTATAAGAAGTATGAAGACGGAAAAAATGAAGATTATCGTAAACAGTTAGGCCTTAAGCCGGATGAAAATATTTTATTGTTTGTAAGTAGATTATCGACAGAAAAGAATATTGGATTTTTATTTGAATCTCTACAGCCGCTTTTAAGGTCTAATGAGGATAATAAGACTAAGTTATTGATGGTAGGCGATGGGCCTCAAAAAGAAGAATTAATGCAGAAAACTAAGAATCTAAATATAGATGAACAGGTTAAGTTTTTAGGTAAGAAGGACCGGGAAGAACTGATTAGAATATATAAATTGGCTGATATATTTGTATTTTCTTCATTATCGGAGACTCAGGGAATTGTAATTATAGAAGCCTTAGCCGGAAAAACTCCGGTAGTAGCTTTAAATGGTACCGGAGTTAAGGATATTTTAACTGACGGTAGAGATGGATTTTTATTGGAAATAGGAGATAAAGATGGTTTTCGCAATAGGATATTAAAATTATTAAATAATGATGAACTGTATAATAATATGAGTGAGGAAGCCTGGAAGAAGGCAAACCAATATAGTATTAATACATTAGCTAAAAAAGTATTAAGCCATTATCGGAGCTTATGTAATGGGGCGAAAACAAATGATTATAAATCTGAAGTTGCTGCAGGAAGAGAGAGATAAAAAATATAGCTTTGAATGGAAATTAGGAGGATATTTTTATGCCTCGGAATATGAATTTAACTATAGGGATTGCAATTATTGCTTTAATTATTGGCGCGTTGAGCGGAGCTTACTATTCTAAGGTATTGGATGGAGAAATTGATGTTGAAGATCAGGAATTACAGGAAGAGTATTTTTATCCTGTCTATGGAGCGGACCGACAGGCAGAAAAGACTATAGTAAATTTTTATATTAAGTTATCTGAGGATTTAACTTTGAAAGAAAAGTTAAAAATTATTGCTGATAAGTTATCTCGATTTAAATTTGATCATCTACCGATTGAAGTTGTAAAGATTAAAAAGAATAAGCAGGATATAGCAATAATAAATTTATGTGAGCATGAATGGAATCGTAGTCAGGATGGATCAGATGAATTGAGAGGAATAAGCTGGCGGTCCCATTATTTTCAGGGATCAGCTGGAGGAATGATTACTTCAGAAACATTGATTAGAACATTTTTGCAGAGAGATTATAATGGAGATTGGGTTGATGGCGTGAAGTTCCTCTATGAAGGTAGAGAAATTACCCAGGAAATGACTCAACATATTCACCTGTCTGGAATTAAAGATAGAAAAGAATAAATCAACATACAAGACATTTAATAACAGGGTTAGCTAGCATTTTAAAGATTATAAAGAATTAAAATAAATAACTGAGTATTTAGATTCGGCAAATTACTAAAACTAAATATAGAGCTATAATCGAAAAGCTGAGAGGAGAGATAATGGTTTATCTGCGTGAACCGGGTTATTTCGGTCATAGAGGGAATCTCAGAGTCTATCAACCTAAATGTATCTACTGTGAAGAGAGTATTTATAGTAACGAACGGATTCTCTGGACAGATTATGGATTGGCTCATCGAGACTGTTTTTTAGAAATTTAAAGTAATGGCCCCAGTATCTTAAAATTTAAGATACTGGGGTTAAAATTATTAACTGATTATACAGGATAATAAACGAGTACATAGGCCTTAACTATTGATTCTGTATTATTACAATAAGTATGGGATTTATCAGCCGGGAAATGTATTGTGCTTTCAGTCGGTACTTGATAGGTTTGGCCAGCAATTATTAATTCTAATGTACCTTTAGAAACAATAATATATTCTTCTACTCCAGGAAAGTGCGCTTCAGCCTGGTGATTATGATTCGGTTTAAGCTCTATATTGTAGATTTCAAATCTCTTTTTCTGTTCAAAAGAGAATAATGGATAGACTAGATAGTTACTGTCATCTTCAATTAATGGTTTGGTATCTGCTGGTGAGACTATAGATACTTCGGATGATTCTTCTTCAATAAAAGTAGAGAAAGATACATTAAGTCCTTTAGCAATCTTCCATAAAGTCTTAACGGTAGGGTTTGAGGTGCCTCGTTCAATCTGTCCTAACATCGACTTACTAACTTCTGTAACTTCTTCTAATTTACTGAGGCTATAGCCTTTCTTTTTTCTGATTTGGTGTAATTTAGTACCAATATTAAGATCTATATCTTCCATAAAACTAGATTCCTCCTAATTGAAAATATAATATAACATTTATTTATTTACTATAGTGTAACAATAATAAAGTAAGGTGTCAATTTAGATTTATCTGGAAGTTGCTGTTGTATTTCATAATAGGCTATGATACAATATAAAGCACAAAGATATGTTATAACGTTCAAACATATATTATTAAAAGAGAGGTGTTTAGTTGTATGAGTGAGAGTAGGTCTAAAGCTATTGTTGAAGAGAATTCTGTTGAAGAATTATCATTTACTGCTGGGATTAAAGAAGGGATTCCAATTGCTCTAGGCTATATACCAATAGCTATTACCTTTGGCTTAGTGGCGGAGTCAGCTGGAATTAATAAGCAAATCAGTATACTAATGTCGCTGTTGGTATTTGCTGGTGCTAGCCAATTTGTAGCCGTAAATCTGTTAGCAGTAGGCAGCGGAGTAGGTGAGGTGATATTAACTACTTTTATAGTTAATTTACGCCATTTATTAATGGCTGCTTCTATTTCGCAGCGTTTTAGGGATAATGTTTCTAAAGGCTGGAGGGCATTATTAGCTTTTGGAATTACTGATGAAACTTTTTCACTTGCTTCTCTGCGTTCGGAAGAAAAGTTAAGTACTAGTTTTATGTTGGGATTAAATCTAATTAGTTATCTTAGTTGGGTAGCTGGTACTGGAATTGGAGTTTTTGTAGGAGCAGAACTGCCGTCAGCAATTCAAGCTAGCATGGGCATTGCTTTATATGCTATGTTTATCGGTTTATTAGTTCCGAGTTTACAGAAATCTTATTCTGTTGTTGGGGTAGTTATATTTGCTGTAGTTATTAATTCTTTATTAAACTGGCTTTCAGTTTTTAGTTCGATTTCTGACGGTTGGAAGATAGTAATTACTACTATTTTAGCTGCATTTTTAGGAGCAGTCTTGTTTCCTAAGGAGGAGAGTAACTAATGGATAGATTATTGTTAGTAGTAGTTGGAATGGCAGTTGTAACTTACATACCAAGAATGTTGCCGATGGTACTGCTGCAGGAAATGGAATTATCGCCATTTATGAATCGTTTTCTTGAATTTATTCCCTATGCAGCTTTGAGTGCATTAATCTTTCCGGGGATTCTGTCTTCAACTAATTCCACTGTATCTGCAGTAATTGGCGGTAGTGTAGCGGTGGTTTTAGCTTATTTTCGGCTAAATTTATTGTTAATTGTTATTAGTAGTATCATCAGTGTTTTTTTGGTAGGGTTAATTTGATAAAGACTAGCTAAATATTTTGAATAATTAGATTAAAATATAATTGATATATTGTTGCAGTTTAGAGTTGATATCTTGCAAACGCTCCAGAAATCAGTCCTAGTCACTCAGCAGTAAATAAATCTTAGTGTTATGATTTAAAGATTCCGCTTTATATGTTAACTATTTTCTTTTGTGGGACTGCTTTAAAGTCGCTTTTTGCAAGATATCAACTAATTATGCAAAATTATCTGAGAGGGCGTGTTTAAAACCAGATTAATGAAATTTCTATGCTGTAATACCGAAAATAGTGAATATATGCTTGCAACAACTCTCATTAGTGATAACCATAGTAGTATATTCTATTATCAATAGTCAATATGTGTCCATAGCGACTCTTAAAACTGGTCCGGAACCACGGACGGTGGAGGACCAGTTTTTGACAGTGAGCGAAACAGGATGTTGAGCGAACGACAAGCGGCGGATACATATTGACTATTCCCGCAATATCATGAATGAACTCATATTGATTATACTAGGCAATTACAAATAAGAGGTATATACGAAAATATTGCAGGTGATACAATATATCAATATAGCCATAGTTTACATAAATTTAACGCAAATTAGCGTTTAAATTGCTGATTATTAGTAATTCTGGCTTATAGATTTTAAAGCTATAATAAATTCCTGGGCAGAATTATACTGTTGTGTTTTATCTGAATGAATACCTTTATATAATATCTGTTGTAGATCTTTATCTATTGATTTTAAGTCTTTAATGGGATTAGGGGAGACAAGTCCGCTAGTCAGTAAAATACATATTAGGACTGCTGCATATAGATCTTTATTTTTATATTTGGAATCTGTTTCAGTATGATTAGCTATCTTTACTGCATTTCCGAAATCTATAATTTTTATTGAAGCTGGATCATTATCTCTAATTAATATATTTTTTGGGCAAATATCATAATACAAAAAGCTTTTCTTGTGTAAGTGACGGATTCCTTTTAAGATATTGAGTGTGATTTTAAGTGCTTGTCTTCTATTTTTCTTCTTACCTAACCAATAGGATCTGTTTGTCAATATCTCTACCAAAGTAGACTAAACCATAATTTCCGATTTCAGTTGGATTGGAATTTAGTTCATAGTTCTTTATTCTTTTGGTGTTTATCTTAAACACCTCTTTTAATTTGGAATGTTCATAATATATAGTATGATGTCCGGGGTAATTATGGTAAATTTTCTTTGGGGATTTATAAATTATTTTATAATCAGGTTAATAATTGGTTAGATTTAAATATAAGTATATTATAAAGATAGAGGTTGTGATATTGGTGATTAAATAGGAGGGTTTAAAGATGGGATACTGTAAAAAGAACACTTTTAAAAATCAGCTTAAGGAACAGATAGGGGAATTTATTGTTGTTTTAATTAAATCTGGAGTAGACTGCTGTAAGAAAAAAGGAGTTTTATGTGGAATAGAAGAAGATTTCTTAGTTATAATGAATGATGATTCAAAGATGGAGATATCTTTAAAAGCAATTGTAGCTATCAAAAAGAGTATCAGTGGAACTAAACAGAATAATTATTTTGATGAATATTGTTATGAGTAGAAAGGAGGAAGAATAGTGGAGGAAACTAATGAAAGTTTTCCTACAGATATAGAAGAAATAGCTTCAGTTATTGAGAATCTTGATTTTACCGGAGAAGAAATAGAATTTTTATTAAAAAAATTAGAAGACTTAAAGAATAATAATTCTGTTGATCAGTATTCGGAAGAATTAGCTAATTTTTTAATAAATCAATTAAACAAATTAAAACAAACTCAAGAGGAAGATGAAATTTCAGAGGAAGAATCCATCCATTTAGAAGGCTTTGGAAGTGATAATGGATTGAATGCTTCTGATTTAAGATCTTTATTACAAAATAAAGTAGAGGAGTTTGTAGTTATTAATTTAATAATGGGAGGAGAATACTGTCAAATAGAAGGGGTTTTATGTAATGTAGGAGCAAATTTCATTACATTAATCTATCAAAATCAAATTATTTATATAAAGATAGAATCAATAGCTGCTATTGAAAGAAAGATGAATAATTATTCTAAGCCAGATGATTTGCAGAAAAACAAGAGGATAAAAACATATAAGGATCAATACTATATGGATGAAACTATTGAAAATGTCCAACTAGATGAAAGTAAAGAAGATAATGAAAATAATACTTCACAAAAATCTAAAGAGAAGTGCATTGAGTGCCAATCAGAGACTAAACCTCTAAATTCTCATAACCGGGGCCAAAAGATAAAGAAAGAGCAAAAAAGTTATACCGAAGTGAACGAAGAGTAGATTTTAAATATGTTCCTTCCTAAATGTAAAAAGGAGAGGTTATTCCCCTCCTTTTAAAGTTTGTAATTAACAATCACAGTGTTTTATATTCTTTTCAGGAATTGCACAGATACAGAGAAGAACACATTTATTTATCTTCTTTTGGTCAATTAACTGGATTATTACATCTTCTGCTTTAACTTTAATGTCTTTGATATTTGTTTTCTTTGGTAATTTAATAAAGGTGCAAAAAGGAAAACAAAATTTAGCTGCATGAACACTCTGTTCGGGCTTATCAGCTACATAAAATACTTTTTCAGTAACTTTCCCCTGAATTATAACCTTAAAACCTTCTGGTGTACAGATTGTTTTGTGAGAAGTAATTGAAGGTTTAATAAGAGTTTTGGATAATTGTTCTACTTTCGGTTTTTGTTTTGGAATAGTAAGTGTCTTTTCTTTAATAATTTCCTTGCAGATTGCCTTTGATGGTAGATGTTGAAAATCATCTTCTACACTAACTAGTTCAAATAAATTATCCTGTTCTGGTTTTTCTTCCATTTTAGTTACCCTCCTTTCAAATTTGGGCTAATATATTTATATTCATAAGCTTTAGATGTGTTCTTGCAAATAGCTAATAATTGTTATGCTCCTACTTCTAAGTAATTATATAGACTAAATATGATAGCTTCAGGAATATGCAAATGCATAATAGAGGAGGAAAGGAGATGTCAGATCTACAGAGATCTAGTCAAGAAGAAGCTTTAGTAGATATAGTAGAATCTATTGTTTCTAAACAGAATTCAGTTGGTTATTTTATCAATGCAGAAGTTGAAAAAATTCAGAGTTTTTCTGATCAGTCTGATACTTCCTTGGATGAAATAATTGATTTTCATACAGAAGTAGCTTCTAATATAAAGAATACTATGAAGTTGCAGATGTTATTACAATTTAAACTAGAAGAAATTTTAGAAAAGAAAAACTGGATCTCACAGAAAGCAGGAGAAACCAAAGCTAAGAAGAGTAAAGTATTGATAGATTTATTGGAGGCAGTAATCTTTGTAGAATCGGTTATAGAAAATTTTTTACAGATAGAGTTAAAAGTAAGAAAGAAGGTGGTTCAGAAGTACAACTTTTTGCCAAATAAAGTCAATGATTTTATGCGGATTATGGATTTAATTATAAATAATGGTAAGCGAATACAGAAAGAGCTGGAGTTTGAAATAAAAATGCTTGAAAATTATCTTTAAAAAGGAGCTGGTATAAAAATGTCAATGCCGGAGCTGCCTGAAGGGAAGGATTTTAAAGATGCTTTGGTTGATTTATTGGAATCGATTGCTTTAGAGGAAGTGAGTTTGGCCCATTTTGTTAATGCAGAAGCGGAGAAAATTCAAAAAGTTGCTAAAAGTAAAAAGATAACTCCAGAAGAAATGATTAAGTTTCAAAAGAATATATCCAAAACTATGAGAAGTACAATAAAAAAAGAAATGCTATTACAATTTAAGTTAGAGGATATATTGGATTTTAAAGGAAAAGGTAAAAAGGATAATAGCTGCGGCGGTGGAGATGATGATCCCTGCAAAGAGTATTGAAAAGTAAGAACATAGTTGATAAAATCGAATATTTTTATTTACTACCAGTTCTTAAAGCTGGTAGTTTTTTCTTGTAGAAAAGTTTATAAATTCTGCACGTTTATAAGAACGACGCATATAATATATTGAAAATAATATTGACTTAAAGGGGGATGCATATTAATGGAACCAGATTTACCAGATCCAAATGGAGACTTTACTCAACCAGAAGCATTAACTCAGCTTTTATTATCAATTGCACTAGAGGAAGTTTCACTAGCACATGTAGAAAATGCAGAAGGTGAAAAGATTCAAGCAATTGTTGATGCTTTTGAAGCTGGAGATATTGGTTTTCAGCAAACATTGGATTTACAAGACTCAGTTAATGATACTTTAAAGACGACAATTAAGAAGCAGATGTTACTACAGTTTAAGCTAGAAGATGTTTTAGATTTCAAAGGAGAACTAGAGTTACCATAATTAATAATGTCCAATTTGATTTTTAAATAATCAAGAGAATATTTTTATATTCTCTTGATTATTTTATTCTAAAATATTAACCCAATTATTAATAAAGATTTTAAAAAACTTATTTTTAATTATATCTTTATTTACAATATATAGTTATATTTATTATTTAGACAAGCTAATATTCATATCATCAGGATGATAATCACATTTTAGTCAACAATTCATATTATGTAGTACAAAGATTAAAGTTATAACAAATTACAACATTTGATTTTATTAAACTTTAATCTTAATTATTTTTAAAAGGAAGGTGATTATATGGAACCAGATTTACCAGATCCAAATGGAGACTTTACTCAACCAGAAGCATTAACTCAGCTTTTATTATCAATTGCACTAGAGGAAGTTTCACTAGCACATGTAGAAAATGCAGAAGGTGAAAAGATTCAAGCAATTGTTGATGCTTTTGAAGCTGGAGATATTGGTTTTCAGCAAACATTGGATTTACAAGATTCAGTTAATGATACTTTAAAGACGACAATTAAGAAGCAGATGTTACTACAGTTTAAGCTAGAAGATGTTTTAGATTTTAAAGAACGTGAACCTAGAGTTATTCAAAATACAGCTACCATTACAGCAACATTCAACGATGAATCTGTTACAGCACAAGATATTGCATTTTATAATACTAACACAACTACATCAATACAGGAGGTGAGTAAATCATGACGGTAATTGGTGGAATTGATTTAGGTAATTTAACTGACTATTTGTTTTTCTTTGCTGACGGCAGTACAGATGCCAACTGGCAGGGAGCTACAAAAGGATTTGTAGGAGACGTAGCGGTAGATGGTATTCAAGCTAGCGAGGGAACTTCAGGTAGTGTTCCTTATGCTGGAACAATTTCGACAAATGATGCTACTCTTGGAGCTTGGCAAGATATAGTAGACCAGAATGATCCACCGGAAGTTGATCCAGCTCAGGCCTTTGCTTCAACTAACAATGGAGCACTTATTACAGGTCTTGAGTCGGATCTTGCCAATGCTTTTACTCAAATTAATGCTCTTACAGCTAATCCTGGAGATCTTCCAGCTCCTTTTGATACTAACTTTGATGGCACTATACAATCCCTTGATGGATTAGATACGCAGAATGGAACTGACGAGGTATTCGTCCTTGACATTACTTCAAACTTTTCTGGGATTTCAACTCAAATAAGTATTACTGGTGATGCTGGTGATGTATTTATTTTCCGTTGGGATACTGATGGTGATCCATCAAATGGATATCAAGGCCAAGTAAAATTTCA
This sequence comes from Acetohalobium arabaticum DSM 5501, assembly GCF_000144695.1. Classification (GTDB taxonomy): domain Bacteria; phylum Bacillota; class Halanaerobiia; order Halobacteroidales; family Acetohalobiaceae; genus Acetohalobium; species Acetohalobium arabaticum. The sequence continues at coordinate 1,220,362 of NC_014378.1, forward strand.
AAGTGGAGGTGCTATTGTCCCTGGAGGAGGGTTAGTACCATCTAATTTCATCAATGTAGCCGGGGATATTAATGCATCTGGCGGAGGTAGTACTCCTCCACCACCTTATCCGCAAGGACCCCGTTTCGATGACGGAACTGGATCATCGATAGTAAACGGTAGTGATTTTAGCGGAGGTGGATTTTTCACAGGATATTGGCTAACTACAGGAGATCCAACAAATGGTGAGACTCAATCATTAAGTAATGGTATATTTGTAGGAGGGTGGTATACGACCACAACTAAATTCAGTATGACCTCAGGAACTAGTGGAGTATATGTTTCTCCTAATGAAGCTACTTTGACCAATCCAAATATTGATGTTGAAAAAGAAGTATCCAACGATAACGGAACAACCTGGTTTGATGCAGATGATCCTCCAGGTCCAAACGTTGTTCAGGGAACGGCCCCACAGTTTAGATTTACAGTGACCAATACTGGTAATGTTACGCTTACTAATGTAGTGGTTTCAGATGATGTCTTTGGTCAAATAGCAACTATACCAAGCTTAGCCCCGGGAGAATCTCAGCAGTTTATTCAAGTTGGAACCTGGGTTCTAGGTCAGCAGGTGAATACTGCTACCGCTACAGGAGACTTCGATGGCCAAACGGTGAGCGACACAGACCCAGCACATTGGGTCGGAGTTGAAGCTCCAACAGCAGCAATAGATGTTGAAAAAGAGGTATCTCCAGATAACGGAGCAACCTGGTTTGACGCAGATAATCCTCCGGGACCAGATGTTGTTAATCCAACCAATCCACAATTTAGATTTACAGTGACAAACACAGGTAATGTAACTTTAACTAATGTTGAAGTAACAGATGATGTCTTTGGTCAAATAGCAACCATACCAAGCTTAGCCCCGGGAGCATCTCAGCAGTTTATTGTTAATGGAACCTGGGCTCAAGGTCAGCAGGTGAATACTGCTACAGCTACAGGAGACTTCGATGGTCAAACGGTTAGCGACACAGATCCGGCTTACTGGGTCGGAGTTGAAGCTCAAGTTCCAGCAATCGATGTTGAAAAAGAAGTATCCAACGATAACGGAACAACTTGGTTTGATGCAGATAATCCTCCAGGACCAGACGTTGTTCAGGGAACTAATCCCCAGTTTAGATTTACAGTAACTAATACCGGTAATGTAACTTTAAGTAATGTTCAGATTACAGATGATGTTTCCGGACTAATAGCAACTATACCAAGCTTAGCCCCAGGAGCATCCCAGCAATTTATTGTTAATGGAACCTGGGCTTTAGGTCAGCAGGTGAATACTGCTACCACTACAGGAGACTTCGATGGTGCAACAGTTAGTGACACAGACCCCGCACATTGGGTCGGAGTTGAAGCTCCAACACCAGATATTGATGTTGTAAAAGAGGTGTCTCCAGATAACGGAACAAACTGGTTTGATGCGGATAATCCTCCAGGACCAGAGGTTGTTAATCCAACCAATCCACAATTTAGATTTACAGTGACCAATACTGGTAATGTTACGCTTACTAATGTTGAAGTAACAGATGATGTCTTTGGTCAAATAGCAACCATACCAAGCTTAGCCCCGGGAGCATCTCAGCAGTTTATTGTTAATGGAACCTGGGCTTCAGGTCAGCAGGTGAATACTGCTACTGCTACAGGAGAATTTGATGGTCAAACGGTTAGTGACACAGATCCAGCACATTGGGTAGGAGTAGAAGAGGCAGTACCATCAATCGATGTTGTAAAAGAGGTATCTCCAGATAATGGAGCAACCTGGTTTGATGCAGATAATCCTCCAGGACCAAATGTTATTAATCCAACCAATCCACAATTTAGATTTACAGTTATCAATACCGGCAACGTTACCCTAAGTAATGTTCAAGTAACTGATGATGTATTCGGTCTGATAGCTGTTATTCCAAGCTTAGCAGCTGGAGCTTCCCAGCAGTTTATTCAAGTTGGAACCTGGGCTCCAGGTCAGCAGATGAATACTGCCACTGCCACAGGAGAATTCGATGGCCAAACAGTTACAGACACGGATCCAGCAAACTGGTTTGGTGCGGATATAGCAATTGATATTGTAAAAGAAGTTTCTGTTGATAATGGAGCAACTTGGATAGATGCTAATACATCTCCAGGACCAACCTTACCTGAAGGAGTTACTCCACAATTTAGATATACTGTTACTAATACTGGTAATGTAAGCTTAACTAATCTTACTCTAGAAGATAGTAATTTAGGTAATATACCAATTCCAGCAGGGAATGACCCACTAGATCCTGGGCAATCTTTTTCAGTAATAGCACCATAATTTGTGTGATATAGTAAATTAATAAGGGGGCAATATATGCCCCCTTGATTTAATTATTGTAAGGTAGAAAAATTAGTTTCAGTAGATGGTGGTACAACATTTGTAGATGCTGATACTCCTCCTGGGTTATTTATCGAGCAAGGAACTGATCCACAATTCAGGTATATCCTAACAAATAATGGAACTGAATCTATTACTATATACTGTTAATTATAGGTGATGTTTTGAATGACAAGCTTAGATGATTGACAACCTTGTCTAAGTTCTGTCATAGTTGTCAATTTAACCGCCGAGATCGATATTATCAATCTCTTCATCCTCCAAATCTTCATCGCCTTCAGTAACTGACTCCATATTTCTATCATCAAATTCTTCATTTAATTCCTCTAGTCTGTTTTCTTCATCATCTTTTTTATTCTTAATATTTTTCATCTCAGGCTGTTCATTTTTATCTTTTGTCATTTTTTCACCTCCAAAAATTAGTATGTAAGTAACGAAGCAAAAAATGTTAGAACTTATTGGAAATCCTTGAGATTAATTTTAAGGTTCGATACCTTTGTATTCCTGAAATAATTCGTCAAATTAGGGATAATGGGGTTGCCTGTTAAGCAGGCGGAGACTTAATTACCATACTTCTTTTGAAGCCTCCGTTGCTTGTTTCGGAGGTGGTTCACGAGTATTGATTAACTATGGATTATTGGATATAATAAAGGTATATAAGTAATTAATAGTAATGGAATAGGAGGTGATAGATATGAAGAATAGGTTAATTATTTCATTAATACTTATAGGTTTACTTTTTGGAATTATAACTTTTACTACGGCAGCTAATCTTAATGGAGATGAGGTATTAACCAAAATTAAAGAGGCCAATAATGCTAAATCAGTAAAGCTGACAGCTAAAATGGAATCATATGATGCTAATGGCGATAAAATGGAACACAAATTAAAGTGGATAAGCAAAAATGGAAGGGTTGATAAATCATTAATTAGATTATTGGCTCCAGCTAATTTAAAAGATACTGCTTTTTTAACTAAAAATAAAAACAACAGTAGAGATATGTATCTTTATTTATCAGAGCTAGAATCTTCAACAAAGCTTACTGGTAGACAACAGAATAGTAGCTTTCTGGAAACAAATTTTAGCTATCGAGACTTAGCTACCTTAAATGATCAAGATTACAAACAAGACTACCGAGCTATTATACTAAGGGAGAATTCTCAGGAATTCTTATTACAGATAATACCGATTGAGGCTGATATTAATTATAATTATGGTAAGATGTGGGTAGCAAAGAAGAACTGGTATCCGGTTAAGATTGAATTCTATAATGAAGAAGGAAAGTTATATAAGGTATTGAGAAATAAGAAGTTAAAGAAGATAAATGGTTACTGGAGAGCACAACAAATAGTGATGGAGAATCATCAAACCGGAAGCAAGTCTATTCTTTATGTAGATAAGATAGATTATGACCAAAGGATTGATGATAAATTATTTCAGGTAAATAATTAGAGTTAAATTATAAATTAATAATTTTAATACGGCATTTCCTGAACCTAGGAAGTGCTTTTTTATGAAGGAGGAGATGGAATGAAGAAATATATAAAGTGTTTTACGGTATTAATAATAGTAGTATTATTAAATTTGATATTCATGGGAGGAGCTTATGGAACTGAGGCTGAAGCTGAATCAAAGTCAGATGTGAAAGTAGTAAAAGATAAGAGTTTTTTTGGTGAAATGGTTAATAAAGTTAAAGGTTATTATACTATTGATGAAGAGACAGAAGAGAAGCATGTTCCTTTTGTTTATTATGTAAATGAAGCTGGATTAATGGTCGGGGACTTTTATTATAATACGGATTTATTTGACAACCAGACAAAATTAATTTCAGCTAGTATGTATTCACCGACTAAAGAAACCTTTACTTCTTTTACTAATGTAAAGGATTATCCTCTATCAGACAAGTGTAGCTTGGGCGGAGACCTTAAGATAATTAAATATAATGAGATTAAGAATAGTGCTTTAGGTAATGATAGTTCTGATGAAGAGATTCCAGAATCTACTCTTGATGTTATAGATTCATTTAAAGATTTAAGTCCCACTAGTCAGCAGAGGGTTGAGGATGCACTTATTGCTACTTTGGATGATTCTGATGATATTGATCCAAAAGAATCTTTAGAAACTGACAAAGAAGAAAAAGTATATTCAAGCTTATTAAATGAAGCTCAAACAAACGGAGATAAAATGGATGGATATCAATTGTATCATGGCTGGAATAATAGTATCACAATTGATTTAACTTATAAAATTAATGAAACTAATGACATTGTAACTGCCTATACATATGAAGAACTAGAAAGTCAAGTTACGGATTATAAGTCTGATACTATCTCTTTAGCTTGGGAGAATGAGGAGATTGACCGCAAGAATAATCCCCGGCAGGGACATAAGTTGATTACCAAAGTAGAGAAGAGTCTAGATTGGTTAGGCCATGACAGCGAAAATAGTTGGGATTATACTAAGTATACTTTAGATGCTCGAAAATACTTACCTGTCTTCGAGGAATCCACATTAGCATTTAGATTTAGAACACAGAGTACTACAGGAGAAGAAGTTAAAGATCAAGAAAGGACCTTTTTAAATATGTTATCTGGAGATTCCAATCCTGAAGTTACTACCTATGCTCCATTCTTTGATATGTCACTATTAGGCGATCTAAATACCATGAAGGGTTATAATTACTACCGTTTCTATGATAATAACTCTGTTCTCTATCAGACAGAGCTAAGATTTCCCCTGGATAATATCTTACCTAGACTGCAGGGGAATATATTTGCTGAAGCTGGGCGGGTAAGTAGTGACTTTGATCAAGAATTATTTACTGAAGACATGCATTACTCCGGCGGCTTTGGAGTTAGGTACTTTTTCAATCAGGATGTAGTTGTACGGACAGATGTTGGGTTTTCTGACGAGGGTACTAAAATGAGAATGAATATAGGTCAGACTTTCTAAAAAATTAAAGCTAAGGATTATATTTTCCCTCCAAATCTGGAATGATATAGGTAGTCATTCACAGGTAGGGAGGGAATAATATTTTAGATAAAGTAATTAATCTATCTCTTCGCTTTCCTAAAATAGTTATTATTATCTTTTTGCTGATAACTTTCTTTTTTGCATTCCAGATTCCTCAAATAGAAATTAATACTGCCTTGCAGAGCAATATAGCTAAGAATATGCCGGCTAGAGTAAAGTTGGATAAAATAAAAGAAATATTCGGCGGTACAGAATTTATAATAATTAGTTTAACGGCTGATGATGTATTAAATTTATCCACTTTGAAGAAAGTAAAAAAATTAGAAGAAAATTTAAAGGAATTAAAACAAATAAAGAAAGTAAAGAGCCCTTTTAGTATGCATTCAATAACAGGAAAGAATAATAATTTAATTATTGATGATCTTATTAAGAAAATACCAGAAACTACTAGTAAGAAACAACAATTAAGACAAAAGATTAAGAATAATAACTTGGTTTATGGTAATCTAATTGCGAAGGATTTCAAAGCAGTTGCAGTAGTTGGATATTTACAGAAAGATTCCGATGATCAACTGTTGCTTAAAAAATTAAATAAGATAATTGATAAATCATCTGAGGATGAAAGGATATATTTAGCTGGAATGCCGGTTATTAGGGCTAAGATTGCTTCTAATATCATTTATGACATAAAGAGGTTTATGCCTAGCGGTTTATTAATAGTCTTAGTTTTTCTGTATCTATGTTTTAAACAGCTGCGGGGAATTATTCTCCCCTTTATTGTAGCAGTAATGTCGATTATAGTGTCAATAGGGTTAGCATCACTGCTGAATTGGAAGATACATCTAATTACAGTTATTTTACCGGTAGCTTTAATGGCAATTACTAATGACTATGGAATCCATATTATTGCTTACTATCAAGAAGAAAATTATCAACAAAGATCAATTAATGAAGTAGAGTTATCACGGTTAGTGGTAAGAAATTTAAGCCGGCCGATTATTGCTACGGGAATAACGACAATAATAGGGTTATTATGTCTCTTAGCCCATATTATCGTTCCGGCTCAGCAGTTAGGTGTTTTAGCAGCAGTTGGAATTGGATTTGCATTGTTAGCAAGTATATTATTTATGCCGGCAGTCTTGTCTTTGCTTTCTAAACCGAAACCTGTTAAGATAACTGAGAAGAATAATAACTCTCGTTCTATGGAAAAAATGTTATTTGGAATCTCTGATTTTGTTACCAGCTATCCGAAAAAGATAATTACTGCTTTTCTGTTAGTTATAATCTTAGTTTCTTCTGGAATCTGTCTGCTTAAAGTAGATACAAATCCTATCAATTATTTTAGTCGGAATTCCCAAATAGTTAAATCAAATAATATAATCAATAAGTACTTTGGGGGAACAAGCACTATTTCTATAGTTGCCAAAGGGGATATTGAGGATCCAGCAGTAATGAAGAAGATAGCTAAATTAGAAGAGAGGCTCAAAGAATATAAAAAAGTCGATCAAGTAACAGCTATTTCCAATGTAATGCGAAATATTAATCTAGAACTACATAATAAAAATGAGAAATTTGCAAGAGTACCTACAACTCGAAATGCAATCTCACAATACTTTCTACTTTATTCAATGTCTGAAGAATCAACAGAATTAGTTGATTTTGAACGAAGACATGCCCTAATTAGAGCTAGAATTAAGACCAATAGTACAACTGAAATTAATAAAATAGTAGATTCTATTAATAAAAATATTGATAATTCCAATCAGTCATCTTTTGTCTTTATAGGTGGAATTGGAGATTTACTAGCAGAATTGGTTGATTCAGTAGTGAAAGGACAGGTTTTTAGTTTGACTCTTTCGGTAATCAGTGTAGCATTGATTGTAATATATCTGTTTAGTTCTCTTACAGCTGGAGTAATAGCCATTTTACCTCTAACTTTAGCAATAGTAACTCTCTTTGGTTTAATGGGATACTTTGGAATTGAGTTGAATATGATTACAGCATTATTATCTTCAATTATGATTGGGGTAGGAGTTGATTATACAATTCACTTTTTATGGCGGTATCGAAAGGAAAAAAAGAATAGAGACTCTAAAGCTGCTGTAAAGAAGACATTGATGACAACAGGAAGAGGAATTATTTTTAATGCATTATCAGTGATTGTAGGTTTTGTTATCTTATTGGGATCAAACTTTTTGCCGGTTAAGTTCTTTGGATTCTTAGTAATAATCTCAATTAGTGGTTGTTTAATTGGATCTTTAATTCTCCTGCCGGCAGTCTGTATTATCTTTGAACCTGAATTTTTAGAATCATCAATAGCTGATAGTTAAAAAAGATATAAACTTTTAAAAGTTAAGCTGGAATAGCAAAAAAGAAGAGTTCATTATAAAGAATCATCTTTTTATATTTAGCAATAGGATTGACTTTATAATACTGATTCTGGAATAATTTGAAGTATTGATTCGGATTACGAATGTAATCTCCATTATCCATTATCTTCATAAAGTAGTTATTAAGATAAGAGTTAGAAAAAAAGCAGGGTTCAATGACAATAATTTTACCAGTAGATTTTAATATCTGATGAAATTGCTGAAGAATATCTCTTAACTCGTCTGATGGAATATGATGTAGAACAGCTATCATGAGAATATAATCAAAGGAATTAGCTTCAAAATCTAACTTACTTTTATCTAAAGTTTGAAAATCATAATCAGAATACAGCTGTTGAGCATATTTTATTCTTTCTTGATCCGGGTCTATACCTAGATAATCTTCTGGATTAAAGATAGAACTAGTAGAACCTATTCCACAGCCAAAATCTAATACATCTTTATTTTTAAGAATAAAGTTTTCTTTAAGTAAATCATTAATGTATATATTAGTTAACCATTCAGGTCTAACAAGCCAATTATATAACTTAGGCGGTAACTGCATGGTATTTAATAATTTACCTCCTTATCATTCTCTTAATTTATCTTTAAAGTTACCAATTGTCACGGCATATATTCTTGTTTATGAAGTATAATCAAATAACAAAACTGAAACATTATAAATAATAGCTAAAATCAAATTTTAAAAAAGTTAGTATTATATTTAGCACTAGGAAGTAAAGTAATGAATTTTTTTAATATTATCTGGATAAAGTTCTATAATGTATTTTATTTTACATTATAGAGCAAAATATTAATGATGATCTTTAAATTAATATATTTACTTAAAGAGGTGATAAAAAATGGCACGTAAAATTTCAGTAGCTGTCGAAGATGATTTGAGCAATGTAAGCCAGGAGTTAGAACGAAGAGGATATGAAGTAATGGATTTAGAAGAAGATAATCTTCAAAAAGTTGATGCAATTGTTATTAGCGGTGAAGACAAAAATGTAATGAATATGTCGGATATTAAGAATGAAGCATCGGTTATTAATGCTGATGGACTTTCTGCTGTTGAAGTAAGTGAAGAACTACAGAATAGAATATAGAGGAGGAATTAATTTTGAAAACTTCTAATGTAATGGCAATCTTAATTGATAAGCGGACCAATTCAGCTCCTAAAGTACAAGAGATACTTACTACCTACGGCAGTATTATAGAAACAAGATTAGGAATTCACGAAACTGATGACAGCCAAGAAGAAGGTTTAATCTTATTAGTGCTACGTGATGATAAGGAAGAAATTTCTAATTTAGCAGATGAGTTAAAAGAAGTTACTGGAGTGAAGGTAAATACTATGGAGCTAAAATTTCATGAATAGGCCAATTGACATTATTACTAAAATATGTTATCATTACTTAAGAATCAAATAATTATGTATTACTCTCTTATCAAGAGTGGTGGAGGGACTGGCCCGATGAAGCCCGGCAACCATCCTTGGCTATAGCCAGGGAAGTGGTGCCAACTCCTGCAATGTTGCAATGACATTGAAAGATAAGAGAGGTGGAGATCTAGCGATTAAAGCCTCTTCTTATCTAAGAAGAGGCTTTTTAATTTTTAGTAGAATTCAAATTAAGAAATGGAGGAATAAAAATGACAGAAGAGAAGAAAGAGAAGCTAGGATTTGATACGCTATCTGTTCATGCAGGTTACGAGCCAGAACCAACTACTGGTTCGCGGGCAGTGCCTATCTATCAGACAACATCTTATGTATTCGATGATGCTGAGCATGCTGCAAATTTATTTGCTCAGGAGGAAGAAGGGAATATCTATACTAGATTGAGTAATCCAACTAATGCAGTATTTGAGAAGAGAGTAGCAGCTTTAGAAGGAGGAGAAGCCGGTTTAGCTATAGCTTCAGGTATGGCAGCTATAAATTTAACTGTTTTAACGCTGTTAGAAGCTGGTGATGAGATTGTTGCTTCGAGATCTATCTATGGTGGTACATTCCATTTATTTACGGAAACACTACCTAAATACGAAATCGAGACTACCTTTGTTGCTCCAGATGACTTAGCAGAATGGGAAGCAGCAATTACGGAAGATACAAAAATCATCTATTTAGAGTCACCAGGTAATCCACTATTAGATTTAGTTGATATTGAAGCAGTGGCTGAGATTGCTCATAAACATGATATCAAGGTAGTTGTTGATAATACCTTCAATACTCCTTATCTGTCTCAGCCTTTAAGCTTGGGTGCAGATATTGTTCTGCATTCGGCAACAAAATACATCGGCGGTCACGGAAGTTCAATAGGCGGTATTGTTGTTGGGCCTAAAGATTTGATTGATCAGATGAGAAGTGAAGGTTATAGAGATACTGGCCCAGCATTGAGTCCAATGAATTCCTGGTTATTTATTCAGGGATTAGAAACCCTTTCTTTACGAATGGAGAAACACTGTGAGAATGCCCAAAAGATAGCAGAATGGTTAGAAGAGCATCCTAAAGTAGACTGGGTACGTTATCCTGGACTTGAAAGTCATCCACATCATGAATTGGCTAAAAAACAGCAAAGAAGCTTTGGCGGAATGATCTGTTTTGAAGTTAAAGGTGGCTTAGAGGCAGGTAAACAGCTGATTAATAATGTGAAGTTATGTTCGTTATTGGCTAATATAGGCGATACTAGAACTTTAATTATTCATCCGGCTTCTACAACTCATGAACAGTTATCCAAAGAAGACCAACAAGCAGCCGGTATTACAGAAGGATTGATTAGATTATCAGTAGGTATTGAGAATGTAGAAGATATTATTGCTGATCTAAAGCAGGCTTTTTCTAAGCTGGATTAATTGATTCTAAACTAAGAAAGGAGGGAGTAGGTTGAGTATTCCTAGTAAAAGACTTAATTCGGTAAATAGTGTAGGTTTGGTAAAGACAAAAGAGTTAACTTTATTTGAGGAGGAAGAATTTTATTTTGAATCAGGAGCTAAATTAAGTCCAATAGATGTTGCATATGAAACATACGGTACACTAAATTCAAAGAAAGATAATGTAGTTTTAATCTGTCATCCTTTAACAGCCAGCGCTCATGCTGCTGGCTGGTATACTAAGGATGATAAAAGACCAGGACTGTGGGATCCCTTAATTGGTCCTGGAAAAGCAATTGATACTAATCAGTATTATGTAATCTGTAGTAATATTTTAGGAGGATGTTATGGTACTACCGGTCCTGCTTCGATTAATCCTGAAACAGGAAAGGAGTATGGACTTAATTTTCCAGTAGTAACTATCAAGGATATGGTTAATTTACAGAAGGCTTTATTGGATAGATTAGGAATTAAACAGCTTGCTGCTGTAATTGGCGGTTCAATGGGAGGAATGCAGGTTCTAAGATGGGCTGTTGAATATCCGGATTTTGTTGAAAAGATTATTCCTATTGCAACTTCAGGCCGCTTAAAAGCAAGAACTATGGCCTATAACCAGTTGGCAATTGATGCAATTAAGAATGATCCGGATTGGCAGAATGGCGATTATTATGATTCTAATCGTAAGCCTACTAAAGGCATGGCCCTAGCCCGCAAAATCGGTATGATTACTTATCGAACTTCTGAAGCTTTCCAGTCTGAATTTGGTAGGGATAGAATCGAGGATAAAGATTTTTATAGTCTGGATAATCAGTTCCAGATCAATAGTTATTTGGATTATCAGGGAGAAAAGTTCATGAACCGTTTTGACGCTAATTCTTTTATTTATCTTACTAAAGCAATGGATCTTTTTGATTTAAGCCGCGATTATAAATCTTTTGAAGCAGCATTAAGCAAGATTGAGGCTGAAAATCTATTAATTACTATTGATTCTGATAAGCTATTCCCCCCAGAAGAATCAATGGAAATAGTAGAAGGAATTCAGAAAGTAGGAGGAAAAATTAAGCATCATCAGATCAATTCTGAAGTAGGTCATGATTCATTTTTGATTGAGTTTAATAAATTGGATGATCCAATTCGGAACTTTCTTTAAGGCTGAGTGATTACTTAGCCTTTTTTTATATATAATGGTTTATATATACTTAGTCACTTATAACCAAACATCAATATTAAAAATCTTAACTTAACAATCAAAAATCAAAAATATAATTAAAAAAGTACCTAAAACCTCCTAGAATTTAGGAGGTTTTAGGTACTTAATTTTTAGTTATCAGCTAAAAACTGCCACAGTTCATCCTGCGGTGCTTCCTCTAATTCAATCTCTTCAGTATCTGTTCTAATAATTCGCTGGCTTTCAGTAATTTCACCGACAATGGCTGCGGGGATATCTTCTTTAGTTAACTCTTTAATTAATTCTTCTCCTCTAGAAGTAGTTAAAATCATCATACCAGATCCAATTAATTGGTATGGATTTAATTCTAGTGCTTCTATAATGCTTTCTGTTGCTGGATGAAGCGGTACTTTCTGTTGGTCTATCATAAAACCAGTCTCTGCTGCTTCTGTCAATTCATAGAGTGAACCATAAAGTCCGCCTTCGGTTACATCATGCATAGCATTTACCCCAAATTCAGCTCCAATCAATCCTTCTGGAAGGACACTAATCTGATTACCAAAGTTTTTAGCAGTTGCTAACGTTTCTTTACCAACACCTAACTCTAATAATTTATTATAGTAATCTACAGCCAAGATAGAAGCTCCTTCCAATCCAGTCCATTTAGTAACTATGATATCATCGCCTATTTCAGCTCCAGAAGAAGTAACAAACTTCTCTTTAGTGGTTTTACCAATAGCGGTGCAGGAGACTAGGGGTTTATTAACAATATCTGTAATTTCAGTATGTCCGCCTAAAATATCGATTCCTAACTCTTTAGCACCCTGATTAATATCACGCGTGATAGCAATAATTTCGTCTTCGGTAGTCTCTGGAGGTACTAATAATGTCTGTTGAATCCCAATCGGTTCCGCACCATTAGCTGCTATATCATTACAGGCTACATTGACGGCTAAGCTGCCCATTCCTTCCTGAACTCCAGTAATCGGATCAGTAGAAATAACTGCTACAAATTCCCCAAAATCTATTACTGCCGAATCTTCTCCAATATTTGGTTTAACTAATACATCCTGGTTAGTGGCTGAAATTTGGTCCAGAATCAAACTTTTAAGATTATTTATGTTTAGTTTACCTGCTTTCATAGATATCACCCCAATTAGTTTAAAGCTTAATTATTCAGATAATCCAATATATTACTTTTGATAATAGCAAAGATGATCGGGAAGACAATAATTGCTCCCCCAACTGCCTGAATTATATTCCAGGGAATACTGCTTAGAGGTACAATAAGACTATTAGTTAAGACAGCACCGGCCAAGTAATAACCTAATACCATCCAGCCGCCTCCAATAAAAGCGGCAATAATATCTTTGATTCTCAGGGAAGTATTTCGAGCTGTTTGATGGACAATTTTACCGATGATTAATCCTTCTAACCCTTTAATAATCAGTGTAGGAAAGGCCCAATGTGCATAGCCAGAAAAGAGATCAGCTAGAGCTGATCCTAATCCTCCGGCTATCAAGCCTGTTTTCCAACCAAAGAGGATTGAAGCTAAATAGATCATGCTATCTCCTAGATGAATGTAACCTTCTGTAGCTGGAACAGGAACTTTAATAGCCATAGTTGCTATAGCTACTAAAGCAATTAAGATTCCATTTAATGATAATTCTTTAGTTTTATTCATTATGTTTCTTCCTCCTCAATTTTCAAAATCAATTATAAAGATTCCATTATAAATTATATCACCTGCAGTCATAAAAAAAACCACCTAAAGAAGATTTATCATTAGAATTTAAATTTATAGATAAAGGAAAAAGAATATTACTATAGAATAAAATAAAAATAAAAGTAAATTTTAGTTATCGAAAAAGGAGTAGATAGCATGGATATTAAGATGCTGACAGATGAGTTTGAGCAATTTGTAGAAGAAAACAAGGGGAATTCAACTGATAATTATATTGAAAATAATATCATTAAGTTCATTCAAATTTTACGGGGGTTAGGTTTTAATATCAGTTTAGTTGAAAGTATTGAAGCTGTTGATTCGTTAAAAACAATAGATATCTTGAATAAAAAAGAATTTAAATTAACATTACAGGCATTACTAGTTAAGAACTATGAAGAAAGAAAAATTTATAACCAGGTTTTTGAATTATTCTTTACTTCTGAAGGTTTGAAAAATGAAAAAGAATCTGTTTTTGTTGAGGATAAAGATGAAATTTCAGAAGATGATGAAGTTATCCACGATCCTATTGATAGAAAAGATAAAGAAGATAATGATTCGGATGACGAAGATGATGAAGAATGGGAGATAGAAATAGATAATTTGGATCAAGAACAGCAGGAGTTATATGAAGAACTAGACCCGGAAGTTAAAGAAAAAGTAAATGAACAAGTGCGGGATAAATTCGGAGAAACATTACTACAAGCATCTAAAACTGATTCTATGGTAAAAAATTTTATTCAAGGTAGTTTACAGTATTGGAAAGCAAAATTAAATCAAAACCGACAAGGGATTATTGATCTGGATTCAACTATTGATGTACGTAAGACTGGGGATCGAGAAGTAGATAGTAAATTACGGAGTATAGTTAATAAGTTAGATGATGAATCAGAGTTTATTTTGGCCAAAGATATCAAAGAGATAGCTGAAGAGAATTTAGAGGAAACTA